>NZ_JBIAVB010000001.1:0-693399 GCF_042893675.1 Streptomyces sp. NPDC001594 | reverse complement strand
CGCCGTCGATGGAGCCCTGCTTGAAGGCGTCGGGGGTGACCTTGTTGTCGGTGCGGACGACGGAGACGTCGCCCTTGCCGGACTCGGGGTCGACGCTCCAGCCCTTCTCGGAGATCCAGTTCAGGAACGCGACGTCCTGGGTGTTGCCCTTCTGCGGGGTGGCGATCTTCTTGCCCTTGAGGTCGTCGAGGGTCTTGATCTTGTCGGGGTTGACGACGAGCTTGACGCCGCCGGAGGCGGAGCCGGAGATGATCCGCAGGTTGGAGCCCTTGGACTTGACGTAGCCGTTGATGGAGGGGGAGGGGCCGATGAAGCCGATGTCGAGGGAGCCGCCGTTGAGGGCCTCGATCTCGGAGGGGCCGGCGTTGAAGGTCTGCGGCTTGATGGCGGTGGCGCCGAGCTCCTTGGCGATGAGGCCTTCCTGGAGGCCGACCAGGGCGGTGGCGTGCGTCAGGTTCGGGAAGTACCCGATCCGGACCTCGGACGCGGAGAGCGCCTTGGCACCCTCGGCGGACGCCCCGGCCGCCTTGGGCTCCTCCTTCTTGGCCTCGGAGCCGTAGCCGCAGGCGGTGAGCAGCAGGGGGAGCGCGGCGGTGGCGGCGAGGGTGCGAAGGGCGGTGCGCGTTCTTGCGGCAGACACGGAGGTGTCCTTTCGGGGATGGGTGTAGGGGAGATGCGGTGCGGGTGCGGCGACGGGCGTCGAGGGGCATCGGCGTGCACGGTCCCGGCCATCGGCTGCGGGAGCGCGGCGGCGGGGCCCGGGCGGACCGGAGGGTGAGAGCGGGGTCCGCATGGTGGGCGGGCGGTGGCCCGCCGTACGGACGGCGCTCCGCCCGTGGATCCGGGCCGGGAGCGGGGTCAGGAAGGCTGACAGATGGCGCTGGCGGTACGGGCCAGGTCGATGTGCCGGCGGGAGATCAGGGACGGCGTCCGTCCGGCACGGTGCGGTGTGCGCATGGGTCGCCTCCCTGGATTCCTAGTTTTCCCACCTGGTTGGTAGGCATATTGGCAGACGGGGGTACCCGCCCCAAGAGGGTGACCGGATGGTGGACGCAGCCGTCTCGGGATCCGAGAACGCCCAGGTGGGCCAGGGGGGTCAGGGGGCCGGGACGGTCAGGGGTTGGTCCAGGCGCCGGGGGTGTGGGCCAGGGCGGACACCCCGGCGGGCAGCTCGCAGGAGGCGACGTCGGCGAGGGACACCCCGTCGAGGATCTCCCGGACGTTGGCGCGCAGGGCGATCCACAGGGGGAGCAGGGACTCCGCGGGGCCGGTGTAGGAGAGGTCCGGCGGACGCACCCCGCGCACCGAGACGAGCGGTCCGTCCACCACGCGGATGACGTCGGCGATGCTGATGGACGCGGCGGGCCTGGCCAGCCGGTAGCCGCCGTTGCCGCCGCGCCGGCTGACCACGAGCCCGCCCCGGCGCATGTCGCCGAGGATGCCCTCCAGGAACTTGTGCGGGATGTCCTGGGCCTCGGCGATGGCCTCGGCCTTGAGCGGCTCGTCTTCGTCCTGGGATGCGGCGAGCTGCAGTGCGGCACGTACCGCGTAGTCCGCCCTGGCTGAGATCCGCATGCCGACAGTATCGCGTACGGGGCCGGCCGGCGTCCCGCGCGGGTGCGCCGCCGCGCCCGGGGCGGGGGGCCCGGCCCCGGCCCGGCGCGGGGGTCAGCGGAAGGTGCCCGCCATCGCGCGGTGCGAGCCGTTGAGGTAGTGCTCGCCGATGGAACGCAGCCGGTGCGCTGCCGGGCGCTGGGAGGTCAGGACGCGGGCGTTGCGCCAGAACCGGTCGAGGCCGGGGGCGTCGGCGAACTCCAGCACCCGGGCGGTGATGTGCAGGGCGGCCTTCGAGGTGACGGTCTCGGCCGTGGCGACCAGGGCGGCGACGGCCGCCGCCTCCTCCGCGTCGAGCCGGGCGCCGGCGTCGAGGGCCTGCGCCATCACCTCCGTGGCCCGGTCGGCCACGGCGGTGGCCGTCTGGGCGGCGGAGGCCAGTTCCCCGTACGCCAGGAAGAGGTCGGGGTCCTCGCCGGGCAGCCGGTGGGCGCGGCCGCTGCGGCTGAGGTCTCGGGTCTCGCCCAGGGCGCCCTCCGCGATGCCGAGACCGACGTGACAGAGGGCGAGCCGGAGCGCCGGCTCGGCCAGCGCGGTGAAGGGCGCGGCCGACTCCTCGTCGCGGGGCCGGCGGCCCAGCACCTGCCCCGGCGCGACGGCCACGCGGTCGAAGACGGCCTCGCCCGCGCCGGCGACCCGCTGCCCCAGGCGGACGCGGGCCGGTTCGACGTGCACCCCGCGCGCCCCGGGCGGGATCCGCACGACCAGGACGTCCCCCGTCGCGGCGCACACGGCGTCCACCAGGATCTGGTCGGCGGTGGCCACCACCGTGTCCACGGGGCGGCGCCCCTCCAGTACGTGGCCCGTCGCCCGCGGTCGCAGCGTCAGGTCCGGCGGGCCGGCGTCCTCGTGGGGCGCGGGCGGGTGGACCGCCCCGGTCCACAGCCACTGTCCGCGCGCCGACTCCTCCTCCAGGGCGGCGGCTTGCTGGTCGGTGGCGTAGAACCGTCCGCTCCACGTGTGCGCGTAGTGGCGGGCGAGCACCTCGCCGATCGAGCCGTCCGCCGCGGACACCTCCCGTATGACGGCGCATCCGGTCCGCCAGTCGGTCCCGCGGCCCGACCTCGGCGGAGTGAGGGCCGCGGGCAGGCCCGCCTCGCGGAGCCGGGCGGTCTCGTCGGCCGGCGGCTCGCCCGCCCGGTCGCGGGCTATGGCGTCCGCGGCCAGGTCGTCCGCCACGTCGCGGGCGGTCCGCAACAGCGCGCGGCGCCGTGCGTCGGAGGGAACGGCGGTGGTCATGTCGGCTGCTCCGGGAGGTCGTCGGGCGGCGCCGGGCCGGCTGCCGGGAGGCGCGGGGAGGGCGCGTACGGAAGACGGCATCCGATCCCCACCTTTCCCATCGGATTGATAGGAATAGTTGCCCGGGTGTGGCCTCCCCGGCAAGAGCGTGACCGGATGGCGGACCGAGCCGTCTTGTGATCCGAGACGACGCAGGTCAGGAGCGGGTCCCCAGGCTTGAGGACGGCTCGGGGAAGAAGACGGGACCCTCCGTCAGCAGCCGTGCGCACCACAGGATTCGGGCCCGCCCGAGCCCCCGGGGAACCAGCCATCCGCGCCCGCCGCGCGGAGCCCCCGTCGCCCTTCCGGTTCGGTCGGAACGGCTCCCTCCGCCCTCGCCCGTCGCGGAAACATACCGGCTCCGCTCTTCTCGCCGCCGTACGGCCGAGAGGCGGGCAGTCTCGGCCAGTCTCCCCGGCCCCCCTTGCGCCGCCGGGGAGGCGGCGTGGTGAACTGGTCGAGCCGTAACCGATCAGGTGCGCAAGCGTCACCGCGGTCCGGGCCAGGGTTGAACAGCACCGCCGTTTCGAGCGCACCGACCGGTGCGCGCCGGCAGACGGGTGCTCCCCGGGTGACCACCGGCCGGCGTGCGCCCGTGCCCGTCCACTCCCTCGCCCTGAACCTCGAATGGAGCGATCGTGCACCACGGTCCCCACCTCCCCGAAACCCCCTACGCGTCAGTGGCCGTCACCGGCGGAGCCGGATTCGTCGGCCGGCACCTCGTCACGGCCCTCAGCCTGCTGTCCCTCAAGGTCACCGTCGTCGACCACGCCCCCCTCCCCGCCGAACTCGAAGCCCTGCCCGGCGTCTCCCACGTCCGCGCCGACCTGCGCGACTACGGCGAGACCTTATTGGCGCTGCAGGGCGCAGACGCCGTGTTCCACCTGGCCGGCAACGCCAGCGGCACCGAGTCGGTCGCCGACCCCCGCCGCGACTTCCAGCTCAACGCCCTCGGCACCTGCAACGTCGGCAACGCCTGCCTGGAACTGGGCGTGCGCCGCCTGGTCTACCTCTCCTCCGCCATCGTCTACGGCACCCCGCTCGACAGCCCGATCCGCGAGGACCACCCCACGCGGCCGTTCCTGCCCTACGGCGCCTCGAAGCTCTCCGGCGAGCTGACCCTGCGCAGCCTGTACGCGACGGCCGGACTGCCCGTCGTCATCGGCCGCTCCTTCGTCGTCTACGGCCCCGGCGAGGACCCGCGCCGTGCGGGCGGCGAGGTCTCGCAGTTCCTGCGCTGGCACCTCAACGAACGGCCCATCCCGGTGGTCGGCGACATCGACCTCAAGCGCCGCGACTTCATCCACGTCGAGGACCTGTGCCGGGCCATGCTGTTCCTGGCCGCCCGCGGCGCCGACGGCGAGACGTACAACCTGGGCACCGGCACCGCCGTCTCGATGCGCGAGCTGGCCGCCGCGGTGGGGACGGCGACCGGCCGCCCGGCGCTGCTGGACGCCGACACCTCCAGCCTGGCCGACAGCTTCACCCTGCTCGCCGACGTCACCCGTCTGACGGGGCTGGGCTTCGCCCCGCGAATCCCGCTGACCGAGGGGCTCACGGCCCTCACCTCCCTGCTCGGCGCCTTCCCCGAGGTGCCCTCCGCCCGGGCGGTGTTCCGCCGTGAGGCACCGGCCCGCCGCGTGCTGACGGCGGGCGCCGCCGCCGGGGTCCGTGAGGAGGCCGGGACGTGCTAGCCGTGGACGGAGGGACCCCGCTGCTGGCCGGGCACGAGGTGGCTCCCTGGCCGCAGGTCACCGACGCCGACCGCAAGGCCGTGCTCGACGCCCTGGACCAGGCGACCCCCTGGCACTGGCCGATGCGCACGGTCCGCGAACTGGAGGACGCCTGGGCCGAGTTCACCGGCATGCCCTACGTGGTCGCCGCCAACTCCGGCACGGCCGCCCTGCACATGGCCATCGCGGCCGCCGGGGTGGAGCCGGGCGACGAGGTGCTCGTACCGGCCGACACCTTCCTGGCCTCGGCCTCCTGCGTGCTCCAGGCCAACGCGATCCCGGTGTTCGTGGACACCGACGCCGAGACCTTCAACATCGACCCGGCCCGGATCGAGGAACGGATCACCGACCGTACCCGTGCCGTGGTCGCCGTGGACCTCAACGGCCTGCCCGCCGATCACGACGCCCTGCGGGAGATCACCGACCGCCGGGGCCTCGTCCTGGTCGAGGACGCCTCCCAGGCGCACGGCGCCGAGTACCGGGGCCGCCCGGTGGGGTCGCTGGGCACGATGAGCGGCGCCAGCCTCAACGGCTCCAAGACCCTCTCCGCCCTCGGCGAGGGCGGGCTGTTCGCCACCCGCGACGAGGAACAGCACCGGCTGGCCCGGCGGGTGCTGATGTTCGGCGAGGAACTCCCCGGCCAGAGCCGCGACTACAACGCCCGCATCATGGGCTGGAACTACCGCATCGACGTCCTCGCCGCCGCCTTCGCCCGCTCCCAGCTCACCCGGCTGCCGCAGATGTCCCGCGCCCGGCAGGCCAACGGCGCGGAGCTCACCCGCGCCCTCGCCGGAGTGCCCGGCATCCGTACGCCGACCGTCCCCGAGGACCGCACGCACGTCTACTTCTTCTACCCGCTGCTGGTCATGCCCGAGGAACTCGGACTCGACGGCCTGCCCGTCGCCGCCTTCCGCGACGCCCTCGCCCGGGCGGTGAACGCCGAGGGTCTGCACATCATGCGCTGGCAGCCGCAGCCCGTCCCCGGGCAGACCCTCTTCCGGGAACTGCGCGGCTACGGCCGCGGCTGCCCCTGGAGCTGCGGACACGCCCGGCCCGGACACCACTACGATCCGGCGCAGTACCCGGTGAGCGAGGACATCTGCCTGCGCCGCCTGGTGCTGGGCCAGAGCTTCAGCTCCTTCGGCCCGCCCAACGACCGGACGACGATGCGGCGCTACGCCGAAGTCCTGTACAAGGTCCTTGTCGAGGAACGGGAGGCGCTGATCGCCCTGACCCGGCGGACGGCCGACGCGGAGCGGTGACACGACGACAGGGGACCGAGCGGATGCGCGACGAGCCCGAGCGCGGTATCGCGGACGGACGGACGGCACCCACGGCCGGCGACCGGCACCGGAACGGCGACGGGGGCGACGACCGGTCGCGGGACCGGCACCCGGGCGGCGGCCGGAGCCCGCGGACGATGCGGCTCGCCGTCTGCGCGGTCTTCTTCGTCACCGGAGCCGCCTTCGCCACCTGGGCGGCCCGGGTCCCCGCCGTCCAGGGCCGGCTGGACCTGTCCGCCGGGGAACTGGCCGTGGCCCTCGTCGGCCTGAGCGGCGGGGCCTTCCTCGGGCTCCCGCTGGTCGGCGGCCTGGTCGCCCGGTACGGCAGCCGCACGGTCCTGTGCGTGGGCATGGCGGCCTACCTGGGCGCCCTCGCGAGCCTGCCCCACGTCCCCGACCTGGCCGTGCTGACGGCGGCCCTGGCCCTGTTCGCGTGCGGCAACACGGCCGTCGACGTCGCGATGAACACCCAGGGCGTCCTCGTCGAACGTGCCTACGGGCGCCCCGTCCTCGGCGGGTTCCACGCCATGTTCAGCCTCGGCGGCATCGCCGGGGCCACCGCCGGCGGGCTGGCCGCCTCCGCCGGGGTCGGCATCCGGGCCCACTTCACGGTGGCGGCCCTCGTCCTGCTGGCGGTGGCGGGCGCGGCGGCCACCGCCCTGGCCCCCGACCCGCCCCCGGCCGAGGGCCCCGCGCGGCGGGACCCCCTGCTGGCCCTGCCCGGTCCCGGCCTGTGGATCCCGGGCCTGGTGGCGTTCTGCGCGCTGATGGGGGAGGGCGTGGTCAACGACTGGGGCGCGGTCTACCTGAAGGAGGAGACCGGGGCCTCACCGGGGGCGGCGGGCCTGGGCTACGCAGTCTTCTCCGCCGGCATGGTGGCCGGCCGGCTCGGCGCGGACCGGCTGCGCTCCCGCCTCGGCACCGTCCGCTTCACGCTGCTGTGCGCGGCGGTGGCCGGGGCGGGGGCACTCGTCCCGATCCTGGTGGCCACGACGGCGGCGGGCTTCGTCGGCTACGGGCTGCTGGGGCTGGGCATGGCCGCCGTCATCCCGCTCGTCTTCGCCCACGCCGCCGGGCTGCGGCCCGAGCGCACCGGCTCCTCCATCGCCGCCGTCTCGGCGGTGGGCTACGTCGGCTTCCTGGCGGGCCCGCCGATCATCGGCGCCCTGGCGGAGGCGACGACCCTGCGGTGGGCGATGCTGGTGCTGCCCGCGCTGATGGCGGCGATGGCCGCCCTGGCCACCCGCCTGCGCCGCGGCTGACGCCCACCACGGGGCGGCCCCGCCGCACCGCGACGCCGGAGCGGGCCCTTCGCGGGCCGCTCCGGCGTCCGTTGGTACGGCTATTCGACCTTGGCCCAGTCGAGGGTGCGCTCCACGGCCTTCTTCCAGCCCGCGTAGCCCTCCTCCCGCTGCTCCTGGGTCCACTGGGGCTCCCAGCGCTTGGACTCCTGCCAGTGGGTGCGCAGTTCGTCCGTGTCCCGCCAGAACCCCGTCGCCAGTCCGGCGGCGTAGGCCGCGCCGAGCGCGGTCGTCTCGGCGACGACCGGCCGGCTGACCGGCACGCCGAGGACGTCGGCCTGGATCTGCATGCACAGGTCGTTGGCCGTCACGCCGCCGTCCACCTTGAGCACGTCCAGGTGGACGCCGGAGTCCTGCTCCATGGCCTCCACCACGTCGCGGCTCTGGTAGCAGATGGCCTCCAGGGTGGCCCGGGCCAGGTGGCCGTTGTCGTGGTAGCGGGCGAGCCCGACGATCGCGCCGCGGGCGTCCGAGCGCCAGTACGGGGCGAACAGGCCGGAGAAGGCCGGCACGAAGTAGATGCCGCCGCTGTCCTCGACGGTGGAGGCCAGGCGCTCGGTCTCGGCGGCATCCGTGATGATCTTCAGCTGGTCGCGCAGCCACTGCACCGCGGAGCCGGTGACGGCGATGGAGCCCTCCAGGGCGTAGACCGCCGGCTGGCCCGCGAACTGGTACGCCACGGTGGTCAGCAGACCGTGTTGCGAACGGACCAGCTCGGTACCGGTGTTGAGCACCAGGAAGTTGCCGGTGCCGTAGGTGTTCTTGGCCTCGCCCGGGGCGTAGCAGACCTGTCCGACGGTGGCCGCCTGCTGGTCGCCGAGGACCCCGGTGATGGGGATGGCGGCCCGCAGGGGGCGCGAGGTGCGGGCGTGCCCGTACGCCTCGGGGTGGGAGGAGGGGTTGATGGACGGCAGCATCGCCCGCGGGACGCCGAAGAAGCCCAGCAGCTCGTCGTCCCAGTCGAGGGTCTCCAGGTCCATCAGCATGGTGCGGCTGGCGTTGGTGACGTCGGTGGCGTGGATGCCGCCGTCGGGGCCGCCGGTGAGGTTCCACAGCACCCAGCAGTCGGTGTTCCCGAACAGGGCGTGCCCCTGCTCGGCGGCCTCGCGGACCCCGTCGACGTTCTCCAGGATCCACTGGATCTTGCCGCCGGAGAAGTAGGTCGCCGGCGGCAGGCCCGCCTTGCGCCGGATCACGTCACCCTGCCCCGAGCGGTCCAGCGCCGCGGCGATGGAGTCTGTGCGGGTGTCCTGCCAGACGATGGCGTTGTAGTAGGGGCGGCCGGTGCGCGGGTCCCAGACGACGGTCGTCTCCCGCTGGTTGGTGATGCCGATGGCCGCCAGGTCGGTCGCGGAAAGGTTTCCGTGCCGCAGGGCGTTCTGGATCACGGAGTTGGTGCGCTCCCAGATCTCGACCGGGTCGTGCTCGACCCACCCCGAGCGGGGCAGGATCTGGGAGTGCTCCAGCTGGTGCCTGGCCACCTCGTTGCCCGCGTGGTCGAAGATCATGAAACGCGTGCTGGTGGTTCCCTGGTCCACTGCGCCGACGAAGTCAGCCATGGGTTGCCGCCTCTCTTGGGCCCGTCCTCGCGGGTCGGATCAGCTCTCGTCCGGTGACGGCACGCGCCCCGGGGGCTCCGGCTCGGCGGTCGGCAGGTACCGGCCGATGAAGACCTTGTACAGACCCGCTCCCAGCAGGGCGCCGATCAGCGGACCGATGATGGGCACCCAGAAGTAGAAGTGCCCGTACTGGTCCCGCCACGCTCCGCCGTAGCCGGTGAGGAAGCTCGCCAGGCGCGGGCCGAAGTCACGGGCCGGGTTGATGGCGTAGCCCGCGTCGGTGCCCCAGGCCATGCCGATCGCCACCACGATGAGGCCGACGATGAACGGGCCGAGGTTGGCGCCGGGAGGAGTGTTGAGCAGGTCGGTGACCGCGAGGATCAGCAGCAGCAGGATCGCGGTGCCGATGACCTGGTCGCGCAGCGCGCCCCATTCGGTGACCGGCAGGTTGGGATTGCCGTTCGCCGGGAGCGTGGAGAACACGCCCTGCGTCTTGATGGTGTGGCCGGGGTCCGCCTTCGCCAGCGCCTCGGAGTAGTTCCAGCGCACGATGAGGGCGGCCACGAAGGCGCCGGCCGTCTGGGCCAGCGCGTACGGGGCCACGTGCTTCCACGGGAACCCCTTGAACGCCGCGAGCGCGAGCGTCACCGCGGGGTTGAGGTGCGCACCGCTCAGCCTGGCGGCGACGTACACGCCGAGGGTGACGCCCAGGCCCCAGGCCCAGGCGATGCTGTCATGGTTGCCGAGACCGCCCGGCGGAGTGGTGAGGCCGCCGCCGGCGACCACCTGGGCCACCACGCCGACGCCGAAGAGGATCAGGATCATGGTCCCCGCGAACTCCGCCGAGAGTTCGCCGATCAGGCCGGACCTTTTGAGCCGCTCAGCCATGGGTGCCCGCTTCCCGCCGGCCAGAGACCGGCCGTCGACTGCCCCGAGTCCTGCGGGCCGGGCCTTTCGGATCAGGCCTGAGCAGGCCTGATCCAAAACACACGGCCTAGCGACATCGTAAGTCCGGCGGGGGGATCGGGCGCGCGGGCACGGGGCGGCAGGGCTCCCCCCGGCGCCCCGGACCGCTACGCCGCACGCAGCCGGGCGGCCGCCGTCTCGGCCTCGCGGACCACCCGTGCCGTGTCGACGTCGACCAGGCGCCCGCCGAGTTTCAGCGGCCGTCCGTCCACGAACACGGCCTCGACGTTCTCGGGGCGCCCGTTGAAGACGATCTGGCCTATCCAGTCGAAGCGCGGTGCGAAGTTCAGCGCGGCCGGGTCCACCACCAGCAGGTCGGCCCGTTTGCCGGGGGTCAGGGAACCCACCCGGTCCGCGATGCCGAGGACCTCGGCGCCGCCGAGGGTGGCCATCCGCAGGACGTCCTCGACCTGCGGGAAGACGTCGGCCTCGGTCGACCGGGCGCGCTGCAGGCCGATGGCCGACTTCATGAGCGCGTGGAAGTCGGAGGTGTCGTTGGTGCCGCCGTCCAGGCCGAGGCCGACCTTGACGCCCCTGCGTCCGAGGTCCGACAGCCGCATGATCCCGGAGGCCAGCCGCATGTTGCTGAGCGGGCAGTGGGCCAGGCGCACGTCGCGCTCGGCGACGGCGGCGACCTCCGCGTCCGTCAGGTGGATCGCGTGGTTCATCAGCAGCCGGGGGCCCAGCGCGCCGATGTCGGTGAGGACGCCGATGGGGTCGTCGGCGCGCATCTCCGGGCGTTCCAGGACGTGGGAGTTGAGCATGACCCCCAGCTCCTGGGCCAGCTCCCAGTGGGCGCGGTTGTCGGCCTGGGCGGCCCGGGCCGCGTGGGTGGCGACCTGGAAGGAGCCGAGCGGGACCGGGTCGACGAGCTCCTTCTTGACCTTCGCCGCCAGCGCCCCGTCGGGGGCCGGCGGGTAGAGGGCGTACGTGAACCGCAGGCCGGTGCCGGCCAGGGCCCGTAAGTAACTCTCGACGAGGTCGTAGGAGAAGATGTCCACCCAGTCGACCAGCGTGGTCACGCCCGACTGCACGGCGTCGAGGGCGGCGAGCCGGACGAAGCTGTGGAGGGCGTCCGGGGTCAGGAGGCCGCGCTGGGGATCCGTACAGGACCGGAACCAGCCGAACAGGTCCCGGTCGGTGCAGCCGCCCCGGAACATCGCCTGCCAGAGGTGGTTGTGGGTGTCGACGAACCCCGGCATGACCAGCTTGCCCGAGCTGTCCACCACCCGGGCGCCGGGGGGCGCCGGCAGTGCGGCGCCGACGGCGGCGATCGCCCCGCCGCGCATCAGGACGTCGGCGTTCTGCAGGGCGCCGAGAGGACCGCTGCCGAGGGAGGGGTCCATGGTCAGCACCAGGGAGGCCCGGCGGAGCAGGACCGCCGCACTGCCGGGGGCGGGCGGCTCGGCAGGCCGGGGGAGTGCGGGGCGGGGGGCGCCGCCGAGGAGCAGCGGGCCGGCGGCGGCCAGTCCGAGGCCGGCGAGGAGACCGCGGCGGGTGGGGGCGGCGGGCGTGGCGGGGATGGACTGCATGGCGTGTTACCTCCCGAGGGCTCAGTACGGAAGGCCCGCCCGGGCGGGAAGCTGACGGAGCGTCGGACCGGGGCGGGAGAACACACGCAGCATTCCCAGTGGAGGGCCGTTCGATAGACGTCAGTGGAAAACTTTTTCCGGAACGCCGGCCGCCGGGGGCCGCCGCGGCATCGGAAAACCGGTTGGGCGGGGAGCGGCTGCCCGGGTAGTGTGCGCAGCGCCGTGAAAGACCGCCGAGGAGGTGAGACCCGTGAACGCTGTATCGACGTGGGTGCTCCCTGCTCTCCCCACGGCGGGCGACTGACCCAGGTGTCGTCGGGAGTGCCCGGACCGCGCACTCCTGGAAGGCGACAGCCATGGAACCAGTCATCATCACCCGCACCGCCGAAACCCGGTGGCAGGCCGTGTCGGACGGCCGGACCGTCGGCCACGGCGACCTCGCGCACCGGCCCGACGGGCGGCTCTTCGTCAGCGTCGACGTCTGGCGGGACCCGGTATTCGACCGGCTCGCCGCTGCCGTGCTGGCGGATCTGCCCGGCCCCGTCCACACCCTCGTCGCCGAGGACGACCCCGGCCTCGCGGCGCGCTGGGAGCGCCTCGGCTTCACCGTCGGGCGCCGCGAGCGGGAGTACACCGTCCCCACCGCGCCCACAGCTCCCACGGGAGTGGCGGTCCTGCCCGGTACCGAGGCGGACCCGGAGCGGCTGCGCGCACTGGAGCAGGCGATTCGCGCGGAGGTCGAGGCCACCGTAGGCTGGCGCACCATGCCGGCCGAGATCCTCCCCGGACCGGTCGATACGCTGCCCCTGGACCCGGCGAAGTACGCGGTGGCGGTCCGGGACGGCCGGTACGCCGGACTGGTCCGGGTGGCGGCGGTCCGCCGCCGGGCCCGGATCGGACTGGTCGCCGTGCGGGCCGACGACCGGCGACGCGGCATCGGGCGGGCCCTGCTGGCCCACGCCCTCGGGTCGCTGCACCGGCAGCAGATCACCTCGGCCTGGGCCGAGGTGGACGCCGCCAACCCGGCCGGCATCGCCCTCTTCGAAGGCGCCGGCGCCGAACGCACCGGCGGCTGCATCGAGTTGGTGCGCCGCTGACCCGCACCACCCCTGAGCAGGACCACACCTGAACCGAGAGAAACGGAAGACATTGCCGAAAACAGCCAAGGGCATCGAGGTCGAAGGCACCGTCGTCGAATGCCTGCGCAACGCGACCTTCAAGGTGCAGCTCCAGAACGGGCACCAGGCGCTCGCGCACATCAGCGGAAAGATCCGGAAGAACTACATCAAGATCCTGCCCGAGGACCGGGTGCTCGTGGAGCTGAGCCCGTACGACCTCACCCGCGGCCGGATCATCTACCGGTACCGCTGAGCCGAGGAGCGTGCGTCCGGGGCACCCGGGCGCACGCTCCCGCCCGGGGCGGGGCTGGAGGACGGCGGGCGGTTCGGCGAAGATGAGGGGACCGACCCGGCCGCCCGAGCGAGGAGCGCTTCCGCAGATGCCCAGTTCCGCTTCCGGTTCCGGTTCCGCTTCTGGCTCCGCCTCCGGTACCGCCGACGGCGCCCGCCGGCGCAAGCCGACGATCGCCGACGTGGCCCGGGCCGCCTCCGTGTCGCCGACCACCGTGTCCCACGCCCTCAACGGACTGGGCAAGGTCGACCCCCGGACCCGCGAACGCATCAAGCAGACCGCCGCCGAGCTGGGGTACCGGCCCAACCTGCGGGCCCAGCGCCTGCGCAACGGCGAGGCCAAGGCCATCGCGCTCGCCTCCTCCATGCCCTTCGCGGTGGCCGCCGGGCCCTCCCGGCTCGGCTTCTACATGGAGATCGCCGCCGCCGCGGCCGAGCGGGCCATGGTGCACGGCTACGCGCTCGTCCTCGTCCCGCCCGTGCAGTCCGGATCGCCGCTGCACTCCCTCGACATCGACGGCGCCATCGTCGTCGAGCCCGGCGAGGACGACCCGGCCGTCGCCGGGCTGCGCGAGCGGGGACTGCCCTACGTGGCGCTCGGCCGTGAGGTGGCCCGGACGGACGCCCCCTACGTGGACCTGCGCGGCGGCGCCGTCACCGGACTGCTCCTGGAGCACCTGCGCGAGCAGGGGGCCCGCCGTCCGGCGCTCCTCATCGGCTCGGGAACCCGCCACTCCTCCGTCGACGCCCGCGCCGCGTACGAGCGGGCCGCCGCCGACGGGGGCTGGCCGCCCGTCGTCGTGACGGCCCCGGAGGAGGGGGGCGAGCAGGCCGGGTACGAGGCCTGCTCGGCCCTGCTGGCCGCGCACCCGGACACCGACGCCGTGTGCGCCCTCGTGGACGTCTTCGCGGTCGGCGCCGTCCGGGCCGTACGCGACAGCGGCCGGCGCGTCCCCGAGGACGTGCTGGTCGCCACCCGGTACGACGGCCCGCGGGCCCGCACCTGCGAACCCCCGCTCACGGCCGTCGACCTGCACCTGGACCGGGCCGCCGCCGACGCCGTGGAACTGCTCCTGTCCCGGCTGCGCGGGGGCGCCGCCACCGGGGCCCCGGCGGCGGCGCCCGAGCCCCGGCTGATCGCCCGCGCCTCCTCGCTGCGGGTCACGGAGCCAGGATGAGCACCGCCCCGGAGACGAGCGCGAAGCCCAGGACCAGCGGGCGCATCCGTGCCGCGTCGATCCGGTGGTGCGCCAGCCGGCTCAGCCACGCCCCCAGGGCCAGCGCGGGCAACAGGGCCGCGGCCCAGCCCAGTTGCCCGGGCGTGCCCTGGCCGGTCGCCAGGAGCAGCACGAGGGAGACCACCTCGCCGACCAGGAAGCACAGGGCCACCGTGGAGCGCAGCTCCGCGGGCGGACGGTGCTGGTAGACCAGGGCCAGCGGCGGACCGCCCACCCCGGTCGCCGTCTCGGTGAGCCCGGTGACCACACCCGCGCCCAGGTAGGCGGCCCGGCCCGGTACGAAGGCCGGCGCCGCCAGGCTGACGGCGGCCGCCAGGACGGTCGCCACGCCGACGACGAGACCCAGCCGCTGCCCGGGCACGGCCCACAGCAGCAGGAGTCCGCCGGGGGTCGCGGCGAGCCGCGCCGCCGAGATCCAGCCCGCGCCCCGCAGGTCCAGCGCGTGCCGTTCGCGCCAGACCACGTAGAGGTTCAGCGGGATCATCGACGCGAGGACGAACACCGGCAGCAGCGAGGGGTCGAGCAGGCCGGCCACCGGGGCGACGACCAGCGCGAACCCCAGGCCGCTGGTCCCCTGGACGAACGCGGCGACGGCCACGACCAGGGCGAGGACCAGTACCGTGGCGGCGCTCACCGGAGTGCGCTCGCGGCCCGCGCGGCCGTGGAGGTCGGGTGCGCCCGGGTCACCCCGGCGCGGGCGACCACCGCGTCGGCCAGCTCGGCCGCCCGGTCGAGGAACGCGAGGTCGTCCCAGCCCACGGCCCGGCCCCGCCACATCCGCAGCCGGCCGGCGACGAACACGGCGGTGATCTGGTCGCGGTTCCCGCGCCGGACCAGCTCCCAGGGCAGGTCCCGGGAGGTCCGCAGCTCCGGGCCGCCGACGTCGACCAGCAGGAAGTCGGCGGCGGCCCCGGCGGCGATCCGGCCGGTGGACGCGGCGAGGCCGACGGCGTCGGCGCCGCCCGGGCCCCCGCGCTCCAGCCAGGACCAGCCCGCGCCGCAGGAGGAGTCCCCGGTGGCCAGGCCGTAGGCGAGGCGCTGGGCGAACTCGGCGGCGTCCGCGAGCCGGAAGGCGTCGCCGCGGGTGCCGTCCGTGCCCAGACCGAGGCGGATCCCGCGTTCGGCCATGGTGGCGGCCGGGGCCACCGCGTTGCCCTTCCAGGCGCTGGCGACCGGGTTGTAGCTCACCGCGGCGCCGGCGTCGGCGAGCAGGGTGAGCTCGGCGGGGGTGACGAGGGTGGCGTGGGCCGCCAGCAACTGCGGGCCCAGCGCGCCGACTTCCCGCAGGTACTCCAGGGGGCGCAGGCCGTGCCGGACCAGGGAGCGTTCCACGGCGGCCAGGTGCTCGTTGACGTGGATCTGGACCACGGTGCCCGCTTCGGCGGCGAGCCGGGCGGTGTCCCGCAGGGTCCGCGCCGTGGCCGCCTCCGGGACGGAGAGCGCCAGCGACGGGTGGACCAGCTCGGCGCCCTGGTACCGGGCGAGGTGCTTCTCCGCGGCGGCCAGGACGGCGGCGGCTTCGTCCGTCCCGCCGGCCCCCGCGGGGTCGGGGACGTCGTTGCAGACGAGCCCGAGGACACAGCGGATCCCCGCGTCCTCCGTGGCCGCGGCCACGGCACCGGCGTCCACCGGGGCCCGGGTGCCGGCCTCGGCGACGGTGGTGAACCCGCCGCGCAGTGCTTCGAGGGCCGACAGCTTGGCGGCGGCGTAGGCGGATTCCTCGTCCAGGGCGCCCTCCAGGGGGACCCAGACGCGGCGGAAGATCTCGGAGGGCTCACCGAAGGCCAGGGCCGAGCCGAAGCTCTGCGTCAGGTGGTGGTGCGCGTCGACGAACCCCGGCATCAGGAGGTGCCCGGGCAGCCGGACCGGGGGCAGCAGGGGGTGCTCGCGCTCCAGCACCGCGGCCGGTCCGACGGCCCGGAAGGCGGCGCCGTCGACGACGGCCGCGTACCCCTCGCGCAGCCCGTCCGGGGTCATCACGAGGTCCGGGACCAGGAGCCGGGGGCCGTCGGCCGGGTGGCGGAGGTCGGGGAGGGGGCCGGTGGTGGTGCGGTGTCTCATCGGGAGGGTGCTCATGGGGAGGGTGCTCATCTCGTCCTTCGCGTACGGGTCACACATGGGGCAGGGGAGCGGGGGCGCCCGCGTCGGCGGGGGACAGGACCGGGGCGGCGGCGCCGCGGGAGAGCCGCGGCCGCACGTGGTGGAACAGGACGTTGAGCACCGCGGCGGTGAACGCGCCGACGGCCACGCCGCTTTCGAGGAGGATGCGGGCGCCGGAGGGCAGGCCCGCGTAGACGCCGGGGACCAGGATCGGCAGCAGGCCCAGGGCGATGGCGACGGCGCAGACGAACGCGTGCGAGTGCCGGTCCAGTTGGGCCTTCCCGAGCATCTGCACGCCGAGCACGGTGATGACGGCGAAGACCACCATGGCCGTGCCTCCGACGACGGCGGACGGGATGACGCTGATGGCGCGGATGACGGGCGAGAGGAAGCCGACGGCGATGAGGACCAGGCCGGCGGCCGCGGTGACGAAGCGGCTGCGCACCCCGGTGACCCGGACGATGCCGATGTTCTCGCCGCTGGTCACCATCAGCGGCAGCCCGAGGAAGCCGGCCAGGACGGACACCAGGGCGTCGCCGCGCACGGTCCGCGGTACGGCGGTGCGCGGGTCGATCTCCTTGCCGACGGTCTCCGCGTTGATCGCGGTCTGTCCGGTGGCCTCGGCCATGGACGCCAGGGCGTACAGCATCAGCGGCAGCGCGGCGACCAGGTGGAACTCGGGCGTGCCGAACGGCATCACCTGCGGGGCGCTCAGGATTCCGCCCTCCGTGACCCCGCCGAAGTCGATCCGTCCGAGCGCGAACGCCAGCCCGCTGCCGGCGATCAGGCCCAGCATCACGGCGAGTTGCCGCAGCACCCCGCTGAACAGCCAGTACAGGGCCACGGTGAAGCCGATCGTGGCCAGGCCGAGGGCCAGGTTCACGGGGTCGGCGAAGCCCGGCTGGCCCGGGCGCCCCGTGACGAGCAGGGCGCCCACCTTCACCAGGTTCACCCCGACGATGACGATCATCGTGCCGATGACCAGGGCGGGGAAGTACTTCAGCAGCCGGGAGAAGACCGGCAGGACGAGGAAGGTGAAGACCGCGCTGATGATCACCGCCCCGGTGGCGGTGCGCACGCCGTGTTCGTCGGCGATGGCCAGGAAGAGGATCAGCGGGGCCCCGCCGGGCAGCATGACGAAGGGCAGCCGGGGGCCGAACTTCCACGGCCCCAGCGACTGGATCAGGGAGCCGATCCCGGACAGCACGAAGGCCGCCGAGAGCAGGTTCACCGTGAGCCGGGGGCCCAGGTGCAGGGTCGCGCTCATCAGGAAGATCGCCGAGACGGGGGTCGCCGCCATGACGAGGACGTGCTGGACACCGAAGAGGAGGATCCGGCCCAGTGGGCGGGACTGGTCCACGGGGTGGGGGAGTGTGCGGGCACTGGACACGTTCGAGCTCCGTTCGGCTCGCTCCGGCTTCGGCCGAGGCTCGGCTCCCGGGAGGAGTCGAAGCCTTCGGCCAAATCGATTTGGCCGCCAGTATGTGAGGGCCCTGAAGGCCCGTCAAGGGTTGCGGACGCATTGATTCCATCGCGGTCGGGACCGGTCCCGCCGAAGTCCCGGCCCGAGCCCGGCACGCCGCTTCCCCCGCCCGCGGCCATGCCCCGGGCGGGGGAAGCGGAAGCTCACGCCGGTCGCCGGCTCAGCGGACCCGCTCCGCCGGAAGCCCCAGTTCCGTAGCCCCCCGGTCCAGGTCCGGCCCGCTCCGGCGCGCTCGCGCCCCCGGTTCCGGAAGCCGGGCCAGCCTGGCGCTGATCATCGATGCCGCGCGGCCCACGGCATCGCCCAGCGGGGGGATCAGCTTCCCGTCCAGGGCGGTCACCGCCACCGCGGCCACCACCTGACCCGAGGCGGCGCGCACCGGAGCCGCCACGCACGACAACGACTCCACGCAACTCTCGTGGTCGAACGCGAGCCCCCGCTCCCGGATCCCGGCCACCTCGCGCGCCCACGCGGCCGCCGTCCACCCCGCCGGCCGCCGCGGCACCGGCGCGGACGCCGCCAGGACCAGCTCCGCCGCGCTGCCGGGCGGCAGGACGACCCCCGAACGCAGCGGGAAGACCTCGTCCACCTCGCCCCGCATGCCCCCGACGACGATGATGTGCCCCGCTTCGGGCACCGACAGGCTCAGGCTCACGCCGCCGGCCACCGCCGCGAGCTCCCGCAGCGGCTGCGCCGACGCGGCCCGCAACGCCCGCGCCGGATGCCAGGCCTGCCCCAGCCGGAACGTCCGCGGACCCAGCCGGTAACGCCCTTCGTGACTCTGCACCGCGCCCAGTGCGACCAGCTGCCCGAGCAGCCGGTGGGCGGTGGCCTTCGGCAGCGCGGCGTCGCTCGCCAGCCGGGTCAGCCCGACCTCCTCGTCGTGCGCGAGCACTTCCATCAGAGCGAACGCGCCTTCCAGCACGCCGCGGCCCTCAGCGCCGGATCTGGCCATGAGGGTCCCCCTCTCCAGCAGGGGGCCGTCGATCGGACGACCCCCACAATTCCCCGTTCGGACCAGGTCAGTTGGGGTGCGCGTATGGATTCCCCTCAGTCGCCGGTCCGTTGAATGGACCCGATCATTGCCCGCTCGCCGCGATCGCGCCAGTGTGTTGTCCGTCAAGGGGCGCACCACCGAACCTCCGGCGGAGGCCAGGTGTTCGTCCACTCACAGCACACAGGGGAGGCACATATGAGCGCCATCAAGACGAGCGCCAAGCAGTTCAAGTACGTCATGGGTGCCATGACGTCGGTCTTCTTCTCGTACTGCTCGGCCAGCTGACGTAGAGCCGAAACGAGGGGTGGGGGCGGCTTCCGCCCCCACCCCGTCGCTACGCCCAAGGGAGGCATGAGTGCTGGAGACCGGTGTCCGGCAGGTACGGGTGGCGCTGTCCATGGTGTTGGGCCGCCGGCTGAGCGTACGGACCGTGGAGCGGCTGATCGCCGACGCCCTCGCCACGCTCGAGGAGTTCGGCTCGCTGGGCGACGACGTCGACGAACTGGCCGACGGGCCGTTCACCGACCCGGACGAGCGCCGGGAGCTGCAGAACCGCGCGCTCCAGCGGACCGTGCGCAAACTCGCCAGGCGCTCGCCCTTCTACCGCGAGCGGCTCGCCGGAGTGGACCTCACGGGGCTGACCACCGAGACGCTCACCCGCATCCCGGTCACGCGCAAGGCCGACCTGATCGAACGCCCCGCCGACTTCCTGTGCAGCGCTCCCTACCTGGCGACGCAGACGACCGGCACCACCGGCCGTCCCGTCCAGATCTGGCTCTCCCGCTACGAGATGGAACTCTGGCCCGCGCTGATCGCGCTGTCCCTCGTCCTGCGCGGCGAACTCGGCCCCGGCGACCGGATGCAGATCAACCTCAGCTCCCGGGCGACGGCCGCCGTACAGGAGGACGTCGCCGTGTGCCGCCTCGCCAACGCGTCGTGCCACGTCGTGGGGCAGATCCCGCCGGACGAGTCCATCGAGCACCTGCTCGGCCGGAACGGCGCCCGGCCCACCGTACTCACCGGCGCGCCCAGCTACCTGGGCCAGATGGTGACCGCCGCACGCCGAAGCGGCTACGGCCCCGACGACTTCGGGCTGCGGGCGATCTACGGCGGCGGGGAGATGCTGTCGCGGAACCTGACGGACGCCCTGCGCGAGACGTTCGGGGCCGAGGTCGTCGGCGACGCCTTCGGCATGACCGAGCTGCTGCCCGTCGGCGGCCGCACCTGTAGCCGGCGCCATCTGCACATCGATCCCAACACGGGCTACACGGAGGTGCTCGACCTGGAGACGGGCGAGCCCGCCGCACCCGGCCGGCTCGGCGAGCTGACGGTCACGCCGTACTACCCGTACCGGGAGTGCATGCCCGTCCTGCGGTACAACACCGGAGACGTGGTCCGCACCCTGGAGGAGGAACCGGAATGCGAACTGGCGATGGTGCCCGCGGTCTCCCACATCCTCGGCAAGGCGGGCCAGCTGCACCGCACCAGCGACGCCGTCGTGACCCCGCGCGAGATCGTGGAGGCGCTGGACGGCACCCCCGGGCTGCCGTTCCCGCTGCGCCACCGGGCAGCCGTCGGGGCCGACGGCCGACTCCATGTGGAGGTCGCCGCCAAGGAGGTCACCGCCGCCGAAGTGACCGAGCGGCTCCGGGCCCAGGACATCGAGGCGGACGTCACGGTCCTGCCGCTCGACGACGAGGAAGCCGCACGCCGCTTCCCCCTCCGCTGCGACCTGTTGGAGCACACTTTCACCCGGAGCCCCGCATGACGGTCTTCTTCCAGCTCGCGGCCACCAGCGCCCTGGCGCTCGCGGTGTGCGCCGGAGCGGTCCACTACTTCCGTACCGTACGCGCGTCGAGGCCGCCGGTCGGCGTCTTCGACGGCCGCGACATCTTCGTGATGATGGGCTTCGTCCTGGCCCTGCCGTACGTCTACCTCGCGCTGCCCGGCGCCGTCCTGCCGGTCGTGCTCGCCCTCGTCTTCGCCGGCGGGCTGTCCGTCGGCTACCAGCCCGTCATCGGCAACGGCCGGCTGCGCTGGGCGCTGATCGCCGCGCTGATCGCCGCCGTGCTCGGCGCACACCTCGCCTTCGGCGACACCTCCGCGCCGTACTGGATCGCCAACAGCTGCGTGGTCGGCCTGGTCGTCGTCTCCGCCACCAACCTCAACGTGCAGGGCGGCATGCGGCTGAGGAACGTCGCGTGGTTCCTGCTCGCCCTCACCCTCTACGACGCGTTCTTCGCCTGGGTCGTCCCCCTGACCGAGGAACTGTCCGAGGCCGTCCAGGGCTACCCGTTCGCCCCCGCGGCCGGGCTGCGGATCGGCGACGACCTCGGCGCGGTGGTCGGCATGGGCGACCTGCTCGCGTACGCCCTCTTCACCACCACCGCCCTCAAGGCGTACGGCAAGGCCGGACTGCGCACCGGGCTCGTGCTGGTGCTGCTCTTCGGCGTCGTGGCACCCGTGGCCGCCGTCCAGGTCGTCGGCACGGTCACCGGCCACGTCCCGGCCGTGATGCCCGCCCAGGTGTTCTTCGGCCCGGCCGCCTTCATCGGCCACCTCTTCCTGCGCCGCCGCGGCCCGGAGCGGCGGATGGCCGAGATCGTCTTCGGCCGTGAACGGCTCGGCACCCCCCGGCGGCGTCCGGCGGCCCGCACCGCCCAGGCCCCGGCCGCCGGCTGATGCGCGCCTGACGGCCTAGGGTGGCGCGATGATACGTGTACGGGACATGGACGCGGCCGACATCGAGGCCGTCTCGGCGATCCGGGTCCGGGGGTGGCAGGCGGCCTACGCCGGCCTCGTCCCCCGGTCCCACCTCGACGCGATGACGGTCGAGGACGACGCCGCCCGGCGGCGCGCGTGGTTCTCCCGGCCCGGCCGGACCTCGCGGGACCTCGTGGCGGTCGGCGACCGCGGCCCGGTGGGCTGGCTCTGCCACGGCCGCCCCGGCGCCGGGGAGCCGGCGGGGACCGGCGAGGTCCACGCCCTGTACGCCGACCCCGACCTGATCGGCACCGGCATCGGCCGGGCCCTGCTGCACGAGGCCCACGCCCGGATGCGCGACGAGGGGTGCACGGCGTCGGCCCTGTGGGTCCTCGACGGGAACGAACGGGCCCTGCGCTTCTACGAACGGGCCGGCTACCGGCCCGACGGCCGGACCCGCGACGACCCCTACGACGACGGGACCGTCCTCACCGAACTCCGCTACCGCCGCGCGCTCTGACCCCCACGGCAGTCGGTTTCCGGCCGGTTCGAAGGCCCTCTTCCGTGGCGGCACCCGCCCGGACGTCCCCGGAGTGGCATCCTCGACGTATGGAGGACGAGGTCATGCCCCGGGGAGAGGGCACCGCACCGGAGACGCTGGCCCTGGCCAAGGTCGTGGCCCGGCTGCGCGCCGAGGTCGAGGACCTGGAGGCGGGAGCCGCGCTCGCGGCGGTCCTGGAACGGGCCAAGGGCGTGGTCATGGCACAGGAGGGCCTGCCCGCGCACGAGGCGTACGAACTCCTCCGGCGCCGGGCCGAGGAACACCGCCGCACCCTGGCCGAGGAGTGCCGGCGCACCCTCGGCAGCGCCGGCCGGCCGCTCTTCCGGGGCACGGCCGAGTCCCGGGAAGCACCGGCGGGGGCGGTCTTCCGCACCGGCGGGACATCCGACGCGGGACGGAGCGCACTGCCGGGCCGGCTGGCCAGGGCCCTGGCGACCACCAGCGGCCCCGCCGAGGTCGCGCGGCTGCTGCGGACGGCCCTGGGCGACGCCGCCCGGGTGGACGCCGTCATGATCTACACCCGGGACCCGGCCGGAAGCCTGGAGCTGACCGGGCACGCCGGCATCGACGGGGTCACCGTCCAGCAGTGGCGCCACATCCCGCCGCTCGGCGGCGTGGCCGCGCTGGAGGCCCTGACCCACGAGCGGCCCGTGTGGCTGGAGAGCCAGGACCCGGCCGCCGACGGCTACCTGCGCATCGGAGACCGGCCCGAACGCTGGCCCTCGCGCGCCTGGATCCCGGCGCCGGGAGCCCCCGCCACCACCGCCGTCGGCTTCTTCCGCACCGAACCCGGACCCTTCGACCGCCGGACACGCAACCTGCTGCTCCGGGTGGTCCGGCTGTGCGGCGGAGCCCTCGGCACAGCCCCGGCCGCACGGGGCGCCCTCCCGGTGGAGGAGGACGTCGCGACGGTCCAGCAGGTCCTCGACGTGCTGTCCGGGCCGGCCGTGCTCCTCACCCCCGTCCGCGCGGCCGACGGCTCGGTGGAGGACTTCCGGATCGACGCGGCGGCGGCGGAGTCCGTCGACGTCGCGGGCCGCAAGGGCAAGGAACTGATCGGCCGCAGCGTCCTGGAGACGTACCCCACCGTGGCCGGGACCCCCCTGTGGGACGGCTACCTGGACGCCCTGGCCACGGGGACGGTCTACGAGGGGCTCCCCTTCACCTACGAGGAGGTCGCCGCGGGCGTCCCCCGGCACTCCGTCTACTCCGTGCGCGCCTCCCGCCTGGGGGACCGGCTGGTGGTCTCCTGGATCCGCCGTGACACCAGCGACCTGGAAACCCGCAGACTGGCCGACCTCCAGCGCCTGGGCAACCTCGGCTGGGCCAGCTGGAACCTCATCACGGACACCGTCATCTGGTCCGACCAGGTCTACACGGTCTTCCGGCGCGACCCCGCCCTGGGACCCATGACCCTGGAGGAACTCCCCTCCCACGTGGTGCCGGACGACCTGCCGGGTCTCGGCCGCGCCGTCCAGGAACTGCTGGAGGGCGGCGCGGGCATGGACCAGGCCTTCCGCATCACCACCCCCGACGGGGTACGGCACCTGAGGATCGTCGCCGAGGCCGGCAACGACACGGACGGCACCCCGGTCGAGGTGCACGGCTTCGTCCAGGACGTCACCACCCAGCGCGACACCGAGATCGCCCTGCGCGAGAGCGAACGCGCGAACCTCGTCCAGCGGGGCATGCTCAGAGCCGAACGCTCCCTCGCCGCCAGGCTCCAGGAAACCCTGCTGCCCATCCCCGAGCAGTCCCTGGAACTCGCCGGGCTGCGCGTCGACGTCGCCTACCTGCCCGCCGACGCCGGGGTGAACGTCGGCGGCGACTGGTACAGCGCCATCCCCCTGCCCGACGGCTGCGCCCTCTTCGTCGTCGGGGACGTCGCCGGGCACGGCCTGGGCGCCGTCGGCACCATGGCCCAACTCCGCTTCACCGCCAAGGGGATGGCCATCACCGGCTCGGCCCTCCCCGACGTCCTGGGCCGGCTCAACGCCCTGCTGCTCCACACGGCCGCGGAACCGTCCGGGGCCGCCACCGCGACCATGGTGATGGCCCGCTACCGGCCCGAAGGCCACCGGCTCGGCTGGGTACGGGCCGGACACCTGCCGCCCCTCCTGGTCCGCGACGGCCGGGCGCGGTTCCTCCCCCAGCCGGAGGGGAACCTGCTCGGCGCCGCCGCCGAGGTGGCCTACGGGCAGGAGGACATCGCCCTGCTGCCCGGGGACCACCTGCTCTTCTACACCGACGGCCTCGTCGAGGACCCCGGCGTGGACATCGAGGAAGGACTGGCCGCGCTCGCCGCGAGCGCGGCCCGGCTCGTCCGGGAGGGCCGGGCCGACACCCTCGCCCGCACCCTGGCCGCGGGCCGCACCCCCCACCGCGACGACATCTGCGTCCTGGACGTCCACCTCCCCGCGGAGCCGTAGGGGCCGCGGCGGTTGCCTCCGGCGGCCCGGCGCCCGAGGATGGCCGGATCGTGCGTACGCGCCGCGCCCAGGGGTACGAGACACCTGGCATGGAGGGGGCCCGTACCGGGTGTCGAAGACAGGGAGAACGGTGTGAGGAAGAGTGTGATCGCCAGGGCGGTACCGGTGGCGCTGCTGGCGGGGCTGCTGCTGGCCCCGCTGCCGGCGAGCGCGGCAGGGGCGCCCGTGGCCCACCGGACCGGCGCGGCCGGCACGGCGGTGGCGGCCGGCGCCCCGGCCGATGTCCTGGCCGGATCCGTCCGCGGGACGAGTGTGAACGCCTCCGCCCATACGCAGGCGGAGGGAGTGTCGAAGGACAGCAAGAAGAACAAGTCCAAGAAAAAGAAGAAGGGCTTCCTCGGCAAGCTGGGCACCGCCGCGCTGGTCGTGGGCGTGCTGGTCGTCCTGCTGATCGTGGCCGCCGTCATCGCCGTCGTCGTGCTGGCCTCCCGCCGCCGGCGGCGCGGCTGACGCCGCCGGCGGCGCCGGTCACGGACGGACGGCCGTGATCACGTAGTAGTCGAGGAGACCCCGCTCCCACGCGAGCCGGAAGTTCCTCGGCCAGGTCCCCGGCTTCCACTGCGTGGACAGCCAGTGGTCCCAGCCGGGCCAGACCGAGGGGCCGATGGACTCGCAGCGGACCCCGGTCAGCCCCGACCGGGCCAGGGCGCCGGTCAGTTCGCCGGGCGGACGGGCGATGTCCAGCCCGTCCGCGAAGGTGTCGAGCAGCTCCGCCAGCCGGGGCGCCGCCCCGGGGTCCGGGGCGAAGAAGCTGGTCACGGCCACCCGTCCGCCGGGCCGCAGCACCCGGGCGGTCTCGGCCGCGAACCGCTCCAGGTCGTCGAAGTGCTGGGCGGCCTCGACGCTGTAGACGCAGTCGAACTCCCCGTCCCCGAACGGCATCTCCTCGGCGGCCCCGCGCACCAGCCGCAGCCGCTCGGGCCCCGGCCCGGCCAGCAGCCCGGCGTTGGCCCGCCGGGCCCGTTCCAGCTGCTGGGGGTGGATGTCCATCCCGGTGACCCGGGCCGGACCGTACTCCCCGACGGCCAGGGCGCAGCCCACGCCCAGCCCGCAGCCGACCTCCAGCAGCTCCCCGCCGCCGAGCGGGCCCGCCGTGTCGAGCACCCGCCGGTACAGGTCCTGCTGGCTGCGGATCCGGTCGTCCACCGACGGCACGCCGTCGAGGTCCTCGGGCCGCCAGTGGCCGAAGTTGATGAAACCACCGGCGAACACGGGGACCGCGCTGAGGTCCGCGGGACCGTACGTCTCCCGCACGGTCGCGCGCATGTCGTCGGGCCGGTCGGCTCGGGTCATGGGGACACCTCCGTGCCCAGTGTGACCGCACGGTGACGTCCTGTCGACGGTGCCCCGCGCGCCGCCGCGTAGGCTGGAAGCCGTCCTGCCGCCCATCCCCGGGGAACCACCAGCACCATGCCGCACAACGGTCCGCAGTCCCTCGACCGCGCGCTGGCCCTCGTCGACGCGGTGGCCGCGGCGCCCGGCCCGGTCAGCGCCAAGGCGCTGGCCCGCCTCGCCGGCTGCTCCCTGTCCACCGCCTACCACCTCCTGGGCCCGCTCACCGAGCGCGGCTACCTGGTGCGCACGGCCCGCGGCTACGCGCTCGGGCCCGAGCTGCCCCGGCTCCACCGCAGCTTCCTGCACCAGCTGGCCCCGGCCCCGGGCATGCCCGACCTGCTCGCCCGGCTGCGGCGGGCGACCGGCGGCGAGTCCTACCACACGGCCTACCGGGGCGGGGTGATCACCGTCGTGGACACCACCGCCCCCGTCACGGACACCGCGAACCCGTTCGCGCCCGGCCGGGAGACCCGCGCCCACGCCACCGCCCACGGCAAGGCCCTGCTGTCCCGGCTGACCCCGCGGGCGCGCCGGCGCTACCTCGACGAACACGGGATGGCCCGGCTGACCGCGGCGACCATCACGAGCGCCGACGCCATGGAGGCGGAGCTGCTGCGGGTCCGCGCGGCGGGCTTCGCGGTGTCGGTGGGCGAGGCGGACCCGGCGTGGACCTGCCTGGCGGTCGCCCTGCCGCCGGCCGGGGAGGAACGGGACACCGTGCACGCGCTGTCGGTGTCGGTCCCCACGCAGGAGTTCCGCCGCCGCCCGGAAGGCATCCGCGCCGCCCTCGCGGAGGCGGCGGCGGGCCGGATCCGCTGAGGGTCCCGCGCACCGCCGCCCGGCCCGGATTCCGGCCCTGCCGGAATGGCGGGCGGCGGACGTGCGCGGGGCCCGTCCGGCGTGCCAGGCTGACCGCATGATCTTCATCGCCGTCAGGTTCGACGTCCGCCCCGAGCACAGCGACAACTGGCTCACCCTCGTCGACGACTTCACCCGCGCCACCCGGTCCGAGCCGGGCAACCTCTTCTACGACTGGTCCCGCAGCGTGGACGACCCGAACAAGTACACCCTGCTGGAGGCGTTCACCGACGCCGAGGCCGGCGCCGCGCACGTGGCGTCGGAGCACTTCAAGGCCGGGATGGAGACGCTCGCCGGGGCCATCGCCACCACCCCGGAGATCATCCACGTGGAGGTCCCCGGCCAGGGCTGGAGCGCCATGGCCGAACTGTCGCCCCGCGAGTGAACCGGTCCGCGCCCACGCCGCCGTGACGGTGCGTTCCGGTACGGGATCGGGACGTCGCCGTCACGTCGCGGGGATGGACCCCGCGGCTCCCTGGCCGAAAACTGTCTGGCAAGGAGCAGGCCGACCCCAGGGGGGACATCGCCATGAGCGACGGCAGAGGTGGACCGGACGTGCCCCGTCCGGAGAACGACGCGTCGGTCCCGTCGCACGGGACCACCCCGCACACCGGTGGAGGCTTCACCGACCCGACCCCCGGCGACCAGGGCATCATCGTCCAGGGCGGCCGCACGGCGTCGGACCCGCGGGCGATCGGTCCGAAGCAGGACGACCCGCGGGCGATCGGCCCCAAGC
This sequence comes from Streptomyces sp. NPDC001594, assembly GCF_042893675.1. NCBI lineage: Bacteria > Bacillati > Actinomycetota > Actinomycetes > Kitasatosporales > Streptomycetaceae > Streptomyces > Streptomyces sp. NPDC001594. The sequence continues at coordinate 666,223 of NZ_JBIAVB010000001.1, read as the reverse complement.
AGGACGACCCCCGCTCGGTCCGCGGGGGCATCATCGTGCAGGGCGGGCGGACCGGGCACCCGGACTCGAAGGCGCGTCGGAAGCGGGCCAAGAAAAAGACGAAGACCATGATGCTGGTCATCGGCGGCGTCATGGTGCTGGCCCTCGGCGGGTTCTTCGCGGGCCGCCAACTGGGCCACGACCCGGCCACCCTCCAGCCCCAGTCAGCCGCCACGCCCACCGCCGCAGGCCCGGCCGACGCGTCCGGCGGCGCCCCTTCCGCCTCCTCCGGCGCGGCCGCCCCGGCACCCGCCACCAGCCCGAGCGCCCCGGCCGCGCAGGCCCCGGCCCCGCCGACCCGGGCCGCCTCCGGCCCGCCCGCCCGCAGCGACGGCAGCCCCTCGCCGGGCCGTTCGACACCGCCGGCGCCGCCGAAGCAGTCGAGTGCGCCCCCTCCGGCGGCCGAACCGGTGCTGGCGCTGCGCCCCACCGGCGTCAGGGAGTTCTGCGCGAACGGCGAATGGCCCGCCACCCTGCTCGTCCGCAACAGCGGCGGCGGGAAACTGACCTGGTCGCTCGGGCAGCTCCCCTCCGGGGTCACCGCCAGCCCCTCCGGCGGGTCCCTCGCCGCCGACGCCTCGCAGGTCGTCACGCTCGGCGGCCGGACCGAACAGCAGCCCCCGAACGGCCGGTTCACCATCGGGTTCACCGGCAACGGCGGCACCGGCCAGGTGACGGTCACCTGCGCCTGACCGGCCCGGGGTGGTGTGAAGCAGTGAATCACTGGTTCAATCCTTCCCATGCCCTACCGCCGCCCACCCGCCGTGCAGGCCCGGCTCGACGCCCGTCGCGACCGGGTGCTGGACGCCGCCGTCCGTCTGCTGTCCAGGCAGGGGTACGCCGGCTGCTCCGTCGCCGCCATCGCGGCCGAGGCCGGCATCTCCACCGGAAGCGTCTACCAGGTGTTCTCCGGCAAGTCCGAGCTCGCCGCCGCCCTCTTCCGCACCCTGGTGGCCCGGGAGGTGGCGGCGGTCACCGCCGCCGCGGAACGTCCCGGGACCGCCGCCGAGCGGGTGGCCTGGGCCGTCGAGACCTTCGCCTCGCGGGCGCTGCAGGCCCCCCGGCGGGCCTTCGCCCTGCTCGCGGAGCCGGCCGACCCGGCCGTCGACACCGAACGCCTCGTCTTCCGGCGGGCGTTCCGCGACGTCTTCGCCCGGCAGATCGCCGCGGGCACCGCCACCGGTGAACTGCCGCCGCAACCGCCCGAGCTGACCGCCGCCGCACTGGTCGGCGCCATCGCCGAGGCGCTCGTCGGCCCCCTCGCCGACGGCGACGCGGCCCCCGGCGAGGTCATCCCCGCCCTGATCACCTTCACCCTGCGCGCCCTTGGAGGACACGATGCCGCCGACGCATGAGGTCACCAACCAGGTCCCGCCGCACCACGGTTACGACGCCGCGGCCGACCCGGCCCTGCTGGAGGCCCTCGTCCGCGAGGGCGCCGGCTGGGCCGCGCCCGAACTCCACCGCCTCGGCGTCCTCGCCGGATCCGAGCAGGCCGCCGAATGGGGCCGGCTGGCCAACGAGAACGAGCCGGTCCTGCACACCCACGACCGCTACGGGCACCGCGTCGACGAGGTCGAGTTCCACCCGTACTGGCACCGGCTGATGGACACCGCCGTCTCACACGGACTGCACGCCGCCCCCTGGACTCAGCCGGAACCGGGCGCGCACGTCGCCCGCGCCGCCAAGTTCATCGTCTGGAGCCAGGTCGAGGCCGGCCACACCTGCCCGGTCTCCATGACCTACGCCGCCGTCCCGGCGCTGCGCGCCGCCCCCGCCCTCGCCGCGTGGCTGGAGCCGCTGCTCGCCTCCCGCACCTACGACTTCGGGCTGCGCCGGCCCGACACCAAGCGCGGACTGATCGCCGGCATGTCGATGACCGAGAAGCAGGGCGGCTCGGACGTCCGCGCCAACACCACCACCGCCGTCCCGGCCGGGGACGGCACGTACCGGCTGACCGGCCACAAGTGGTTCACCTCGGCGCCCATGTCGGACGTGTTCCTGACCCTGGCGCAGGCCCCCGGGGGACTGTCCTGCTTCCTGCTGCCCCGCGTCCTGCCCGACGGCACCCGCAACCGGCTGCACCTCCAGCGCCTCAAGGACAAGCTCGGCAACCGCTCCAACGCCTCCTCCGAGATCGAGTACGACGACGCGTTCGGCTGGCTGGTGGGGGAGGAGGGCCGGGGGGTGGCGACCATCATCGAGATGGTCAACATGACCCGGCTCGACTGCGTCCTGGGCGGGGCCTCCGGCATGCGGCTCGGCCTGGTCCGGGCCGTCCACCACGCCACCCACCGGCGGGCGTTCGGCAAGGCGCTGATCGACCAGCCCCTGATGCGCAACGTCCTGGCCGACCTGGCACTGGAGTCCGAGGCCGCGACGGCCGTCGCCATGCGCCTGGCCGGGGCGAGCGACCGGGTGGCGCGCGGGAACGCGGACGAGGAGCTGCTGCGCCGGCTGGGCCTGGCGGTCACCAAGTACTGGGTGTGCAAGCGCGCTCCCGCCCACGCCGCCGAAGCCCTCGAATGCTTCGGCGGCAACGGCTACGTGGAGGACTCGGGCATGCCGCGGCTGTACCGCGAGGCCCCACTGTCGTCCATCTGGGAGGGCTCGGGCAACGTCGCCGCCCTGGACGCGCTGCGCGCGATGGCCCGCCGGCCCGAGACCATCGAGGCCTTCTTCGCGGAGGTGGGCCTGGCGGCCGGGGCCGACCGGCACCTGGACGCCGCCGTGGCCGGGCTGCACAAGCAGCTCGCCGACCCCGCCGAGGCCGAGTACCGGGCCCGGCAGCTGACCGAGACCATGGCCCTGGCCCTCCAGGCCTCGCTCCTCGTGCGGCACGCACCGGCGGCGGTCGCCGACGCCTTCTGCGCGTCCCGGCTGGGCGGGGAGCACGGCGGGGCGTACGGGACCCTGCCGACCGGCGTGGACACCGGGGCCGTCCTGGAGCGGGCCGTGACACCGGCCGTGTGAGCCGGGGCCCGGTCCGGCCGCCCGCCCGCCCGCCCGGGCCGCCGGACCGGTGTCGCGGCCGCACCTCGGCTCCGGCCGCAACCGCAGGCCCGTCCGGGACGTCTGGGACCTTGACGACGGGCAGCCGCCGAGGCTGCCGAAGGGGACGGGGGACCAGGTGATGGGGCGGAACACGAGACGCACGTCCGGCGCGGTGGTGCAGGCCGCCGCGGTGGCGCTGGCGCTGGCCCTGGGCCTCACGGCCTGCGACCCGTCCGGGGACCCGGGCCCCGGCGGACCCCTCCCGTCCGCTGCCGGATCCGGTGCCGCGCAGGCCTCCCCGTCCGCCCGCCCCCCGTCCGGCGGCCCCGCGGGCGCCTCGGGCGGCACCCCGGGAAGCCCCGCGCCCTCGGGCCGCGCCGGCGCCGCCCCCTTCGCGCGCACGGGCGTCCCGTGGAACCTGGACCGGCTCGACCAGCGCACCGGCCCCCTCGACGGCCGCTACGCGGCGGGCGCGGACGGCAGCGGAGTCCACGTCTACGTGCTCGACACCGGACTGGACCTGGGGCACGCCGAGTTCGCGGGCCACGCCGCCGCCGGAGCCGACTTCGTCGGCGCCCCCGACACCGGGGACTGCGCCGACAGCAGCGGACTCGGGCACGGCACGTTCGTGGCGGGCATCATCGGCGGCCGCACCTACGGGGTGGCCCCCAAGGCCCAGCTCGTCCGCGTCCAGGCCATCGCCTGCGAGGAGGGCGGAAGCAGCGGCGGTGCGGGCAAGAAGGCCCCGGAGGCGCCGGAGGACTCCATCGTCAAGGCCGTCCAGTGGGTGACCGCCCACGCCCACCGCCCGGCGGTGGTCAACATGTCACTGAACCTCCAGACCGCCTCGCCGGCCCTGAACGCGGCGGTGCAGCACCTCGTCGAGTCCGGGATCCCGGCCGTCGTCGCGGCGGGCAACTTCAACGACGACGCCTGCGGACACTCCCCGGCCGGCGCCCACGGGGCCATCGTGGTGGCCGCCTCCACCGCCGGGGACCGCCACTGGCAGGACACCGAGAGCTTCGGCTCCGGACACGGCTCCTGCGTGGACCTGTACGCCCCCGGGGACAAGATCACCTCGGCGGCCGCGGGCGGTGGCACCGTCACCAGTGACTCCGCCGCCACCTCCTGGGCCACCCCGCACGTGACCGGCGCCGTGGCCCTCTACCTCTCGGCGCACCCCGCCGCCACCCCGGCCCAGGTCCGCAGCTGGCTCATCGGGCAGGCCGACCGGGACGTCCTCACCGCCGTCCCGCCGGGCACCCCCAACCGGCTGCTGAACACCTCCGCCCTCTAGACCGTCCCACGGCTAGCGGTGGAGGTGTTCCGTCCAGTCCGCCGGGACGCGGTCCGCCGGGCCGGGGGCCGGTTGGCCGGCGGGGTGGGCAGCCGGTGGGGCGAGGTCGGGGCCGGACTCGTACAGGCTGTCCGTGGCGTAGTTCCAGAACCAGTCCTCGCCCGGTTCGAAGCTCTGCACCAGGGGGTGCCCGGCGGACTTCCAGTGGGCGGTGGCGTGCTGGGCGGGGGAGGAGTCGCAGCAGCCGACGTGGCCGCACTGGGCGCAGCGCCGCAGGTGGAACCACCAGCCGCCCACCGCGTCGCAGTCCGCGCAGCCCGTGCCGCTGGGCGGGACGCCCGGGTCGATGCCGTCGATCTCGTTCATGGGAGGTCCTCCGTGGGGGTGGGGGCGGGGCCGGTGTCCCCTTCGGGTGCGGTGAGGGGCAGCAGGACCCGGAAGCGGGTGTCTCCCGGGACGGACTCGACCTCCAGGCTGCCGTGGTGCTTGTCGACCACGATCCGCCAGGAGATGTCCAACCCGAGTCCCGTCCCCTCGCCGACCGGTTTCGTGGTGAAGAAGGGGTCGAAGATGCGGTCGCGGATCTCCGGGGGCACCCCCGGACCGGTGTCGCGGAACTCCACCAGCAGCCGGTCGCCCTCCCGCGCCGTGCGGACCGTCAGGGTGCCCTCGCCGCCGCCGCTCCCGATGGCGGACACCGCGTTGTCGATCAGGTTGGTCCACACCTGGTTCAGCTCCGCCGGGTAGGCCGGCACCGCGGGCAGACCGCGGTCGTACTCCTTGACCACCCGCACCCCGGGCCCGATCTTGCCGGAGAGCATCAGCAGGGTGCTGTCGAGGAGTTCGTGCACGTCGGCGTCGCGGTGCGGGGCCCGGTCCAGCTGGGCGTACTGCTTCGCCGCGTCCACCAGATGGGAGATCCGGCTGGTGGAGTCGTCGATCTCGTCCATCAACAACTCGGTCTCCACCGTGTAGTTGAGCCAGCCGACCGCCCCGGGCAGGATGTCCTCGGCCACCGTCGCCGCGACCTGTTCCAGCCAGTCCGTGTCCAGTCCGGCCTGGACGAACGCCGGCGCGATCCGCCAGCCCTCCGGGATGCCGTGGTCCTCCAGCCAGTCGGAGAGCTCGTCCTCCCGGTCGGCCGCCTCCAGCGGGCTCAGCACCGGCGCCTTGGCGACCCGTTCCGCCGTCCGCTCCTGGATCTCGATCAGTTCGGCGAGGGCCTCGCGCGAGTACGGCCCCCGCGCGATGACCGCCAGCTTGTGCCGCATCTTCCCCACCCGCTCGCGCAGCGCCGCGGTGGCCCGGACGGCCGCCGCGGCCGGGTTGTTGAGCTCGTGCGTCAGTCCGGCCGACAACGAGCCCAGCGCCAGCAGGCGTTCCCGCTGCCCGATGGCCCGCTGGGTGTCCTTCGCGCCGAAGAACAGGCCCTCCAGCAGGTGCGCCGCCATCGGGAACCACTCCTGCATGATGTCCGCGAACGACTGTGCCGACAGAACGAAGAACCGCGTCGGCTCCGTCACCCGCATCGAGTTGACGTACTTCTGCGGGACCCGGTCGCCCAGGTACGCCTGCATGGCCCCCGCGTACACCCCCCGCTGCGAGGTCCGGCTCACCTCCACGTCGTCCGCGCCGACCCTCCGGTACAGCACGACGGTGCCCTCGAGCATCACGTAGAAGCAGGTGGCCGGCTCGCCCTCGGTGTACACCGGCCCGGCTTCGAAGCGCTCCACCCGCCCCTCGCGGCACAGCCTCCCCAGCTGCTCCGGCGACAGCTTCTCGAACAGGAACAGCGAGGCGATCTCCCGCGGGTCGCAGGACACCTCCCGCCCGCTCACGACTGCTCCAGGTACCGGTGCACCAGCATGACGGCCATGGCTCCCTCTCCCACCGCGGACGCGACCCGCTTCGCGGACCGGGCCCGCGCGTCGCCCGCCACGAACACCCCGGGGATGTTGGTCTCCAGGTGGTACGGCGGCCGGTCCAGCTCCCACTCGGCCGGCGGGCGCCCGTCGGGCGTCAGGTCCGGCCCGGCCAGGATGAACCCGTGCTCGTCGCGCAGCACCGTGCCGTCCAACCAGTCGGTCAGCGGGGCCGCGCCGATGAACACGAACATCCACTGCGCGTCCACGAGTTCCGTCGCCCCTGTCAGGGCGTCCCGCAGCACCAGCCGCTCCAGGTGGCCCTCGCCCCGCGCCGCCTCCACGACCGTCCGCGGCCGTACCGCGATGTTCGGCGCCTCCTCGATCTGCTGGATCAGGTAGTACGACATCGACGCCGCCAGCGACTCCCCGCGCACCAGCAGGGTCACCGACTTCGCGCCCCGCGCCAGGTACACCGCCGCCTGCCCCGCCGAGTTGGCCCCGCCGACCACGTACACGTCCTGCCCCTCGCAGGAGGCCGCCTCGGTCAGGGAGGAGCCGTAGAACACCCCGCGCCCGGTCAGGTCCTCGCAGCCCGGCGCCGCCAGCTGCCGGTACGACACCCCCGTCGCCAGGATGACGCTGTGCGCGGCGACCGACGAGCCGTCGGAGAACCGCACCACGCGCGCCGGGCCGTTCACCTCCAGCCCCGTCACCTCGCGCGCCGTGAGGATCTCCGCGCCGAACCGGGTGGCCTGGCGGCGGGCCCGCTCGGTGAGCTGGGCGCCCGAGACCCCGTCCGGGAAGCCCAGGTAGTTCTCGATGCGGGAGCTCTGCCCGGCCTGCCCGCCGGTCGCCGACCGTTCCACCAGTACGGTGCGCAGCCCCTCCGACGCCCCGTACACCGCCGAGCCCAGCCCGGCCGGGCCGCCGCCGATGACGACGAGGTCGTAGAACGCGGCCGCCGGGGTGGTCGCGAGGCCCACGTGCGCGGCCAGCTCCGGCACCTCCGGCTCGACCAGCGCCGTCCCCTCGGCGGTGACCACCAGCGGCAGCCGCAGCCCGTCGGCCCCGGCCGCCTCCAGCAGCCGCCGCCCCTCGGGCTCGTCGGAGGCGTACCACCGGTAGGGCACCTGGTTGCGGGCCAGGAACTCCCGCACCTCGGAGGAGCGCGCCGACCAGCGGTGCCCGACCACCTTGGTGGCCGGCACCGGCCGGTAGTCGCTGGAGCGCCAGGCGGAGAGGAGATCGTCCAGGACGGGGTAGAGCTTCTCCTCCGGCGGGTCCCAGGGCTTGAGCAGGTAGTGGTCGAGGTCGACGACGTTGATCGCGTCGATGGCCGCGTGCGTGTCGGCGTACGCGGTCAGCAGCACCCGCCGCGCCCCCGGGTACACGCCGAGCGCCTGCTCCAGGAACTCCACGCCGTTCATCTGCGGCATCCGGTAGTCGGCGAGGATCACGGCGACCAGGTCGCCCCGCAGCTTCAGCTCGCGCAACGCCTCCAGGGCCGACTCCCCGGACTCGGCCCGCACGATCCGGTACGCGCCGCCGTAGCGAAGCCGCAGGTCACGGGCGATGGCGCGGGACACCCCCGGATCGTCGTCCACGGTGAGGATGACGGTCCGCGCCGCATCGCCGGCCTGTGCCATGCTCCTCCGCCCTGCGCGCTCGAGCCGACCGGCGCACGAGGCCCGCCCGCGCCGGCTCCTGCCCATCGTAGGTGCGATCGCCCGCGCCCGCTCCGGGGCGGGCGCGGGGCCGGGTCGGGGCGCGGCGGCCGGTCAGCCCGTGAAGGAGCCGTGCCGCCCGGCCCCCGACGCGAAGCGGGCGGCGCCCGCGAGGGTCTCGCCCGCCGCCAGGGGCACCGTCCCGTGCCGCAGCTCGTTGGCCAGGGCCTCGGGCTCGGGCAGCCCGTGCTGCTCCCGGACGGAGAGCCGGTCGTGGCGCAGGCACAGCTGCGGGAATCCGGCGATCTCCCGCGCGAGCTCCTCCGCCGCCGCCCGGGCCCGCCCCCGCGGGACGAGGCGGTTGGCCAGCCCGATCGCGTGGGCCTCGGCGGCCGGGACCGGCCGGCCGGTCAGGATCAGGTCCATGGCCCGGCTCTCGCCGATCAGGCGCGGCAGCCGGACCGTACCGCCGTCGATGAGCGGCACCCCCCAGCGGCGGCAGAACACCCCGAAGACCGCGTCCTCCTCGACCACCCGCAGATCGCACCACAGGGCCAGCTCCAGCCCTCCGGCCACGGCATGGCCGGAGACGGCCGCGATCACCGGCTTGGTCAGCCGCAGCCGGGTCGGCCCCATCGGCCCGTCCCCCTCCGGCTCCACCCGATTGCCGCGCCCGGTGCCGACGGCCTTGAGGTCGGCGCCCGCGCAGAAGGTCCCGCCCTCGCCCCACAGCACCGCGACGGAGGCCTCCCCGTCCGCCTCGAACGCCCGGAAGGCGTCGGCCAGTTGCCGGGCCGTCGGCCCGTCCACGGCATTGCGGGCCGCGGGCCGCGACAGCACCACCGTGGTGACGGGCCCGTCCCGCTCGACACGGACGGCGGGGGTGGCGGCAGCGGGTTCGGTCATGGCGGCATTCTCGCGGGCGGACCACCCGTTGACCAGCTCCGGCCGGCTGCCCGACCTCGGCTCAGCCGAACCGCCGTCGGGCCGGGGGAAATGAGGACGGCCGGCCCCGCCCGGGCCCCCCTCTCAGCCGAACCGCCGTCGGGCCGGTCGAGAGAACGACAGTCCCCGCCCGGCCCCCCGGCTCAGCCGATCCGGCGCGCCCCCGCCGACGGCACGGCCTCCAGCACCGCCGGGGGCCCGAAACCGGCCCTCGCGAAGGCCTCCGTCACGGCCGCGGCGACGGCCGTGGCGCCCTCGGCGCGGACCAGGGCGATCACCGAGCCGCCGAAGCCGCCCCCGGTCATCCGGGCCCCCAGCGCGCCCGCCGCCACGGCCGACTCCACCGCCAGGTCCGTCTCCGGGCAGGAGACCCCGTAGTCGTCCCTCAGCGAAGCGTGACCTTCCGTCAAAACAGGTCCCAGCGCCTCGGGTTCGCCGGTCTCCAGCCGCTCCACCGCCCGGCCCACCCGCGCGTTCTCCGTGACCACGTGCCGGACCAGCGGCGCCAGCCCGGCCGGCAGCCGCCCCAGCGCGCCGGGCAGCTCCGCCTCCCCGAGGTCGCGCAGCGCGGGCAGCCCCAGCAGCCGCGCCGCGCGTTCGCAGCCGGCCCGCAGGGCCGCGTACGCCCCGTCCGCCAGGTCGTGCTTGACGCGCGTGTCGAGCACCAGCAGCCGCAGCCCGTGCCCGGCGAGGTCGAACGGCACCTGCCGCACCTCCAGGCTCCGGCTGTCCAGGTGCAGGGCACCGCCCTCGGCGCAGCACACCGAGGCCATCTGGTCCATCACCCCGCACGGCACCCCGGCGAAGGCGTTCTCCGCGTACTGGGCCACCCGCGCCAGCTCCGGCCGCTCCAGCCCCAGCCCGTACAGCTCCTCGTACGCGACGGCCACCACGCACTCCAGCGCGGCCGACGAGGACAGCCCGGCCCCCGTCGGCACCGTGCTGTCCAGGTGCAGGTCCGCACCCCCGGCCGGCAGGCCCCGCTCGCGCAGCGCCCACACCACCCCGGCCGGGTAGCGGGCCCAGCCGGAGACCGTGCCCGGGGCGAGGTCCGCGACCCGCAGCTCGGTGATCCGCCCGTCGCCCTGGGCGCTGTGCAGCCGCAGCAACCCGTCGGCGCGCCGGCGCACGGCCAGCACGGCGGTCTGCGGCAGCGCCATGGGCAGGGCGAAGCCGTCGTTGTAGTCGGTGTGTTCGCCGATCAGGTTGACCCGGCCCGGCGCCGCCCAGACCCCCTCGGGAGCCGGACCGTGGATCCGCGCGAACTCCTCGCGCACCCGCGCGTTCACCCGGCCTCCCGCAGCCGCAGCGCCGCCGTCTCCGGGGCCACGTCGTTCATGAACGCGTCCATCCCCGACTCGGTCCCCGCCAGGTACTTGAGCTTGTCGGCGGTCCGCCGGATCGTGAACAGTTCCAGGTGCAGGGCGAGTTCCTCCCCGCCGCGCAGCGGGGCCTGGTGCCAGGCGGAGATGTACGGGGTGGGCCCGGCCGCCGCCCCGAAGAGCCGGTCGAAGCGGCGCAGCAGGTCCAGGTACAGTCCGGGGAACTCGGCCCGCTCCGCCTCCGCGAGCCCGCGCAGGTCGGCCACCCGGCGGTGCGGGTACAGGTGGACCTCGTAGGGCCAGCGGGCGGCGTACGGGACGAACGCCGTCCAGTGCTCCCCGGCCAGCACCACCCGCTCGGTGGCGGCGCGGGCCTCGGCGAGGAGGTCCTCGAAGAGGTTCCGCCCGGTCGCGGCCCGGTGCGCGGCCGCCGCCGCGAGGTGCTTCGCGGTGCGCGGGGTGGGCGTGGAGAAGGCGTAGATCTGGCCGTGCGGATGGGGCAGCGTGACGCCGATCTCCGCGCCGCGGTTCTCGAAGCAGTACACCTGCGCCACCCCGGGGCGGGCGGAGAGCGCTGCGGTGCGGTCGGTCCAGGCGTCCAGCACCAGCCGGGCCCGTGCGGGGGTGAGACCGGCGAAGGCCGCCTCGTGCTCGGGGGTGAAGCACACCACCTCGCAGCGCCCGGCGGCGCCGGACAGGGAGGGGAAACGGTTCTCGAAGACGGCCACCTCGTAGTCGGCGGCCGGGATCTCGCTCTGCCGCCCGTCCCGTGAGGGGCACAGCGGGCAGGCGTCGGCGGGAGGATGGTAGGTGCGGGTCTGCCGGTGCGCGGCGATGGTGACCCAGTCGCCGGTGGCCGGGTCCCGGCGCAGCTCCGGGCTGCTCTCCACGCGGTCCGGCGGGCGCCGGTCCGGGGCGCTGCGGTCCGGGCCGGGGGAACTGTCGTAGTAGACGAGTTCGCGGCCGTCCGCGAGCTCGGTGACGGTCGTGTACACGTCCTCGCCTGTCTGTCGGGGGAGTGCGCGGGGCGAACGGGGGCCAGGATATGGCCGCCCGCCGCGCCCCGTCCCACCGGGCCGCGGGGCACGGGGCGCGGGCGGCCGCGCCCCTCCCGCGTCCGGGCGTCAAGGCGTGGTCTTGCCCACCTCCAGGTCGGCGGTCGGGTGCTTGACCCGGCCGCCCGGCGGACCCGCCGGGGCACTGGTGTTGTTGTCCGTCTTCGGGTCGCGGGTCAGCGCCGAGACGGAGGCGGTGTTGCGGATGTCCGTGCCGTCGCCGGTGTAGTTCGCGTCCACCTTGACCTTGATCACCCAGGTCACCGAGGCGCCCGGGGCCAGCTTGGGCAGCGGGCCGCAGGTGACCGTGCGCCCGGACGAGCAGCCGGGGTCTCCGGAGACGAAGCCCAGTTCCGTCGGCAGGGTGTCGGTGACGGTGACCTGCTCGGCCTGCGAGGGACCGTTGTTGACCACGGTGATGGCGTAGTCGAAGGTCTCGCCCGGGGCGATCGGGTCCCTCTGGACCGCCTTCTTGGTGATGGCGAGGTCCGCGGCCGGGGCGGCCACGCTGCCGCCGGGCACAGTGGCGGTGTTGGAGTCGTTCTCGCTCGCCGGGTCGATGTTGTCGGCCGTCACCCGCGCGGTGTTCTTCAGGTCGCTGCCGTCGCCGTTGTAGGCGGGGTCCACCTTGACCGTCAGCAGGTACTCGACGGTCTCGCCGACCTTCAGCGGGGTGGCGCGCCGGCAGGAGACCACGTGGCCGGAGACCTCGCAGCCGGCCGGCGAGGAGTTCACGTAGGACAGGCCCTCGGGCAGGCTGTCGGTGAGCTTGACGTTGAAGGCGTCGGCCGAGGGGCCGTTGTTGGTGACGCGGATGCGGTAGTCGAATACCTCGCCCGGGATCGGGGACTTGCCGCCCAGGGCCTCCTTGGTCACCGCCAGGTCGGCGGTCGGCTTGTTGACCCGGCTGCCGGGCAGGCCCGCCGGGCTGCTCGTGTTGTTGTCCGGGCGCGGGTCCTCGGTGGTGGAGGTGGCCGTCGCCGTGTTGCGGATGTCGGAGCCGTCTCCGGTGTAGGTGCTGTCCAGCCGGACGGTGAACCGCCAGGTCTTGGACGCCGCCGGCTCCAGTACGGCCACCGGGGCGCAGGTGACGGTGCCGTTGTCGGCCCGGCAGCCGTCGGGGGAGGAGACGAAGGCCAGCTGGGCGGGCAGTCGGTCGGTGACCGTGGTGTTCAGGGCCCGGGAGGGGCCGTCGTTGGTGGCGGTGACCACGTACGCGAAGGTCTGCCCGGGGGCGATGGGCGTGTCGGTGGCCGGCCGCTTGGAGGTCCACACGTCGGCCTGCGGCTCGGTCACCCCGCCGGGCGGCAGCACGGGCCGGGAGGTGTTGTCGGCGGGCTCGGGGTCCTTCGAGGCGGAGGAGGAGGTCGCGGTGTTGCGCAGGTCGCTGCCGTCACCGGAGTAGGCCGGGTCCAGCTTCACCTTGAACGTCCACACCACCTCGGCCCCCGGCACCAGCCGGGCCAGCGGGCCGCAGGTGACGTTGCGCCCGGAGGCGGAGCACGGGTCGGCGGAGGAGACGAACGCCAGCCCGTCCGGGAGGGTGTCGGTGACCGTGACGTTGCGCGCGTCGGAGGGGCCCTTGTTGGAGGTGCGGACCTCGTACTCGAACTCCTGGCCGGGTACCGTCGGCCCGGAACCCAGCGGGGTCTTCACGGTGGCCAGGTCCGACACCGGGTCGAACGGCCCCGGCGGGATGACCGGCTTGGGGGTGTTGTTGTCGGGCGTCGGGTCGGTGGCGTCCGAGCTGCCGGTCGCGCTGTTGCCGAGGTCGGAGCCGTCGCCCTGGTAGGAGGCGCTGAGCCGGGCCTGGAAGGTCCAGCTCTTGCGCTGGCCCACCCCGAGCTGCGGCTCGGGGCCGCAGGTGACGGTCTGCGCGGCGGCGGTGCAGCCGTCGGAGGAGCCCACGAAGGTGATCCCGCCCGGGAGGTGGTCCCGCGCCGTCACGTTCCGGGCCACCGAGGGGCCGTGGTTGGTGGCGGTGAGGGTGTACGTGATGATCTCGCCGGGGGCCCGGACGGTGCGCGCCGTCACCTCGATGTTCGCACCCCCGGGGGAGGCGGCGTACCGGCCGGCGGGGACCGCTGCGGCCACGGCGGGCGGGGCGGTCCACAGGGGTGCCGCGCAGATCAGCGCGGCCAGGGCCCACGCGGCGGGCCGCCGGCCGGGGGTGGTCGTCATCGCATCTTTCCGTTCGTGGGGAGTCGGCCGTACAGGGGTGTACGGAAATCGGGGGTGGGGGCAGGGCAGGGCGGGGCGGGGCTCCGGGTCAGCCCGCCGTCGCCTGTTTCGCCAGCTCCACGTCCGCCGTGGCCGGGCGGACGGCGCCGCCCGGCGGGCCGGCCGTGCCGCTGTCGTTGCCCGGTACGGGGTCGGCGGTGTCGGACGAGGCGGTGGCGGTGTTGGTGAGCGCCGTGCCGTCGCCCTCGTAGGCGGGGTCGAGGCGGACGGTGAAGGTCCACGACACGCTCTCGCCCGGCGCCAGTTCCGGCTGCGGGCCGCAACTCAGGGTCGCGCCGGCGGCCGTGCAGCCGTCGGCGGGGGAGACGAGGGCCAGGGAGGGCGGCAGCGGGTCGGTGATCCTGACCCGGCGGGCCGTGGAGGGGCCCGCGTTGCGCACCGTCACCCGGTAGGCGAAGGTCTCCCCGGGCGCGACCCGGGTCCTGCCGGTGGGAGACTTCAGCGTCGACAGGTCGGCCCGGGCGGCGGCGGTCCCGCCCGGCGGCCCGGCCGGCAGGCTGGTGTCGTTCACGGACTGGGGGTCGGGCAGGGCGTGCCGGACGGTGGCCGTGTTGCCGAGGTCGCCGCCGTCGCCCTGGTAGCCGGGCGCCAGCCGGACCCGGAAGGTCCACGAGGTGCGCGCGCCGGCGGCGAGGGCCGCCCGGACCGGACAGGACAGCACCCGGCCGTTCGCGGTGCAGCCGTCGGGGGAGGAGACGAAGGCCAGGGGCGAGGGCAGGGTGTCGTCGATCGTGACGGCGGTGGTGTCGGAAGGGCCCAGGTTGCGGGCGGTGATCCGGTAGTCGAACTCCTCGCCGGGGGCGACCGGCCCCGTCCCCAGCCCCTCCTTGGCCACGGACACGTCGGCGCGCGCGGTGACGGTGACGGTCTCGGCGGCGGCCGTGTTGTCGGCGGGGTTGGTGTCGGTGCGGTCGGCGGGCGCGGTGACGGTCGCGGTGTTCGCCAGGGTGGCGGGCTGGGCCGGAGCGGCGCCGGTGATCGTGTAGGTGACGGTGCCGCCGCGTTTGAGGTCGGCCGTGGTGTCGAGGACGTTGCCGCTGCCGGACGCCCGCCCGCAGGCGCTGCCGGTCTCCGCGCGGCAGGTCCAGGCCACGTCGGTCAGGCCGGGGACGGTGTCGCGGACGGCGGCGCCGGTGACGTCGTTGGCCGCGCTGTTGGAGACCGTCACCGTGTAGGTGACGGGCCTGGCCGCGGCCGGGACGCTCGTGGTGTTCACCGTCTTCCTGACGGACAGGTCGACCGGGACGTTGATCCTCAGCTCGTTGATCTCGTGGTAGTTGGTCGCCCCGCCGGTCCCGGCGGAGAAGCCCACCTTGAGGGTGGAGGGGAGTGCGGGCTGGCCGGAGATGCCGGTCACGTCGAAGTCGGTGATCAGCCGGGCCATGTCGGTGCCGGGGCCGCTGTCGGACCACACCGACAGGAGCATCTTCGTACCGCTGGGCAGCAGCGAGACGCGTACGGTGCGGTTCTTGGCCCGGCTTCCGGTCTCCACCGTGGAACCGGGCGGGTCGGCGGCCGTGCCGTACCGGTAGCCGGTCGTGCCGTTGCCGCCGCCGCGCACCACGATCCGGTTCGGCTGGGCGCCGGGGCCGCCGTTGCCCGAGGAGAAGTTCCCGAACTCGTCGATGCCGATGCCGAGGTAGGCGCCCGGGACACCGGCCCGGCTCCCGCAGCCGCTGCCGGAAAGCGCGCAGGCGTAGCCGAGGGAGCCGCCGCTCGCGCCCGTCCCGTCCGCCGCCGATCCGTCGGTCAGGTAGAAGGACAGGCCGTCGCCCCGCTTGCCCTCGAAGGCGGTGCCGCCGTAGGTGGCGTAGGTGAACTCGGCGACGATGCCGAGGGCGGAGGAGAAGGAGTCCTTCATCTTCCAGGTCCCGGCCTGGCTGTTGCCGTTCGAGGTGAGGCGGAGCCAGCCGGGGTCCGGGTAGGAGGCGTTGCCGGTGGCGGTGCCCGAGTTGGCGGAGCTGTCGAAGGGCTCGTAGACCGGGAAGGACACGGCCCGGGGTGCGGCGCGCCCGGGGGCCGGGTCCGCGGCGGCCGGCGGGGCGGGCAGCACGAGCCCGGCGGCGCAGATCAGGGCCACGGCCGCCCGGCGCGCCCAGTTCACGGGGAGGTTCCCGTACGGCGGCCCCGGCGGGCGGCGGCGGCCGTGCGCAGCACCGCCCCGGCGGCCACGAGCCCGCCGGCGGCCCACATCAGGGCGCCGGAGGCCGGGGAACCGGAGTCGGCGAGGTCCCCGCGGCCGTGGTGGTGGTCGTCGTCCGGCCGTCCTTGGCCGTCGTCGCGGCCCTGGTCCTGGCCGTGCTCGTGGTCGTGCTCGTGGTCGCGGGGGCAGTCCTCGCCGTGGTGGCCGCCGTCGTGGTGCCCGTCGTGTCCGTCCCCGTGCCCGCCGTCGTGCCCGCCTCCGCCGTCGCGGCGCAGGCACAGGGGCCCGCCGCCCGGGGCGGTCGTCCCCGGCCGGTTGGCGTTGTCGGAGAGGTCGGGGTCGAAGCTCGCCGAGGTGACGCGGGCGATGTTGTCGAGCGGGGCGCAGTCCCGCCGCGGCGGGTTGGCCCGGTCGTCGCCGTCCGCCACCCGCACGGTGAACCGGAACTCCGCGCTCTCCCCGGCGGCCAGCCGGTCCACCGCCGGGCACACCACGCGCCGCCCGCCGTCCGGCGCGGGCTCGCAGTCGTCGGGGGAGGAGAGCAGGACCAGCGGGGCGGGCAGCAGGTCGGTGACCCGTAGCTGGCGGGCGGTGGCGGGGCCCTGGTTGCGCACGGTGATCCGGTACGTGAACTTCTCCCCGGGCCGGACCCAGGTCCGGCCGCGCTCCAGCAGGGCCGTCTTGGTCAGGGCGAGGTCGGCCGTCCGCGCGTTGGGCGGGATCTTCAGACCGGTCAGCGAGGTGGTGTTGTTCCCGGCGTCGGGGTCGGCGGTCTCCGCGCCGACCTGGGCCTCGTTCACGATGTCCGAGCCGTCGCCCTCGTACGAGGCCGCCAGCCGGACCGTGAGCACCCAGGTGTGCGAGCGTCCCACCGGCAGCAGGGCGAGTGGCCCGCACCGCACGTCACGGCCCTCGGGCGCGCACCCGTCCCGGGAGGAGACGAACTCCAGCGCGGCGGGCAACCGGTCGGTGACGACCACCTGCCGGGCGGCGGACGGGCCGTGGTTGGTCACGGTGACGGCGTACTCGAAGGTCTCCCGGACCGTTTTGCGCACCGGTGCCCCGGCGACGGCCCGCAGTGCAGCGGCCACCTCCAGATCCGCCCCGGCCTCGACGGCTCCCGCGCCGCCCCCGACGGCTACGGCCCCGGCCTCGACAGCTCCCGCGCCGCGCCCGACGGCTCCCGCCCCGGCCTCGACGGCTGCCGCGCCGGCCCCGGCCGTGGCCGCCCCGTTCCCGGCGGTCGCCCGGCCGGGTGGGGCAGCGTCGCGCTCCGCCGCGCCGGGCGCCTGGGCGGCCCCTTCCGCGCGGGCCCCCACGGGTGCGGACGGCCGCGCGGCCGCGTCGGGAGCCGGCGCGCCGGAGGCCGCCGACGGTGGCACCCCAGGCACCCCGGGCACGGCCGCCGCCGCCGGCGGGGTGACGGAGAGCAGCAGGCAGGCCGTACCCGCGCACACGGTCAGAAGGCCCCGCACATGCGTACGGCCCGCGGGACCCATGGAGACGCTCGGCATCGATCACCCTTCACACGGCGCGCTCACGGCCCGAGGACCGGATCAACGCGGTCATCTCTTCACACTTTCCCGCCGTGTGGAGCACCGTCAGTGATCATGTACCGCCTCCGGGTGATCATGTTCGCCCCGTCGGCCCTGCCGTCCGGCCCCCTTACCGGCGGGCCGCCGCACCCCGTCCGGGCCCGGCGGTGGACACCCGGTCGGCAGCGCCTCGACGAGCGCTCAAGGACGCGCCCAGGACCGCTGCCTAGCGTGGCCGGATGCGCACACTGCCTCTTCTCGCCGTGGTATTCGACCGCGGGTCGGCCGGTTCCGTGGAGATCCTCGCCTCCGCCCGCAAGCTGTGCTCCGTGGTGTTCGTCTGCGACGAGGACCTCCCCGGCTCGGGCGGCGCCGCCGCCCGGCTCGCCGAGGTCGCCCGGGTGCTGGACGTCACCGGTCTCTCGCCGGAGCGGCGCCGCGCGGCCCTCCGCGAGCTGCGCCCCGACGGCATCACCACCTTCAGCGAGTACCGGCTCGCCGCCACGGCCGAGCTGGCCGAGGACTGCGGGCTGACCTTCCACCCACCGCACGTGGCCGCCGTCCTGGTCGACAAGGAGCGGCAGCGGACCCGGCTGCGCGAGGCCGGGGTGCAGTCGACGCGCTGCGTCGCGGTGCGGACCGCGGCGGAGGTGCCGGCGGCGCTCGCCGAGGTCGGGCTGCCCGCGGTCGTCAAACCCCGCTCCGGGGCGGGCAGCGTGGACACCTGCCGGGTCGACAGCGCCGAGCGGGCCGTGGCGGTGGCGGAGGAGTTCCTGGCCGGCGGCGGGGCGGAACTCGTCCTGGAGGAGTACCTGGAGGGGGACCCCGACGCCGCCGGACCGGGGTTCGGGGACTACGTGTCCGTGGAGTCGGTCAGCTCCGGCGGCGCCGTCCGCCACGTCTGCGTGACGGGGAAGCTGCCGCTGGCCGAACCCTTCCGGGAGACGGGCATGTTCCAGCCCGCCGCGCTGCCCGGGCCGCTGGCCGAGCAGGTGCTCGCCCTGACCGGGGCGGCGCTGCGCGCCCTCGACGTCACCGACGGGGTCACCCACGTGGAGATCAAGCTGACCCCCGACGGCCCCCGCCTGATCGAGGTCAACGGCCGCATGGGCGGCTACGTCGGCCCCCTGCTGCGCCGCTCCACCCGCTTCGACCTGCTGCGGGCCGCGCTGCGCGCCGCCCTGGGACTGCCGCTGGAGGTGCCGGAACTGGACTTCCCCGCAGTGGAGTTCGTCTACTTCCTGACGCCTCCCGCCGACGCCGGGGCCGCCCTCGCGGGGATCCGGGGGCTCGACGAGGTGGCCGCCATGGAGGAGGTGTGGCAGGTCAAGGCCGACCCCGGCGCCGGCCGCACCCCGCACTGGCGCGCCGGCACGGAGGGCCACCTGGGCACCGTCCACGGCACCGCCGCCGACCACGACCGGCTGCGCGCCGCCGTCGGGGCCATCGGCGCGGCCATCCGGCTGGACTACGCCTGACCCCAGCTCCGCTACAGCGGGATCGTCGGGTCCAGGGGCTCCCGCAGCCGCCGTGCCACGAGCCCCCGTACCGGCGTCGCCAGCGGCGCGAGGTCCCACCAGTTCCGCGGGAACATCAGCCGGAAGAGCCGCAGGTTGCGCAGGGCCACCGCGGTCGGCCGCAGCGGTACGCAGGACACCAGCAGGGCCGTCCGCAGGGCGCGCAGCTGGTGCGCGGGCCGCCGCGAGACCAGCAGGGTCTGGGCGAAGGCGTTGCGGTAGGCCCACCACATCATCTCGTGCCGCTCCGCGCCGATCTGCATGCGCGTGTTCGGCTCGCCCGCGTGCGGGTCGGCGGAGTGGGCCAGGTCGGCGGAGAGGTGGTGCAGGCGCGGGTAGCGGTCGGCGACCCGCCACAGCAGGGTGCCGTCCAGGCCGAGGCCGTGGGTGAACTCGAAGGGCAGGTTGCTCGGCAGCTCGTCCTGGAAGACCTCCAGCAGGTCGGTCCGGCGCATCAGCGTGCAGGAGGCGCTGACCGGCACCTGGTCCTCGACCGTCGCCGAGCGCACCAGGAACTCCAGCGAGGACATCCGGCCCTCGCGCCGCCGGTAGAAGGTCTTCGGCCGCTCGTAGTGCCACGTCATCGCCGTGAACACGAAGCCGACGGCCGGATCCCGGTCGAGGACCTCCACCGAGCGGGCGACCGCCTCCGGCGATATCCAGTCGTCGGAGAACAGCAGCTTGACGTATTTCCCCTCGCTCAATTCGAGTGCACGCCGCCAGTTCGCGACCCGCGGCAGCAGTTCGTCATTGCGGTACGCGCGCACCCGGGCATCGGAATCGGCCAATTTCCTGATGACGTCCCAGGTGTCATCCGTGCTCGCATTGTCGACCACGACCACTTCAATATCGCTATACGTCTGGTCGAGGGCGCTGCGTATCGCGCGCTCCACTTCCACGGGCCGGTTGTACACCGGCACACAGATGCTGACCTTGGCCACCGCACGCTCCCTTTCGTCGAGTGGCACATTCAAGCACAGGATTGTCAACGGCCCGTGGGGGCACGGTGTATGACCATTGGGGAAGCCCTCGACAATTGGTCTTGACAACCTGTTCACCCCGTGTTTGGTTTATTCGGCGATCAGTCCAGAAAATCCCGGCCCAACTCGTCGTTTCGCACGGACGGTTATGCGGCGGGACCTGTTGACCACGTTCTTGGGGGAATCTCTCTTGCCGTCTGCCGACCAGTACTTCGGCCTGGTGTTCTGTGGTGGAGGACCCGCAGCGCTCGGCCCGATCATCGCCGCCGCTCGCTCCGGCCGCCTCGACGCGCTGCTCGACCGGGGCGTCGCGCTGGTCGAACCCGGACCCGTGGGCCCCGGGGGCCTCGCGCACTACCGCATCGGCGCCAACTCCCTCGGCGGCCCCTTCCTGGAGGGCCTCGACGGCCTCCCCGCCGACGGGCCCTTCGCCGCCCTCCGCGACCTGCCCGAGACCCGGCTGCTGAGGGAGCACGCCGACGCGCACCCGCCGCTGTCGGTGGTCGCGCCCTTCCTCACCCGGCTCGGCGCCGTCGTGACGGGCCTGCTGGAGGCCCACCCGCGCTGCGCCGTGTTCACCGACCGGGCCGAGGCCGTCCGGCTCACCGCCGACGGGGTGAGCGTCACCACCGGCGCCGGCCTCGAACTCACCGCACGCCGTGCGGTCCTGGCCACCGGCGGCCGCCCGCTCGGCGGCTACGCGGACGCCGAGGTGGTACCCGGCCTGGACCTCGCGCCCCACCGGGACAAGGTCTGCCACTCCTCGTCGCTGATCGACGCCCGCCACACCCCGCCCGCCGCCCGCGGCAAGGCCGTCGTGGTCGGCGGATCGCACAGCGCCTGGTCCGCGGTCGACCTGCTGCTGGCCGCAGGGACGGACGAGATCACCGTCCTCCACCGCACCGGCCTGCGCCTCTTCTACGACGGGGCCGAAGCCGCCCGAGCCGACGGCTACGCCTTCGATCCGGTCCTCGACGTCTGTCCCCTCAACGGCCGCGTCAACCGCTACGGGGGCCTGCGCGGCCGCGCCCACGAACTGGCCCGGGCCGCCCTCGGCCTCGCCGGCGCCTCCCCGGCACCGGTACGGCTGCTGCGTGCCGGGGACCCGCGGGACACCGAGGCCGCCCACAAGGCCCTCGCCGAAGCCGACGTCGTCGTCATGGCCAACGGCTTCGAGGCCGACCTGCCGCCCCTGGCCCACGCCGACGGCACGGCGCTCGCCCCCGCCACCGGCCCCACCGGCACGGTGGTGACGGACCGCGGCCACCTCGTCGACGTCCACGGCACCGCCCACCCCCGGCTCCTCGCCTACGGGCTGGGCGCGGGGCTGGCCCCCTCCGCCGACATCGGCGGCGAACCGAGCTACACGCGCCGGGCGGACGGCGTCTGGCTCTACCAGCACGACATCGGCGAAATCGTCCTCGACGACCTGCTGCACGAAGCGACCACGGGGGAGACCCACTCATGAACAGGCCTACCAAGGCCGTCGTCCTGGCCGCAGGGCTCGGCCGACGCCTCGGACTCCACCACGCCAAGCCGCTGCTCCCGGTGGCCGGCCGGCCCATCCTGCTGCGCACCCTCGACCACCTGGCCGCCGCCGGGGTCCGCGAGACGGTCCTCGTCGTCGGCTACCGCGCGGACGAGGTGCGCGCGGCCGTCGGCGAGACGCACGCCGGAATGGCCGTGACGTACGTGGAATCCGACGCCTACCGCACCACCAACAACGCCTACTCCCTGTGGCTGGCCCGCGAACAGCTCGACCGCGACGTCTACCTCGTCGAGGGGGACGTGGTCTTCGACGCCGAACTGCCCCTCGCCCTGGCCGCCGCCGACGCGGAGGTCGCCACCGCCGTGGCCCCGCACCGGCCCGGCATGAACGGCACCGTCGTCACCCTCGACGCGGCCGGCACCGTCTCGGCGATGCTGCTGCCCGCCCAACAGGGCCCCGAGATCGACCTGGCCGGCACCTACAAGACCGCCAACGTGCACCTGCTGCGCGCCCGTTACCTGCGCGAGGAGTTCGTCCCCGCCCTGGAGGCCCTCATCGCCGACGGGGGTCACGGCGCCTACTACGAACTGGTCCTGGCCGACACCGTCAGCGCCGGGCGCTTCCCGCTCCACGCCGTCGACTGCGCACACCTGCGCTGGTACGAGGTGGACGACCTCACCGACCACGCCGCCGCCGAATACCTCTTCGCGGACTCCGAGGACCGGCTCACCCTCCTGGAGAACCTGCACGGCGGCTACTGGCGCTACGACCTGGTCGACCACCGCCTCCTCTACAACCTGTACTTCCCCCCGGCGCCCCTGGTGGACGAGCTGGCCCGGGACTTCCGCGACGCCCTCGTCCACTACCCCGTGGGCCACGGCGCGCTCCAGCGGCTGCTCGGCGCCGCCATAGGCCAGCCCGCCGAACGCCTCGTCGTCGCCAACGGCGCCTCCGAACTCATCAAGATCCTCGGCCGTCTGGCCGGGCGGACCGCGCTCGTCGTCCCCGGGTTCAACGAGTACGAGGCCGTGTTCGACGAGGTGGACGTCCACCGCATCCACCTGCCCGCCCCCGCCTTCACCATGGACCCGCGGCGGGTCGCCGACGAGGCACGGCAGGCCGGCGTGCGCTCCGTGATCATCACCTCGCCCAACAACCCCACCTCGATGGCGGTCCCGCGCGCCGACCTCGTCACCCTCGCCCGGCTGCTGGCCGACGACGGGATCCGGCTCGTCGTGGACGAGTCCTTCGTGGACTTCTGCGCACCCGGGCACAGCCTGGAGCCCGACCTCGCCGAACTGCCCGGCCTGACCGTGGTCAAGAGCATGAGCAAGGTGTACGGCATCGGCGGACTGCGGCTGGGCTACCTGCTGTCGGCCGACACCGAGTTCGTCGCCGACGTCCGCGCCGCCCTGCCCATCTGGAACGTCAACGGCTTCGCCGAGTCCTTCCTGCGCCTGCTGCCCCGCTACCGGGACGCCTTCGCCGCCAGCTGCGACCGGGTCCGCAGCGACCGCGACGAACTCGCCGGCCTCCTCGGCGAGCTGCCCGGCGTCACCGTCTACCCGCCGGACGCCAACTACGTGATGCTGCGCCTGCCCGCAGGCGCCTCCGCCCACGAGGTGGTCCGCCGCACCTTCGCCGAACACGGCATCCTCGTCAAGGACTGCGGCGGCAAGTCCATGCCCGACGGCGACCGTTACCTGCGGGTGGCCTGCCGCGCCCCGCAGGAGAACAAGCGCCTGGCCGAGGCCCTCGCCGAGGTGCTGGTCGGCGAGCCGTACCCGCTGGCCACTGGAGCCTCCTGATGCGCCACGCCCCCGGCCGGGCTCCCGGCCACGCCTCCCGCCGCGACGAGCTCCTGGCCGCGCTCAAGTCCGTCCTCGGCCCCGACGACCGCCTGCTGGTGCTGCACTCCTCGCTGTTCGCCTTCCGCACCCCCGCCGAAGGGCTGCGCGGCGACCTCCTCGCCGCCCTGCGGGCCCTGGTCGCCGAGGGCGTCACGGTGGCCCTGCCGGCCGTCACCTTCGAGTTCTGCCGCACCAAGGAGTACCACCACCGCACCTCCGCCCCGAACACGGGCGTGCTCGTGCAGTGGTTCCTGGACCTGCCCGAGGTGCGCCGGACCCCCCACCCGGTGTACTCGTTCGCGGTGGCCGGTCCCCTCGCCGGCGAACTGGCCGCCTGCCCCTCCGACACGGCCTTCGGCGCCGGCACCGTCTTCGAGGTCTTCGAACGCCACGCCGCGCGCATCGCCACCCTCGGCGCCGACTGGAACTCCTGCACCCAGGTCCACCGCTACGAGGAACTGGAGAAGGTCCCCTACCGCCACCCGATGACGGTGAGCGGCACCGCGGACTTCGGCTCCGGCCCGGTGCCCCTGGACCTGGAGATGATCGTCCGCGACACCGCCCTGGACTCCGTCCTGGACTTCGCCCCGGTCTTCGACCGGCTGCGCGCGGACGGCCTGCTCGCGCGCACCCCGCTGTGGGACGCCGCCGTGGAGGCGGTCTCCGTCACCGACCTCGCCCGGGTCTGCGGGGAGCTGATCGGGGCCGACCCGTACGTCCTGCTCCGCGAACCCCGGGTGATCGAGCACCGGGCCCGCCAGCTGGCCGCGGAGCCCGTGCGGCTGGCCCTGCTCGGCACCCGAAACCTGGAGGTCCTCGCCGCGCAGATGACCGCCGAGGGCCGGCGGATCCTCGGCCGCGCCCCGCACGCCCTCCACGTGCCGGAGTACGGCACCCTCGCCCGCGAGGTCCACGATCCGGGCTCCGCCCTGCGCCGCTTCGCCCCGCACGCCTCCTTCTTCACCGACCGGCTGGAGGACGTCCTCTCCACCGACGCCCTCGTCCCGGGCGACGGCGAACGGCTCGCCGGGGCCGTGGAGCACTACACCGGCCTGGTCGGCGCCTACGCCGCCACCACCGACCGGCCCGTCTTCGTGGTCTCCTTCGCCCCCCTCCAGCCCTCCGCCGCCGACACCGGCCCCCTGTGGCGCGAGGCCGACCGGCTGCTGCGCGAGGCCCTCGACGGACACGACCACGTCCATGTCGTCGACCTACCCGAGGTCGTCGCCCGCGCCGGCGGCGGGCCCCTCGTCGACCAGCGGCTGTGGCTGGTCGGCCGGGTCCCCCACGGGGCGGCCCTGAGCCGGGCGCTGGCCCGCAGGTTCTGGGGGCTCACCCTCTCCGTCACCGGCCGCACCGCCCGCGTCATCGTCACCGACCTCGACAACACCCTGTGGCACGGCGTCGTCGGCGAGGACGGCATCGACGGCATCCAGGTCGGCACCGACCACCCCGGCAACGCCCACGCCCGGCTCCAGCACGCCCTCAAGACCCTGCGCGACCAGGGCGTGGCCCTCGCCGTCAGCAGCAAGAACGACGAGGACCTCGCCCTGCGCGCGATCCGCGAGCACTCCGGAATGGTGCTGCGCGAGGAGGACTTCGTCGCCACCGAGATCAGCTGGCGCCCCAAGGCCGAGGCCATCGCCGACATCGCCGCCCGCCTCAACGTGGGCCTGGCCAACGTGCTGTTCCTCGACGACAACCCCGTCGAGCGGGCCCGCGTACGGGAGTTCCTGCCCCAGGTGATCGTCCCGGAGCTGCCCGAGGACCCCGCCGGGTACGCCGACGCCCTCCTCGACGACCCGCACACCACCGTCTTCAACGTGACCGAGGCCGACCGGCGCCGCACCGAGCAGTACCGCGCCCGCGCCCAGGTCGAGCGCCGGCGCGCCGGCTTCGAGCGGATCGAGGACTTCTACGCCTCGCTCGGCACCACCCTGCACATCAGCCCCCTGACCGAGGGCAACACGGCCCGCGCCGAGCAACTGTGCGCCAAGACCAACCAGTTCAACACCACCACCCGCCGCCACACCCGCGCCGAACTGCGCCGGCTGGCCGCCGCGCCCGACTCGGACGTCCTCGTCCTGGGCGTCGCCGACCGCTTCAGCGCCCGCGAGGACCTGGGCCTGCTGGTGCTCACCCACGACGGCGGCGAGACCACGGTCGACGGCTACCTGCTCTCCTGCCGCGTGCTGGGCCGGGGCGTCGAGGCCGGCGCGCTGCGCTGGCTGGCGTCCTCCCTCGCCGCCGCGGGACGCACCCGCCTGCACGGGCTGGTCGTCCCGACCGAGCGCAACGCGCCCTGCCGCGGCGTCTTCGCGGACGCGGGCTTCGGCCCGGGCGCGGCCGAAGGCACCTGGCGACTGGACCTGACCGGCGAGCACCACGCCCCCGCGTGGCTGGACGTCGCCGACCACACCGAGGCGGAGAACCACCGTGCATGACGTCACACCGGGCGACAGCGCCCACAGCAGCCACACCTTCACGGCCGCCGAGTTCGAGGCCTTCGCCGCCGTCACCGGCGACCACAACCCCATCCACCACGACGCCGCACACGCCGCCGAGACCGAGTTCGAGACCCCCATCGTCCCGCTGATGATGACGCTGGGCCCCGTCTCCGCGCTCATCGGCATGGTGCTGCCCGGCCCCGGAGCCGTCATCCTCGGCACCGCGTTCCGGCCCGTGCGCGCGGTCGCCTTCGACCGGCCCGTCCACTACTCCCTGCGCGTGCTGTCGGTGAGCCCCGCCACCGGCGTCTTCACCTGCCGGGTGCTGGCCTACCAGGACCGCGAGGTCGTCCTCGACGGCGAGGTCCGCACCACCGTGCGCGCCCCGCGCCCGCGCCCCGACGAGACCACCGGCGGCCGGCTGGTCCCGGCCGGCGCGCCCCGCACCGCCGTGGTCACCGGCGCGGCCGGGGACATCGGCTCCGCCGTCGCCCGGGCCCTGGCGGCCCGCGGCTGGGACCTCGCGCTGGTCCACCGCGGCGGCGCCGGGGAGCTCGCCGCGGCGTGCGAGCGCGCCGGGGCCACCGTCCACTCCGTGACCGCCGACCTCGCGGACCCCGCCGCCCGCGAGGCCGCCGCCGCGAAGATCGCCGCCCTGGAGCCGGCCCTCGTCGTGCACGCGGCGGCCGCGCCGCTCACGGCCGGCTACCGTGAGCACCTCGACGTCGGCTACGCGGCCCTGCGCGACCTGGCCGACGCCGTCCTCGACGGCATGCTGCTGCGCCAGCACGGCTGCTTCGTCCTGATCGGGTCGGAGGCCGTCCGCTCCCACCCGCGCGGCTGGTCGGACTACGTCGCGGGCAAGGCCGCCGCCGAGAGCGTGCTGCACGGCATCGACCGCCACCACGGCGCCCACGGCATCCGCTCCGTCGTCGTGGAGCCCGGCTACGTCCAGGGCCGCTACTCGGCCGGGGTCCGCCCGTCCGGCCTCGGGCTGCTGCCGGAGGAGGTCGCCGACATGGTCGCCGCCGAGGCCGCCGACACCGGCGCCCCCGCACGGCGGGTGTGGCTCACCCCGGACGGCACCGTCCGCTTCGCCCTCGACGGGGTCCGCGAGGAGGCGCCGCCGGCCCCCCGCGCCGCCGCGGCCGCACCGGCGGGTGCGCCGCGGACCGCCCCCGGGCCCGGCGGGGACGCCGCACCGGGCGGGGTCGCCGACCGGGTCGAGGCCGCCGCACGGACGGTGCTCGGGCCCGCCGCCGACGTGCGCGGCGGCGGGGTCGGGCTCACGCCCGGCTGGGACTCCCTGGCCCAGCTGCAGATCGTGCTCGCGGTCGAGGCGGAGTTCGGCGTCCGCCTGCCCGCCGCGAGCCTCACCGGCGCGGGCCGCTTCGAGCAGCTGTGCCGGATCGTGGAACAGCGGGCCGGGGCGTGAGCGTGCGGTCAGTTCCAGCAGGGGCAGTCCGCCGGGCGGGCGGAGAACACCCGGTCGCCGCCCGGCTCGGCGGGCACCCGGCCGGGCGGCGGCACCAGGCTGAAGTCGGCCGCCGGGTCGACCTCGTCGAACGAGCCGAACAGATGGGTGCGCGGGAACCAGTCGCCGAACGGCGTCGTGGCCGGGCCGATGCCGATGAACTCGCTGCCCGTGGCCACCGCGGCCCGTACGTCCCACGGCCCGTCGCCCACGCACACCACCCGCTCGAAGCCGCCCCCGGCCCGCTCGACGGCCTGGTGCACGGCCTCGCGCACCAGGTGCCCGCGGAAGGTGTGCTCGCTCGCGGTGGACACCGGCCCGGCCGCGCCCGCCTCCAGGGGGGCCAGCTTGGCCGCCGTGACCTCGCGCAGCCCGCCGGTGGCGAAGGCCACCGCGTACGCGTCGTCGGCGGCGAGGGCCCGCAGGAAGGATCCGGCGCCCGGTATCTCCTCCAGGCCCTCGCGGGCGGTGGCGGCCAGGAAGTGCTCGTGCAGCAGACCGGCGAACCGCCCGCGCTCCGCCTCGTCGGGGAGCCGGCCGGTGTTGCGCCGGAAGACCTCGCCGAAGATCCACGAGTCCGTGTGGTGGGTGTAGCCGCCCCACGCCGAGTCGACGTCCGTGAGCCCGCAGTCCCGCAGTGCGGCCGCGAACGCGGCCTGGTGGGGGGCGACGCTGCGCAGCAGCGTGCCGTCGATGTCGAAGACGATCAGGGTGGTCAAGGACTGCTCCCTCGGTCGGATATCAGCATTTTTCAAGATCGTAGGGGAAGGGGCTGGACATGCCGTCGAGCGTGACCGGGAACGCCCGGGTGGTACGGCTGGACGCGGACACCGTCGCGGCGGCCGGGGCGCTCGCCGGACCGGCCGGCATGACCGCCGAGCGGCTCCTGGGCGCCGCCTGCGCCGCGTTCGCGGCCCGGCTGTGCCGCACCCCGGACGGGACCCTCTCCGCGGGCCTGCTCCGGGCCCCGGCCGAGGGCCCGTCCGCCGTCCGCCTCCCCGACGGGTCGGCGCGGTACGCCCTCGACGGGGTCCCCGAGGACATCGCCGCGGTCCTCGCCGAGCGGGCGGACCGGTTCACCGCCGCCGCGCTCGCCGAGCCCGACCGCCCCCTCGGCGACCTGGACCTCACCGACGGGGCCGACTGGAAGCTGCTGTCGGCCTGGGCCGGCGAGGACGCCGAACCGGTCGCGGACCCCGCGTACCGGATGTTCGCCGACCAGGCGCGCCGGCAGCCCGACGCGGTCGCCCTCGCGGCCCCGGGCACCACCCTGACCTACCGCGAACTGCTGGAGTACGCCGGCGGCATCGCCCGGGAACTCGGCGCGCGGGGGGTGCGCCCCGGCGACGCCGTCGGCCTGCTGTTCGAACGGGGCCCGGAGGCCGTCGCCGCGACCGTCGCCGTGGCGCTGGCCGGGGCCACGGCCGTGCCGCTGGACCCGAACTACCCGCCCGAGCGGCTGCGCCTGATGCTGGAAGGACCCGGCGTCGCCCTCACCCTGACCGACGGCGACGGCGACGGCGACGGCGACGGCCCGCGACCGCCGCTGGGCGCGGCCCTCTCCGTGCGCGGCATCGCCCCCGCCGCCGCACCCCCGCTGCCGCCGGCACCCGAGACCGCCACGGTGATGTACACCTCCGGCTCCACCGGCCGGCCCAAGGGCGTACGGCTCACCCACCGGGGCATCGCCCGCCTCGCCCACGACGCCCGCATCGACTTCGGCCCTGGCGACACCGTCCTGCACCTGGCGCCCGCCACCTTCGACGCGGCCCTGCTGGAGGTGTGGTGCACCCTCGCCCGCGGCGCCCGCCTGGAGATCGCCCCGCCCGGCCCGCTCACCCTCACGGAGCTGGCCGACCTGATCACCGGCCGCGGCGTCACGGCCCTGTGGCTCACCGCCGGACTCTTCCACCAGCTGGCCGAACACCGCCCGGACGCCTTCGCCGGGGTGCGCAGGCTGTTCACCGGCGGCGACGTCGTCTCCCCCCACCACGTCTCCGCCGTCCTCACCCGCCACCCCGGCCTGACGGTGGTCAACGGCTACGGACCCACCGAGAACACCACCTTCACCTGCTGCGGGCCGGTCACCGAACCTCCCCCGCCCGGAGCGGCCACCGTGCCCATCGGCACCCCCGTGCGCGGCACCCGCGTCTACGTGGTCGACCCCGGCGGCCACCCCGTCCCGCCCGGAGTCCCCGGCGAACTGTGGGCGGCCGGCGAGGGCCTGGCCGCCGGCTACCTCGACCGGCCCGAGCTGACCGCCCGCGCCTTCCCGGTGCCCGCCACCGGCCGGCTGCGCGGCGTCCGCTGCTACCGCACCGGCGACCTCGCCCGGTTCCGGCCCGACGGGGCGCTGGAGTTCCTCGGCCGCGAGGACGGCCAGGTCAAGATCAACGGCCACCGGGTCGAACCCGGCGAGATCGAACAGGCCGTCCTGGCCCAGCCCGGAGTCCGCGGGGCCTGCGTCCTGGTGGAGACCGACCCCCTCGGGGGGAAGCGGCTCGCCGCCTACATCGAGGGCGACGACCGGGCCCTGGCCAAGGCCGTCCGCGCGGGCCTGCGCGCCGTCCTGCCCGGCTACCTGGTCCCCGCCCGCTACGTCGTCATCGACAGCTTCCCGCTGACCGCCAACGGGAAGACCGACCGAAACCGGCTGCGCGCCGGAGAATGCGAGCCCCGATGAGCACGTCGTCCGTACGGGAGACCGTCGCCCGGATCTGGTCCGAGGTCCTCGGCACCGCCATCGACGAGGAGTCCGACTTCTTCCTCCTCGGCGGCCACTCCCTGCTGGCCACCCAGATGGTCGCCCGGCTGGAGGCCGCCCTCGGCGTCAAGGTCACCATGCGCGAGGTCCTGGAGTACCCCGAGTTCGGCGAGTTCGCCGACCTGGTCGCCGAGCGCGCCGACACCGACCGCACCCCCGCCTAGGAGCCCGAGCAGATGTCCGCACCACACTCCCTGCCGACCCTGAGCTATCAGGAGGGCCGGCTGCTGATGGACGAGCGCAGCCGCGCCCTGGGCGTGCCCTCCGTCCGCACGATCTCCCAGGCCTACCGGGTCCGCGGCCCTCTGCGGCTGCCCGTGCTCGACGAGGCGCTGGCCCGGCTTGCGCAGCGCCACGAGGCCCTGCGCACCCGCTTCGAGGGGCCCGACCGGCAGACCGTCCACCCCGCCGTCACCCTGCGCGCCGTCTTCCACGACGCCGCCGGGGACGAGGCGGCGGCGGTCGCCCGGGTCCGGGCCGAGGCGGACCGGCCGCTGCCGGCGGAGCGGGACGAACGCCTGCGGGTCAGCGTGGTGCGCGTCGAGGACGAGGACCACTTCGTCGTCCTCGTCTTCGACCACCTGGTGGTGGACGGCTGGGCCCGCGGCGTCCTGACCGAGGAGCTCTCCGCCCTCTACACCGCCCTGGCCGCGGGACGGGAGCCCGCGCTCCCCGAGGTCTCGTACACCTACCGGGACCACGTCCGCGAGCAGAACGGCCTGCTGGCCGGCCCCGAAGGCGAGCGGATGATGTCGTTCTGGCGCGAGCGCCTGGCCGGCTCCGGCGCCATACCGAGGCTGGAGGTCCCCAAACGGGAGCCCGGCGCCGCCCCGGAGGGCGGCTACGAGGCGCGCCGGCTGCCGCAGGGCCTGGTCGACGACATCAGGAAGTTCGCGGCCCGCGAGCGGGTCACGCTGTTCATGCTGGTGCTGTGCGCCCTGGACGTCGCGCTGCGCGAGGCCACCGGGCGCGACGAACAGGCCGTGGCCGTCAACGTCTACAACCGGGAGACGGAGGGCCGCGAGAACCTGGTGGCCCCGCTCGCCGAGCTCCTCGTCGTCCGCAGCGACCTGGCGGGCGCCGGCACCTTCCGGGCCGCGCTGCGCCGGGTGCGCGGGGACAGCCTCGACGCCCAGGAGAACTCCGCCGTCCCCTTCGCCGAGCTGGTCAAGACCTTCAACCCGGACGAGTACGCCGACCCGGACGCCCCCATCGGCGTGGTCCTCAACATGCTCTACGCCCGGCTCCACGGGGCGGGCCTGGACCTGGCACCGGCCGCGACCACCCCGTTCCCGCTGTCCGACGAGGGGTTCCGCCCGCGCAGCGAGCTGATGCTCGTCGGCGAGGCGGGCGGGGACGAGCTGGCGCTGACCGCCTACTACCAGGCCGACCGGTTGCCCGCCGGGTTCGTCACCGGCCTGCTGGACCGGCTCGTCTCCCTGCTGGAGGCCGTCGTGGACGATCCGCTGCTGCCGCTGGACGGCCCCCGTGTCTGAGCGCCGCGACGAGATCCTGCTGCGCGCCGCGTACATCGTCTCCACCTGCGGGGACTGGGTGTTCCGCTTCGCGATGCCGATGCTGGTGCTCCAGCTGACCGACTCGGCCTTCCTGGCCGCCTTCACCTACGCGCTGGAGTTCGTCCCGTACGTCCTGGTCGGCCTGTTCAGCGGGGTGGTCGCGGACCGGGTGGACCGGCGCCGCCTGATGACCGGCTGCGACCTGGCCTCGGCCGTGGTCGTCGCGGGCATCGGCCTGCTGTGCCTGCTGGACAGCCCGCCGGTGTCCGCGGTGTACGCGGCCGCGTTCGTCCTGGCCTGCATGCGCCCGCTGTACTTCCCGGCCTTCCAGGGCTTCCTGATGGAACGGGTGCCCGAGGAGCGGCGGGCGGTGATGAACGCGTGGGTCCAGGGGTCGGAGAGCCTGCTGAACATGCTCGGACCGATCGCGGGCATCAGCGTGGTCGCCTTCCTCGGGCCGGCGGCGGCCAGCGGGGTCAACGCCGTCTCCTTCGCCCTGTCCGCCGTGCTCATCCTGCTCACCGCCGCCGCGCCGGCGACGGCGGCCACCGCCCCGCTGCGCGAGGCGCTGCGCGGCATGGGCCCGGACCTGCTGACCGGGTTCCGGCTGCTGTTCGCCGAACCGGTGCTCCGGTCCGGGACCATCCTGCTGATCCTGACCAACTTCGCCGTGCACGCCGTCGAGGCGAACCTGGTGTACGTGGTCACCGAGGCGACCGGCCAGTCCAGCTTCGTCCTCGGCCTGGTCGTCGCCGCACAGGGCGCCGGAGCGGTGGCGGGAGCGGCCGTCGTGCCCCGGCTCCTGGCGCGGTACAGCGAGGGCCGGCTGCTGACCGTCGGGATGGGCGCGCTGGCCGCCTCCCTGCTCGCCCCGGCCCTCACCGCCGACGTCCGGCTGCTGGCCCCGGCCTGGGCGGTGGCGGGCGCGGCGACCTCGCTGATCGTGGTGGGCTGGTTCACGTACCGGCAGAAGGTGGTGGACGCCGAGTTCATGGGCCGGGTGGTCGCCGTCAACCGGGCCGTCTCCTTCGCCGCGATCCTCCCGGCCGCCCTGCTCGGCGGCTGGGTGGCCGCCGCCTTCGCCCCGGCCGCCCTCTTCGCCGGAGCGGGCCTCGTGCAGGCCCTGGCCTTCGTCGTCACGGCCGCGGGCCTGGTCGGCAGGGCGGGCCGCGGCCCGGTCGCGGAGCCCGCCGCCCGCCAGCCCGTGCCGTGATCGGGCCGCGTGGCCGTCGGGGCTCCCGGGATAGGGCAAGATCGGAGGATGTCTGATCGCATCATCGCCGCCTGTGACGGGGCGGCCAAGGGAAACCCCGGCCCGGCCGGATGGGCGTGGGTCATCGCGGACGCCGAGGGCCGGCCCGAGCGCTGGGAGGCCGGCCCGCTGGGGCGGGCCACCAACAACGTCGGCGAGCTCACCGCCCTCCAGCGCCTGCTGGAGGCCGTGGAGCCCGGTACCGCGCTCCAGGTCCGGATGGACTCCCAGTACGCGATGAAGGCCGTCACCCAGTGGCTGCCGAACTGGAAGCGCAACGGCTGGAAGACCGCCGCGGGCAAGCCCGTCGCCAACCGCGAGCTCGTCGAGAGCATCGACGCCCTGCTGGCCGACCGGGACGTGGAATTCCGCTACGTCCCCGCCCACCAGGAGGACGGCGACCACCTCAACGCCATCGCCGACCAGGCCGCCAGCGACGCCGCCGTCAGCCAGGAACCCGCCGGCACCGCCCACGGCGCCACCGCCGTCCCCGTACCGGCCCCCGGCCGCACCGCCCCCGCACGCACGGCCCCGGCCCGCCGCACGGCCACCGGCGGCGCCGCCACCCGCTCCGCGTCCTCCTCCTCCGGCGGCGGGCGCACCATCACCGCGAAGTTCCGCGGAACCTGCCCCTGCGGACAGCAGTACGCGGCGGGCGAGAAGATCGCCAAGCTGGGCACCCGCTGGGGCCATCCCGACTGCCGTTCGGCCGCCGCTCCCGCCTGACCGGACCGGCCCCCGGGGCGACACCACGCCCGGCGCGCCGCCGCGCCGGGCGCCGAGGGCGCCCGGAAGTGCTACAACTGGGGGCGTGACCCCTTCTCGCCACCCGTGCCGGGCACGTCGGTGCGGTCACCTCTAGGCAGCCGATCCAGAAGCGTCGCCAGACAGGTATTCGTCCTCCAGGTGGCGATCGTGGTGTTGCTCGCGGCCGGTGCGCTGCTGGCGCTGGTCCTCCAGTCGCGGCACGACGTCGACCGCGAGGCCCGCAACCGGTCGGTGGCCGTCGCGCAGACGTTCGCGCACTCCCTGGGCCTCCAGGCGGCGCTGAAGTCCCCCGACCCGACGGCCGTCCTGCAGCCCCTCGCCGAGCGGACCCGCAAGGACGCCGGGGTCGACTTCATCGTGGTCATGGACACCCACGGCATCCGCTACACCCACCCCAAGCCGGACCGGATCGGCAAACGGTTCGTCGGCACCATCGAGCCCTCCCTCGCCGGGCAGACCTACACCGAGAGCGTGGACGGCCCCCTCGGCAAGGAGATCCAGGCGGTGGTGCCCGTCACCGCACCCGACGGCAAGGTCGTGGGACTGGTGGCCGCGGGCCTCACCGTCAAGAACGTCACCGGGGTCGTCAACCGCCAGTTCCCCGTCATCCTGCTGTCCATCGCCGCCACCCTGGCCCTGGCCACCGCCGGCACGGCCCTGATCAGCAGACGGCTCAACCGGCAGACCCACGGGCTGGGCCCGCTGGAGATGACCCGGATGTACGAACACCACGACGCGGTGCTCCACGCCGTCCGCGAAGGGGTGCTGATCATCGACGGGGACGGGCGGCTGCTGCTCGCCAACGACGAGGCAAAACGGCTCCTCGGCCTGCCCGAGGACGCCGACGGCCGCCACATCGGGGACGTACCGGGCCTGGACCACCGGATGGCGGACCTACTGCTCTCCGGCCGGGTGGCCACCGACGAGGTGGTGGAGACCGGCGAGCGGCTGCTCGTCGTCAACCAGCGGCGCACCCACCCCCGCGGCCGCGCCGACGGCGGCACCGCGGTCACCATCCGCGACTCCACCGAGATGCGGGTCCTGACCAGCCGCGCCGACACGGCCCGCCGCCGCCTGAAGCTGCTCTACGACGCGGGCGGTGACATCGGCACCACCCTCGACGTGGTCCGCACCGCCGAGGAACTCGCCGCCGTCGCCGTACCCCGCTTCGCCGACTTCGCCACCGTCGACCTGGCCGAACCGGTCCTCGACGGGGACGAGCCCGGGCCCGGTGCCGACATGCGGCGCACCGCGGTCAGCGGCATCCGCACCGACCACCCCCTCTACCCCCGCGGCCTGCTGATCGACTTCCTGCCCTCCACCCCCCAGGCGCGCGGCTACGGCACCGGCGAGGCCGAGCTGGTGCCCGACCTGTCCGCCGAGCCCGGCTGGCTCGCCCAGGACCCGGTACGCACCCGCGCCATCATCGACTACGGCATCCACTCGCTGATCGCGGCCCCGCTCATCGCCCGGGGCGTGGTCCTCGGCGTGGTCAACTTCTGGCGGGCGAGCAAGCCCGAGCCCTTCGACGAGGACGACCTCTCGCTGGCCGTGGAGCTCGTCGCCCGGGCCGCCGTCAGCATGGACAACGCCCGCCGCTACACCCGCGAGCACGCCCTCGCCGTCACCCTCCAGCGCAGCCTGCTGCCGCGCGCCCTGCCCGAGCAGAACGCCGTCGACGTGGCGCACTTCTACCTGCCCGCGCAGTCCGGGGTGGGCGGCGACTGGTTCGACGTGATCCCGCTGCCGGGCTGCCGGGTCGCGCTGGTCGTCGGGGACGTCGTCGGACACGGCCTGCACGCCGCCGCCACCATGGGACGGCTGCGCACCGCCGTCCACAACTTCTCCTCGCTCGACCTCGCCCCCGACGAGATCCTCGCC
This sequence comes from Streptomyces sp. NPDC001594, assembly GCF_042893675.1. NCBI lineage: Bacteria > Bacillati > Actinomycetota > Actinomycetes > Kitasatosporales > Streptomycetaceae > Streptomyces > Streptomyces sp. NPDC001594. The sequence goes on along the minus strand of NZ_JBIAVB010000001.1, from coordinate 631,184 downwards.
CGCCTGGACGACCTGGTCCAGCGCATCGACCACGACGACGAGGGCGGCGACGCGACCGGCTCCGTCCTCGGCGCGACCTGCCTGTACGCCGTCTACGACCCGGTCTCCCGGCGCTGCGCGCTGGCCCGGGCCGGACACCTCCCGCCCCTGGTGGCCGCCCCCGACGGCACCACCGAGATCGTGGACCTGCCGGCCGGGCCCCCGCTCGGGCTCGGCGGCATGCCCTTCGAGACGGCGGAACTGGACCTGGCGGAGGGCAGCCGGCTCGTCCTGTACACGGACGGGCTGATCGAGGAGCGCGGCCGGGACATCGGCGAGGGGCTGGAACTGCTGCGCACCGCGCTCAGCGGTTCCGACGGGGACCCGCGCGAGACCTGCCGGAACATCCTCGACCTGCTGCTGCCGGCCCGCCCGGCCGACGACGTGGCCCTCCTCGTCGCCCGGACCCGGACCCTCGGCGCGGACCGGGTCGCCCAGTGGGACGTGCCCTTCGAGGCGAGCGCGGTCGGCGAGATCCGGGGCGCCGCGGCCCGCACCCTGGAGGACTGGGGCCTGTCCGAGCTCGGCTTCGCCACCGAGCTGATCCTGAGCGAGCTGGTCACCAACGCGCTGCGCCACGGCAGCGCCCCGGTACGGGTCCGGCTGCTCCACGACCACGGGCTGACCTGCGAGGTCTGGGACGGCAGCAGCACCGCCCCGCACCTGCGGTACGCCGCCACCACCGACGAGGGCGGACGCGGCCTGTTCCTCGTGGCGCAGCTCAGCGAGCACTGGGGCACCCGGTACACCCCCGAGGGCAAGGTCATCTGGGCGGAGCTGGCGCCGCCCGGCTCCGGCGAGGGCGTGGGAGCGGACCCGACGGCCTTCCTCCTGGACTCCGAACCCCTCTGACGCGGCCCGGGCGGGGCCCGCCGTGCGCCGCCCGCGCGCCCCCGCAAGGGCTTACCGCCGGTACCCCTTCCGGGTATCCCGTGCGAGGCCCCCCGATGATCATCCGGGGTGGCCCATAAGGGAGAATCCGGAACGCCGGGCACGACCATCCCGGCGGCACCGCGCCGGTCACCCCCGGCCTTGAGCACGACAGGAGCACGCCCGTTGAACGAGGACAGGCGCGAACAGGTCCGACCCTTCGTGCGGGCGGGGGAGCACCTCGTCGCCGTGTGCGCGTACGAGCTCGGACCGGGCGTACCCACCCCGCCCGAGGACCTGCTCCCCCCGGCCGACCCCTCCTCCCTCCACCGGCGGATCGAGGCGAAGCTGCCCAAGCCGCTCGCGCAGCTGGTGCGGAACCGGGTGATCGACCCCCGGCGCTCGCGGCCCGCCGCCGCGGCCGCCGCCGTGGACGGGCTGCCGGACGCCGTGGACCAGCTCGGCACCCGGCTGACGCACGGCAAGAGCATGGAGGGCGGCTGGCAGAGCACCGCGGGGCACTTCCTCATCAGCCGGGCCGGAGCGCGTGGTTCGGTCACCGGGATCCTCGCCGTCACCGACCGGCGCTGGTTCGGCCTCACCGACGTCTCGCACCTGTGGCAGTCGACTCCCGTGATGAAGGAGTACTGGGAGGCACCCCGCTCGGCCGTCGCCGCCGTCCGGGCCAGGCCGACGGGCGTGCTCCAGCGGGGCCGGATGGACCTGGAGTTCACGGACGGCTCCTGGGTCGCCCTCCTGGCCTCCGTCCCCGCCCAGGCGGTCCCCTTCGCGGAATCGGCGGCCCACTACCGCTGAGCCGGCTCCGGCCCCGCCCCCCGACACCCCCGGCCGTGCCGGGCGGCGCATGGGTGGTGCGGCGGCGGGGCAGACGCCCGGCCACAGGCCCGCGAGCCGGTGTGAGCCGGCCGCCGACGCGCAGGAGGCCGTGATGGACGGCAGCGGACTCTCGCACCGGGAGAGGAGGGCCCTGAGCGCGATCGAACGCGCCCTGCGCACCGACCCGCGCTTCGAGCGGGCCATGACGTTCGGGACCCGACTCTTCGCCCAGGAACCCGACCCGGCCGCCGGCCGGCCGCCCGGCGGCCGCCACGGCGTCCTGGGCGGCACGGTCTGCGCCCTGGCCGGCGTCGCCCTGGCCCTGCTGCCCCTGGCCGTCGCCACCTCCGAGCCCGCCCTGATCGCCGCCTTCACCTTCGCGTACGCGGCCACCCTGGCCGGACTGTTCCTCCTCGTCCGCCGCTGGTGCCGGCGCGACGGCTGAGCGCGCCCCGCCCGGGCCCGGGATTGCCGGACCGGCCGGCGGGCAGGCGCCGGGCATGACCTTCGAGCACCCCGCGAAGAAGACCGGCGGCGGCCGCCGCGGCCGCTTCGAAACCCTGGCCGAACTGGCCTCGAACTTCACGAGCTCCGCAGCCTTCCTGCTGCTCTGCGTCACCCTGGTCGCCGGCTTCGCCGCCGTCCACATCGCCCGGCTGCCGGTGGAGTGGCAGCACCTGGCCGGCGACGCCATGGGCGCCCTGTCCCTCCTGCTGCTGGCCCTGCTGAAGAACTCCGAACGCCGGGCCGAGCACGCCATCCAGCGCAAGCTGGACGCCATCGCCGCCGCCCTGCTGCAACAGCAGGAGGGCGACTGGAGCGAGGCCCACCAGGACCTGGAGGACGCCATCGGCATGGAGGACCGGCTCTGACACCGCCCCGGGGCCGACTGGCCCCCGGCCGGGCCGCTTTCGGGTGACACCGCCGCCCGCCTGCGCCATCGCCCCCGGCCGACCGCGTCACGATCGCAGGCGGCCGGTCATGAACCGGTCACGACCTGCCGATCGGGCCGGGCGGCGCCACCGTGCCCCGGGCCCCGGACCGCCGCGGGAGACCACGTGCACGTCCTGCTCCTCGCGAGCGCGTTCAACAGCCTCACCCAACGGGTCCACGCCGAGCTGCGCGACCACGGCCACAGCGTGGCCGTGGAACTCGCCCTCCCGGACCGCCCCCTCGCCGAGGCCGTACGCCGCCACGCCCCCGACCTCGTCCTCGCGCCGATGCTGCGCACCGCGATCCCCGAAGAGGTCTGGTCCGCCCACCCCTGCCTGATCGTCCACCCGGGCCCGGTCGGCGACCGCGGCCCCGCCTCCCTCGACTGGGCCGTGCAGGAGGGCCGCACCCGCTGGGGGGTGACCGTCCTGCAGGCCGAGGCCGAGATGGACGCCGGCCCCGTCTGGGCCACCGCCGAATGCACCGTCCCGCCGGTCGGCAAGAGCGACCTCTACCGCGGGGAGATCGCCGACGCGGCCCTGGAGGCCGTCCTGCTCGCCGTGGAGCGCTTCGCCTCCGGAACGTACCTCCCGCGGCCCCAGCACCACGCCGCCGCCCGCCCCGCCCTGCGCCAGGAGGACCGCCGCATCGACTGGGAGGCCGACGGCACCGAGCGCGTCCTGCGGGTGCTGCGCGCCGCCGACTCCCGTCCCGGCGTACGCGACGAACTGCTCGGCGCGCGCTGGTACCTGCACGGCGGCCACCCGGAGGACCGGCTGCGCGGCCGCCCCGGGGAACTGCTGGCCACCCGCGCCGGGGCGGTCTGCCGGGCCACGGCCGACGGCGCCGTGTGGATCCCGGAGCTACGGGCCGCCCACGCCCCCGGCGAACCCCCCGCCCCGCGCCTGCCCGCCGTGCTCGCCCTGGGCGACCGGCTGCCCCCGCTGCGTGAACACCCCGCGCCCCCGCACCCCGAGCCCGGCCGCTCCACCTGGTCCGACATCCGCTACCGGGAGGAGGGGCAGACCGGCTTCCTGTCGTTCTCCTTCCCCTCCGGGGCCATGGACACCGACCGCTGCCGCCGCCTGCTGGAGGCCTACCGGAGCGCCCTCTCCCGCCCCACCTCGGTCCTCGTCCTCGGTGGCGGCCGCGACTTCTTCTCCAACGGCATCCACCTGGGCGTGATCGAGGCCGCCGCCGACCCGGCCGCGGAGTCCTGGGCCAACATCAACGCCATGGACGACCTGGTCGAGGCGGTCCTGACCACCACCGACCGGCTGGTCGTCGCCGCCCTCGGCGGGAACGCCGCCGCGGGCGGGGCCATGTTCGCCCTCGCCGCCGACGAGGTCTGGTGCCGCTCGGGCGCGGTCCTCAGCCCGCACTACCGCCTGATGGGCCTGTACGGCTCCGAGTACTGGACGTACACCCTGCCGGCCCGCGTGGGCGGCGCCACCGCCGCCCGGCTCACCGAGGACGCCCTGCCGCTGAGCGCCGACGCGGCCCTGGCCCTGGGACTGTCCGACCGCACCCTCGCCTGCCCGCCGGAGGCCTTCGCCGAGGAGACGGCCCGCCTCGCGGCCCGCCTGGCCGCCCTGCCCGCCACCTCAGCCCGGATCGCCGCCAAGAAGGCCCGCCGGGAGCAGGACGAGGCCCGGCGCCCGCTGGCCTCCTACCGGCAGGCCGAGCTGGACCGGATGAAGCGCACCTTCGACGACCCGCACGCCCCCTACCACGCGCTGCGCCGGGCCTTCGTCCGCAAGGAGCCCGCCCGGCAGACGCCGCCCCACCTCACGCGCCGCACCGCCCCCGCACCCGGCGCCGCCCGCCCGGCCGGCGGCCGCGTCACTGGACCGGCCGTACAGGACAGCGCGTCCCCGGCCGGCCCCTGCTAGCAAGGAAGAGGTGCGGTCCGCCCGCCCCTCCCCACCCTCCCCCCGCATCCCCTCCCGAGGAGGCCCCGCATGGATGCAGCAACGTCGGACCCGGCCGAGGACCCGACGATCCACATCCTCTGGATCAACGCCGGCCTGAGCTGTGACGGCGATTCGGTCTCCCTCACCGCGGCGATGCAGCCGAGCATCGAGGAGATCGTCACGGGCGCCCTGCCGGGCCTGCCCAAGGTGGCCGTGCACTGGCCCCTGATCGACTTCGAGTGCGGCCCCGTCGGCGGCGCGGACACCTTCGTCGAATGGTTCTTCAAGGGCGAGCGCGGCGAGATCGACCCGTTCGTGCTCGTCGTCGAGGGCTCCATCCCCAACGAGTCGATCAAACCCGAGGGCTACTGGTGCGGCTTCGGCGACGACCCCCGCACCGGCCAGCCGATCACCACCAGCGAGTGGATCGACCGGCTCGCCCCCAAGGCGCTGGCCGTGGTCGCCATCGGCACCTGCGCCACGTACGGTGGCATCCACGCCATGGAGGGCAACCCCACCGGCGCCATGGGCGTGCCCGACTACCTCGGCTGGGACTGGACCTCCAAGGCCGGCATCCCGATCGTCTGCGTGCCCGGCTGCCCCATCCAGCCCGACAACTTCTCCGAGACCCTGACCTACCTGCTGTACCAGGCGGCCGGGTCGGCCCCGATGATCCCGCTGGACGACAAGCTCCGCCCGACCTGGCTGTTCGGACAGACCGTCCACGAGGGCTGCGACCGCGCCGGCTTCTACGAGCAGGGCCAGTTCGCCCACACCTACGACTCCCCGCAGTGCCTGGTCAAGCTCGGCTGCTGGGGCCCCGTCGTCAAGTGCAACGTCCCCAAGCGCGGCTGGATCAACGGCGTCGGCGGCTGCCCCAACGTCGGCGGCATCTGCATCGCCTGCACCATGCCGGGCTTCCCCGACAAGTTCATGCCGTTCATGGACGCGCCCCCCGGCTCCCACGTGTCCTCGAAGGCCAGCGGAGCCTACGGGGCCGTGGTCCGGCGCCTGCGCGCGGTCACCCTGCACACCGTCGACCAGGAACCCAAGTGGCGCCACACCGGCCGCAAGCTCACCACCGGCTACCGGCCGCCCTGGTGACCGGCACCCCTCCTCCCGACCGATCCCACCCCACCCCGTAGCGAACGAAGGGTCACGGCACAGACGATGGCACCGAAGACGAACGCGGCCGGCGACGGCAGCGGCCTGGTCGAGATGGCCTGGGATCCGATCACCCGGATCGTGGGCAGCCTCGGCATCCACACGAAGATCGACTTCAAGCAGAAGCGCGTCGCCGAGTGCTACAGCACCTCGTCGGTCTTCCGCGGCTACAGCGTCTTCATGCGCGGCAAGGACCCCCGCGACGCGCACTTCATCACCAGCCGCATCTGCGGCATCTGCGGGGACAACCACGCCACCTGCTCCGTCTACGCGCAGAACATGGCCTACGGGGTCAAGCCGCCGCACCTCGCCGAGTGGATCATCAACCTCGGCGAGTCGGCGGAGTACATGTTCGACCACAACATCTTCCAGGAGAACCTGGTCGGGGTCGACTACTGCGAGAAGATGGTCCGCGAGACCAACCCCGGCGTCCTCGAACTCGCCGAGCGCACCGAGGCCCCGCACGCCGGCGACCACGGCTACCGCACCATCGCCGACATCATGCGCTCCCTCAACCCCATCGAGGGCGAGTTCTACCGCGAGGCCCTCCAGGTCAGCCGCTACACCCGCGAGATGTTCTGCCTGATGGAGGGCCGCCACGTGCACCCCTCCACCCTCTACCCGGGCGGCGTCGGCACCATCGCCTCCGTCCAGCTGTTCACCGACTACATGAGCCGCCTCATGCGGTACTGCGAGTTCATGAAGCGGGTCGTCCCGCTCCACGACGACCTGTTCGACTTCTTCTACGAGGCCCTCCCCGGCTACGAGGAGGTCGGCCGCCGGCGCGTGCTGCTGGGCTGCTGGGGCGCCCTCAACGACCCCGAGTACTGCGACTTCACGTACGCCAACATGACCGACTGGGGACGGAAGATGTTCGTCACCCCGGGCGTCGTCGTCGACGGCAAACTGGTCACCAACGACCTCACCGAGATCAACCTCGGCATCCGCATCCTGCTCGGCAGCTCCTACTACGACGACTGGGAGGGCCGCGAGCAGTTCGTCACCCACGACCCGCTCGGCAACCCCGTCGACCCCCGCCACCCCTGGAACCAGCACACCATCCCCGCCCCGCAGAAGCGCAACTTCGACGACAAGTACAGCTGGGTGATGTCCCCCCGCTGGTTCGACGGCAAGGACCACCTGGCGCTCGACACCGGCGGCGGCCCCATCGCCCGCCTGTGGTCCACCGCCCTGTCCGGGCTCGTCGACGTCGGCTACGTCAAGGCCACCGGCCACAGCGTGGTCATCACGCTGCCGCGCACCATGACCAAGCCGGAGACCACCTTCGAGTGGAAGATCCCGAAGTGGTCCAACGCGCTGGAACGCAACCGCGCCCGCACCTACTTCCAGGCCTACGCCGCCGGCATCGCCCTGCACTGCGCCGAACAGGGCCTGGCCGAGGTCCGCGCCGGACGCACCCAGACCTGGGAGAAGTTCGAGGTCCCCGACCAGTCCATCGGCTGCGGCTTCACCGAGGCCGTCCGCGGCGTCCTCTCCCACCACATGGTGATCCGCGACGGCAAGATCGCCAACTACCACCCGTACCCGCCCACCCCGTGGAACGCCAGCACCCGCGACACCTTCGGCACCCCCGGCCCCTACGAGGACGCCGTGCAGAACACCCCGATCTTCGAGGAGAACACCCCGGAGAACTTCAAGGGCATCGACATCATGCGCGCCGTGCGCAGCTTCGACCCCTGTCTGCCCTGCGGTGTCCACATGTACGTCGGCGGCGGCAAGACCGTGAAGACCCTGCACGTCCCCACCGGCCTGAGCGGACTCGGCGGATGAGCGCCGCCGCCGACGCCCGGCAGGCGGGCGCCCGCGTCGAGGAGGTCCTCGACCGGCTGGCCGCCTCCGGAGACCGCGCCGCCTGCGCGTCCGCCGAGGAACTCGTCCGCGTCCTCATGGAGTTCTACGGGGCCGGCCTCGCCCGCATCACCGAACGGCTCGACGCCGGGTCACTGGCCCCGCTGCTCGACGACGACCTCGTGGCGAGCCTGCTCACCCTGCACGACCTGCACCCCGAGGACGTCCACACCCGCGTCGGACGGGCCCTGCGCTCCGCCGGCGCCCCCGCCGAGGTCCTCGGCTTCGACCCCGCCACCGGGATCCTGCGGCTGCGCACCGCCCCCGCCGAGGCCTCGGGCTGCGGCTGCGGCTCAGGCGGCGGCGACGCCGGCCGCGCCGCCCTGGAGGACGCCCTCGCCTGCTTCGCCCCCGAAGTCACCGGCGTCGACATCGAGACGGCCGCACCCGCGCCGCCCCTGCTCCAGATCGGCACCCGCCCGCAGACCCCGGCCCGGGTGCCGTGACGGGCCCCCGCCCCGGGGGGCTGCACCGCTTCACCGGCCCCCGCCCGCCCCGTCCCGAGAGCTGCGGACTGTGCGGGACACCCGTACCTCCCGACGGCCACCGCCACCTGGTGGAGACCGAGCAGCGGACCCTGGTGTGCGCCTGCACCGCCTGCTCCCTCCTCTTCGACCGGCCGGGCACCCGCACCGGCCGCTACCGGGCCGTCCCCGACCGCTATCTCGCCGATCCCGCGCACGCGTTGGACGACGCGGCCTGGGAACGGCTGCGGATCCCCGTCGGCGTGGCCTTCCTCTTCCACAACGCCGCCCTCGGCCGCCTCGTCGCCCTCTACCCGAGCCCGGCCGGAGCCACCGAGAGCGAACTCGACCCCGACACCTGGCAGTCCGTCCTCGGCGCCGGAAGGCTCGCGGGACTCCTCGAACCCGACGTGGAGGCCCTCCTGCTGCACCACACCCCCGGCCGCACCACCTGCCACCTGGTCCCCATCGACCTCTGCTACGAACTCGTCGGCCGGATGCGGCTGCTGTGGCGCGGCTTCGACGGCGGCGCCGAGGCCCGCGCCGCCCTCGACACCCTCTTCGCCCACGTCGAGTCCCGCGCCCGGATCCTCACGGAGGCCGGCCCCGCATGACCGACCTCACCTTCACCTGCACCGGCGTCCGCGCCGACCCCTACGCCGCCGGCCCCACCCTCGTCCTGCGGCTGCGCGTCACCGCGGCGACCCCCGAGACCCGGGTCCACGCCCTCGCCCTGCGCTGCCAGATCCGCATCGAACCGGCCCGGCGCGGCTACGGCCCCGAGGAGGCCGACGCCCTCGCCGACCTGTTCGGCGACCGCTCCCGCTGGGGGAGCACCCTGCGGCCCGTGCAGTTCGCCCAGGTCGGCCTGCTGGTGCCCGGCTTCACCGGGGAGACCGAGACCGACCTCGTCATCCCCTGCACCTACGACATGGACATCGCCTCCACCCGCTACTTCAACGCCCTCCAGGACGGCGAGGTCCCCCTGCTGCTGCTCTTCTCCGGCACCGCCTTCACCGGAGCCGGCGGCTTCCGCGTCGAACCCGTCCCCTGGGACCGCGAGGCCGTCTGCCGGATGCCCGTCGCCGTCTGGCAGGAGATGGTCGAACAGCACTTCCCCGGCTGCGGATGGCTGCGGCTGCCCCGCGACACCATGGCCGAACTGCTCGCCTACCGCTCCCGCCACGCCCTCGCCTCCTGGGAGACCACCCTGCGCGCCCTGCTGGCCGCCGCCGAACCCGCCCCGCCGCCGCTCCCGCTGCCGGGCACCCCCGCACCCCGCGTCACCGAGAGGGCCGCCCCATGACCACGACGGCCCCCACCGCCACCGCCCACCTCTCCGGCCGCCGCTTCGAGACCGCCCGCCGGGTCGCCGACGCCGTCCTCTTCGAGGGCTACGTCCTCTACCCCTACCGGGCCTCCGCCGCCAAGAACCGGATGCGCTGGCAGTTCGGCGTCCTCGTGCCGCCCGCCTGGGCCCCCGCCCAGGGCGAACACAGCCTCCAGCGCACCGAGGTCCTGATGGAACCGCGCGGCGCCGCCACCCTCTCCCTCGAACTGCGCTTCCTGCACGCCCAGCGCCGGACCGTGCAAGAGGCCCACGCCGACGGCACGTTCACCGACACCGCCGCACTCCACCTGCCCGACCGGGTCCTCGTCCCCTGGGACGAGGGCACCGAGGAACGGGTCGAACTGCGCGTGGCAGTACCCGAACTGACGGAGAAGGAGATCGTCCTCCCCTTCAGTCGCCCCGCCCGCGAGGACATCGAACCGGTCCTCGACGACCACGGCCGGACCGTCGGCCGCCTGGTTCGGCGCACCGAGGAGGCCGAGGGCGTCGTCCGCCTGCACGCCGAGGAACTCGAAGGCCCCTACCGGGTCCTGAAGCTCACCGCCGTCGTCGAGAACACCAGCCCCTGGACCCCCGACGGCCCCGGGACCGCCCGCGAGGAGGCCCTGCCCCGCTCGCTGGTCGCCGCCCACCTGCTGCTCGGCCTCACCCCGGGCTCCTTCCTCTCCATGACGGACCCGCCCGAATGGGCCCGCTCCGCCGTCGCCGGCTGCGCGAACCTGCACACCTGGCCGGTCCTGGCCGGCGAGGACGGCCGCGCCGACGTGGTCCTGTCCTCCCCGATCATCCTGGAGGACCATCCCGCCATCGCCCCCGAGAGCGCCGGGGCGATGTACGACGCCACCGAGATCGACGAGATCCTCGCCCTGCGAACCGCCGCCCTCACCGACGAGGAGAAGCGCGAGGCCCGGGGCACCGACCCGCGCGCCGCGGCCGTCGTCGACCTGGCCGAGACCCTGCCGCCCGAGGTGCTGGAACGGCTCCACGGAGCGGTCCGCTCCCTGCGCGCCGGCACCGGGGCGGCCGCGGCGCCCCAGGAGCCGGCGCCGGACGCCCTGTTCACCCCCGACACCCCCTGGTGGGACCCGGCCGGCAGCGCCCCCGCGCAGCCGGCGCCCGACCGGGTCCTGGTCGACGGCACCCCCGTCGGCCCCGGCAGCCGCGTGACCCTCCGCCCCGGCCTGCGGCGCACCGACGCCCAGGACCTCTTCCTCCAGGGACGCACCGCACGCGTGGAGGAGGTCCTGCACGACGTCGACGGGGGAGTGCACCTGGCCGTGACCGTGGAAGGCGACCCCGGCGCCGACATCCGTCGCGAGCAGGGCCGCTTCCTGTACTTCCAGCCCGACGAGGTGACCGCGACGGAGGAGCCGTGAGCGGCCGGGTCCTGATCGCCGGCATCGGCAACGTCTTCCTCGGCGACGACGGCTTCGGCGTCGAGACCGTGCGCGCCCTGTCCGCGCACGCCCTGCCCGACCAAGTGGAGGTGGTCGACTTCGGCGTGCGCGGGGTCCACCTGGCCTACCAACTCCTGGACGGCTACGACACCCTCGTCCTGGTCGACGCCACCGAACGCGGCGGCGAACCGGGCACCCTGTACCTGATCGAGGCACCCGGCTCCGCCCCCACGGGCGGCGGCGGCCCCGTCCTCGACGGCCACCACATGTCCCCCGACGCGGTCCTCGGCCTGCTCGGCACCCTGTGCGCCGGGACCGGTTCCACCCCGCCCCGGCGCACCTACGTCGTCGGCTGCGAACCGGCCCGGCTGGAGGAGGGCATCGGACTGAGCGGCCCCGTCGCCGCCGCGGTACCGGAGGCCGTTCGGATGCTCCTGGACCTCCTGCCGGCCCGGGAGACGGAGCCCGGGCCGGGGACAAGCAACCGGTGCGAACTGAGGAGAACCCCATGAAGAAGGCCGTCTTCTGCGCGGCCGTGGCCCTGGCCGCGGCCGCCGTACTCACCCAGACCTTCCCCGACATCAAGCGCTACCTGCGGATCCGCCGCATGTGACACGGCGCGTCCGAACGGGGTACGGGGCGGGCGGCGCGTCGGCGCGCCCGCCCCGTACCCCTGCCTCCCGCCGCTGTAATGGGGCCCGGCAGGACGGAGTCCGATGCACGAGATGTCGATCGCCATGGCCGTCGTGGACCAGGTGGCGGAGGCGGCCCCCGCCGGAGCGGCACGCTCCGTGCGCCGGGTGGAGCTGGAGATCGGGGAACTGGCCGGTGTGGTCCCCGACGCCCTGGCCTTCTCCTTCGAACTGGCCTGCGCCGCCACCCCCCTCGAAGGCGCCGAACTCCTCACCCACCGCGTGCCCGCCCGCGCCCGCTGCGCGACGTGCGCGGGGGAGTGGGCCGTCGGCATGCCCCCCGACCTGACCTGCCCCCGCTGCGCCAAGGCCACCGCCGTCGAGCTCCTCTCCGGACGCGAACTGCGGATCCTGCGCGTGGTCTGGGACGACGCCCTCGAACCGATCCCCGAGGAGGCCTGACCGTGTGCCGAGAGGCCGACCTGCGACGAGCGGTGCTCGCCAAGAACGACGGGGCCGCGCAGGCCCTGCGCGCCGAACTCACCGCCCGCGGAACGACCGTGGTCAACCTGCTCTCCAGCCCCGGGAGCGGGAAGACGGAGCTGCTGGAACGGGAGTTGACGCTGGCCCGGGAACGCGGCGTGTCCGTGGCGGCCCTCACCGCCGACCTGGCGACCGAGAACGACGCGACACGGCTGGCGCGTTCGGGCGTCCCCGTCCAGCAGGTCCTCACCGACGGCCTGTGCCACCTCGAAGCCCACATGCTGGGCCGCTACCTCGACGGCTGGCTCCCCGAGGACACCCGCCTCCTGTTCGTGGAGAACGTCGGCAACCTGGTCTGCCCGGCCTCCTACGACCTGGGCGAGTCCCTGCGCGTGGTGCTGGCCTCCGTGACCGAGGGGGAGGACAAGCCCCTGAAGTACCCGACCGCCTTCGGGCCGGCCCAGCTGGTGGTCATCACCAAGACCGACATCGCGAAGGCCGTCGGCTTCGACGAGGCCGCCTTCCGCGCGAACGTCCTGCGGGTCAACCCGGGCGTGCGGATCCTGCGCACCTCCGCCCGCTCGCAGGAGGGCATGGGCCTCCTCCTGGACCACGCCCTGGCCATCGCGGGGGGCACCCGCGCCCACACCCCGGTGATGTCCCGCCAGGCCCACACCCACGGCCCCGACCACACCCACGACCACACCCACCAGCACGGTCCCGCACCGGCCGGGCCCCTGGAAGCGGTCCCGGGCCGTGCCGGGGACGACCCCGCGGGCCCCCCGCCCCCGGTCCACCCGGACACCGCCCCCGCGGGCACGGCCGGGCTCCACTGATGGAGGCCGCCGAACGGCGCCGCGTCACCGTCCGCGGCGTCGTCCAGGGCGTCGGGTTCCGCCCGTACGTGTACACCCGCGCCACCACCCTCGGCCTGGCCGGCCACGTCACCAACACCCCCGAGGGCGTGGTCGCCGAGGTCGAGGGCCCCCGCTCGGCGGTGGCGGCGTTCTGCGACCGCCTCGCCGCCGACGCCCCGCCCCTGGCGGTCGTCGACACCGTCGACCACCGCCCCGTCCCGGCCACCGGCGGCGCCGGCTTCACCATCATCGCCTCCCGCACCGGCGGCCCGCCCCGCACCCTCGTCTCCCCGGACACCGCCACCTGCGCCGACTGCCTCGCCGAACTCGCGGACCCCGCCGACCGCCGCCACCGCCACCCCTTCATCACCTGCACCCACTGCGGACCCCGCTTCACCATCGTCACCGGGCTGCCCTACGACCGGGCCCACACCACCATGGCCCGCTTCCCGATGTGCCCCGACTGCGCCCGCGAGTACACCGACCCGGCCGACCGCCGCTTCCACGCCCAGCCCGTCGCCTGCCCGGCCTGCGGCCCCCGGCTGCGGCTGCTCACCGGCCGCCCGCCCCGCGCCACGGCCACCGCGGATCCCGTCGCCGGAGCCCGCCGACTGCTGGCCGAAGGCGCCGTCCTCGCCGTGAAGGGCCTCGGCGGCTACCACCTCGCCTGCGACGCCGGCAACGCCGAAGCCGTGGCCGCGCTGCGCCGCCGCAAGGAACGCGGGGACAAGCCCTTCGCCCTGATGGCCCGCGACCCCGCCGACATCGAGCGCCTGGCCGAACTCGGCCCCGGCGAACGGGAGCTGCTGACCGGAGCCGTCCGCCCCATCGTCCTGCTCCGCCGCCGGGCCGCCACCGCCCCGGAGCTGGCCGACGCCGTCGCCCCCGGCAGCCCCGACCTCGGCGTGATGCTCCCCTACACCCCCGTCCACCACCTGCTGCTCGGCCTGCCCGGCGACCCGCCGGGGCCCCGGCTGCTCGTCATGACCAGCGGCAACCTCTCCGGCGAACCCATCGTCACCGACGACGACGAAGCCCTGGAACGCCTCGCCCACCTCGCCGACGCCTGGCTCACCCACGACCGCCCGATCCACGTCCCCTGCGACGACTCCGTCGTCCGGATCTGCGACGGCGAAGCCCTGCTCCTGCGGCGCTCGCGCGGCTACGCCCCCCTGCCCCTCACCCTGCCCTTCCCGGTCCCCGCCACCCTCGCCGCCGGCGGCGACCTGAAGAACGCCCTCTGCCTCGGCGAGGGCCGCCGCGCCTGGCTGTCCGCCCACATCGGCGACATGGACGACCTGGCCACCCAGGACACCTTCGCCCACGCCCAGCGCCAGCTGTCCGCCCTCACCGGCGTCACCCCCGCCCTGCTCGCCGCCGACCGGCACCCCGGCTACCGCTCCGGCCGCTGGACCCGCGACCACGCGGCGGGCCGCCCGCTGGTCCCCGTCCAGCACCACCACGCGCACATCGCTTCCGCCCTGGCCGAACACGGCCACGACGGCGCCGAACGGGTCATCGGCGTCGCCTTCGACGGCACCGGCTACGGGGACGACGGCGCCGTCTGGGGCGGGGAGGTCCTCCTCGCGGACTACGCCGGCTACACCCGTTTCGCCCACCTCGCCTACGTCCCGCTGCCCGGCGGCGACGCGGCCGTGCGCCGCCCCTACCGGATGGCCCTGTCCCACCTGCGCGCCGCCGGCCTCGCCCGGACCCCGGACCTGCCCTGCACCGCCGCCTGCCCGCCGGACGAACTCCGCGTACTGGAAACCCAGTTGGCACGCGGCCTGAACTGCGCGCCCACCTCCAGCATGGGCCGCCTCTTCGACGCCGTCTCCTCCCTCGCCGGGATCCGCCAGCACGCCGGCCACGAGGCCCAGGCCGCCGTCGAACTGGAGGCCGCCGCACTCCAGGCACCACCCGACCGCCGCGCCTACGCCTTCGGCCTGCGCCTCCCGCCGCCGGGCACGACGGCCCCGGTGACCGCCGACCCGGCGCCCGTCCTGTCCGCCGCGGTCGCCGACGTACGGGCGGGCACCCCCCGTCCGCTGATCGCCGCCCGCTTCCACGCGGCCGTCGCCGCCCTGGTCGCCGACCTCTGCCTGCTCGCCCGCGCCGCACACGGCCTGGACACCGTCGCCCTGACCGGCGGGGTCTTCTGCAACACCCTCCTGTCCTCCGCCTGCGCCCGGATGCTGCGCGCACGGGGGTTCACCGTCCTGCGCCAGCACCGGGTACCGCCGAACGACGGGGGCCTGGCGCTCGGCCAGCTCATGGTGGCGGCGGCCGCCGCCACGCGACACCCACCACAAGGAGAGGCCCATGTGCCTGGCGGTTCCCGGCAGAGTGCTTGAGATCGGGGAGAGGGACGGCACCCGCATGGCCACCGTCGACTTCGGCGGCGTGCAGAAGGAGGTGTGCCTGGAGTACCTCCCGGACCTCCGGGTGGGCGAGTACGCCATCGTGCACGTGGGCTTCGCCCTGCAGCGGCTCGACGAGGAATCGGCCCGCAAGACCCTCGACCTGTTCGCCGAACTCGGCATGCTCCAGGAGGAGTTCGGCGACCCCTGGGAGCAGGCGGCCCGGTTCGGAGACGAGAAGGAAGTGCGGCAGTGAAGTACATCGAGGAATTCCAGGACCCCGGCCTCGCCCGCAGGCTCCTCGACGACATCCGTGCCACCGTCACCCGCCCCTGGGCGCTGATGGAGGTCTGCGGCGGGCAGACCCACACCATCATCCGGCACGGCATCGACCAGCTCCTGCCCGACGAGGTCGAGCTGATCCACGGCCCCGGCTGCCCGGTGTGCGTCACCCCGCTGGAGGTCATCGACAAGGCCCTGGAGATCGCCTCCCGGCCCGGGGTGGTCTTCTGCTCCTTCGGGGACATGCTCCGCGTCCCCGGAACCGGCCGCGACCTCTTCCAGGTGCGCGGCGAGGGCGGCGACGTACGGGTCGTCTACTCGCCCCTCGACGCGCTCAGGATCGCCCGGCAGAACCCTGACCGCGAGGTCGTCTTCTTCGGAATCGGCTTCGAGACCACCGCCCCGCCCAACGCCATGACGGTGTACCAGGCCAGGAAGCTCGGCATCACCAACTTCAGCCTGCTCGTCTCCCACGTCCGGGTCCCCCCGGCCATCGAGGCGATCATGAGCTCGCCCAGCTGCCGGGTCCAGGGCTTCCTCGCCGCCGGGCACGTGTGCAGCGTCATGGGCACCGCCGAGTACCCGGACCTGGCCGACCGCCACCGCGTCCCCATCGTCGTCACCGGCTTCGAACCGCTGGACATCCTCGAAGGCGTACGCCGCGCCGTACGGCAGCTGGAACGCGGCGAGCACACCGTCGAGAACGCCTACCCGCGCGCCGTCCGCCCCGAGGGCAACCCGGCCGCGCTCGCCATGCTCGCCGACGTCTTCGAGGTCACCGACCGGGCCTGGCGCGGCATCGGGACCATCCCCGACAGCGGCTGGCGGCTCTCCGACCGGTTCCGCGCCTACGACGCCGAACACCGCTTCTCCGTCACCGGCATCACCACCCGCGAGCCGGCCGCCTGCCGCAGCGGCGAGGTGCTCCAGGGGCTGATCAAGCCGCACGAGTGCGAGGCCTTCGGCACCCTGTGCACCCCGCGCAACCCGCTCGGCGCCACCATGGTCTCCAGCGAGGGCGCGTGCGCCGCGTACTACCTCTACCGGCGCCTGGAACTGCGGCCCGAGGCCGCGCGGCCCGCCACCACCCCGGCGCAGCCCGGCACCCCGGCCCGGCCCGCCGCCCCGACCGCCCCGCTGGAGGCGAGCCCCGTTGCCTGAGACCGCCCTCGACATCACGGGCTGGACCTGTCCGGCCCCCCTGCGCGACCGGCCCCGCGTGGTGATGGGCCACGGTGGCGGCGGGGCCCTGTCGGCCGAGCTCGTCCAGCACCTGTTCGCCCCCGCCTTCGGCGGCGAGGCCCTCGCCCAGCTCGGCGACTCCGCCGCCGTGCGCCTGGGCGGGCTGCGCCTGGCCTTCTCCACCGACTCCTACGTGGTGCGCCCGCTGTTCTTCCCGGGCGGCAGCATCGGCGACCTGGCCGTCAACGGCACGGTCAACGACCTCGCCATGTGCGGTGCGGAGGCCGCCTACCTCTCCTGCGGGTTCATCCTCGAGGAGGGCCTGGAGACGGCCACCCTCGCCCGGGTCGCCCAGGACATGGGCGCCGCCGCGCGGGCCGCCGGAGTGGAGGTGGCCACCGGCGACACCAAGGTCGTCGAGATGGGCCACGGGGACGGCCTGTACGTCAACACCGCCGGGATCGGGCTGATCCCCGACGGGGTCGACCTGCGCCCGCAACGCGTCGTACCCGGCGACGTGGTGATCGTCAGCGGCGGGATCGGCCTGCACGGGGTCGCGATCATGAGCGTCCGGGAAGGGCTGGAGTTCGGCGTCGACATCGAGAGCGACTGCGCGGCCCTGGGCGGCCTGGTCCGTACGATGCTCGCCGTCACCCCCGACCTGCACGTCCTGCGCGACCCCACCCGCGGCGGCCTCGCGGCCGCCCTGAACGAGATCGCGGCCGCCTCCGGCGCCGGCGTCGTGCTGCACGAGGGACGGGTACCGGTCCCGGAGGCGGTGGCCAACGCCTGCGCCATCCTCGGGCTCGACCCGCTCTACGTCGCCAACGAGGGCAAGCTGGTCGCCTTCGTCCCCCGCGAGCACGCCGAAGCCGTCCTCGACGCCATGCGCGCCCACCCGCTGGGCCGGGACGCGGCGGTGATCGGCGAGGCCGTCGAGGCCCACCCGGGCCTGGTCGTAGCGCGCACCGGCCTGGGCGGCACCCGCGTGGTGGACCTGCCCCTGGGGGAGCAGCTGCCCCGCATCTGCTGACGGCCCCGGCCCGCCCGGCTACCTTCCCGGGCGGGCGTCGTCCGGCCAGCCGTACCCGGTGCGCGGCGGGGCGGGCACGGCGCCCACCGCCGCCAGGTCCCGGTCGGCGGCGCGCATCAGCCGGGCGGACAGGTCGCGCATCGCCCGGCCCGCCGCCAGCTCCTCGCCGATCGCGGGGACGTCCACGTCCTGCGGGTTGCACCGGGCCCGGCCGCTGCCGGTGATCGTGGTCGTCCCGTTGTCGAGCACGGCGCGGGCCCTGGTCGTCCCGTCCTCCTCCACGAGGTAGAGGTCCACCCTCCACTCCTCGGCGTGTGTCATGGCCTGCCTCCTCACGGTGCCCGGTCCCCGTTCCCAGCATCCCCCCGGGCGGCCCGCGCGCAAAGCCCGCGCCTTCCGGAATTCCACCACCGGCTGACGTGAAAGGGGCTCGTGCCGCTGCCGTGGGCACTCCATGCTGAATCCGGGCGGGGCCGCCGGTCCGGTGTCCGGGCCCCGGCCGAGTTCCGCCGTTCGTCCCTGTCCATTTGCCGGGGAGATCCCCCGGCCGTGATCGCAAAAGGGGCACCTCTGTCATGCGCCGAATGAGTTCGCTGGCCGCCGCCGGTCTCACCCTCGCCCTCTCCCTCGCCGCCGCACCGTACGCGTCGGCCGCCGGGAGCCAGGCCGCGGCCTACACCTGCAACTCCGGGAACTTCTGCATCTACAGTGACTGGAACGGCGGCGGGGAACGCTGTGAATGGTCCGACGCCCAGCGGGCGAACACGGCCGACAACTGCGGCTTCATCCAGCGCGGAATCAATGTCCGCTCCGTCTGGAACGGAAAGAACAACCGGGTCCAGTACTACACCCAGACCAATTACAACGCCCGTGTCGGATCCACCCCCGGCGGTGCGGGCGGAAACCTGATGGGCACCTATCAGATCCGTTCCTTCAAGAAGCAGTAATTCCACCGGATTTCCCCGAGCCGGCCTTCGCCTGGCTTTACGACACTCCCCCCGGGGGCGTCAGGCGGCGGTCCAGCCGCCGTCCATCGGCAGCGAGGCGCCGGTGACGTGCCCGGTGTGCGGGCCGCACAGCCACACCGCGACCGCCGCCACCTCCTCGGGCTCGATCAGCCGCTTGATGGCCGAGCCGCGCAGCAGCACCTCCTCGACGACCCGCTCGGCGGGGATGCCGTGCGCCTCGGCCTGGGCGGCGATCTGCCGCTCCACCAGCGGGGTGCGGACGTAGCCGGGGTTGACGCAGTTGCTCGTCACGCCGTGCGGGGCGCCCTCCAGGGCGGTGACCTTGCTCAGCCCCTCCAGCGCGTGCTTGGCCGCCACGTAACCGGACTTGAAGGCGCTGGCCCGCAGCCCGTGCACGCTGGAGATGTTCACCACCCGGCCCCAGCCGCGCCCGTACATGTGCGGCAGCACCCGGCGCAGCAGCAGGAAGGGGGCGTGCACCATCACCCGCTGGATCAGCTCGAACCGCTCCGGCGGGAACTCCTCGATCGCGGCGACGTGTTGCAGTCCCGCGCTGTTGACCAGGATGTCCACGGCGGCCGGGAGGCCCTCGATGGCGGCGGGGTCGGCGAGGTCGGCCGCATGGGCGGCCCCGCCGATCCGCGCGGCCACGGCCTGCGCCGCCTCCCCGTCCACGTCCACGACGTGCACGAAGGCCCCGGCGTCGGCCAGCGCCACGGCGCAGGCGCGTCCGATGCCGCTGCCGCCGCCGGTCACCAGGGCCACCCGGCCCGCCGGGCCGGACACGGCGGCGCCGGACGTGATGCTGGAAGATCCGCTCGTCATGCTCCGAACGGTAGGGGCCCCCGCCGCCGTCTGCCGATGTGCGCCACCCCCACACTCGGGCCGCCGCCCATGGCGGGAACCGCCAGGCGCGCAGGCCTCCTAGTGGGTGCGCCAGCCCGGCAGCCCGCCCGACGGGGGCCGCCCCGCCATCACCTGGGCGAGGTGGTGCAGGATCTCCTCCGCCTCGCGGCGGACCTGCCCCGGGACATCGCCGCGCTCGCGTACGAGCCGGTCGTAGATCGGCGCTTCACTGCTGGTGCTGCTCACTAGGACGTCGCTCCCCTGAAGCCGGCACCGGCGGCCGGGCGGCACAAGTGTAGGTGGCGGAATCCCGGCACCCGAACACAGGTCGGTACGGGTGCCGGGGCAAAGGCCGGAACCGGGGGCAAAGCGGAACTCAGGGGCAGACGGTCCCGTCCGCCGGGGCGGTGCCGTCGACGAGGAACGTGTCCACCGCCTTGGTGGCGCAGGCGTCGGTGCCGTAGACCCCGTGCCCCTCGCCCTTCACCGTCAGGCTGACGCCGACGCCCCGGCCGAGGCCGTCGGCCATCCGCTTCGCGCCCTCGACGGGGGTGGCCGGGTCGCCGGTGTTGCCGATGACGAGGATCGGCGCCGCGCCCTCGGCGGCCACCTGGGGCTTGTCGGACGTGCCGCGCACGGGCCAGTCGGTGCAGGCGAGCAGGCCCTTGGCCATGAACGGCCCGAAGACCGGGGAGGCCGAGCGGAAGGCGGGCTCCTGGGCCCGCATCTCCTCCACCGTGTAGCGGCGGCTGGTGTCGGCGCAGCCGATCGCGGTGTGGGCGGCGTCGGTGTTGGAGTACCGGCCGTCCGCGCCGCGCCCGCCGTAGGCGTCGGCGATGGCGAGCAGGTTGTTGCCGGTACCGCGCAGCCGCAGCTCGGCCAGGCTCTGGACGAGGTAGTCCCAGGTCTGCTTGTCGTAGAGGCTGGCGGCGATGCCGGTGAGCGCCTGGTCGGCGCTGAGCCTGCGTCCGCTCCTGGTGGGGGCGGGCTCCTTCTCCAGCTTCTTCAGCAGGTCGCCGATCCGGCGGTCGCCCTCTTCGTCGCTGCCGCCGGTGGGGCACGCGGCCGCGTACTTGTCCCGGCAGAACGCCATCGCGTGCTCCAGCGCCAGCTGGAACCCCTTGGCCTGGCCCAGGCCCGCCTGGAGCTCGTCCGAGGTGGGGTCGACCACGGCGTCGAACACGGTCCGGCCGACGTTCTTCGGGAACAGGTGGGCGTAGACGCCGCCCAGCTGGGTGCCGTAGGAGATGCCGAAGTAGTTCAGCTTGGCGTCGCCGAGCACCTGGCGCATCAGGTCCATGTCCCGCGCGGTGTCGGCCGTGCCGACGTGGGGGAGGAGCTTGGCCGAGTTGCGCCGGCAGGCCTGGGTGTAGGTGCGCACGGGGGCGAGCGGGTCCTCGGAGGGGGCGGGCCCCTCGTCCAGGGCCTTGTCGTCCAGACAGGCGACCGGGGCGGTGCCGCCCACGCCGCGCGGGTCGAAGCTGACCAGGTCGTAGACGGCGCCGAGCTTCTCGTAGTCGTCCGCCGCGTGCGGGAGGGTCTTGACGCCCGAGGCGCCGGGGCCGCCGAAGTTGTAGACCAGGGAGCCCAGGCGCTTGTCCGTGTCGGTGGCCTTCTTGCGGATCAGCGCCACGTCCAGGGTCTCGCCCTCGGGCTTGGCGTAGTCCAGGGGCGCCTTCATCGACGCGCACTCCCAGTTCCCGCCCGGGGCCTTGCCGCCGCCCTGCGCCGCCGAGGGCGCCGGGCAGGGGGCCCAGGCCGGCTTCTGTCCCGTCAGGGCGGCCGGCAGCGCGGCCGGCGCGGCGGGGGTGTCCGCGGAGGCCGAGGGCTTCCTCGCCGCCGGGGCCTTCGCCCCGCTGTCGCAGGCCGCCAGGGCGGGGACCGCCAGCAGCGCGGCGGCGGCCAGGACGGCCGTCCCTGCGGGGCGGCGTATGGGGTGGCGCATGCGGGAGCTCCTGGGGCCGTGCGGGCGATTCGGTGCCTTCGTGTAAACGGTGGGCAAAGTATCCGATGGCTCGGCGGCCGTGTCGCCCGGGGGCGGCCGGAGCCGGTGGGGGAGCAGCCGGCGGGGAGGGGCACGCGAGGCTGAAGACTCCGGTGACGGGACTGTTACGGTCGGGGTATGCCCGAGCTGATCACCCCCTCCGCCCGCCTGCACTCCTCCTGGCTCGACGCCCAGGCGGAATGGGGCGCCGACGCCCACATGGACGGCGCCGGACTGGACGCCGACGACGACGTCGAGAGCGCCGAGGGGTTCGCCGCCTGGACCGGACGCCTGCGCCGCCGGTCCGACCGCACGACGGCGGTCGAACAGGGCCGCGTCCACGCCACCCACTGGTGGATCACCGAGGGCGACACCTACCTGGGCGCCATCGACCTGCGGCACCACCTCAACGCCTTCCTCCTCGACGCCGGCGGCCACATCGGCTACAGCGTCCGCCCGTCGGCGCGCCGCCGCGGCCTGGCCGGCTGGGCACTGGACCAGGTCCTCCACGAGGCCCGGGTGATGGGCATGGACCGGGTCCTGCTGACCTGCGACCCCGGCAACGAGCCCTCGCAGCGCACCATCGAGGGGGCCGGCGGCGTCCTGGAGGACGTCCGGGACACCCTGGTCGGCCCCAAGCGCCGCTACTGGGTCACCCTCTGACGGGCGATCACCGCCCGTTCGCCCCGCAGGTCACGGCCGTCACCCGCGCCCCGCTCGCTACAGTGCGGTGGAACCACGTACGACGGGGCCGGAGGGTAGCGGCCCGTCGTGCCCCCGCCAGGAATCCGAGAGGCGGCGCCCATGGACGGCCCCGCCCCCGGCGGACGGCCCCCGGCCGCCCGCGGGGGCCTCACCCCGGCCGCCTGGACGGCCCTCGCCGCCTCGGCCGCGTTCGCGCTGCTCACACTGTGGGTGATCCTCGCGGCGTCCGGGCCGCTGCCCTTCGACACCGGCCCGCACGCCTGGTCCCTGGCCCACCGGCCGCCCGCCGCCCTGGACGTGGCCCGGGCCGTCACCGCCACCGGCACCGGGGTCTGGCCGTACGCCCTGGTCGTCCTCGCGGGCCTGTACGCCGGCCGGACCACCAGGGAGCGGATCGCGGCCGCGGCCGGGCTCGCGCTCTGCCTGGCCCTGGGGCAGGGCGTACGGCGCGCGCTGATGGAGCTCATTGCCCGGCCGCGGCCTCCCGCCGCCGACTGGGCCACCCGTGCCACGGACCTGTCCTTCCCCTCCGGCCACGCCACGACCGGCGCCCTGGCCGCGGGACTGCTGCTCGCGGCGCTCGCCCTGCACGGATCCCTGGGCCCGGCCGGGACCGCCGTGGCCGCGCTGACCGTCCTGTGGGGGGCGGCGGTGGGCCTGAGCCGCGTCTACCTCGGCGTGCACTGGCCCTCCGACGTGCTCGGCGGCTGGCTCCTGGCCACCGCCTGGGTGGCCGGCGCCCTCCTCGTCCACCGGTCGTACCGCCGGCGGCCCGCCCCCGCCGGGCCCCCGGGCCCGTCCGGCGGATCAGGGCCGGACAGGCCGTAGGCGACGGGCCTCAGGAGGAAGGCGTCAGCGGGCGTGGCGCTCCGGCAGGTCCACGTCGGCCGGGGCGGAGGCGAAGCCCCGGGCCTTCGCGGCCGGCGCGGGCTTCTTGCCGCAGAACGCCCCCTCCAGGGTCGCGCCGAGGGCCGTGTTGGCGACGCCCCGGTTCGAGGTGTTCGCCATCGCCGTCATGCTGCGCCTGCCGTCGCGCGTGGTGAACGCGTAGGTGTAGAAGCCCTGGACGGTACCCGTGTGTCCGTACACCGAGGTGCCGCAGGACAGGTCGTAACGGCGCAGGCCCAGCCCGTAGAAGCGGGTGTTCGCGGCGTCGGTCGGGGTCATCGTCAGCATCTGGTCCAGCAGCTTCGGCGCCACCAGCTTCCCGCCGACCAGCGCGGACATGAACGTGCTGAGGTCCGCCGGGCTGGAGATCATCGCACCGGCCGACTGGGCCCAGGACACGGTCTGCTCGGTCGAGTCGACCAGCGGGGCGCCGGCCTCGTCCGGGGTGAGGTAGCCGTGCGTGTGCGACCCGGCGATCCGGACGTCGGGGTGCACGTACGAGGTGTCGCGCAGCTTCAGCGGCTTGATGATGCGGCGCTCGTACTCCTTGGCCACCGGGCGGCCCGTCGCCTTCTCGATGAGCATGCCGACGACGACGAAGTTGGTGTTCGAGTACTGGTAGGCGGCCCCCGGCTCGCCCGTCCTGGGCTCGGCCAGCGAGAGGCCCACCAGCTCCTGGTAGGTGAACACCTTGTTGCGGACGGCCTCGAAGCCGGGGACGGTCTTGTCGAACATGGCGTTCGTGTAGTCCGACAGGCCGCTGCGGTGGGTCAGCAGGTGGCGCACCGTGATCCGGTCGTCGGGCAGCAGCCCCGGGAGGTAGTGGTTGACCGGGACGTCCAGCTCGATCTTCTTCTCGTGGACCAGCTGGAGCAGCACGACGGTCGAGAACGTCTTGGTGACGCTGCCGATGCGGAAGCGGGCCCGGGTGTCCATGGCGGCGCCGGTGGCCTTGTCGCTCACGCCCTCCGTCGCGCTCAGCGCGCGGCCGCCCTCGGTGATCCGGGCCAGCGCGCCCGGGGCGCCGGCGGCCAGGGTGTTGCGCAGCGCCTGGTCGACGGCCTCCATGTCCGGCGCCGGAAGCGCGGGACCCGCGGTGCGCGGGGCCTCGGCGGAGGGGGCGGCCGCCGCCTGGGCGGCGGTCGCGGGCGCCACCCCGGCGACCACGGCCAGCAGGGCGGCGCTCACGGCCAGACGGCGGTTGCGGGGGCGGCGGTTCGCGGACAGGGGCACGTTGCTCCTCGGCTCGGTGGGTGCGGTTTCCCGGGCCCCCGGAGGTCGGCCGGGGCGATCACGAGCCTACCCAGCGCGCCGCGGCCGCCTGATGTCCCGTCACCGCGCGTGCGGCCGAAAGTCGTTGTCCATTCGTACGAGGTGCCGGGCACGGCATCCCGCGTGCCGGGCCTGAGAGGTCCGGGTGCGGGGACGGACTCCGGCCGGATCCGGGGTGGTGCCGTCCCGCGCGCCCGGGAGCGAGCCGAAATATGATGTGCCTGGGTCTTTCGCACAGCGGGAGCAGAGAGGCAGATGGACATACCCCGGAGTGGTCCGTGACCCCGCGCCGGCGGCCCCCTCGGCCGGCCAGCGCCGATCTGCTGACCATGCTGGGGCGGCTCACCGCCCAGGCGCGGGAGGGCGCCCAGCTGCACCACGCGCGGGTCGAGCTGGCCGAGGCCCTCCAGCGCGAGATGCTGCCCGCCTCCCTCCCCGTCCTGCCGGGGCTGCGGACCGCGGCCCGCTACGCGCCCGCCCAGCACGGGCTCGACATCGGCGGCGACTGGTACGACGGCTTCCGGTTGCCCGAGGGCGCCCTCGCCTTCTCCATCGGCGACGTCCAGGGGCACGACGTGGCGGCCGCCGCCTTCATGGGGCAGGTCCGGGTCTGCCTGCGCGCCGTGTCGGCCGTGGTCCGCGACCCGGGGGAGGTGCTGGGCCGGGCCAACGACGTCCTGCTGTCCATGGACTGCGAACTGTTCGCCACCTGCAGCCTGCTGCGCTTCGACCCGCGCACCGGCGAGCTCCAGGGAGCCCGGGCCGGCCACGTCCCCGTCGTCTGGGCCACCGTCGACGGCCGCCACGGCATCGCCGAGGACGCCGGAGGGCCGCCGCTGGGCCTGGTCCCGGGCGCGGGGTACGCCGTCACCCGGCGCAGGCTGACGGCCGCCGGGTCCATCGTCCTGCTGACCGACGGCGTGGTGGAGGGGCCGTCGTTCCCCATCGAGGCGGGTCTGGAGCGGGTGTCGCGGATCGTCCGGGAGGGCGCGGGCGGCGACCCGGGCGAGCTGGCCGCCGAGGTGATGAAGGTGGCCGACTCCACCGGCCACGCCGACGACGCGGCGGTCCTCGTCCTCAGCCACGACGGCCCGACGGCCGCCCCGGACGGACGCGCCGCGGGCGCCTGACGGGCGTGTCACGCCCGGACCGGCCGCCCGGGCTGTTGTCTGATGCTGTGGTGCGCACCCTGCAATGGCGACGTACGTGCGGAACGCTCCTGCTGGTCCTCGCCGTGGCCGCCGCCTACTACGCGACCGGCCGGCTGGGACTGCTGCGCCAGGTGGTCGTCGGGGGCGCCGTCGTCACCCCGCTGTGGCCCCCCACCGGGATCGCCCTGGCGGCCCTGCTCCGGTTCGGCCCGCGGGTCTGGCCGGGGTTCGCGCTCGGCACGTACCTGGCCATCGAGCAGATCTCCGCGTTCCGCACCTCCGACCTGGGCATCGTGGCGGGCAACGCCCTGGCCCCGCTGTGCGCCCTGCTGCTCCTGCGCGCGGCCGGGTTCCGCCCCGAACTGGACCGGCTCCGCGACGGGCTGGCCCTGGTCTTCCTGGGCGGGCTGCTGCCGATGCTGATCAGCGCCACCGCCGGGACCTGGACGCTGGTGCTCACCGGCAACCTCCCGGCGGGCAACTTCTGGCCCACCTGGTCGGCGTGGTGGGCGGGGGACACGATGGGGGTGCTGCTGGTGACCCCGCTGCTGCTCGCCCCGCACTGGGCGCCGCTGCCCCGCGATCCCCTGCGGGTGGCCGAGGCTGCGGCCCTGACGGCGGCCACCGCCGCCGCCACGGTGCTCGCCACGCACACCACCCTGTCCCTGCTGTTCCTGGTCTTCCCGCTGCTCATCTGGGCGGCCGTGCGCTTCCAGCTGGCCGGGGCGGCGCCCTGCGCCCTCATCATCTCCGTCCTGGCGATCTGGGCGGCGACCGACCACGCGGGACCCTTCGCGGGCCAGAGCCTGCTGGAGAC
Organism: Streptomyces sp. NPDC001594; assembly: GCF_042893675.1. NCBI lineage: Bacteria > Bacillati > Actinomycetota > Actinomycetes > Kitasatosporales > Streptomycetaceae > Streptomyces > Streptomyces sp. NPDC001594. Next base: position 604,887 of record NZ_JBIAVB010000001.1, on the reverse strand, counting down.
CATGGTCAACCTCCAGGCCCTCAACGGGGTGGCCGCGCTGACCGGGCTCCTCCTCGCGGCCCTCGTCGCCGAGCAGAACAACGTCCGGCTCAAGATCGAGGAGGCCTGCGAGGAACTCGCCGAGGTCGTCGCCCAGCTCTCCCCGGGCGGTGGGGACGGGGGTCCTCCCGGCCGTCTCTGAACCCGGCAGGGTTCCTGCACGTCTCCTTGACTCCTCAAGCTTCTTCTCCTTATGCTTGAGGAGTCAAGGAGGTAGCAATGAGTGATGCGCTGGATGTGTCCCTGCGCCTGGTGAAAGCCCAGACCGCCCTCGTGCGGCGGTTCGACTCCCGGCTGGGGTCCCTGTTCGGGGTCAGCCTGGCCGACTTCCTGGTGCTGCTGCACCTGGGGCGGGCCGAGGGGGGCCGGATGCGGCGGGTGGACCTCGCCGGGGCCCTCGGGCTCACGGCCTCGGGCGTGACCCGCGGGCTGGCGCCCCTGGAGCGGATCGGCCTGGTGGAGCGGGAGGCCGACGCCCGTGACGCCCGCGTGGCCTACGCGGCCCTCACCGACGCCGGACGCGAGCGGCTGGCCGACGCCCTGAAGGCGGCCGAGCAGGTGGCCGCCGACGTCTTCGCGGCACCGGAATGGGCCGCCGCCGACCTCGCGGACCTGGCCGCCCTGCTCACCCGCCTGGGCGGCACGGGCCTCCCCGAGGACCACGGCACCGGCTCCTGACCGGCCGCAGGGCCCCGGACCAAGCGGAACGGTCCGCTCAGGGGAACGGGGCCTTAAGGGCGGGGGAGTTCCTGTCGCACCCGGTGCCACCTCGGTGAACAGCCGTGGAACAGCGCTGAGTTGACGTTGACGGGCCCGGCTCTACGCGCGTTGTGTGGGGTGCATGAGGATTCCCCCACGCTTCGCGGCCCTGGCCGCCGCGGCCGCCGTCGCCGCCACCCTGTTCACCGGCCAGGCCGCCGCGGCCGCCCCCGCCCCCGTGCCCGCCGCCGTCGCCTCGGTCGGCAGCGTCTGCTACTCCGCCCTGCCCGACGAGGCGTACGACACTCTCGAACTCATCGACCAGGGCGGCCCGTTCCCGTACTCCCAGGACGGCATCGTCTTCCAGAACCGCGAGCACGTCCTGCCGGCCCAGACCACCGGCTACTACCACGAGTACACGGTGATCACCCCCGGCTCGCCGACGCGCGGGGCCCGACGGATCGTCACCGGCCGGCAGTACAGCGAGGACTACTACACCGCCGACCACTACGCCACCTTCCGGCGCGTCAACTTCGGCTGCTGACACAGCGCAACGGCCATCCCCCGAGGCGCTTCCCCACCGTTGACCCGGCGGTGGGGGAGGGCCCGGTCCGCCATGCCGTCACATCCATGACTACTGTGGAGTACACACGCTTCGGCGTGTCACCGTGCCGGCAATACGCATATCCAGGGGGAATGAATGGCGTCCGCGCCCGAAATGGTCGATCTGCTGGAACTGAGCCCGGACTTCGTCCGCGACCCGTACCCGGTCTACGCGCAGCTGCGCGAGCGCGGCCCCGTCCACCGCGTCCGCACGCCGGACGGCGAGCAGGTCTGGCTGGTCGTCGGCCACGAGGCCGCCCGTGCGGCGTTCACCGACCCGCGGCTGAGCCGCGACTGGCGGCGTTCCGGGGACATCGGCCAGATCATCAGCACCGAGCAGGACGACCCGTCCCTCGCGCACATGCTGATGTCCGACCCGCCGGACCACACCCGACTGCGCCGCCTGGTGGCCCGCGAGTTCACGCCGCGCCGCATCGAGGCGCTGGCCCCGCGCGTCCAGCAGATCACCGACGAACTGCTCGACGCCATGGAGGCGAAGGCGGAGCGCCGGGCGGACCTGGTGGACGACTTCGCCTTCCCGCTGCCCATGACCGTCATCTGCGAGCTGCTCGGCGTACCCGAACTGGACCGTGAGTCCTTCCGGAACTGGTCGAACGAGATGACCGCCCGCACCAGCGTGGAGGCGCAGGCCGCCGCCTACGAGGCGATGCCGCGCTACTTGACGGGTCTCATCGACGCCAAGCGCGCCGAGCCCGGCGAGGACCTGCTCAGCGCCATGATCCACGCCGTCGACGAGGGCGGCGACCGTCTCTCCCCGGCCGAGCTGATCGGCATGTGCGTCCTGCTGCTCATCGCCGGCCACGAGACCACCGTCAACATGATCGGCAACGGGATGCGCGCCCTGTTCGCCCACCCGGACCAGCTCGCCGACCTGCGCGCGGACCTCGGCCTCCTCGACGGCGCGATCGAGGAGATGCTCCGCTACGACGGCCCGGTCGAAACCTGCACCGAGCGCCTCGTCCTGGAGGACGTGGAGATGGGCGGCGTGGTCCTCCCGAAGAACTCCGTCGTCCTGATCGCCATGGCCGACGCGGACCGTGACCCGGCCCGCTTCGAGGAGCCCGACCGTTTCGACATCCGCCGTGACGCCCGCGGCCACATCGCCTTCGGGCACGGGCTGCACTACTGCCTCGGCGCCCCGCTGGCCCGCCTTGAGGGCCGTATCGCCCTGCGTTCGCTGCTGGAGCGCTTCCCGGAGCTCTCCGGCGACGCGGACGACGCGGAACTGCCCTGGATCCCCGGCATGCTGATCCGCGGCGTGAAGCGGCTGCCCGTCCGCTGGTGACCCGCCATGTGGGGCCCCGGCCGGCGGGGCCCCCGGGGAGGCGCTACTCGGCGGCGGCCGACAGGTGCTCTTCCGCCGCCAGGACCGCCTGGTGCGTGCTGGGGCGGCCCATCAGGACGCACAGCGTGTAGGCGACGTCGTCCATCGCCCGGAGGGTGCCCGGGTCCGTGGGGGCGGCCGCCAGGCGGGCCTGGCAGCCGCGCAGCCGGGACAGGACCTCCTCGGTGCGCAGCCGGCTCGGCCGGATCCCCACCGTCTGGACCGCGCCCGGGGGGTGCGGGGTGCGGGCCGCCTCCAGGGCCCGGCGCAGGGCCCGTTCGATCCGTACGGGCATCGGCATGCCGAGGGTCCCGGCGACCATCGCCGCCGCCACCTCGACCGCAGTGACGCGGGCCAGCTCGGCCGCCGCCAGCAGGATCTGTTTCGCCTCGCGTATCGAACAGGGGGCCGCCGCCATCAGCAGGCCCACCGCCCAGGTGTGCGTCGGGCTCTCCCCGGGCGGCCCGCCCCGCGCGGGAGCGACCTCGGCCGAGAGGCCGGGGGACGGCGGATCACCGGGAGGCGCCACGAGAGGATCCCTTCAGCCCGAGGCCGCGGAGCGCGGCGACGAGAAGCACGTCAGGCCTGCCCGCCCCTCGCGGGACGTGTCCTCACCCACGCTGACACATCCGGTGGGGATCCGCACCGCGTGTCCGGCCCTCCGGGGGCGCTCAGAACTCCGAGTTGGCGAACCAGAGGTCCAGCAGCTCCGCGTCCCCGCCGGTCTCCACCGTCGCCGCCGAGCGGTCCAGGCGGCCGTAGAGCAGCAGGAGCAGGTCGGCCGCCGGGGCGCGGACCACGGCGTCGGCCGGGACCGGCGCGTCGGCGGGGGCGCCGTCCGCGACCACGCCGAAGCCGTCGGGACGCAGCCGGACCGGCCACGAGCCGTCCGTGTCGGTGCACTCGAAGAGGATGGTCCGGTCCGCCCCGCGCAGATGGGCCACCTTCGGCGCGAAGAGCGCCGCGTAGGGCAGGTTGACGAGGAACTCGTCCACGCCGTCGTGGGCGAGCGCGCGGTCGACGGCCGAGGACAGCCCCAGCGCCCGCTCCGCGTCGACCCGGTGGACCAGGGTCTCGAAGGCCATCCGGCGCACCCAGAAGCGGGCGTGGCCGTCGGCGCCCCACACCCACATGGGCGCGTCCGGATCGGTGCCGGCGAACACCTCGGCCGCCTCGGAGGCGCCCTCCGCCAGCCAGTCGGCGTACCCGTCCGCCCGCTCCGGCAGCCGCAGGTCCACGTCACGGCTGGTCGGCGGCGCCTGGATCCGCCGGCGCAGCAGTACGGAGAACCACCGGTGCACGCTTCCGGCGTGCCGCGTCAGATCGGTCAGGTCCCAGCCGGGACAGGTGGGTACGGGGGCCGTCATGTCGGCGCCCCGGACCAGGTCCGCGAACCGGGCGGCCTCCGCCGCCACGGCCGCCCGGTGGTCGAGCTGGTCGGCTGTGTTCATGCTGGGAGCCCTTCTGGCCTGATCGGATGGATGCCCCAGGCACTCTTTCACAGCCCGGCCGGCACCCCTCCACCGGCTCCGCCGCCGCCCCCCTGGCCCCAGAGCCGGGCCAGGTGCCCGTGGAGCACCTCCTGGGCCTGGGCGGCGGTGAGGTGGCCGACGAGGACGTGCGTGGTGAGGCCGTCCGCGAGGGCGAGCAGGGTGCGGGCCTCCCGGCGGGGGTCCGGGTGGGGCTCTCGGGGTTCTCGGCCCGGCTCCGGGGGGACGGATGCCGGGTCCCCGGCGGCTTCCGCGAAGAGTCGGGTGAACACCGCCTCCAGGGACGCGTAGTTCGTCCTCAGCGTCTCGGCCAGCGGCGCGCTGACCGCCGCCTGCGCGACGAACGCGAGCCAGACCCTGGCCTCCGCGCGGTGCTCCTCGCGCAGCAGGGCCACCTCCGTGGCCGCGTGGCCCAGCGCGGAGGCGGCCGACTGGGCCGGGCTCCGCACGAGGCGGGCCCGCACCCGTTCGCCGATCCGCTCGCCGATGTGCCCCAGGGTGAACAGGAGCATCTCGTCCCGGGTGCGGAAGCACCGCTGCACGGCCCCCATCGACACCCCGGCCCGCCCCGCGACGTCGCGCAGGGTCACGCCCTCCAGCCCGCTCTCGTCCGCGAGCCCGCACACCGCCCCGGCGATCAGCCGGCGCCGCTCCTCGTGGTCCACCTGCCTGGGCACGTGCCCTCGCCTCCCTCGCCGCCTCCGGTGTCCCGCAGCTTATTCGATGCAGGTGCATCGGTTCCCGTATAGGGTTCCGACGTATCCGATGCAAGCGCATCGGAAAAACGACGGAGGGAGAGGGACGAGCCATGCCGCGAGCCCTGTGGCGCAGGACGGCCGCCGCGCAGGCCCAAGCCGTGCGCGACGGCGAGGTGTCCGCCGCCGAACTGGTCGAGAGCCACCTGGAGCGCATCGCCGAGGTCAACCCGACGGTGAACGCCGTCACCCAGCTGATGGCGGAACGGGCCCGCGCGGCCGCGGCGCTGACCGACCGCCGGCGCGCCGCCGGCGAGGAGCTCGGCCCCCTCGCCGGCGTCCCCTTCACGGTGAAGGAGACCACCCCCGTCGAAGGCGTGCCGACCACCTTCGGCGTCCCCCGCTTCCGCGACCTGGTGGCCCGGGCCGACGCCCCGCCCGTGGCCCGGCTGCGCGCCGCCGGGGCCATCCCCATCGGCCACGCCAACATGCCCACCCTGGTCCTCGCCGGGATGCACACCCGCAGCGAGCTGTTCGGCGACACCGCCAACCCGTGGGACCCCTCCCGCACCCCCGGCGGCAGCAGCGGCGGCGACGCGGTGGCCGTGGCCACCGGCATGGCCGCCCTCGGACTCGGCAACGACTCCGGCGGCTCCATCCGCGTCCCCGCCCAGTTCTGCGGGGTCGCCGGGCTGAAGCCCACCCCCGGCCGCTTCCCCGCCGACCACCGCGTGCTCGGCCCCGAGGACCCCGGCCCGGCCTCCCAGGCCCTCGTCACCGACGGCCCGTTCGCCCGCAGCGTGGCCGACCTCCGCCTGGCCTACGAGGCACTGGCCGGCACCGATCCCCGCGACCCGAGGGCCGTCCCCGTACCCGCCTACGGGCCCCCGCTGCCCGGACCGGTGAAGGTCGCCGTGGTCGCGGACCCCGGCGGCCGCGGGATCCACCCCTCCGTCCGCGCCGCCGTCGCCGACGCGGCCGCCGCGCTCGCCGACGCCGGGTACGAGCTGTGCGAAGTCCCGGACGTGCCAAGGCTGGAGGAGACCCTCGACGCCTACGAACGCATCACCTGCACCGAGTTCGCCCCGGCCTGGCCGGCGGTCCGCACCCTGCTGGGGGAGGGCGGGGACCGCTACATCCAGGCCGCGATGGAACGCACCCCGCCCGCCACGGCGGCCGAACTGGTGAAGCTGACGGGCACCTGGCTCGGCATCCGGCGCTCCTGGGCCGAGTTCCTCGACGCCCACCCGCTGGTCCTCGGCCCCTCGTTCACGGAGCCGCCGGTCGAGCCGGGGCTGGAGTCGCGCGACCGGGCGGGCCGCGACCGGGTGGCCTCGGGCATGCGGCTGTGCACGGCGACCAGCTTCGCCGGCGTGCCCGCCGTGGCGGTCCCCACCGGCCTGCGCGACGGCCTCCCCGCCGGGGTGCAGATCATCGGCCGCGCCTTCCGCGAGGACCTCTGCCTGGCCGCCGCCCAGGCCGTCGAGGACCGCCTCGGGGTCCTCACACCGGTGGACCCGCGGCGCTAGGACGCCCCGGCCGGGGTGAGCGTAGCCGGGGCCGGGCCGTCCGGGCGGACCGTGAGGCCGTACACGGCCCCGCCCGGGACCGAGGAGAAGACCGGGGCGGGCAGCGGCAGCAGGTGCTCCAGCAGCACCGTCGACTCCCGCAGCGCGAACCGCGTGCCCAGGCAGGCCCGGGGCCCCAGCCCGAAGGGCAGGTAGGAGCCCGTTACGGAGGGACGGGCGCCCGGCGCCGTGAAGCGCCGCGGATCGAAGCGCTCGGGGTCCGGCCACAGCGCCGGGTCACGGTGCGTCAGGTACGGGCAGACCAGTACGTCGCTGTCCGCCTCCACCGCGTACCCGGCCACGGTGTCGGCCTCCGCCGCGTACCGGGGCAGGATCCAGGCCGACGGGTACAGCCGCAGCGTCTCGCCGACCAGCGCCTGCACCGCCTCGCCGCGCTCCGGTGAACCCGGCGCCCCGGCGGCCAGCGCCTCCTCGCGGGCCCGCGGGTACCGGTCGAGCAGCAGGTACAGCCAGGTGAGGGTGGTGGCGGTGGTCTCGTGCCCGGCGACCAGCAGCGTCACCAGCTCGTCGCGCACCAGCGTGTCGGTGTACCCGGGGTGCCCCCCGCCGTCCCCGACCAGCACCTGGAGCAGCCCCGGGCCGTCGGGCCCCGCTTCCCCGCGCCGGGCGGCGGCCACCGCCTCCCGGGCCACCGCGTCGATCCGGGCCAGGTCCGCGGCCACCGAGTCCCGCGCCTCCACGGCATCGGCCGGCAGGGTCGGCAGCGCCGCCACCACGGCCGCGAGGGAGGCCAGCTCGCGGGCGGTGGCCGGGTCCAGGGCGTGGCCGGTGAGGGAGCGCCAGATGGTGTCCAGGGCGAAGCGGCGCATCTCCTCGCCGACGTCGAAGACCTCCCCGGTGCGCGCGTACCCGGCCCACCGGGCGGCCGCCGTCCGGGCCGCCCCGGCGATCCGCTGCTCGTAGCGGCGCATCCCCGTCCCGGTGAACTGCGACTGGAGCAGCCGCCGCTGCCGCTTCCACGCCTCGCCCGTGGCGGCGAGCAGCCCGTCCCCGACCAGCAGACGGGCCCGGTGGGAGCGCTTGACGTACCGGTCGGGGTGGAGCGCGAGCACGTGCCGCACCGCCTCCGGCGCGGTGACCAGCACGGTGGGCCGCGGCCCCAGCCGGACGGCGGCCACCCCGCCGAGCCGCTCGCGCGCCCGCGCCAGCAGCTCGATCAGCTCCCCCTCACCGGCGCGCCACGACTCGACGTCCTTCGCGTCCAGTTCGGGCACGGGCACCGGCCCGGAACCCCGGCCCGGCGCGGACGGCTGCCGGGAGAACGGCGCGGGAACGGCGTCTGCGGTCACGGGACTTCTCCTGTCCGGCCGTCGGCCCGGCCGTCGAGAGGTGCTGGACAACCCGGACTGTACGCGCACGGACGGACCCGCACCCGCCGTACGGATCTTCTGGAGCGGGCCGGGGGGCCATACGATCCTGCGGGTACACCGGCGTACGACCCAGGGGAGGGACCTCCGTGTCCGAGGCGAAGTCCGACGTGAAGCGCGAACTCGACGAGCTGATGGGCGCCTTCCTCGGCGCGTTCACCAACACCGGCGGCGGCACGCCGGACGTCGACGCCGTGCGGAGGGTGTTCATCCCCCAGGGGATGATCATCAAGAACCTGGGCGGCGATCCCGTCGTCCACGACCTGGACTCCTTCATCGAACCCCGGCGCCGGATCCTCACCGACGGGACGCTGACGGAGTTCTCGGAATGGGAGGTGGCCGAACGCACAGAGATCTTCGGCTCGATCGCCCACCGCTTCAGCGAGTACCGCAAGTCCGGCCGCCTCGACGGAGAGTGGTTCGAGGGCGAGGGCCGCAAGACCACCCAGTTCGTCCGCACCCCCCAGGGCTGGCGGATGAGCTCGATGGCCTGGGACGACCTCTAGCGCCTGGAAAACCGCTGGCCACCGGCCGTCGGCCGTGTTTCCCTGCCGCGATGGAGACCCACAGCGCAATCCCGCCCGCGGGCAGCCCGGACCGTCACGTCCGGCCGAGGACCGATCGCGACCTCGACGCGTGTGTCGGGGTACTCGCCGGGGTCCACGCGCGTGACGGCTATCCGGTCAACTGGCCGGCCCACCCGGCCGACTGGCTGGCGCAGCCGACGCTCGCCTCCGCCTGGGTGGCGGAACTGGACGGCCGCGTCGTCGGCCACGTCGCCCTGGCCCGGAGCGACGCCGGCGACGCCGCACCGGGCCTGTGGAGCACCCGTGAGGGTGCCGGCAGCGACACGCCCGCGGTGATCAGCCGCCTGTTCGTCGCCCCGGCGGCGCGCGGCCACGGGATCGGCGCCCTGCTGATGGCCCGGGCCGTGCGCGAGGCACGCCTGCGCGGCCTGCATCCGGTGCTCGACGTCCTCGCCTCCGACACGGCGGCGACGGCCCTGTACGAACGGCTGGGCTGGGAGCTGCTCGGCACCGTCGAACAGCGGTGGAGTCCGGAGCAGGTCGTGACCGTCCGCTGCTATTGCGCCCCGCCCGGCACCTCGTAGACGCGGCCGTCGACCCCCGCGCGGTACAGCCGGCCCGTCGAGAAGCCCTGCGCGCCGCGGCCGTACACGAGCTGCGTCGACAGCCGCAGCTCCGGGGAGGACGCGACGGCGCACAGCGCGCCGTCCTCGACCCGCCAGACCTCGCCCGCCGCGTGGGTGGCGATCACCGGCCGGCCGCGGCCGTCGAGGGTGAGGCCGTCCGGCACGCCCACCGTGTCCGTGCCCGTGGTCGAGACCCAGCGCCTCGGATGCCCCGGGTCCCCGACGGGGATGCGGTACACCCCGGGTGCGAGGGTGGTCTGGACGACGTACACCTCCGTCCCGTCCGGGGACACCGCGATCCCGTTGGGCTGCGGCACCCGCGCCCACGCGGGATCCACCCGCCGGTCCGGGGTGACCCGTCCGATGGCCGTACCGCCCAGGGTCGTCGTGTACACCGTTCCGTCGGAGGCCAGGGCCACCCCGTCGATCCCGCCGAGCCCCGAGGCGTACACGCCGACGGCACCGGTCTCCGGGTCCACCTCCAGCAGCTTCGAGACCGGCAGCAGGTCGCCGGTCAGCGAGTGCGCGAGGTCGTTGCCCGTGCCCACGAGCAGCTTGCCGTCCTCGCGCACGACGATCCCGCCGTTGGCGCCGACGTCCCCCGTGAGCGCGACGGGAGCGGCGCCCGGCGCGTCGATGCGGTAGACGCGGCCGCTGAAGTACGCGGTGGCGAACATCCGCCCGCGCCGGTCCACCGCGATGGACTCGGTCCAGTCCGGGACGTGCGCCACCTGCACCGGCCCGCCCGCCCCCGAGGACCCGCAGCGCGGCGCCGCCCCGGCCGGCGCGGCGGGTACGAGGACCCCGGCCGCCAGCACCCCCAGCGCCGCCAACGCCGTGACCCCGCGTGCGTTCCACCCCATCGGCACCCCTCCCCGGCCATGGGCCCTGCGCCCCGTGCAGTATCGGCCCGCGCGGCCTCCCCGGCGACCGGTTCCCGGGCCAACTCCGCCCGCGGACAGGCCGGAACCCTCCCCCCGGGGCCGCCCCCGGGGGCACATGTGACGATGGCCCCGGCACATCCGCACCACATGGGGGGACCATGCGCACCCGAACCACCACCGCCGGCCTCGCCGCCACCCTCGCGGCGCTCCTCGCCCTGTCCGGGTGCAGCTCCTCGGACGGCGGCGAGCACGCGGCCGCGAGCACCCCGGCGGCCGCGCCCGCGCCCGTGCAGGGCGGCGGCTCCGGGTACGAGGGCCCCCGCCCCCAGGACCAGAACCTGCTGGCCTGGACGGGAGACCCGGGCGACGCCGGGCACGTCACCGCCCAGTCGGCGGCCGGGGTCGGGGGCCGGATCACCCTGGTGCGGGTCGGCCTGCGCGAGCGGATCACCTGGTCGAACATCTGGCTGGGCCTGGCCGGCATCGACCCGAACGCCCAGCTCTCCAACTGCTACCTCGGCGTGTACGACGCCACCGGCAAGCTCGTGGCGTCCACCGCCGACATCTCGCCCCAGCTGATGATCGACGCGGTGGCCAAGCCGCTGCCCCTGACCAAGCCGTTCACCGCGGGCCCCGGGACCTACTTCATCGCCCTGCTGCTGAACGGGAACTGGGCCACCAACGCCCTCACCCTGAAGGCCACCGGCGCCGGCATCTCCGTCAACGCGGGCCTGGCACCCCCGGCCCTGCGCTACAGCACCGTCCTGACCGGCCAGACCTCGCTGCCGCCCGCCCTCAACCTCGCCGAGCAGTCCACCGGGACGATCAACACCGGCTGGGGCAGCCAGTGGTACGGGATCTCCTGACCCGCACCACGGGCCGCCGGCCGGCCCGGCAGGGCCCGGTCAGGAGGGCTTGGTCAGCGAGAAGGCGGTGACGGTCACCTTGTTGTCGCACTCGGCGAACTGCCCGTCGTCCATGGCGATCTGGTGCGCGCCCGCGCCCGGGACGCGCAGGACGAGCGTGGGGAACACGACGGGCGTGGAGCCGGACACGCAGTAGCCGTCCGCCTCGCCCTGGACGTTGACGAAGGTCAGCTTGGTCCAGGCGCGGGCCCCCGGGGTGAGCGTCACGGGAGCGGCCGTACCGCTGTTGGTGGTGGCCAGCGGGAGGTTCTTGTCGGGAGCGCCGTTGCCCGCGCCCGCCACCTGCGGGAAGCCGTTCAGGGTGCAGGTCGAGTGACTGCTCACCGAGACGACCACCGCACCCGTCCCGGTACCGGGCGGGCGGACGTCGGCCAGGTGGGCGGGGGAGACCAGGAGGTCGTCGCCGGTGCAGGCCTTCGCCTTGCCGCCCGAACCCGGCGCCGAGGCCGTCGGCTTCGCGCTGCCCCCGCCGCCCGTGCCCCCGCCGGTGGACGAGGAGCCCCCGGAGGCCCCCGAGCCGCCGGTCCCGCCCGCACCCCCGGTGTCGCTCGTGCCGCTGCCGGCCGGCGTCGCCCGGGCCGGTCCCGAGGCCGCGGGCGGGGCGGAGGGCACGCCGGCCGCGCCCGGGTCCCCGGCAGGGCCGCAGCCCGTCATCAGGGCGGTGGCCGCCGAGGCCGCCGCCAGTGCCGCCGCGGTGCGCCGAAGGCCTGCTGCGTACTGCATGGGGTGCTCCCGTTGTTCTCACGACCGGTCCCGCGCCGGCACTCGCGTCCAGGGATACGCGCCGGACCCCCGCCGGGGTTGCGCGGGCGCGCCGCTGTGGCGGATCCGTGACATGACCTGGACATACATGGCACCGCCCTCCGCGGCGCGTCCCCGCGTGCAGGGCGGCTTTTCGGCCTCCGCTTCCGGCCAACCGGAACATGTGTCCCATCCGGCGATCTTGTAGGGGAAAGGCGGCATTGAGCCAGTGAACCGCCTGATCGCCACCTTTGCAGGGCAGATCAACGACCTCGCAGCTCCCGCCTGTTGACTGGGGCAACATCTGAGTCCAGAAGCCGAGACGAACTGTGCGGTAATCCAACCGGAGCCGCGCTTTGCGGATAGGTTCTGAACGTCGCCGCCGCACCCGGGACACGGGGTCCGATCGGGGAATCGCGGCGACAGGGACGTGACCACTCCCATGACTACAGCAATCCGGACCAGCGCCTTCCGCGTTGACCCCTACACCCCGCACTGCCAGGTCATCGCGGGCGAGGGCGACCACGCCGTCATCGGAATCTCACCCGGCAACTCCTACTTCTCCGCCCAGCGCGTGCACGCGCTCGCCGAATGGGCCCTCGACAACTTCCGACAGGCCGACCTCATCTACACGGACCTGCACGTGGCCGAAATGTATGTGGCGATGGGCTATCCGGAGGACGAGGCCCGTCGTAAAACGGTCAAGAACCTCCGCGGTGTTCGCGCCAAGGTCACCAACGCGGTGGCCGACATCGACCCATCGGGAACCCGCCTGCGCGGGAGGCCCATGTCCTCGCTCCAGGGCATTCCCGCCTACGACCGCATGCACGCGGACCTGCTGGAACGGCTCGGCACCGATCCGGCGTTCGCCCAGACCGCGAACGAGCTCGTGGACATCTTCCTCTCCTCCAAGGTGCTCGGCGGCCAGCCGGCCACCGAGCAGCAGCGGAAGGTGTGCCTGGACTACGTGTGCGCCGAGGCGCCCCTGTTCCTCGACACCCCCGCGATCCTCGGCGTCCCCTCGTCGCTGAACTGCTACCACCAGGCGCTGCCCATGGCGGACCTGCTCTACTCGCGCGGCGCCGGACTGCGGGCCTCCCGCAACCAGGGCCACGCCGTCGTCACCCCCGCCCCCGAAGGAGACCAGCTGTGACCACCCACGCGGAGCCGATCCTCGACTTCCCGTTCACGTGGGACGGCACCCACCTGCCCGCCCAGATCGGCGAACTCGCCCCGGTGGTGAAGGTGCGCACCATCGCCGGCGCCGAGGCCTGGCTGGTCTCCTCGTACGAGCTCGTCAAGCAGGTCCTCGAGGACGACCGGTTCAGCCTCAAGAACACCTCCGACCCGGGGGTGCCCCGCCAGTACGCGCTGACGATCCCGCCCGAGGTCGTCAACAACATGGGCAACATCACCGGAGCCGGTCTGCGCAAGGCCGTGATGAAGGCGATCAACCCCAAGGCGCCCGGCCTCCAGGAGTGGATGGAGGGACACGCCGCCGAGCTGGTCGAGCGCATGCTCAAGCACGGCGCCCCCGTCGACATCCGGTCCATGTTCACCGACCCCTTCTCGGAGGCGATGCACTGCAAGATCCTCGGCATACCGCAGGACGCGGCCCCGCTGCTCTCCGAGTCGCTGCCGATCGCGTTCATGAACAGCCCCCGCGAGATCCCCGCGGCCCGGCTGAACTGGGACCGTGACATCGCGTACATGACCGCCCGCCTCGACGACACCGAGGAGGGCCTGATCGGCGACCTCGCCAAGCTGCGCGGCACCGAGGGCTACGAGCACGTCAGCGACGAGATGTTCGCGACCGTCGGCGTCACCCTGTTCGGCGCGGGCGTCATCTCCACCGCCGGCTTCCTCGCCATGGCGCTGGTCACCCTGCTCACCCACCCGGAGGAGGCCGACCACCTCGCCGACCACCCGGAGCTGATGCCGCAGGCCGTGGACGAGCTGCTGCGCATCAACCTGTCCATCGGGGACGGCCTGCCCCGGCTCGCCATGGAGGACATGACCCTCGGCGACGTCGAGGTGAAGAAGGGCGAGCTGGTCCTCGTCCTGCCCGAGGGCGCCAACTTCGACCCCGCCGTCTTCCCGGACCCGCACCGCCTCGACTTCACGCGGGCCAACTCCTCGGCCCACTTCTCCTTCGGCGGCGGCTCCCACTACTGCCCCGCCACGGCCCTCGGCAAGAAGCACGCCGAGATCGGCCTGCGCGCCGTCCTCGCGGCGATGCCCCGGCTGCGGCTGGCCGTCCCCGTCGAGCAGCTGGTGTGGCGCACCGGCTTCATGAAGCGCCTCCCCGAGCGCCTGCCGGTGATGTGGTAGCCGCCGGCCGGTCCCGCTGACGGCACGAAGAGGCCCCCCACCCCGGAAGGACGCGGGGTGGGGGGCCTGTGCCGTTCAGCTGCCGGCGGACGCGTTGCCGGAGAGGACCGGGATGTTGGACAGGATGTGCGACAGGGACTCGTCGCCCTTCGCCTGGGTGGAGTCCTCGGTGCACTGCTGGTTCTGCGGGTTGGACAGGACGTTGACGTCCTGGACGCCCACGTTGGCCAGGATCGCCACCAGCGACTGGGCGTTCACCTTGACGGGCAGGCCGATGCAGGGCTTGTTCGCGGAGCCCTGGATCAGAGCGGCCTGCGGGCTCATGTCACCCTCGGTCTTCTGGTTGCCGTAGATCTGGGCGGCTCCGTTGCCGTTGACGGTGTTGATCCCGTTGTCGTTGCCGATGGCCATGGCCGGGGCGGCAGCGGCAGCGCCCGCACCGATCGCGGCGGCGGTGGCTACGGCGGTGACCATCATCTTCTTCAGCATGCGCGAAAGGTTCCTTGTCTGGCGGAGGACCCGGCCCGGACGGGGAGGTCGTCCCGGTAACGGCGGTGGGCCCGATCGGGTGGCGCAACGTCACCCGATCGCCGGTCGGGGCCCGCGCCGGGCGCCGGGACCCCCCTTCGGATCTGTGTCCGAATGTGACGGGGAAGCGTCATTGCGGCCATGCGGCGGCCGCGGGGAGGATGGGCGCATGCCCACCGCACACCGTGTCGTCATCGCGGTCTTCCCCGACGTCGACCTCCTCGACGTCACCGGCCCCGCAGAGGTCTTCGCGCTCGCCAACCGCGAGACCGCGGGCCGGGCCGGGTACGAGGTCCGCCTCGCCGGGTCCGCCGCCGGCGCGGTGCGCACGTCGGCCGGCGTGCGGCTGCTGACCGACGTGGCCTTCGCCGACGTCGGCGCCGAGGTGGACACCCTCCTCGTGCCGGGCGCGGTCGACATGGCCGAGGGCGGGCCGGTGGCCCGGCTCGACGAGGAGGTCGTCGCCTGGGTACGGGAGACCGCCCCCCACGCCCGGCGCGTCGCCTCCGTGTGCGTCGGAGCCCATCTGCTGGCCGCGGCCGGCCTGCTCGACGGGCGCACGGCCACCACCCACTGGTCGACGGCCGCCCAGCTCGCCGCCGAACACCCCGGGGTCACGGTCGACCCGGACCCCATCTTCGTCCGGACCGACCGCGGCCGGCTGTGGACCGGGGCCGGGATCAGCGCCTGCCTGGACCTCGCGCTGGCCCTGGTCGCCGAGGACCTGGGCGAGCAGACCGCGCTCGCCGTGGCCCGGCAGCTGGTGATGTACCTCAAGCGGCAGGGCGGCCAGAGCCAGTTCTCGGTGCCGCTCAGCCGCCCGGCCGCCGGGCGGCGGGAGATCGACGAGCTGCGGCTGTGGATCGCCGAACACCCCGACGCCGACCTGTCGGCGCCGGCCCTGGCGGCCCGGATGTGCCTGAGCGAACGGCACTTCGCCCGCGTCTTCAAACAGGAGACGGGCACCAGCCCCGCCGCGTACGTCGAAGCGGTCCGCGTCGAACTGGCGCGGCGCCTGCTGGAGACCACCGACTGCCCGCTCGACCAGGTGGCGGCCGGCTCCGGACTCGGCTCCGCGGAGACCCTGCACCGGGCCTTCCGGCGCCAGCTCGCCACCACCCCGGCGGCCTACCGGCGCCGCTTCCGCACCCAGTCGGCCTGACGGCCCGCGACACCCGGACACCCGGACTCCCCTGATTTCCCCCGGCGGACGCACGCCGGGCGGAGCGCTCCGCCCTGCCCGCTCCCGCCGACCCGTATCCCCACAAGAGCCCATGAGAACCGATGAGAACCGATGCGAACCGATGAGAGGCACCCTGTGAGCACCACGACCCCGTCCACGACCCTGCGCGACCTGAGCGGGCTGGAGAACCGGCCGGCCCGGCTGGCCGAGTCCGTCCTGATCATGATCGACTTCCAGAACACCTACCGCACCGGCGTGATGGCCCTGGAGGGCGCCGAGGAGGCCGTCGCGGCCGGCGCCCGCCTGCTGGAGCGGGCCCGCGCCGCCGGAACCCCCGTCGTCCACGTCGTCCACGACGGCGGCGAGGGCAGCCCGTACGACGTCCGCGAGCACATCGGCGCCCTCGGCGAGGAGGTGGCCCCGGCCGACGGCGAACCCGTCGTCGTCAAGAACTTCCCCAACGCCTTCCACGCCACCGAGCTGGAAAAGACCCTGGCCGGCCTCGGCTTCGCCGCAGGCAGCGGCAAGGACCTCGTCCTCGCCGGGTTCATGACGCACATGTGCATCACCTTCACCGCGCAGCAGGCCTTCAACCTCGGCTACCGGCCCACCGTCGTCGCCGAGGCCACCGCCACCCGCGCCCTCGCCACCCCCGACGGCGGCGTCCTGCCCGCCGCGGTCCTCCAGAGCGCCGCCCTGACGACGATCACCGACATGTTCGGCGTCGTCGTCCCCACCGCGGACGACCTCGGCGCCTGACCGGGCCCTGACCCGGCCCTGCCCCGGCCCTGGCCCGGCCCCCGGGGCACCGCCTAGGCTGCCGCCGTGAGCAGCGCGCGGACCCGACGCCGGCACCTGATCGGTGCCGGCCTCGGCGCGCTCGCGGCGGCCCTGGCCGGATGCGCCGGGAACTCCGGCCCCGCGTCCCGGCTCCGGCTGGCCACCGGGCCGCCGGGGGCCCGTACAACGCCTTCGGGCAGGCCCTCGCCCGGGCCCTCGCCGACAGCGGGAGCCGGCTGCGGATCGTGCCCGTCGCCACCGCCGCCAGCGTGGACAACCTGCGCCGGCTGGACGAGGGCTCCGTCGACCTCGCCCTGTCCATGGCCGACGTGGCCGAGGACGCCGTCCTGGGGAGCGCGCCCTTCGCCCGCCCGGCCCCGGTGACCGCACTGGCCCGCGTCTACGTCAACTACACCCACCTCCTCGTCCCGGCCGCGGGCCCGGCCCGTTCCGTGACGGACCTCGCCGGACGCCCGCTCGCGGCCGGCGCCGCCGGGTCGGGGGTCCAGGTCCTGGCCGGCCGCCTGCTGAGCGCCGCCGGGCTGACCGCGGGCCCGTCACCGGCGGACGAACGGCAGCTGGGCCTCGCCGAGTCGGCGGCGGCGCTGCGCGCGGGCACCGTCGACGCCGTGTTCTGGTCCGGCGGTGTCCCCACCCCGGCCCTGACCGGCCTGGCCCGCGAACTGCCCCTGCGCTTCCTCCCGTTGGACGGCTACGCGGCAGCCCTGCGCGACCGGTACGGCCCCGTCTACACGGCGGTCACCCTGCCCGCCGGGGCCTACGGACTCACCGCCCCCGTCGGCACGGTCGGCGTCGGCAACTACCTCCTCGCGCGCGAGGACGTCGCCGCGTCCGCCGCGGGCGACCTGCTCCGGGTGCTCTTCGACCGCTGGCGCGAACTGCTGCGCGAGGTGACGGCGGGCGTACGGCTGGAGCCCCGCTTCGCGATCTCCACCGGCGCGGTGCCGCTCCACCCGGGCGCGGTCTCCTACTACCGCTCGGCGTACGGCTGACCGTTCCCGGTGCACGACCGGCGCCGCCCCGTGTCCGTCGAGCCGCCTGCGGGGCACGGCAGCCGGAACGCGAAGACCAGGCCGCGTGTTTCGTTCCCGCGGACCTCCAGCCCGCCCCCGCTCAGCCGGGCGATCTCCTCGGCGATGGCCAGCCCCAGCCCGCTGCCGGGCAGGTTCTGGTGCTCGGGCGCGCGGGCGAACCGCCCCAGCAGCAGCTCCCGCCGCCCGGCCGGCACCCCCGGCCCGTCGTCGGCGACCCGTACGAGGGCCTCCCCGCCCGGCGAGCCCGAGACGGCGACCTCCACCCGGCCGCCGGGCGGCACGAACTTCACCGCGTTGTCCAGCAGCGCGTCCAGGATCCGCCCCGCCGCGTCCGGCAGGGCCCGTACGCGCAGCTCCCGCGGCAGGCCCCCGGCCGCCAGCACCAGGCCCGCGGCCCGGAAGACCGGCTCCCAGGCCTCCACCCGCCCCCGCACCGCCCCCGCCAGGTCCTGGTCAACGGGCCGCGCCGTCCCGGACTCGAGCCGCGCCAGCGCCAGCAGCCCGTCCAGCAGCTCCTCCAGCCGCTCCGCCTCGTCCAGGGCCCGGGCGTGCTCGGCCAGACCCGGCCCGGGGGCGATGTGCGGTTCCACGTTCTCCAGCTGGAGCACCAGCGTGGCCAGCGGGTTGCGCAGCTGGTGGGAGGCGTCGGCGACGAACGCCCGCTGACGGCCCAGGGAGTCGGCGACGGCCTCCGCCATGCCGTTGAAGTGCCGCCGCAGCCGCCGCAGTTCCGGCGGGCCGGTGTCGGAGACCGCCCGGGCGCGCAGGCTTCCGGCCGCCAGCCCTGCCACCGCCCGGTCCAGGTCGAGGACCGGGCGCAGCAGCCAGCGGGTGATCCCCGCCGCGACCAGGGCCGCCGCGGCGAACGCGGCGACCGCCCCGGCGGCGATCAGCGACCAGCGCAGGGTCACGTCCCGGCGGGCCGCCGCGGTGGGCACGGCCATCAGCACCGCCCCGCTGACCCGTTCGTCCCGCCCCACCGGCTCGGCCAGCACCACCCGGTCCGGACCCCAGGGGCGGACCGTCGGCAGCCGGTCGGTGGACCGCCCGGTGAGGGCCCGCCGCCGGGGCTCCGAGGCCGCCTCCGGCGCGGTGCCCCCGGCCGGCCCCGCGCCGGAGGCCCGCGCCACCGTCGCCCCCGCCGCGTCGACCACCGTCACCGACGCCCCGTACAGCTGCGCGTACCGGCCGATCTCGGCGGACAGCTCCGCCCGGTCGGCCGCGCTGCCCGCCCGGTCGGCGAGGTCGGCGAACCGGACGGCCTCCGAACGCCGCTGGAGCAGCAGGTGCTCGGTCCGCCCCCGGGCGTAGGCCTCGGCCAGGGGCACGCACAGCAGCAGCGCGGCCACACCCATCAGCACCATCAGCACCACGAGCAGCCTGCGCCTCACCGGGCCGCGTCCCGCTCCCCGCGCCCGGCCGGGTCCGCGCCGAGCCGGTAACCGAACCCGCGCACCGTGCGCACCAGGCCCGGACGGCCCGTCTTGGCGCGGATGCCCGCCACGTGCACGTCCAGGGAGCGGGAGGCCGCGAGGAAGGCGTCACCCCAGATCCGGTCCAGGATCTCCTCCCGGGAGCACACCTCGTCCGGGCGGCCGGCCAGCAGCGCCAGCACGTCGAACTCCCGGCGGGTCAACCGGACTTCGCTCCCGGCCACGGTGACGGTCCGGCCGGCCGGGTCGACCTCCACGTCCCCGGCGCGCACGGTCCGGCCGCCGGCGCCGGCCGGGGAGCCGCCCGGCGGCTCCCCATGGGCGCCTGTCCGGCGGCGTACGGTGTCGATGCGGGCGATCAGCTCCGCCATCCGGAACGGCTTGACCACGTAGTCGTCGGCGCCCGCCCGCAGCGCCTGGACCACGTCCCGCTCCTCGCAGCGCGCGGTCACCACGATCAGCGGCGCGTCACAGACGGTGCGCAGCCGCCGCAGCAGTTCCAGCCCGTCGAGGTCGGGCAGGCCCAGGTCGAGCAGGACGAACCCGGCCTCGTGGACGTACCGCAGGGCGTCCAGCGCCCGGCTGACCCGGCGCACGGTGTGCCCCCGCCGGGCGAGGGCGGTGCCCAGGGCCCGGGCCATGCGGTCGTCGTCCTCCACCAGCAACGCGTGCACCGCCACCTCCCCGCGTCCCGTACCCCCGCACCGGCCGGCAGCCTACCGCGCCGCCCCCGTACCGGCCGGCGCCGCCTGCGCCCCTGCCCGTGCCTCCTCCTCGGCGCGGCTGAGCGCCGCGTCACGGGTGTCGGGCATCAGCACGTAGGTCACGAGCGAGACGAGGGCGCAACCGGACACGTACCAGAAGAACATCTTCTCGTGGCCGCCGTTCTTGAACCACAGCGCCACGTACTCGGCGGTGCCGCCGAACAGGGCGTTGGCGATCGCGTACGGCAGGGCCACGCCCAGCGCCCGCACCCGGGTGGGGAACAGCTCGGCCTTGACCGCCGCGTTGATCGAGGTGTAGCCGGTGACGATCACCAGGGCCAGCAGGGACAGGCCGAGGGCGGACCAGTACGAGGACGCCGAACCGAGCGCCGTCATGATCGGGTAGGTGCCGACCGTGCAGCCCACCGCGAAGGTGATCAGCAGGGGCCGGCGGCCGATCCGGTCGGAGAGCATCCCGGCGAAGGGCTGGAGCACCGCGAAGAGGGCGAGGGCGGTGAAACTCACCAGCGTGGCCGTGTTCTTGGCCATGCCCGCGCTGCCGACCAGGTACTTGGTGAGGTAGGTGGTGTAGGTGTAGTAGGCGACGGTGCCGCCGAGGGTGAGCGCCATGACCAGCCCGGCCTGCCGCCGGTGCTCCCACAGGGCCTTGAGCGAGCCGCGCGCACTGTCGTCGTGCGCGCCGCCGTCCTCCGTGAACGCGTCGGTCTCCTGCAGGCGGCGCCGCAGCCAGAACACCACGAGCGCGAACACCGCCCCGACGACGAACGGGATCCGCCAGCCCCAGCTGCCCAGCTGCTCCTTGGTCAGGGTGTGCTGCATCGTGATCAGGATTCCCAGGCCGAGGAGTTGACCGCACGTCATGGACACGTACTGGAAGGAGGACCCCAGCCCGCGCCGGTCGCGGGCCGAGGCCTCCGTCAGGTAGGTGGCGCTGGCGGCGTACTCCCCGCCGATGCTCAACCCCTGGAGCAGCCGGGCCAGCAGCAGCACGACGGCCCCGAAGTAGCCGGCCTGGCCGTAGGTCGGGGCGACGGCGATCAGCAGGGCGGCCACCGACATCATGGTGACGGTCAGCGTGAGCGCGCTCTTGCGCCCGTGACGGTCGGCGGCCCGCCCGAGGATCCAGCCGCCGACCGGACGCATCAGGAACCCGACCGCGAAGATGCCGGCCGTGTTCATCAGCTGCGTGGTCGGGTTGTCCCCGGGGAAGAAGGAGTCGGCGAAGTAGATGGCGAAACTGGCGTAGACGAACCAGTCGTACCACTCCACCAGGTTCCCCAGGGACCCGCCGACCAGCGCGAGCCGGCGCCTGCGGCGCTCCTCCGCGGGCGGCGGCGGACCGAGCGTGACGGAGGGCGAGGACATGGCGGCTCCAGAGGGAAGTCCCTGATGGGCAGGGGTGGCACCCCCGGATGCGGGGGAGTGCCCAGACTGGATCCGCCACCGCACCCGGACAAGGCCCGGCACGCAGATCTAACGTTCCGCTAAGAAAACAGCGCGTCCCAGCGCGTGCCCGGCAGGCTCTGCGGCAGCGGGTACGGGAGGCGGCCGATCTCCGCGTCCACCGCGGCGAGTTCCTCCGGCCGGTCCATGAGCTCCAGCTGCCACCGGTAGCCCACCAACGCGGCGAACAGCAGCCGCTCCCGCCCGTGTTCCAGCGCGTGCATCCGGCGTGCGGCCGCCACCGCCTCGGCCCGCAGGGCCAGGGCCGTCTCCGGCAGGTGGGCGAACTCCAACCGGCTGTACTCGTACAACGCCCCGGCCAGCCGCGGCAGATAGGCCAGCGGGCTCACCTGCACCAGCACCCGGTAGGCGGCGACCTCCTCTCGCAGGGGGAGGGTTCCGGAGCCGAGGAGGGACACGCGGGCTCGCAGGACAGCATGGTGATCGATGTGCGCCGTGGGATTCATGAGGGAGATTCTCAAAGGCGCAGACACTCCCAAACAAGGGCAACGGGCTGTGCTTTGGGTCCTACGAAAACCGCCTCTGACCTGTCATGATGGATACGTCTTCACCCCTGTGCCCCGGCAGGCCCGCCTCGGTGGGGGAGCCGCGTGGCGATCAGCGGAGCCCCGTGGCAGGCTGGGACGGGAAGCCACAGCGCTGGGGCCCCTCGTGTTCGCAGGAGGTGGGACCCCGTGAGAAGAAGACTCGCTTCACCGACCCGGATCGCCCTGAGCCTGGCGACGGCCGGGTGCCTCGCCGTCACGCTCGTACCGGTGACGGCCGCGCCCGCGTCGGCCGCGTACTGCGACCCCGCCGCGTCCGCCCGTTCCCCGGGCGGCGGCGCCGAGGCCGCGCGGCTCGCCGTCGCGTGCCTGATCAACGCCGAGCGCACGCAGCGCGGACTGCAGCCCCTGACCGGCAACCCGTCCCTGACGGCGGCGGCCCAGCAGCACACGGCCGCGGCCGTGCAGCTGAAGTGGTGGGGGCCCGGGCAGGACGCGCACACCAACCCGCAGACCGGCTCCACCCCGCAGAGCCGGATCAAGGCGGCCGGCTACTGTCCGAACCCCCGCTCCTGGGCCGTCGCCGAGATCGCGTACACCGGCTGGGGCACGTCGGGCACCCCCAAGGCCGCCGTCACGTGGTGGATGAACAGCCCGGGCCACCGCAAGATCATCCTGGACGGCTCGCTGACCGAGTACGGCAGCTGGGCCCAGGCGGGATCGGCCGACCGGGCCGGAGCCGGGGCGAGCGGAGCCGGTACGTACGTGGTGACCTTCGGACGCTGCCAGCAGTGACGGCGTGCGGTGACCGGCCCGCGCCCAGCGGGTGCGCGGGCCGCCCGGATGGGCAAAGCTGGACGTGTGGCGGAGCCGACAGCCGAGGAGGGGCTCGTGGACGCTTCAGGAGACGGGCGGCGCGGCCGCCCGGCCCGGGCGCGTGGGCGCAGGGCCGGGCTGCTGTGCGCGGCGGCCGCCCTGGCGGCGGTGTCCGCGCCCGCGGCGGCGCAGGCCCCCGCGGACCCGTACCCGGTGGTGGTCGTGGACTGCTTCTCCGCGGCCCAGGTGCGGCCCGAGGAGTACATCCTGGCCTGCGGTGACGGCAACAACCGCCTCGTCGGGCTGCGCTGGGACACCTGGGGCGCGAGCACGGCGACCGCCACCGGCACCGACATGGTGAACGACTGCCGTCCTGACTGCGTGCAGGGCACGTTCCGCCCCTACCCGGTGCGGGTCACCCTGAGCAAGCCCCGGCCCTGGCCGACGCACCCCGGTGTCCAGCGGTTCACCGTGGTCCGGCTGCTGTACACGGACACCGCGCCAGAGCCCGTGCACAACAAGGACTTCACCTACAAGCTCGTGTACTGACCTACCTCATACGGCGGTGACGGACCCCTTCCCGGGCCTTTCGCCGGACGCCGTGCCCAGGAGCTTCTCGCGGAACAGGTCCAGTACGGTGTCCAGTGCCTGCCGTGTCGGCTGCCCGGGCTCGTCGACGAGGTGCTCCGTGAGGACGGAGTGCGGGGGCAGCGGGCTCTCGGGGTTGGCCGCGTCGTCCTCCAGCTCGACGGCCACGAACGCGTCGCCGAGCGCCCGGCGCAGGAACGCGAACCGCTCCGCGGGCACCAGCCGGTCGCTCTTGAACCGCAGCCCCAGCACCTGGAGCCCCTCGCGCTCGCAGCGCCCGCGGACGACGGCCAGGTCCCGCGGGCTGATGTCGATCGAGCCGGCGCGGCCCGGCGTCCAGGGCAGCGGGAGGGACGGCTGGGACAGCACGGGGGCGAGCATCCGCTCGTCGGTGGCCATGGCGAGTGCGAAACCGCCGGTCAGGCACATGCCGACGGCCCCGACCCCGGGACCGCCGCAGCGCTCGTGCTCGGCGGCGGCCAGCGCGCGCAGCCAGTCCACCACGCGCGAACTGCGGCCCGTGGCCAGGACCGTGAACTCCCGGCTGACGCACACCTGCCCCATGGCCGGGGCCAGGGCGCGGGCGGCGCCGGCCCAGCCCGCGGTCGAGGGGCTCGCGTCCCGCCCGGGCGTCCCGAACAGCACCGGGAGCACGGCCGTGCAGCCGGCGTCGGCCACGCGGGCGGCGAACTCGAGCACCTTGGGGGTGATCCCGGGGATCTCGGCGATGACGATCACCGCCGGGCCGGTGCCCCGGCGCAGCACCCTGCGGGTGACGCCGTCGTGGGTGAACGTGCTCTTCGCGAACCCGGTCAGGTCGTGGTCGGCCACGGCCTCCCCTTCCGTCGGACCTCTGGACGACCCTCAAGTTACCGGCACGTAGCGGCCGTTGGTCAAGCACGGGGGCGTGACGCGGCGGGGGAAGGCTGCCGGGGGAGCCTTCCCCCGCCGGTGGGGAGGACCGTGTCAGTGGCCGGCGGCGCCGCTCGCGAGGGGCCATTCGCGGTGGAGGGCGCCCAGGGGGATGCGGCGTTCCAAGAGGGGCGTGCCGAACAGGGAGAGCTGGAGGTGGAGTTGGCCGTTCAGGTCGATGCCGCCGTACAGGGCCCAGGCGCCGCTCGCCGAGGCCTTGCCGTCCGTGGACGCGGACGCCTTCACGTCGGCCTCGCCGCGCAGGTACGGGGCGAAGTCCGCGCCGACGCCGACGGCGCCGTACAGGCCGACGGAGGCCTCGGCGCCCAGGGCGGCCTTGACCCGGCCCGAGGCGGCGACGGTGGCCTTCACCGGGGTGCTGTGGACGGCCGAGGTGCTGACCGGGGTCCAGCCCTTGCCCGTGGCGTAGCTGCCGCCGACGCGGAAGTCGCCCTCGACGTCCTGCCGGACGTCGAGGGTGACCTGGCCGTCGGCCTCCACCTGGATGTACGCCGTCAGGTCGAGGTCGACCACGACCGGCACCGGGCCCACCTGGATGACCGGGGCGCTGTGCAGTTTGGCGAACGGGATGCGCTGCGGCGCGCCGGTGCTCGCCGCCGCGCGGCCCTTGAGCGACCACTGCGAGGACCAGTCGCCGCTCATGCCGAGGAAGGCCGCGCTGGGGGCGGAGCCGATCTTCGTGCCGGTGTACGAGAACTCCACCTGCGGGGCGAGCTGGACGAAGCCGGACACCGAGGCGCCGGCCGACGCGGGGGCGTCCTTGGCGGTGTCGACGGCGGCGTTCACGTCGAGCCGGAGGCTGCCCAGGGGCAGCTTGCCGCCCTCGGCGCCGAAGCGGGCGCCGTCGCCCTTGGCCCAGGAGAAGGTGACCCCCTTCATCAGGGGTTCGACGACCATGGCGGAGGGGTCGACCTTGACCTTGCCGTCGGCCTTGGCCTCGCCGAGGGCGGCGGACAGCGTCGTGGGGGCGGTCTTCACCTCGGTGCCGCGGTCGGTCTTCCCGACGACCTCCGTAACCTTGGCGAGGAGCCCGTCGGGGGCCCCGGGCGCCGGGGCGCTGGCGATGACGTCGCCGACCGCCACCGGCTTGGCGGGGGCGGGGGAGCCGTCGGAGGGGGAGTTCTGGCCGCCCTTGGAGGGCTTGGGGGCCGGGGCCGCGGCTATGACGGCCCGCCGGCTGTCCTTGTCGTAGGAGGCGACCCGCAGCGCGGACTTCTCCGGCCGGCCCTCGCCGGTCGCGGTGCGGGCCAGCGGCGTCGGGTCGGCCGAACCCTGGGGCGCGGCGGCCACTTCGAGCTGCTGGGAGCCGCCTGCGGCCGGGGCGCCGGGGGTGGCCCCCGGGCCGGCGGAACCGGTGTGCGCCGGGGAGGCGCAGCCGGCGGTGGTGAGCGCCAGCGTGGTCAGACCGGGGAGCAGGAGGCGTTGGGCGAACGTGCGCACGTAGGAAGAACCATTCGGTAAATGGGGGGAATTGAACGCGTTACCGAGAAGTAACGTGAGGGTTGATCATGACATGATCGGACCCGTGCGGTCATCTCGGCTTCCGGCCAACTCGCCTACGCCGCAAGAAGGTTGAAACTTCAAAAGCGGTGGGTGGGGCCGGGTGGCCCCCGCCGGTCAGGCGATTCCGACGGTGTAGGCGGCCCGGTACCCGCCGCCCTCGGCCACCGGCGCCAGCGTCATGGTCCCGCCCGCCGCCCGGAAGCGGTCGTCGTGCGCGTTGGGGCTGCGCGGCGCCTTGCGGCGGGCGTACGGCTGCCGGGCGTAGACCGTCCGCAGGAAGTCCTCGGGGAGGAAGAACTGCGAGGTCGTCTCGGTGTGCGCGTCGGGCCGCACCTTGAAGTGGATGTGCGGGGCCAGCCCCGCGTACCAGCCGGGCACGATCGTGCGGAACACGCACCGCCCGGAGGCGTCGGTCGTCTGGACCCCGCGCAGGAAGCCCTCCCGCCCCTCCGAGTAGACCCCGGCGGCATCGGCCTGCCAGATGTCCACCGCGGCCCCGGCGAGCGGACGGCACCCCGCCGAGGCCCGCACCACCGTCAGCTCCAGCCGCAGGGGCAGGCCCGCACGCCCGTCCGTGACGTCCGAACGGGCCCGGCCCCGCCCCGAGTAGTTCGGCCCCGCCCCCGCCGTGACGGCCAGAACGCACCCGGGCGCCGTCCCCGCCGCCGGTGCGGCAGCCGGGCGGGCGCAGCCGGCGAGCGCGGCGACGGAGGCCGATCCCACCGCCAGCAGCAGGGTGCGACGACTGCTCGGGAAGCCGCCGTGGTCGGTCATGGGACCTCTCCCGCCTACGCCCGGGGCCGCCGACCGGGACGGCCACCCACCGCAGCCCACCGTGCCGTACCCCGCCGCCGCGCCCCGCGACCGACACACGGCCGACCGGGCGGCGCCGGCCGGCACGCGCCACGGCCTACAGCGGAACGCCGTCGCCCGGCTCGAACGGGGCGCCGTGGCCCGGGACGATCAGGTCCGCCGCGGCCATGACGCGCAGGCGGGCGGCGCGCAGCGCCTCACGGTCCGGGGCGACCGGGTCGTCCGCCGGGCCCTGGGCGTGCCACCACAGGTCCCCGGCGAAGGCCACCACACCGGAAGCCGTGCCCGCCAGCAGGGTGATGTCCTCCAGGCTGTGGCCGGGGGTGTGGATCAGGCGCAGCGAGGGGGTGAGTTCGTGACCCTCGGCGTCGCGGGCGGTCCACGTGTGGCCCAGGTACTCCGCCTTGTGGTCGTGGATCCTGGCCCGGGGGAACAGACCCGCGTTCATGATGTTGTCCGGGTGGTGGTGGCTCAGCACCACGTCGGTGATGTCGTCGGCGCCGAGGCCCAGTTCGGCCAGCGGATCCAGGATGTGGCCCGGGCTCGCCACCATGCCCGGATCGAAGATCACGTGCCGGTCGCCGTCACCGACGTAGGAGACGGTGGCGGCCACGCCGGGGCCGGTGGAGCCGACGTAACCGGTGTTCAGGACCGCGTAGACGGCGCTGCGGCCGGCCGGTGCGTCGGCCCGGACGCCGGTCCGTGCGTCGTGGGGGGCTTCGTTCTTCGTTTCGATCAGTGCCTCGGTCATGACCCCATTCTTTGCGCCGGGCCCGGGGCGCCACGAGTGGCAGGGACGACACCGATCGCAGGATTCGTGCCACACCTGGCAGACTGCCTCCGTGCAGCAGCCCTTCCTCACCGTCGCCGCCTACGCCCCGCCCGGCGTCGGCATGCTCGCCGTCGGCATCGTCACCGAGGTGTTCGGACCGAGGGGGCAGGGCATGCCCGCGTTCGACTTCGCCCTCTGCTCCGACCGGCCCGGCGCCGTGCCCACCGATCTCGGAGTGCCCCTCTCCCTCACGCACGGCCTCGACCGGCTCGCGGCGGCGGACCTCGTCATCGCCCTGCCCTGGACCGGATTCCGGACGCCCCCGGCGCCGCCCGTCCTCGAAGCCCTGGCCGCCGCGCACCGGCGCGGCGCGCTCGTCGCCGCCCACTGCGTCGGCACCTTCGCCCTCGCCGCCGCCGGACTCCTCGACGGCCGCCGGGCCACCACCCACTGGCGGTTCACCGGCCTGCTCGCCGAGCGCCACCCCGACGTCACCGTCGAACCCGACTCCCTCTACATCGACGAGGGCACCATCGCCACCGGCGCTGGAGCCGCCGCCGGATTCGACCTCTGCGTGCACCTGATCCGCCGGGAGCACGGCGCCGCCACGGCCAACGCCGTCGCCCGGGACATGGTGCTGCCCTCCCACCGCGACGGCGGCCAGGCCCAGTACCTGGCCGCGCCCGTACCGGCGAACTGCCAGGACGAACGGCTCTCCGAGGTGCTCGCCTGGGCTCGCGCCCACCTCCACGAACCGCTCCCCGTCGAGGAGCTGGCCCGGCGCGCGCTGATGAGCAAGCGCTCCTTCGCCCGCCGTTTCGCCGCCGCCACCGGCACGACCCCGCACGCCTGGCTGCGCGGCCTGCGGCTCAGCAGCGCCGAAGAACTCCTGGAGACCACCGACCTGCCCGTCGAGGAGGTCGCCCGGCGGGTCGGCTACGGCAGCGCGGCCGTCCTGCGCGAACAGTTCGTCCGCCGCCGGGGTATCCCGCCCCGCTCCTACCGCAGGTCGTTCACGAACGCGCCGTAGCCCGCGGCCGGTCGCCGGGGGAGCTGCGCGCCGGAGAGCGCGAACACCACCCGCCCCAGCCTTCAGCCGGACCCTGCCGCTGCGCGGCCCGCGCGCGCCCCGGCGGCCACCGCAGGGCCGTCCGCTCTGACGGCCCTGTCCCCCGGGCGGCCGCTCAGTCGCCGCCGCCGAAGGCCCAGGAGACGATGTCGCGGTAGTGGATCGGGCCCGGGCCGCGCCCGGTGTTGCTGCCCACCAGGTGCAGTCGGGCGGTGTGCCAGGGGCGGCCGCGGAAGCCGGTGAGCCCGGCGGCGGCCTCCGGGACGCCGGCGGTGTCGCCGCGGCGGGCGCGGGCCAGCGTCAGGTGGGGGCGCAGCGGCCGGCCCTCGTAGGGGATGCCGCACTCCTTGACGAGGGAGCGGACCTCGGAGGCCAGCAGGTGCAGCCCGTCGAGGTCCCCGTCGATCCCGGTCCACAGCACCCGCCCGTCGAAGTGCCCCCCGCCGCGCAGCGCCAGCCGCAGGGGCCGGCGTATCGCCGCGAGGTCCGCGAGGGGCTCGCGCAGGCGGGGGACGGACGCGACCGGGAGCTCGCCGAGGAAGGCCAGGGTGATGTGCCAGTCCTCGATCCGGTTCCACCGCAGGCGCGGGTACGCCTCGTAGGCGGGCAGCAGCTCCCGCTCCAGCTCCTCCTTCGCGTCGTCGGGCGGGGCGAGGGCGATGAACACGCGGACGGTCGTGCTGTGGGTCTGATGTTTCACATGGGACTTCGTACCGTGTCGGGGGCCGTCAGAACCAGTTGACGGTCAGGGGGAAGGCGGCGGTGACGGTGGTGCCGGCGGAGTCCGTGGCGGTCGCGGTGACCTGCGCGGTTCCGGTGGCCCACGGCTTCCCGGTGATCCGCCCGGTGCCCGCGTCGACGGCGAGGCCGAAGGGCAGGCCGGTGGCCGCGTAGCGGACCGGGGCCTTGCCGCCGGTGGAGTTGAGCTGGACGGTGCAGGACTGGTTGAACCTGCAGGTCTGCGGGCCGGGGTTGGCGAGCTGCAGACCGCCCGGGGTGGGGGTCGGGGTGGGTGTGGGCGTGGGGGTCGGGGTGGGAGTGGGGGTCGGCGTCGGGGTGGGAGTGGGGGTCGGGGAGCCGGTGAAGACCTCCGTGATCGGCTGGACGCCCGCCGCGTTGCCCGCGTGCGTCGCCGTGCCGAAGAGGTCCTCCAGGGTGCGCAGCAGGTGGTGGTGGCTGTAGGCCGTGGAGTACGTGCCCGTCTTGACGTTCGCCCCGTAGAAGACCGTGGCGATCTGGTTCGAGCCCAGGTAGTTGTCCTCGTCCCAGGTCAGCACCAGCAGGCTGTTGTGGGACTTCGCCCACTGCGCGTACGCGTCGAGGTTGTTCTTGGTCCAGGTGTCCCCGGTGCCGACCGCGCAGGAGTGCATGTCGTTGCAGAGGTTGGGGATCACGAACGACAGGCCGGGCAGCGAGGAGAAGTCGTCACGCGGGAACTGGGCCCAGGTCTTGCCGGTGTTCAGCGGCACGTTCTTGAAGGCGAACCACGGGTTGTGCTTCTGCGCGTACTGGCCGCTCGTACAGGCGGTGGAACCTTCGGCGGGGAGGTCCTCGTTGTACGTCGCGAAGGTCTTTCCGGCCGCGATCACCTCCTGGCCCAGGTTCGGCGCGGTCATGGACTGCGGGGTGTAGCAGCCGTCCCCGGTGATGCCCTGGGTGGCGCCCGAGTAGAGGTTGAAGTAGTTGGGTTGGCTGGGGTGGGTCAGGGCCTTCATCCCGGTCAGGCTCGCGCCGCCGGAGGCCAGTTGGTTGATGTAGGGGGCGCTCGCGCTGCCGATGACCTCTCCGTACTGCTTGTTCTCGAACACGGCGACCACCACGTGGTCGTACGCCGGGAGCGCGGCCGCCGTCGCCGCCTGGGCGGGTCTGCTGTCGGCCGCCTGCGAGGTGGCGACCGTGAGGGCGCCCAGCAGGCCGAGCGCGCCCAGGGTCCCGGCGGCGGCCGTGACGGCGGACCGCCGGCGGGGCCGGTGTCCGGCGCGGGGCGAATGAGTGGGCATGGGGATTCCTCCTGGGGCTCGGTGTCGGTGTCGGTGTCGGTGTCGGTGTCGTTTGGTGCCTTTGCCGGTGTCGTCAGTCCTCGCGCCGGGCCGCCCCGGCCACGGCGATGTTCAGGAAGCGCGGAACGGGCCGGTCCCGGGCGCGGAAGTCCTCGGTGACCGCCGCCCGTACCGCCGCCGGCCGGGAGGCGGGCAGCAGCACCAGCGCGCTCCGCCCCGGCCCGGGCCCGGGCGGCCAGGCGCTCAGGGCCCCCGCCCGGCGGGCCAGTTCCACGGCCCGGGCCAGCTCCGCCGCCCGCTCGGCCGGCTCCCCGCGCACGGCCACGAGCACGAGCCGCGCGTCCGAAGCGGGCGGGTCGAAGGAGCTGTACCGGTGGGGCCGTTCCCCGGTACCGAGCAGCAGCGCCCTGCCGGGCAGCCCGAACAGCACGGCCCGGCGCAGGGCGTCGTCCCCGTCCGGGAGCGCCGCCGCCAGCAGCCGGGCCAGCCGGGCCCGGTCGGGCTCCGTCCCGGGCGGCGCGTGCACGTCGGCCACCGCGAGCGCCACCGCGCAGTCGGCCGGTTCGGCCGTGGCCAGCCCGGCGGCGTCCGTGAGGGAACCCTGCACGTGCAGGTCGGTCCCGCCGAGGCCGTGGCCGGCCCGGGCCAGCGCGCGCAGCACCGTGTACGGGCGGACGGCCCAGGCGGGGGCGGCGGGCGCCGGCCCCGAGAGGGTCAGCGGCAGGTCGCAGCTGTCGGCGGGGTGGCCCAGCGAGCTGAGCCGCACCATCCCGTCGTCGCGCGCGGCCGCCGCGGCGGCCACCGGCCAGCCGGCCGCCGCGACGAGCCCGGGAGAGCCCAGGTGGAAGGCGTGCGGCGCACTCCAGACGGCGGCGGGCGGCCGCCCGTGCGCCGCTTCGAGGGCATGGGCGACGAGCCGGAACAGCGGATCGGCCCCGGCCCGCCGGGCGAGGTCCCCGCCGGAGCCCGGCCGGGCGGCAGGCCCGGACCCCGACCCCGACCCCGACCCCGACCCCGACCCCGACCCCGGGCCCGGGCCCGACCCCGGGCCCGGGCCCGCCCCGGCGGAGGCGTCGGCGGGGGCGTCGGCGGGGGCGTCGGCGGGGCGGAGGGGGGCGTCCGGGGTGGCGTCGGCGGCCGGTTCGGCGGGGTGGGCCGGGCCGCTCCGGCGGGCCGGGTGCGGGAGGCGGGGCGGGACGGCGGAACCGGTCGGGGCCGCTCGGAGGGCAGGGGCGCCGCCCTCGGCGGGGGCGCCGGGCGCGGCCGGTGCCCCGGAGCCGGTCGGGCCGGTGGCGGAGGGCCGGGTGGCCGGAGCGGCCGCGGGTGTGGCCGGGCCGGTGCGGGCTCCGGCGGCGGGGCGTCGGCCCGGGGGCGTCATCGGGTGTCCTTGCGGGCCAGCATGCGGTAGGCGTTCCCGCCGTCCGTGGCCCGGGCCGCCGCCGTGCGGAGGGTGTCCAGGACCGCCGCGGCGGCGAAGCACGGTACGGCCGCCACGCGGACGGCCCCCGCGCGGACCCGGGCGCCGGCGGTGGCCGGGGGACCCCAGGGCCGGTCCGGATCCGGGCCCAGCCGGGTCGCGGTCAGGGCCACCGCGCCGAAGAAGTCGTTGCCCTGGTGGGCGCGGCCGTGCTCCTCCGCGACCACCGTGAACCCCCGGTCGGCAAGCGCCTCCCGCAGGTTCGCGGCCGGGATCAGGTGCTGGTGCTGCGGCTGGAACCAGGGCAGCCAGGCCGGGCCCAGCAGCCCCGCCATCCGCGACTGCGGGTCGGGCAGCTCGATCGCCAGGAAGCCCCCCGGCGTCAAGGCGGTGGCCGCCGCGTCCAGTTCGGCGAGCGGATCACGCGTGTGCTCCAGGTAGTGGTACATGCTGACGACCTCGTACCGGCCGGCCAGCTTCTCCGCGTACTCCGGGAACTGGCCCCGGAACCCGGCCTCCACCCAGCCGCGCCGCTCCGCCTCCAGCACCCCGCCCCCCATGTCGAGCCCGTCGAACCGGGTCCGGGGCCACACCGACCGGGCCGCGTTGCAGAAGTGCCCGTGCCCGGTGCCGACGTCCAGCCAGGACGCGGGATCGGCGTACGGGAGGAGCATCTCGGCCCGCTGCTGGTACGCGCCGCCGAGCCGCCCGAAGACCCGGCCGGCCCCCTCGCCGCCGCGCCCGTCGTAGAAGTCCCGGTAGTAGAACTCCAGCCCCTCCGGCGTCAGCCGCGGGTTCTGGAACACGTGCCCGCAGTCACCGCACCGCTCCAGCGTGAACCGGCCGGGCTTGCCCTGGAGCAGGTCCGGCACCCGGACGCGGACCGCGAGCCGCTCCGAGCCGCACCAGGGGCAGTCGGACCGGCGCGGTTCGAAGAACCGGTCCGTCCCGCCGGCCAGGCCTGCCCGGTAGGAGGCCGCCACCGCGGCGGTGTCCGGTCCCTCCGTCCCCGCCTGCCCGGCCGCCGCGAGCCCCGTACGCACGGCGCCGCGCAGCGAGCGCACCGGCCGGGCGGCGGTGGCCCGGGCCAGGTCGGCGGGGCGCAGGGGGGAGCCGGGTCCGCCCAGCGCGAGGCAGGGCTGGAGCCAGTACAGCCCGGCCGCCGCCGCGCCCCACCGGCCCTGGCGCACGGCGACCCCGGCGAGCAGTGCCAGCCCGGCCAGCTGGGCGGCGGACACCACCCCGGGCGGCAGCCCTTGCGCCCGCAGCTCGGCCACGCGCGCCCGGGCCGCCACGGCGCCGGACCCGGGCGGGCCGGCCGTCCGGCCGCGGCTCAGGTCCGGGGCGACGGCCAGTCCGGTGGCCCCCGCCGCGTACTCCTTCAAACGCCGGACCAGCGCCATCAGTTCCGCGGGCTCCGGCCGCGGCCCGCCCGGCTCCACCCCGGCCCGGGCCAGCACCTCCTCGGCGACCAGCACCGCGAACCCGGCGCCACGCCCTTCCCCGAGGCGGTCCTGCCGGTACCCCGCGGGATCCACCAGGCGCAGCAGCCCCAGGACCCGTTCGGTGTCGAGGTCGGCGGGCAGCAGGTCCAGCACCCGCAGCCCCTCCCGGTCCGCGTACGCGCGGGCGGCCAGGAAGGTGGCCGCGTCCGGCTCCACCCCGGGCGCAGTGAGCAGCCGCCACCCGGCGGCCCGGGGCAGCCCGGCCGCGTCCGGCGGGGCGGCGGGCAGGACCGGGACCGCCCGCAGCCGCCGCCCGGCCCGGACGGTACCCGCGCCGAGCGCGGCCAGCACGAGCGCCGAGGTCCAGCGGACCCGGGGGAGCGGGGCACTCGTCATGTCAGCTTCTCCAACCGGTCGGCCGCGGCGGCGGCTCCGCCCGCCGCGGAGAAGGAGGCCTGGATCCGCCGGGCGGCCCGGCGCGGGCCGGGACGGTCCAGCACGGCCGTGAGCGCGTCCCGCAGTTCCGCGGCCCCGGTCCGGGCGAACCGCAGCCGGACCCCGGCCCCCGCGAGGGCGACCTGCCGGGCCACGATCGGCTGGTCGTCCCGGATCGGCGCCACCACCAGCGGCAGCCCGAACGCGAGCGCCTCGCAGACGGTGTTGTGGCCGCCGTGGCAGACCACCGCGTCCAGGTGCGGCAGCAACTCCAGCTGGGGGACCCGCTCCTGGAGGATCACGTGCCCGGGGACGTCCCCCACCAGCGCGGCCGGGGCCGCCAGCACCAGCTGCACCCGCGCCGCGAGGTGTCCGGCCGCGCCCAGCACGGCCCGGTAGAACCGGGCGCCGGCCTCCTGGTTGAGCGTGCCCAGCGACACCAGTACCCGCAGCCGGTCCGGGTCCAGCCGCTGCCAGGGGAACCCGGGAACGGCCGGGCGGGCCCCGAAGGCCGGCCCGACGAAGGCGTAGTGATCCGCGAAGTCCTCCTCGGCGCCCACGAGTCCGGGCGTCGAGAAGACCAGCACCAGGCGGTCGGAGAAGCGCGGGTCCCAACCCCCTCCGGGGTCACCGGACTCGGCCAGCAGTACCGCGATCCGCTCGTCCACCCACTCCCCGACCTTGGGGAAACCGGCGAAGGGACGGGTGAGCTCGGCCGACGTGGTCGCCGAGGTCGCCCACGGGATCCCGAGCCGCCGCGCCACGAGCGGCCCCGCCAGGGCCTGCTGGTCGCAGACCATCACGTCCGGCGCGAACCCGGCGGCGGCCCGTTCCACCCCCGGCAGCATCGCCCGGGCCAGCGGCACCAGCGCCTCCTCCCACAGGAACCGCAGCGCCCCGACCCCGCGCAGATCGCGCCACCGCTCGTGCAGCGCCGCGTAACCGCCCGCCGCGTCTCCGCCGGCCGGGGTCTCCTCCCCGGCCGGCAGGATCCGGGCCCGGGCGGGCAGCAGCCGGGCCAGCGCCGACGCGGGCCCCGTCCACGCCACCTCGTGGCCCCGGGAGGCCAGTTCGGCCCCGACGGCGACGGTCGGATTGACGTGCCCCGCCAGCGGCGGCACGGTGAACAGCACCCTCATGGCGCCAGAGCCCCCGCCCGCGGCCGCCGGGCCGCCGTCGCGCCGAGATGGGCCAGTACGGCACCCCGGAGCACCCCGCTGCTCTCCTTGAGCACGTCGTGCCCCAGCCCCGGCAGGATCCGCAGCTCGGAGCGCGCCGCGCTGCGCACCAACTCCCTCGCCCCCGGCACCAGTTCGGAGTGCTCCCCGCAGACGACCAGGACCGGGCAGCGCAGCCGGGCGTAGTCCGCCGGGGTGAAGGTGCGGCTGCGGGCGATGTCGTCGATCAGCGAGGTGCGGTTGAGGAGCTCCTCGGCGATGGCCGTGAGCCGGGCGGCCTTGCGCAGCCGCAGCCCGAGCAGCTCCTGCGGCACGGGGCTGTCCTCCAGGCTGAGGGCGGCGGCGGACAGGGTGTCCAGCATGTTCTCCACCCAGGGCCCGCTGAGCGGGGGTTCGAGGAGGGTGAGCCCCGTGACGAGGTCGGGCCGGGCGAGGGCGGCGTGGAGGGCGAGGGTGCCGCCGTAGCTGTTGCCGACCAGGTGGAGCGGGCGCCGTCCGAGACCGAGCGCGCCGAGCAGCCCGAGGAGGTCGCGTACGGCGGTGCGTCCGTCGTAGCCGGAGGCCGGGCGGTCGGTCAGGCCGTGGCCGCGCAGGTCGTACAGGAGCACCTCGTGCCCGGCCCGGGCGGCCGGCAGG
Source organism: Streptomyces sp. NPDC001594 (assembly GCF_042893675.1). NCBI lineage: Bacteria > Bacillati > Actinomycetota > Actinomycetes > Kitasatosporales > Streptomycetaceae > Streptomyces > Streptomyces sp. NPDC001594. Next base: position 569,767 of record NZ_JBIAVB010000001.1, on the reverse strand, counting down.
GCCAGGGGGCAGTAGAAGGAGGACAGGTTGTCGACGACGAGCCCGTGGAGGAACACCACCAGCGGCTCGTCGGGGCCGGCCGGCGCGGCGGCCGGCAGCTGTTGCACGTGGAAGCGCAGGGAGCCCGCGCGGACGAAGGACACGGCGGGCTCAGCCGGCCGCGACGGGAGAGGACGCGGGGCCGGACGAGGACGACGCCGGGCCGGACGAGGATGCGGGGCCGGTCGGCGACGTGGGGCCGGATGGGGGAGCGGACGCGGTGCGGGCGAGCGAGCGGTGGGTGATCCGCCCGATGTGGGTGACGAGTTCACCCACGGACATCGCCAGGATCGCCTCCATGTCCTTCTCCGCCAGGAAGCCCATCAGGTCCACCTCCGCCCCGTAGCGGTGGTGCAGCGCCTCGGCCAGGGCGACGAACTCGACGCTCTCCAGGGCGAGGTCCTCGTTGAAGGTCGTCTTCATCGTCACCTCGTCCGCGAGGAGGTACTCGTCGCCGACGATCTCCACCAGCATGCCGGTGATCTCGGCGAGGACGTCAGATGCCATGGTGTGTCTCCCTGAGGTCGAAGGGGACGCCGGTCGCCCGGCCGTGGGCGGTCCAGGCGACGACGTGGTCGGGCGGCGCGGTGGTGAGAGCGGCGGCGCCGGGCGGGACGGTGGGGGGCGGGGTGGCGGACAGCAGGGTGGTGCGGACCGGGTACGGGTGCCCGTCGGGGGAGCGCACCAGCAGTCCGCCCCCGTCCGGGCCGCCGTCCGGGTCCGCGCGGACCCGCCAGTCCCGCGGCCGGCCGCCCAGCCCGCGCCCCTCCGCCTTGGCGGCGGCCTCCTTGGCGCACCACAGGGCGGTGAGCGCGGCGGGCAGCCCCGTGCCCCGGGCGGCGGCCAGGGCCTCGGCCAGCGGGAGTTCACCCGGACCCAGCGCGATCCGGACCAGCGCGTCCGGGTCCGCGGTCACCGCCTCCACGTCGATCCCCGGCGCCGGCCCGGGCCCGGCGAGGGCGACCGCGACCCGGTCCTTGTGCGCGATCGTCAGCCCGAGCCCCCGGGTGAGCGGGCCCAACGCCAGCGGACGGCCCGCGGAATCGTTGCCCACGGGCACCTCCACCGGGAACACCGGCCCGGCGCCCCCGTCCCACAGCACCTGCCGCAGGGCGTCCTTGGCCGCGATCCGCCCCAGCAGCCAGGGCGCCCGGGCCCGCGGCGACAGCCGCCCGTACGCCTCCCGTTCGGCCGCGCCCAGGTAGCGGCGCATCACCAGTTCCTGTGAGGCGGGATCGCTCCAGCGCCGCCGGGCCAGGCACCAACCGCCCGGCTGGGGCTCGCCGATGCCGCACACCTCGGGGGTGAACTTCATCGGCCAGACCCGTTCGTCGGCGCCGAACCTGCGGTACGTCCACCCCTCGATCCGGGCCCACACCCCGCCGTCGGCCCGGACGAGTTCGAGGTCCCCGCGCACGGAGACCTCCCGCACCCCGCGGACCCGGGCGGTGACCCGCAGGAGTTCCCCGGGGGCCGGGGGCGCCCCGTGGAAGCGGATCCGGTCGACGGTGGCCGGGAAAACCAGCCGGTCCACCGGCAGCCGCAGCTGCATCCAGTGCCCGAACAGCTGGCCGGCGGCGTCGAGGAGGGCACCCGGGTCGGGCAGCGCCCGTATGATCCCCTCGATGCCGTCCGCGGCCACCGTGCGCACCTCGTGCACGGCGGCGAAGCGCGGACCGTGGAACATCCACCGGTCACGGTAGAGCGCCGCCGCGCCGACCGGAGCGGGCCCCGGGTCGCGCAGGGGCGTGGTGTCGGGGGCGGGCGGCCGCTCGTACCGCGCGCCGAAGAGGACGACGACGGAGGCGTACTCCCCGATCGCCACCCGGAGCCGCCCGGGCCCCTCGTCGCGGACCTCGGCCACGACGTCCAGGGCCGGCTCGACGGGCAGCCAGCGCAGGGCCCGTACGTCGTCGAACCCGGTGACGACGAGGCCGCGGGGGGCGTACCGGCGGGCGGCGTCGGCCGCCAGCTCCAGCATCGTGGTCATGGGCACGACCGGGAACCGGTCGGAGTCCTCGGGCCAGCCGTCGGGCTGGAGGTACACGCAGTGGTCGCGCACGTAGGGCAGCGAGGCGAGCGAGACCCGCAGGCCGAGCCTGCCCAGTACCCGTCCGGCACTGCGGGGCTGTGCTGGTGCGGCGCCGGCTGCCGGGGCGGGGCCCGATCCCGGCGGCCGCCCGCCCGTTCCCGTGCCGGGCACGGGAGGGATCCCGGCGGGCGCGGGAACGGGCGAGGACGGGACCGGCCGGGGCCCGGCCGGAACGCCCCGCGCGGCCGCCCGGGCCGCCGGGCCGGCCGGGCCCGCCGTCGGCGCGGTCAGCAGGCCACCGAGGGCGGTCCGGGCTGCATCGCCCAGGCGGACCAGCGGTGATCCGAGGTCCAGGGGCACGGCGCGCCCTGGGGCGCCGGCCCGCACGGCCGGCCCGGTGTCGCCCGCGCTCGCCGGGGAGCCCGGGCCGGGCCCGGGCGCGGGCGCGGTGTGCGCCGGCGACCGTGTTGCCGGGGCGGCCGGCCCTCCCGGCCCGCCCCGGGACGGCCCGCACCCCGGCGCGGCCTGCGAGGACGAGACCGCCAGGCGGGCCCAGTCGGGGGAGCGGCCCTCCGCCCAGAGGGCCGCACAGAGACGGTTCAGGGACGCGCGTCCCGTCAGGCGGGGCGAGGAGGCGGCCACCGAGACGTGGGGGCGGTCGCGCAGCGTGTCCTCGACGAACCCCGGCAGGCTGCCCGGCCCCAGCGTGACGAAGCTGCGCACGCCCTCCTCCTCGTACAGCCGCAACGTCAACTCGCGGAAGCGGACCGGCTCCAGGAGATGGCGCACCACCAGCTCCCGCACCTCCGCCTCCCCGGACGGGAACGGCGCGCAGGTCGTGGCCGACCAGACCGGCACCCCGCCCGGCCGCAGCGGCAGCCGGGCGAAGGCGGCGCGGACCTGCCCGAGGTAGGGCTCCCACATCGGCGTGTGGAACCCCGAACGGAACGGCAGTTCCTGGCCCAGCACCCCCTCCCCCCGCAACCGCGCGACCACCGCCGCCACTTGGTCCGGCTCACCGCAGACCACCGACTGGTGCGGGCAGTTGTCGTGGCTGACCACCACCCGGTCCAGGCCGTGCAGCGCCGCGCGCGCCCGCCCCGCACCGCAGCCCAGCGCCGCGTACACCAGGTCCGGCACCTTCAGCGAGCCCGGCCGCAGCGAGTCGAGGAAGGCGTCCGCCGCCTCCTGCGGGTAGAGGCCGGCGGCGACCATCGCCGCCCACTCCCCGAGGCTGTGTCCGGCCAGCACATCGGCCCCGATGCCGAGCTCCGGCAGCACCCGGGCGAAGAAGCGGCCCGTCGCGAGGGCGTCCAGGGCCCGCTCCACCAGCCCGTCACCCCGCCCGAGCCGAGGCCGGGGCAGGGCGAGGAGCTCCGCCACGTCGTCCACCACCGGGGCGAACTCCGGCTCCAGGCCGGGGAACAGGAACGCGGTGCGCCCGCCCAGCGGCTCCGGGGCGAACCACACGTCCCCGCGCCCCCGCCAGGCCCGCCCGCGCGCCACCGCCTTCGCGGCCAGCGCGAGCCGCTGCGGAGTCGGCCCGAGCACCGTGAGCCGGCAGGGCCCCTCCCCGCCGGACACCGGAGCGTCCGCCGCCAGCAGGGCCGCCAGCCCGGCCGGATCGTCCGCCGCCAGCAGCAGCACGTCGCCGGGCGCGCCCGGAGTCCCCACCGGTGCGGCCGGTCCCGCCGGGGGCAGGAACCTGCGCACCGGCAACGCCACCGGGCGGCCGGCGGCCGGCACCTCCTCCAGCACCACGTGCGCGTTGATCCCGCCGAAACCGAAGGCGTTGACCCCGGCCCGGCGCGGCCCGGCCCCCCGCTCCCACGGCTCGGCGGCCGTCACCGGCCGCATCCGGGTCCGGGCCAGGTCCGGGTGCGGGTCCTCCAGGTGCAGCGTCGGCGGCAGCACCCCCTCGTGCACCGCCAGCGCCGCCTTGATCAGCCCCGCCATGCCGGACGCCTGCATGGTGTGCCCGAGCATCGACTTGACCGACCCGAGACCGATACCCGGCCCCTCACCCCGCCCGCGCGGCCCGAACACCCGGGTCAGCGTGTCCAGTTCGGCCGTGTCGCCCACCGGGGTACCCGTGCCGTGGGCCTCCAGCAGCCCCAGCGCGCCCGGCTCCCGCGGATCCAGCCCGGCCTCCCGCCAGGCCCGTTCCAGCGCCCTCACCTGACCCGCGACCAGCGGGCTCATCAGGCTCGCCGCCCGGCCGTCCCCGTCCACCCCCGTCCCGCGGACCACGGCGTAGACCCGGTCGCCGTCCCGCCGCGCGTCCGCCAGCCGCTTCAGCAGCACCACCCCGGTCCCCTCGGACAGCAGCGTCCCGTCCGCCCGCCGGTCGAACGGGCGGATCCGCTCGCTGGGGCTCAGCGCCCGCAGCTGCGTGAACACGCTCCACAGGGTGGCGATGTGGCAGTGGTGCACCGCGCCCGCGACCACCACGTCGCAGCGCCCGGCCGCCAGCAGACCCACCGCCTGGTCCACGGCCAGCAGCGAGGAGGCGCAGGCCGCGTCCAGCGTGTAGGCGGGACCGCGGAAGTCCAGCCGGTTCGCGGTCCGCGCGGCGGTGAAGCTCGGCACCAGGCCGATCGACGCGTCGGGCCGCTCCGGACCCAGCGCCGCCTGGAACGCCGACCGCACCTCCGCGATCCGCCGCTCCCCGAGCTCCGGCGCCAGCTCACGCAGCGTCTGAGCCAACTGGTGTGCCGTACGCACCCGTTGGTCCAGCCGTGCGGTGGCCACGCCCATGAACCCGCCGCGCCCCAGCACCACACCGATGCGGGAGCGGTCGGCGGGCAGTCGCACCTCACCGCCCGCGTCCGCGATCGCCTCGGCCGTCGCGTGCAGGGCCAGCAGCTGGTCCGGCTCCGCCCCCTCCACGGCGGCCGGCATGATCCCGAACCGGGTCGGGTCGAACCGTGCAAGGCCGTCCACGAACCCGCCGCGCCGGCAGTAGAACCGGTCACCGGCCACCGGCCGCCCCGCGCCCGGACCCTCCGGCTCGTAGTACACCTGCGGGTCCCACCGCTCCGGCGGCACGTCTCCGACGCAGTCCGCGCCGGAGAACAGGTTGCGCCGGTACGCGGCCAGGTCTCCGGCACCCGGGAACACCGCGCCCATCCCGACGATCGCCGCGTCGGACGGCCGCGGGCCGGGCCGCCGCCGCTCACTCATCGCCGCCCCCCGCCGCCGGAACCGGTGCCGCCGCCATCAGGACCACCTGTACGTCGCTCCCGTGGGCGAGTTCGGCGAGGAACGCGGCGGTCCCGGCGTCCGGATCGATGAGCGGGATCCCGCGCCCGGCGTACGCGCGCGCCAGCTCGGGCGTCACCATGCCGCCCGACTCCGCCGCCCACGGACCCCAGTCCACGGCCAGCACCCGGCCCGGGAAGGACCGCGCCCAGGTGTGCGCGAGGCAGTCCAGGGCGTCGTTGGCGGCGCCGTAGTCGCTCTGCCCGCGGTTGCCGTACACCCCGGCGACGCTGCCGAACAGGGCCAGGAACCGGGGCGCGGGGCCGTCCCCGTGGTCGGCGGCCGCTGCGGCCAGGTGCCGGGCGCCGGCCACCTTGGCGGCGAACACCCCCGCGAAGTCCTCCGGCCGCTTGTCGCGCAGCAGCCCGTCCCGCAGCAGGCCCGCGCCGTGCACCAGCCCGTCGAGGCGTCCGTGCCGGGCCCGTACGTCCGCCACGACGGCCCGTACCGCGTCCTCGTCCGTGACGTCGGCGCGGTGGTAGCGGACCGACGCCGCCACACCGGCGAGGGCGGCCAGGGTGGCGCGCACCTCCCGCTCGGCGAGGATCCGCGAGGCCGCCGCCTCGATCTCGGCGGGGGTCCGCAGCCCCGAGGCGATCAGCGCGGCACGCAGCGCCACCCGGTCCCGGGCCTGCCCGAACTCCTCGGGTACGGGCGGGGGTTGGGGGGTGCGGCCGAGCAGCTCGACGTGGCACCCGGTGGCCCGGGCCAGCGCCAGGGCGGTCCGGGCGGTGATGCCGCGGGCCCCGCCGGTGAGCAGCACCACCGAGTCCGGGCCGAGGGGCGCCGCGGGCTCACCGGCCGCGTACAGCGGAGCGGGCACCGGGCGGCGGACGAACCGGGTCCCGTCGAGGGCGTACCCGACGGAGACGGGCCCGCCGTCGCCGGGCACGCCGCCGAGTTCCGCGAGCAGGTGGGCGGCGATCCGCCCGGGCTCCTCCTTGGGGTGGACCTCCACGGCACGGACCAGCGTGCCGGGGAACTCCAGGGCGGCGCTGCGGGCGAACCCGTGCAGGCCGGCCCCGGCCGCACCGGGCACACCGGCGAGCACCAGCCGCCCGGCGCCGCCGACCAGGGCCCGCCGCAGCCCGGCGAAGGCCCCGGGCAGCACAGGCTCCGTGCCGCCGCGCAGCCCGGACAGGTCGACGATCCCGTCCCACCCGCCCTCTGCGGCCCCGAGCACCCCCGCCTCGGCCCCGTGCTCCCGCAGCACCCCGGCGAGGGCATCGGCCACGCCCTGCCCGTCCCCGACGACCCCGACGCGCAGCCCGCGCAGCCGCCCGGGATCCCCGTCGGCCGCCTCCACGGGAACGAGATCCACCCGAAGCCGCACGACCGCCCCCGGACCGCGTCGAACCCCAGGGTCCGGGACACCCTCGACCCCCCGCACCGGACCGGGCCTCACGGCGCCGCCCGGGGGACCGCCGTCCCAGGCGGCCGCGCCCTGACCCGCTGCGGGGGCCTGGGCCGGGACGGCCGCCGTACCTCCGGCGGAATCCCCGGCTGTGGGTGAATCCGTGCCGGCGACGCTCACTCCGGCGGGGGCCGGAGGCTGTGTCCCGTCCGGGGGCGGGGCGGTCCCGGCGGGGCCGGGACCGGGGCCGGGGTCTGCGGCCGGGGCGTACCACGGGTCCGGCGACGGGGTCGGGGTCGGGGTCGGGGTGGGGAGCGGGAAGGCGGCTGCGCCCGGCTCCGGTGAGCGGCCGGGTTCCGTGCCGCCCGCGTGGGCGACGACCCAGTCCACGATTCCGCGCAAGGTCTTGATCCTGGACAGCGCCTCGACCGCCGTCCCCTCGGACCCTCCGGTGTCCCGGGGGAGACCGATGCGGTCGGCGAGGGCGCCGATGATCTCGACCCGCTTGATGGAGTCGATGGACAGGTCCGCCTCCAGGTCCAGCCCGGGGTCGAGCATGTCCGGGGGATAGCCGGTCCGCGTCTGGACGATCTCCAGCACCACCTCCATGACCTCCTCGGCCGTACGAGGTCCCGCGCCGCCGGAGCCCGCCCCTCCGGGCGGCAGGTCCGGTCCGGCCCCGTCGGCGGAGGCCGCCGGCGCCGCCCAAGGTGCGGGCGCCGCGGCACCACCGGCGCCGGCCGCGGGCGTCCACCCGTCCCCCGGGCCCGTCGGCGTCCAGCCGACGGCGGGGTCCGCGACCGCCGACCAGGCCCCGGCTTCCACTGCGGGCACGGGGATCCAGCCGGTGCCCGAGCCCGCCGGTGGCGTCCAGGGCAGGGGGCCGGTCGGGGTACCCCCGTCCGGACCCCACCCCGCGGCGGGCTCCGCCGCTGCCGCCCACGGCCCGGCCGCCGCCTGGGCGCCGGCCTCCGTGACGGGCACGGGCATCCGCATGCCCCCGGCGTCCGGCGGTGCCGCCGCGGAAGCGGCCTGCGCCCAGGCGGTTTGGTCCGCCGCCGACGGCGCACGGGCCGTACCGGACGCGGCCACCGGCGGTTCACCCCTCCAGGCCGCACCGGCCTGCCCGGCAGGGAAGGCCCCCGCCCCCAGGTACCCCACCAGCACCTCCCGCTGCGCGGCGATCAGTTCGCGGGCCCCGCGCAGGTACTCCAGTACGGCCGCGTCCCGGGGGCCGGCCGACGGCCCACCAGCCCAGTGCGGAGCCGTCGGGAGTCCGGAAGGGTCGACCGCCGCCCACGCGGGGGCGTCCCGGACCCCGGGCGGCTGGGGCTCCGCCCAGGCCGGCGCGCTGGGGGAGCCGGCGAACAGGAGCGCGGCCCCGTTCAGCGCTTTCCCGAAGTCGGGCGGGTACCCCGTCACCCCGTGCGGCGCCATCCGTTCACCCATGGCCGGAACACCCGTCGCGGGCAGGGGTGTTCGCGGGTCGGGGGAGTGGCCCTCCACCCCCTCCGCGGCCGCCCGGCGGTCGGCCACCGGAACACCCGACCCGTTCACGGTCGTCCAGTGGCCGGCCGAGTCCGCCCCGGGCGGGGCCGTCCAAGGACCGGCCGGGTAGGCCGCCGCCCCGTCCGGCGTCATCCCGGACTCGGCTGGGTGGGCCGCCGTCCGGCCGGGCGTGGCCCAGGGGTTGGAGGGGTGGGCTGCTGTCCCGCCGGGTGTGGTCCAGGGTTGGGTCGGGTGGTCCGTCGTGCCGCCGGGCGTGGTCCAAGGAGCGGATGGGTGGGGCACCGGCCCGCCAGGCGTGGTCCAGGGTTCGGCCGGGCGGCGCGCCGTGACGCCGGGTGTGGTCCAGGGTTCGGCCGGGCGGTCCGTTGTGCCGCCGGGTGTGTTCCAGGGGTCGGAGGGGTGGGCTGCTTCCCCGCCGGGTGTGGGCCGGGGCTGGGTCGGGTGGTCCATCGTCCCGCCAGGTGTGTTCGAAGGATCGGCCGGGCGGTCCGTCGTGCCGCCGGGTGTGGCCCAGGGGTCGGAGGGGTGGGCTGTTGTCCCACCCGGCGTGGCCCAAGGTGGGGCCGGATGGTCCGTCGTGCCGCCGGGCGCGGTCCAAGGGGCGGATGGGTGGGATGCTGTTCCGCCGGGTGTGGCCCAGGGTGGGGCCGGGTGGTCCGTCGAACCGTCAGGCACGGTCCAAGGATTGGACGGGTACGCCGCTGTCCCGCCCGGCGCGGTCCAGGGTTCGGCCGGGCGGGTCGCCGTGCCGCCGGGTGCCGTCCAGGGTCCGGGCGGGTGCGGGGACGGCCCGCCGGGCGCCGTCGCGGGAACCGGCGTCGGCAGCGGGAGTCGGCGGGCCGGGTGCAGGCCGCCGGGGACGGGAGCGCCGGCGGCGGTGCGGACCAGGTGGCCGTCGACCAGCCAGCCCGGCCGGTTCGGCGCACGCTCCGGCAGCCGCCGGGTCCGGCCCCGGAACAGGGCCTCCGGGTCCACCGGTACACCCGCCGCCACGAGTTCCGCCAGGGCCGTCACCAGCCGCACCAGGCCGTGCTCACCCGGCACGTCCAGCGGGACCACCGTGTGCGGCCGGCCCTCGAGGATCCGGCCGACCAGCCCGCAGAGGACCCGCCCCGGGCCCGCCTCCACGAACGTCCGCACCCCGGCCGCGTACATGGCCTCCACCTGCTCCACGAACCGGACCGGCTCCGCCACCTGCCGCGCCAGCAGGGCCCGTACGCCGTCGGCGTCGGCCGGGTACGGCGCGGCCGTGGTGTTCGACCACACCGGCACCACGGCCCCGCCCAGCTCCGTACCGGCCAGCTCGGCGGCGAGCGCCCCGGCGGCCCCCGCCACCACCTCGCTGTGGAAGGCGCAGGCCACCGGGATCGGCTGCGCCGACAGCCCGGCCTCCCGCAGCGCGGAGACCACCCGCTCCACCGCCGCCGCCGGGCCAGAAACCACGCACTGGCGGGGCGCGTTGTGGTTCGCGACCACGCACCCGGCCCGCTCCGCGATCCCCCGCACCTCCTCCGGGGCCGCCGACACCGCCGCCATCGTCCCCGGATCCGCTCCGGCGGCCGCCAGGATCGCCTCCGCCCGGCGCACGCTCAGCCGCAGCAGCTCCGGCATGCCGTACACCCCGGCCGCCCACAGCGCGGTCAGCTCCCCGTACGAGTGCCCCGCCACGGCGTCCGGCCGCACGCCGAGCCGGCCGAGCAGCAGGTGCGCGGCGGCCCCCGCCAGGCCCAGGGCCGGCTGGGCCACCCGGGTGTCGGTGACCGCCGCACGCCGCGCCGCCCGCCCCTCGGCGCCGAAGGACGCCGGTGGGAACACCGCCCGGACGACGTCCGCCGGAGCCTCGTCCAGCAGCCCGCGCAACGCCGGGAAGGCCGTAAACAACTCACCTAGCATCCCCGGGCGTTGGCTGCCCTGCCCGGGGAAGAGGAAGGCCACCCCGCCCGGCTCCGCAGCCTCCGCCGCCGCCCCCTCCTCCCGCACGTGGACCCCCGCGCCCGGAGCGAAGGCCCGGGCCCGCTCCAGCCGGGCGGCGAGCTCCGTCAGGTCCCCGGCTACGACCGCGACCCGGACCGGGCCCGTGCCCGAGGCGGCCGCCTCCGCCGCGAGGTCCCGCAGGGCCCACGGCCGTCCGGCCGCGTCGTTCTCCTCCAGCCGGGCGGCGAGCCGCGCCATCACCCGGCCCGCCGCCCGCCGGTCCTCGCCCCGGAAGCAGAACAGCTCGGCCGGCCACTCCTCCAGCCCGTGCGCCGGTTCCGGCGCGCCCTCGTAACCGGCCAGCACCGCGTGGTAGTTGGTGCCGCCGAAACCGAAGGCGCTCACCCCGGCGATCCGCCTCCCCGCGGGCACCGCCCACGGCCGGGCCTGCGCGTCGAAGAAGAAGGGGCTGTCCGCCTCCCGCCAGGCCGGGTTCGGTGCCTCGACGTGCAGCGTGGGCGGCCGTACGCCCGCGTGGACCGCCCGCGCCGCCTTGATCAGCCCGGCCAGCCCGGCCGCGCACTTGGTGTGCCCGATCTGCGACTTCACCGAGCCCAGCGCGCACGAGCCGGGCGCGGCCCCGGCCTCGGTGAACAGCTCGGTGAGGACCGTCAGTTCGGTACTGTCGCCGACGACCGTGCCAGTTCCGTGCGCCTCCACCAGCCCCACCTCCCCCGGACTGATCCCGGCCCGCGCGTAGGCCCGTTCCAGCGCCCGGCGCTGCCCTTCCGGCCGGGGCGCCGTCAGGCCGAGCGAGCGCCCGTCGCTGGCCGAGCCGACGGCCTTGACCACGGCGTACACCCGGTCGCCGGCCCGCTCGGCGTCCGCGAGGCGCTTGAGCACGAGGACGCCGACCCCCTCGCCGAGTGCGATCCCGTCGGCCGCGGTGTCGAAGGGCCGGCAGCGGCCTCCGGGGGAGAGGGCGCGGACCGAGGAGAACATCAGGTAGTCGTTGATGCCGTTGTGCAGGTCGGCGCCGCCGCACAGCACCATGTCGGCGTCACCGTCGCGCAGTTGGCGGCAGGCGAGGTCCAGGGCGGCCAGTGAGGACGCGCAGGCCGCGTCGACCGTGCAGTTGGCGCCGCCCAGGTCGAGCCGGTTGGCGACGCGGCCCGCGATGACGTTGGCGAGGACGCCGGGGAAGGAGTCCTCGGTGAGGCGGGGGAGCTGCCCGTCCAGCCCGGCGGGGACCGCGCCCAGGTAGGACGGCAGCAGGGCGCGCAGCCCGTACGCGCCCGCCAGCTCGGTACCGGCCTCCGCGCCGAAGACCACCGCCGTTCGGGAGCGGTCGAACTCCCGTGCCTTGTCGTAGCCGGCGTCGGCGAGGGCCCGCGCGGAGATCTCCAGGGCCAGCAGCTGGACGGGTTCGATCCCGGCCAGGGAGGCGGGCGGGATGCCGTGCGCGAGGGCGTCGAAGGGCACCGGGCCGAGGAAGCCGCCCCACCGCGAAGGGGTGCGCTCGCCCGCCCGCGCGGGGTCGGGATCGTAGTAGAGGGCCGGGTCCCAGCGCTCGGCCGGCACCTCGGTGACGGCGTCCGTGCCGTCCAGGATCCGCGCCCAGTAGGCGGCGAGGTCGGGGGAGCCGGGGTAGGCGCAGGCCATGCCGACGATCGCGACCTCCAACGGCCCGGCGGCGGCCCCGGCCGCCTCCCGCTCCTGCGGGCCGAGGAGCTCCCGGGCCCGCCGCTCCAGGAAGCGCGTCGCGCCCTCGGTCACCTGGGCGTGCAGCTCCGCGACGGTGGTGGTGGCGGACCGCAGTGCGGCGGCCTGCCCCAGCATGAACAGCCCCTCGGCGTACTGCTGTTCCTCGTCCACGGCCTCCAGCCGACGGTCCGCCCCGGCAGGGCCCGTCACGCCGGCCGGGAGGGCCCCGCCGCCCGGGCCGGCCACGGGAAGCCGGCCGGAGCCGCTGCCCGGCCTGGCGCCTCCCGGCCCAGCGCCTGCCTCCGCCCCCGCACCCTCCGCTCCGCCGATGCCCCCAGGCCCCGCGACGCCCGCCGATCCGGACCCGGCGCTCTCGGGCCGGGCGTCCTCGGCCCCTGCGCTTTCGGGCCGGGCGTCCTCGGCCCCTGCGCTCTCGGGCCGGGCCTCCTCGGGCCCCGCGCCGCCCGGCTCCCCGGTCCGCCGCCGGAGGCCCTTCGCCGCGAGGCGCAGGCGGCCCAGGTTGAGTCGTTCGAGCTCCTCCCACACCGTGCGCGGTTCGGTGCCGTCGGCCGTGAGCCGTTGCCGCACGGCCTCGAAGGCGCCGGTGTACGGGGTCGGGGCGCAGCGGGTGGCGTGGCCGGGGGCGGTGTGCAGCAGGACGGTCTCCGCGCACTCCACCGCCGTCCGCTGGAAGACGGGCAGCACCGCCCCGCAGTCCACGGCCTCGCGGGTGAACAGGTAGGCGGTGCCCATCAGAACGCCGACCCTCGCGCCCCGCGCGGCCAGCGGCGCCGCGGCCGCGACCGCCATGGCGGCGGAGCGCTCGTCGTGGATGCCGCCCGCGAACAGCACGTCCAGTTCCCGTGGTTCGGGGCAGGACAGCAGGAGTTCGATCTGCTCCTCCCACAGCGGGAACGAGGCCCGCGGCCCCACGTGCCCGCCGCACTCCAGCCCCTCGAAGACGAACCGCCGCGCCCCCTCGGCGAGATACCGCTCCAGCAGCCCCGGCGACGGCACGTGGAGGTGGGTCCGGATTCCGGCCGCCTCCAGGGGCGCCGCCTGCGCCGGGGTACCGCCCGCGATGATCGCGTACGGGGGGCGGGCGGCGGCCACCGCCGCGAGCTGCTCCCGCCGCAACGCCTCCGGGGCGAAGCCGAGCAGGCCGACGCCCCAGGGGCGGTCCCCCAGCCGTGCGGCGGTCCCGGCCAGCAGGGCGCGCACGTCGGGGCCCTCCATCACCGCGAGCGCCAGGTACGGCAGCCCGCCCGCGGCGGCGACGGCCTCGGCGAAGGCCGCCTGATCGCTCACCCGGGTCATCGGACCCTGCGCCACGGGGTACGGACGCTCCAGCGGCCGGGCCCGTACGGCGGCCTCAAGGTGCCCGGTGACGGCCGCCCGTACGGCCTGGACCACCCCGCCGGTGGTCCGGTGGCGGGCGGCCAGCCGGGCCGCCGAGGCCCCGTCCTGCCCGACCGGCAGCAGCTGCGCCCGCAGGGAGCGGGCGCCGAGCAGAGCGGGTACGGGTCCCTCTGGCGGGGACAGGTCGGGCCGCGTGAACACACGGTGCCCGTCGGCCAGTCGGGTCTCGGACCCGTCCATGGCCCGGAGCACCGCCGCCACTTCGGCGGGTAACGCCTCCTCCACCTCGGCCGTCAGGGCGAGTTGTGCGTCGAGCAGCACTCCGGCGGCGCCGCCCGCCACCGCGGCGGCCGCGGTGTGCGGCCCGATCCCCCCGCAGACCCGCACGGGCACCCCGGGCCCGGAGTCCCCGAGCAGCTGCTGCAGGAGTACGAAGGAGGTGGTCCCGCCGACCCGGCCGCCGGCCTCGTGCCCCCTGGCGACGAGCGCCTCCGCTCCTGCGGCCACCGCGGCGGCCGCCTCCTGCGGGCTGGTGACCTCGGCCCAGATCCGGGGCCGCCCCGCCGCCCGGGCCCAGGCGGCCACCTGGTCCGGGGTGTGCCGGGCCGGGTCGGCCAGCAGTACGGTGTCCACCTGGGGCGGCAGCCCGTCCGGCCCGATCGGGCAGCCCGCGGGCACCCGCACGCCGTACCGGCCGCTGCCACTGCCACCGCTGCCGACAAGACCACCGCCACCGCCACCGCTCGCACCGGCACCGCGGCCGAGCCACCGCGCCAGCTCGTCGAAGGCCTGTCGCGCGGCGTCCGGGTCCCGGCCGAGGTCGAGCAGCCCCAGCGCACCGGCACGCGCGGCGGCGCTCACGACCCGGGCATGCGGCTCCTCGAACGGGCTGGCCACGACGACCAGATCCCGGATGGCGGCGGACTGCGGGGGAGGGGTCACGGACGCTCCTCTTCCAGTGCTGTGTGACATGGCGCAATACAGGGCGGAAGAACGGGGGAGAGCGGGGTGAGACGTGCGGTGAGGCGTGCGGTGGCGCGGTGAGGCGGCGGCTGGGATCACGGGGGCCGCGGGGAGCACACACGGGCGGCGGGAGCACGGATGTGAACCGGATTGAACGAGGGTCAAAGCTCCCGGCGCCGCGATGCATCGTGCGAGCGGCGTCGCGCACTGTCAACAGCCATGCGGAATACCCCGCTTCGCGCCCCCGGAGCACTCAGGGGTCCTCGTGCGGCCCGTCGGTGCCGGCCGCCCGGCGGTCCTCTCCGTCTGACCAGCGGCATCGGCCGCCGGGGGTTCGTACGCCGGAGCACGCGCGGGCGCACGGTGGCGCCACCGGCTCATGCCGCACCGGCATGCGTCGCCGCCCATCCGGTATGAACGGGCTCCGGAAATCGTGCAGTTGTTCATCCGGTGGCCCTTACGGCGGCATGCTGACGCCGTTACCGTCCGCTCATGACCCCCACCCTCGCGCAACTCCGCTACCTCGTCGCCGTCGCCGACTGCCGGTCCATCACGGGCGCGGCCGCCTCCGTCTTCGTCGCCCAGTCCGCCCTGTCAAGAGCCGTTCAGGCCATGGAACGCGACCTCGGCGTCGAACTGCTGGCCCGGCGGGGAAGGGGGGTGGACCTCACGCCGGAGGGGGCCCGGGTCGTCCGGCTGGCCCGCACCGTGCTCAACGCGGTGGAGGCCATCGACGACATCGGGAGCCCCCAGGGCCGCGGGCCGCAGGCCGCCCTCACCCTGGTCACCACCCCCACGCTCGCCCTGGACCTCGCCACCGACCTCGTCACGGCCTTCACCACCGGACGGCCCGGTGCCGAGGTCAAGGTGCGGCAGCACGACAGCAGGGAGGCTCTGGTCCAGGAACTCAACCAGGGGCGCGCCGAGTTGGCGCTCGTGGACCTGCCGGTGGACACCGAGCTGACCTCGCACTTCATCCAGGAACGCGAGGTGGTCCTGATCTCCCCGATCGGCACCCGCCTGCCCGACCCGGTGCCCCTGCGCATGCTCGACGGCCTCCCCATGGTGCTGCCGACCCCGGGGACGGGCCGCCGCACCGAGATGGAGGCCATGTTCAGCTGCATGGGCGTGCGGCCCGTTCCCTCCCTGGAGGTCGACGAACGGCTCGCCTGGGTCACGGGGGTGACGGACGGGCGCGGCTCCCTCATCTGGTACCGGGACGTCGTCGCGCGGGCCTTCGGCACCCGGGCGGAGATCCGCTCCTTCTCCCCGCCCCTGCTGCGTCCGGTGGGCATCGCCCACCCCCGCCGCCCGCTGAGCCGCACGGCCCGCGCCTTCATCGCGCACGCCGGCCGCAAGGCCCCGGTCCGCGAACCGGCGCGTTGAACGGGCGCGCCGGGCATGCCGGACGGCGCCATGCCCGCCCGGCATTGAACGATGCTCGAACGGGCGGCGCCGGCCCCTGGCGATGTCCGCCGTCCCCCACTCCCATGGTCCGCATGCCCCGACTCCTGACACCCCCGCGGGCGGCCGCCCTCGCGACCGCGGCCCTCGCCACGCTCCTGCCCGCCCTGGCCTGGGCGGCCGGCGCGGACGCCGCCGCGGCGCCCGCCCAGACCCCCGCACCGGCCGCCGGTACCGCGGCGGCCGAGAAGAAGTGCACCCTCCCCCCGGGCCTGACCGAGTTCAGCGGGCTCGCGACGAGCCGCCGGCACCCGGGCGTCTTCTACGCCGTCAACGACAGCGGCAACACCAACCAGGTCTTCGCGATCGACTGCACCGGCCCCACCGGCACCCTCAAGGCCACCTTCACGCTCGCCGGCGTCACCAACACCGACTGGGAAGGCCTGACCCTCGCCAAGGACGCCGTCACCGGCGGTCCGGCCGTCCTCGTGGGAGACATCGGCGACAACTTCGCCGGCCGCTCGGAGATCACGGTCCACAGCTTCCCGGAACCCGAACAGCTCACGAACGCCACCGTCACCCCCACCACCTACCGCTTCGCCTACGCCGACGGCCGGCACGACGCGGAGTCCCTCCTCGCCGACCCGGCCACCGGCCGGATCCACATCGCCAGCAAGCTCATCGGCGCCCCCGGCCGCCTGTACCAGGCCCCGCTCCCGCCGCTCACCGGCCAGGTCAACACCCTCACCCCGGTGGGCCCCGCCCCGGCGTTCGCCACCGACGGCGCCTTCTCCCCGACCGGCGCCTCGTACGCCCTGCGCAGCGGCGGCCCCCTGGGCGCCAACACGGCCACCGTCTACGACACGGCGGGCACCAAGCTCGCGGACGTCCCCCTCCCGTCCCAGGCCCAGGGCGAGACGATCACTTACGCGGACTGCGCCCACCTCCTGGTCGGCTCGGAGAACGACCCCCAGATCTGGCAGGTCCCCCTCCCCCCGGAAGCCACCCCCGCCTGCACCTCGACCCCCACCCCCACGCCGACCCCCACCCCCACCCCCGGCCCCCTCGGCTTCCCCGACCCCGGCCCGCAGACCTGCAAGTTCAACCAGCCCTGCGCCATCCAGCTCACCACCACCGGCGGCACGCCCCCCGTCCGCTACGCCACGACCGCCCTCCCCTGGGGCCTGGTGCTCGACCCCGCCTCGGGCCGGGTCACCGGCAAACCCTGGAGCGTCGGCACCACCCGGATCACCGCCACCGCGACCGACTCCACGGGAGCCGCGGCGGGCACGTCCTTCTCCCTGACCGTTTCCTGGCTCTGACCCCCGGACCCCCGCACCACTGGACCGTCGGTTCCAGGGCGGCGGCGTGGCAGAATCACCGACCGTGATCGAGCAAGAGACGCCGGTACTGATCGTCGACGCCGCCAACGTGGTCGGGTCGGTGCCCGACGGGTGGTGGCGCGACCGGAAGGGGGCGGCCGAGCGGCTGCGGGACCGGCTCGCGGCGCGCGACGCCGGTGAGGAGGTCATCCTCGTCGTCGAGGGAGCCGCCCGCGGGGTCGAGTCCGTACCCGGCGTGCGCGTGGAGTCCGCGTCCGGCAGCGGGGACGACCTCATCGTGGAACTCGCCGCCGCCCACGCCGACCGGCCCTGCACGGTCGTCACCGCGGACCGCGAGCTGCGCGCGCGGGTAGGCGCGTACGGCGTCACCTGCGCGGGCCCCCGCACGGTCCGGCCCGCCTGAGCCCGGCCGCACGCCGTGACGGCGACGGCGGCAGGGGGAGGCGTCGACCGCCGCGGCCCGGGGCCGCGGCGCCCGCGTGTCCCGCCCCCGTCAGCCCGCGTCCGCCAACTGGGCGGCCAGGCCGTCCAGGACGAGGCGCAGGCCCAGCTCGAAGCCGCGGTCGTCCAGGCCGTCCAGGCCGCCGGGGCCGGAGCCGGTCGCTTCGAGGGAGTCGGCGAGGGCCGGATACCCGGGGCGGTAGTCGGCCGGGGCGCGGGTGAAGCCCGCCGTGAAGGTCTCCAGGGCGGAGCCGAGGACCAGGTAGTCCAGGGCCGCCGCGGCCTCGGCCGCCCCCGCCGGCGTGCAGCCCGCCCGGACGAGCGCGCCCAGCAGCGCGTCGTAGCCGAGGAGCGCGCGGTCGGCCTCGACCCGGCGGCGCGCGACCAGCGCGATCATGTGGGGGTGCCGCAGGTACACCCGGCGGTACCCGCGGGCGTACTCGGCGATGCCCCGGCGCCACTCGGGGTCCTGGAGCGGGCCGAGGTCGATCTCCTCGTTCAGCAGCTCCGACGCCGCGTCGAGCAGGTCCTCCTTCGACGCGACATGGTGGTAGAGCGAAGCTCCCCGCACCCCGAGCCGGCCGGCCAGCGACCGCATCTTGAGGGCGTCCGCGCCCTCCTCGTCGAGCAGTTCCAGTGCGGCGCGCGCGATGATCGCGCGGCTCAGCAGCGGCTGGCTCGGTCGGCCCACGGCGGCACTCCCCCTCTTCCGGCGCCAGGTTACCCGTCGGCAGGTCTTCCCAAGGGGCCGAGGGCGCGTTAACGTCCCCGCAACCCCGTTACCTAACAAGGTTAGATTTAAGTTCGGGGAGCGCGCCGGGGCCCCGGGCGGCTCCCCCTGCCCTCCGAGGTGTCACGTGCCAGAACCCTCCACCGGCGGCAGACCCGCCACCGCCACCCCGCAGGACGGCGACGCCGCCCGGCTGAGCGCCCTCGGCTACGAGCAGGAGCTGCGCCGCAGTCTCGGCGTCCTGGGCAACATCGCCATGGGCTTCGCCGTGGTCTCGCCCGTGGTCGCCCTCTACGCCGTCTCGATGGTCGGGACGACCATCGCCGGCCCGGCCTGGGTGTGGGCGCTGCCGGTCGTCCTGCTCGGCCAGTGCCTGGTGGTCAACGTCTACTCCGAACTGGCCTCCCAATGGCCGCTCGCCGGCGGCCCCTACCAGTGGGGGCGCCGGCTGCTCGGGCCCTCGTTCGGCTGGATGAGCGGCTGGGTGTGGCAGTTCGCCGTCATGTTCGGCAACACCACCGTCGCCTACCTGGCCGCCCCCTGGGTCTTCGCCCTCGCCGGGGTCACGCCCACGCCCGCGGCGATGGTCGCGGTGGCCGCCGCCATCCTGCTGGGCTGCATGCTGGTCAACGCCTTCGGCATCAGGATCCTCAGCCTCTTCGTCTCCCTGGGCATCGCCGCCGAAGCCGTGGCCTCGGTGCTGGTGGGCTTCAGCCTGCTGCTGTTCTTCCGCAAGCACGGCTTCTCCCTCTTCACCGAGACCCTCGGCGCCGAGCAACTGTCGGGCGGCTCCACGGTCTCGGCCTTCCTCGCCGTCCTGGCGGTCGCGGGCTGGGGCTTCATCGGCTTCGACGCCTGCGTCTCGACGGCCGAGGAGACCAAGGACGCCGGGCGGCAGGTACCGCGCGCCATGTGGTGGGCCCTGCTGAGCGTCGGCACCGTGGTGATCCTCAACGCCATGGCGGTGGCCCTGGCCCACCCCGACCCGGCGGCCGTCGTGGCCGGCCGGGACCTCGACCCGGTGACCACCGCCGTGGTCACCTCCTTCGGCTCCTGGTCCGACAAGCCCTTCGTCCTCGTCGTGCTCATCGGCTTCCTCGCCTGCGCCATGGCCTCCCAGGGCGGAGCGGCCCGAGGCGTCTACTCCCTCGCCCGCGACGGCGTCTTCCCCTTCTCCGCCCGGGTCCGCCGGGTCAACCGGCGCCGGGCGCCCATCGGCGGACTGGTGGCCTCCACCGCCGTCAGCTGCTCCGCCCTGCTCCTGGGCCTGAACGCCACCGCCATCGGCAGCCTGATCGCCTTCGGCACGGCCGCCACCTTCCTGCCGTTCTTCCTGGTCTCGCTGGCCGCGCTCATCGCCCGGCTGCGCGGCACCTGGGTGCCGTCCGGCCACATCCGGCTGGGCCGCAAGGGCACCTTCCTGAACGTGCTCGCGGTGCTCTGGACGGCCTTCGAGGTGGCCGACGTCTGCTGGCCGCGGGCGATCCTGGCCCCGCCCGGCGCCCCCTGGTACCAGATCTGGGCCGGACTGCTGGGCACCGGCGTGGTCCTCACGGCCGGACTGCTCTACCTGCTGGTCCGGCGCCCCCAGGAGAAGCTCCGCGCCCTGGAGCCCCAGGCGGCCCGCCCGGACGCGGAGCCGGACGCGGACCGCTCCGCCGAACCGGCGGCCGGGCTCTCCTGACCACCCCTCCGGGGGCCGCCCGCCCGCCGCGCCGGCCCCCGGACCGCACACCGCACCACCCCACCCCAACCCCGCCCACACCCTCCAGGAGGTATGTCATGGACCTGCCATACATGCGTGCGCCGATGTCCCGCAGGGGCTTCGGAGCCGCCGCGCTCACCGCCACCGCCGCCACCCTGCTCGGCGGCCGCGCCCTGGCCGCCGACACGACCACCGCTTCGGCGCAGAAGTACACGGCGCCCGCCGAGTGGGAGGACCACTCCTGCTGCGTCATGTCCTGGCCCTGGGACCGCACCGACGGCTGGGGCTCCCTGCTGCCCGAGGTCCAGGCCGAGATCGCCGGCATCGCCCGCGCCATCGCCCGCACCGAGCCGGTCCTGATGTTCGCAGGCCCCGGACGCACCGACGAGGCCCGCGCACAGTGCGGCCCCACCGTCACCGTCGTCGAATACCCCGTCAACGACTGCTGGACCCGCGACACCGGCCCGATCTTCGCCCTCGACGCGGCCAAGTCCCGCCGGATCGGACTCGACTTCGCCTTCAACGGCTGGGGCGGCAAGTACCCCTACGACAAGGACGACCTCCTGCCGGTCGGCGTCTGCGCACAACTGGGCGTGGAGCGCCGCGACGTCCCGATGGTCCTGGAAGGCGGCTCCGTCATCACCGACGGCCAGGGCACCCTCGTCACCACGGAGGAATGCCTGCTCAACCCCAACCGCAACCCCACGATGACCCGGGCGCAGATCGAGGCCACCCTGCTCGCCGCCTACGGAGCCACCAAGCTCATCTGGCTCCCCTACGGACTCGCCGGCGACACCATCACCAACGGGCACGTCGACCTCGTCGCCGCCTACCTCGGCCCCGCCCGGATCCTGCTGCACGCCCAGCCCGACACCACCAGCCCCAACCACGCCCGGATGGCCGCCAACAAGGCGGTCCTGCAAGCCGCCACCGACGCCTGCGGGCGCCCCTTCGACCTGGTGGAGATGGAACAGCAGCCGCACTTCCGCCAGAACGGCCTGCTGGTGGAGACCTTCAGCTACACCAACTACTACCAGACCGCCGGCCAGGTGATCGTCCCCCTGTCCGGGGAGGCGGCCGCCGACACCGCGGCCCTCGACCGGCTCCGCCCCCTCTTCCCCGGCCGGGAGGTCGTCGGCACACCCGCCCGGATCCTCGCCTGGGGCGGCGGCGGGGTCCACTGCGTCACCCAGCACGTGCCGCGCACCCGCTGACCGGGGCGCACGGTTCGCGGCGCGCGCCCCGCGCGCCGCGAACCGGCCCGCGGACGCCGCTTGGCCCCTCGCGGATGTGGGCAGGGTGGGGCGAGAGCACGCGGCCGCCGCCCCGGCGGCGCGGCCGCGCGGGACGGCTGACGGGGAGTGGGCATGGGGTGGACGGCGGAGGAGTTCGGGGCCTCGCACGAAGGCTGGGCCGGTGCGCTCCTGGCGGACGGCACCGAGCCGGGCCCGGTCCCCCTGGACCCGGGCGCGGGATCGGGCCTGCGCCAGACACGGGAGTGGTGGGCCTACAGCGGCCTCCCGGACCGGCCCCGGGCCGCCGCCGCCCGCGCCGCCTGCGCCTGCGGCTGGCGCGGCGCCGCGCACTATCCGATCGACCCCGGCGCCGAGGCACCGTCGGGCCTCTACGAGCAGGTGATCGAAGGGCCGCGCGACGACTGGGAACGCCACCTCGGCGAGGTCGAGGCCCGCACCGTGCCGCTCCCCGCCGAACTGGCCGACCTCCTCGAACGCGTCGAGGACCGGCTCAACAACCTGGCCGGACAGGCCCCGGTGGCCGCCCTCAAGGCCGTGGCGGCGCTGGAGCGCATCACCCGGAGCGTGGCCCGTGACGCCTCCTACATCGCCGAGGCCGACGACCTGTCCTGGGAGTCCATCGGGACCGCACTCGGCATCTCCGAGAAGGAGGCCCGCTCCCGGCTGACCCACTACACCTGCCGCCGCTGACCACCCGGCGCGCTCAGCGCCTCCGGACGCCGCCCGGCCTCCCGCCGGGCGCGGCCGGCCCGGAACCGCCGAAGAAGCCCCCCTCCCCGAAGGCGAGGGCGGCGAAGCGCTCGCCGATCCGGCGGTGGGTGGCCGCGTCCGGGTGCAGGGCGTCGGGCAGCGGCAGCTCGGCGGCGTCGGCCTCCCCGTAGAGCGCGCGGCCGTCGAGGTGGTACAGGTGCGGGTCCTCGGCCGACCGCTGCGCCACGATCCGCGCCAGCTCCTCGCGGATGACGGTGAGCGTCAGCTTCCCGGCGGCGCGCTCGGCGGGATCGCCCGTCGCCCGGAAGCGCAGCCGCCCCGCCCCGAGCGCGGCCATGTCGAGGGCCGTCGGACCGGGGGTGTCCTCGTGCATGGGGCACAGCAGCGGCGAGACCACCAGCAGCGGGGTCTCCGGGTGGCCCTCGCGGACGGTGTCGAGGAAACCGTGGACGGCCGGGGTGAAGGCGCGCAGCCGCATCAGGTCGGTGTTGACCAGGTTGATGCCCAGCTTGAGGCTGATCAGGTCGGCCGGGGTGTCGCGCAGGGCGCGGGCCGTGAACGGGTCGAGCAGCGCGCTGCCGCCCAGGCCCAGGTTGACCAGCTCCACCCCGCCGAGGGCGGCGGCGAGCGCCGGCCAGGTGCCGGTGGGGGCCGTGGCGCCGGAGCCCTGGCTGATCGAACTGCCGTGGTGCGCCCACACCCTGCGGCCGCGGGCGGGCGCGGGGGAGACGGGGGCGTCGGCGCGCAGGGCGACGAGCTCGGTCGTCTCGTCGTGCGGCAGCCAGATCTCCACGTCCTTCATCCGGGCCGGCAGGCCGGCGAAGCGGAGCGTGGCGGGCCGGCCCCTGCGGTGTTCGAGGCCGCCCGTCGCGAGGTAGACGGTGAGGGTGTCCCCGCCCGCCGCGGTCGCCCGCCCGGCAGGGCGGCCGTCGACGAGGAGCTCGTAGACCCCGTCGGGCCGCGGCGGGGCGCCCGCGTAGACCCGTTTGACGGGCAGGACGTCCAGTTCGACGACGGTCGCCGCGGTGCGCAGGGCCAGCCGTACCCCGGAGGGCTGGGACTCGGCCATGGCCAGCTGCCCGTCGGTGTTCTGGGCCCGGGCCCGGGCGGGCAGCCGGTGCGGCAGCAGGCCGCGGCCGGTGTCCTCGGTGTCGAGGGCCCCGCGCAGGAGGTCCGCGGTGACGGGCGCGGCGGCCAGGGGCGCGGCGGTCTGGGGCGCGGCGGTCTGGGGCGCCGTGGCGGGGGAGGTCACCTCGCCGCCCGGGTGCGCAGCAGGGTGTCGAGGGCGTCGAGGGTCCATGACCAGCTCTCCTGGGAGTCGGGGGTGCTGTGGCTGAAGCCGCCGGCCAGCTCCAGGCTCACGTAGCCGTGGATGACGCTGCCCAGGAGCCGGACGGCGTGCGTCTGGTCCGGGACCGCCAGGTCGTAGCCCCGCAGGACCGCCCGCATCATCTCCGAGTGGCGCTGGCCGGCGCTCGCGGCGGCCTCCTCGGCGGTGAGGCGGAACCGGGACGCGTCGTAGCGGCCGGGGTGTTCACGGGCGTAGTCGCGGTAGACGTCCGCCAGGGCGGTCAGGGCGTCCTTGCCCGCGCGGCCGGCGAGAGCGGAGGCGGCGCGCCCGGCGAGCTCCTCCAGGGCGAGCAGGGCGATCCGCGCCTTGAGGTCGCGGGAGCCGCGCACGTGGGAGTAGAGGCTCGCGACCTTGACGTCGAACCGCCGGGCGAGCGCCGAGGGGGTCACGTGCTCGAAGCCGACCTCGTCTGCGAGCTCCGCCCCGGCCCGCACCAGGCGGTCCGTGGTCAACCCGATGCGCCCCATGGCCGTCCTCACCGTTCCCGCCCGGCCGGTGGACCACCCACCGGCCGCCTACGCTGATTATGCGTTTGCCTAAAACTATTAGGCAAATTAGCGTGCTCCGCATGAAGCCACTGACCGAACAAGAGATCCGCGCGGCCTTCGTCAACTGCACCAAGGGCGAGGCCAAGCGCCTGGCCGTCCCGCACGACCTCGCCGACCGCCCCTGGGAGCACTTGGACTACCTCGGCTGGCGCGACCCCCAGTCCCCGGGCCGCGCCTACCTGGTCACCGAGACCGCGGGCCGGGTCAGCGCCCTCGCCCTGCGCCGCCCCGTGGCGGCCGCCGGGCAGACGCGGCGCAGCATGTGCAGGATCTGCATGACCGGCCACGACGGCGGCGTGTCCCTGATGGTGGCCCCGAAGGCCGGCAAGGCCGGGCAGCAGGGCAACTCGGTCGGCGTGTACATGTGCGACGACCTCGCCTGCTCGCTGTACGTGCGCGGGATGAAGGAGGCGGGCGCGGGCGCGCGGCTCCACGAGACGCTCGAACTGGAGGAGAAGATCGAACGCACCGTGGCCAACCTCGCCGCGTTCCTCTCCAAGGTGACCGCCTGACCGCCTGACCGCCTGACCGCCCGAGCCCG
The DNA here is from genome assembly GCF_042893675.1 of Streptomyces sp. NPDC001594. NCBI lineage: Bacteria > Bacillati > Actinomycetota > Actinomycetes > Kitasatosporales > Streptomycetaceae > Streptomyces > Streptomyces sp. NPDC001594. Next base: position 545,602 of record NZ_JBIAVB010000001.1, on the reverse strand, counting down.
GGCCCCTTCGGGTGCCTCCCGCAGGGCGGCGCCGACGAGGGCGAGGCCGCTGCCGCTGGAGAGGGCGCCCGCAGGGCCGCACCGCCGGCTGCCGGTGACGACGACCATCAGGCAGATGCCCAAGCTGGCGCCCAGGTTGCGGCTGACCTGGAGGATCAGCCTGGCGTACTACTCACGAAAGAGTCAGGTGTACGACGCCACCCGCAGGTCCCCTTCGTGGCCGCGCGGCAGCCGCCCGGCCCGGTTGGCCCCCGTAGCGGCGGCCGTGGGGCGGAGCCGGCGGCGACGGTGCCGCGGCCGTCACGGTCACCGCCGTGGGCTCGCCCGCCGCCACCGTCCTCACCGTCGACGTCACCTCGTACGGGACGACCTGCGGCCGCCCACGAGGTTGTCGTTCCGGTGGTCCGTGTGGATCCGGGATGAAGAACTGGTCCGGGAACACGGCGCGGACCACCGGTCCGCCATCCGGCCCGGTCCGCAGCAGCCCCACTGGGCATGCCGGTACCCGGGCTTGCCTACGATCTCCGTGATCCGCAGGGGCAGCCGCCCCGCGTCCCCCGGCCCAGACGACGAGAGGGACGGCGGGGGACCGGGAGCCGCCCCGAACACCGCCGGCAGCAGCGCGGCGCACCCAGCCCCCACGCGCCGCCGCAGTGGAGTCCCACAGCGCGCTCCGTTCGCCGCGGCTGCCGGCCTCGGCCGGACTCCGGCGGCTGCGCCCAGCTGGCCACCCGCCACCCCCCCCGCACGTCACCCGGACGGCCGTCAAGCCCCGAACTGCAGGGACGTGACGGGACACCCGGATCGCGGCCCAATGGAGGACAGGAGGCCGACCCCCACGGCACCCGTCACCACCCGGCAGGAGCCCCCCATGAGCCAGACCGCCCCCCACATCACCCGCAGCCCCCAGACCCTCCAAACCACCCAGACCCTCCAAACCACCCAGACCAGCCGGACCACCCGGATCCACCGCGTCTCCCTCCTCGCCGCCGCCATGGAAGCGGGCGCCGTCCGCGTGGCCCCCGGCGTGTTCGCGGCCTCGAGAATGCCCGGCTCCGGGAACACCGTCGTGCCCCCGCGCCCCGCCCTGGCGGCCGACGGCAAGTGGAGCACCCTCGTCCGTGACGCGAAGGCGGCAGCGGTCATCCTCGTCGCCCTGTGACACCCGCCCCCCGCCTACGTCGCCTCCGCCCCCTCTTCCCCTCCCGACCTGGCCAGGGCCAGCACCCCGGCGCAGATCAGGGCCAGGCCGAGCAGTTGGGGGAGCAGCCACCAGTGCGTGCGCAGGTGCTCCTCGTAGAGCAGTACCCCCAGGGCGATGCTGACCCCGGCGTCGCCCAGCGTCAGCGCCGGCTGGGAGGCGACGAGCGGGCCGCCCTGCATCGCGTGTTCCAGGAGCAGGACGGCGCAGATCCCGGCGGCGGCGAAGGCGTACGTCTCCCAGGCCGTCACGAACGCCCCGACCCCGCCCGCGCCCAGGACGTGCACGGCCGACTTCATCAGGGCGGCGGTCAGCGCGTAACAGATGGCGGTGGCCGCGCCCAGGCACCCCGCCCGCATCCGCCCGGGCGGCCGCCGCAGCCCCGCCACGGCCAGCGCCGCCACCGCCCCCGCGCACGCCGGCAGCGTCAGCACCCACCGGTCGAGCGGCACGTGCGTACGGTTGCCCGCCGGCGAGGCGGCCACGAGCACCACCCCCAGCCCGGCCACCACCGCCGCCACGGCGAGCCACACCGCCCCCGGCAGCCGGCTCCGCGCCATCAGGGAGGCGATCAGCAGGGCGAGCGGCAGCTCCAGCACGAACAGGGGCTGCACGAGCGACAGCGCGCCCGTGGCCAACGCCACGGCCTGCCCCACCCCGGCCGCGATCACCGCCAGGATCCCCCCGAGCCACAACGGCCGCCGCACCAGGTCGAGGACCAACCCGAACCGGAAGCCCCCGCTCTGCGGCACGGTGAGCGAGGCCCGCCGCTGGAGGACCGTCGCGAGGGCGTTGCTGAACGCCGCGAACAACGCGAAGACGACCGGCACGACAACGCCCATACCCCCGATCCTCACCACCCCCCACCGCCCCACCCCTCACCGCCACCACGGTGTCCCCCGTCCGGCGGGATCAACCCTCTCGGTCCGGACCCGGGTCGGGCAGGGCCGCCAGGCCGTCGAGGAGGCGTTGGAGGCCGAATTCGAAGAGGGCGTCCAGGTCCAGGTCGTAGCCGGTCTGCGCCAGGTGGTCGAGGGCCGGGAAGCGGCCCGTGCCCAGGACCGCCAGGAGGTCCGGCTCCTGGTGGTCCATCCACTCCTCGCTGTCCAGGCCGCTGTCGGCCTCCGCCTCCCGCTCGGCCTCCAGGTTGACGGCGATGCCGCGCGCGTAGTTCAGCAGCGTCAGGTGCGCGGTGAAGGCGGACTGCAGGTCCAGGCCGTGCCTGAGGAGGGCGGCCAGCATCCACTCCGTGTACGGCAGCGCCGAGGCGATGAGCTGGGGGCGGGTCATCGACAGGGCCGGGGCCAGCCACGGGTGGCGGCGGAAGAGGTCCCAGAGGCGGTGGGCCGCCAGCTCGACCGCCTCCCGCCAGTCCGGCGGGGGATCGGCGGGCAGCGGGTGCCGCCCCATGACGCCGTCCATCATCCGGGTGAGCAGGTCCTCTTTGTCGGCGACGTGCCGGTACAGCGACATGGTGGCCACCCCCAGGTCGGCGGCCACCCGGCGCATCGAGACCGCGGCCAGCCCCTCCGCGTCGGCGACCGCGACGGCGGCGTCGACGATCCGCCCGAGGGTGAGCGCCCCCGGACCCTCGGGCGCGCCGGCGGGGCGTGCGGCGGGAGCCGGCCGGGCGGTGCGCGCCGGGCGCGCCGGGGCCGCCACGACCGTACCGACGCCCGGGACGGCCCGGACCAGCCCCTCGCGGCGCAGCTCCGCCAGCACCTTGCTCGCGGTCGCCATGGCGACGCCCCACTGCCGGGTGATCTCACGGGTGGACGGGACGCGCGCGCCCGCCGCCAGTTCCCCCGTCTCGATCCGCCGCCGCAGCTCCGCGACGATCCGGCTGTAGCGCGGTACCGCGCGTTCGCCCACCGCATACCCCCTCCGCACTAGTGCACCTGGTGTCTGCCATCTTAGGCGCCCCCCCAGCGCGAAGGACCGTACGCAGCCATCCCCGAGAGGTCACCGCACTAGTGCGGTCGGTGTCTACAGGTCTTGTCTCGTTGGGATCTGATGGTTGTAGGCTCTGTGCGTACGGCGTACATTCGCAGCATGGCGAACAACGAGATCCTCATCAGCGGAGCCGGCATCGCCGGACCGGCGCTGGCGTACTGGCTACGCACGGCGGGCTTCGAGGTCACCGTCGTGGAGCGGGCGCCCGCGCCCCGGCCGGGCGGGCAGACGGTGGACCTGCGCGGGGCGGGCCGTACCGTGATCGAACGGATGGGCCTGATGGAACGGGTCCGGGCGCACGCCGTCGACCAGCGGGGCTTCGCCCTCGTCGACTCCTCCGGCCGGACCACCGCCCGGCTGCCCGCCGATGCCTTCGGCGGCGAAGGGATCGTCTCCGACGTCGAGATCCTGCGCGGCGACCTCGCCCGCCTCCTCCACGAGGCCACCCTGCCCGACACCGAATACCTCTTCGACGACACCATCACCGGCATCGAACAGGCCCCCGGCGCCGGCCCGGACGGCGGCGGCCCGGTCGCCGTCACCTTCGAGAAGGCCGCACCCCGCCGCTTCGCGCTCGTCGTCGGCGCGGACGGCCCGCACTCCGTGGTGCGCACGCTCGCCTTCGGCCCCGAACGGGACTTCGTCCGCCCGCTCGGCCTCTACACCTCCTGGTTCACCGCCACCGACCACGACCTGGACCTCGACGGCTGGTACCTGATGCACAACGCTCCCGGCGGCCTGGTCGCCTCCGCGCGGCCCGGCCGGCTCCCCGGCGAGATCAAGGCCGGCTTCAGCTTCCGCTCGCCCCCGCTCGCCTACGACCGGCGTGACCTCGCCGCCCAGCGGGAACTCGTCGCCCGCCGCTTCGCCCACGTCGGCTGGGAAGCCCCGCGCCTGCTGCGGGCCCTGCGCACCGCCCCGGACTTCTTCCTCGACTCCATGGGCCAGGTCCGCCTCGACAGCTGGTCGCGCGGCCGTGTGGTGCTGCTCGGCGACGCCGGCTACTGCGCCACCCCGCTGACCGGTCTCGGGACCAGTCTCGCCCTGGTCGGCGCGTACGTCCTGGCCAGCGAACTTGCCGCCGCCGGGGGAGACCACACCCGCGCGCTGCGGCGCTACGACGCGGTCATGCGCCCGTACGTGACCCGCGCGCAGGAACTTCCGCCCGGCGGGGCCGCCGGGTACGCGCCGTCGCGGCGCCTCGGCATCCGGCTGCGCGACCTCTCGATGCGGTCGATGACCCGGTGGCCCATGCGCGCCGTGCTCGGCGCGCAGTTCGCCAAGGCCGGGGACATCGCCCTGCCGCGGTACGCTCCCGCCGCCGGCGCGGACGCCGGCGCGGACGCCGGCGCGCACGGCCGGCCCCGGCCGTGACCTCGTGCCCAAACCGCAACGACGCGCCCATTGATCGATCGCCCCTCCGGCCGCCAAGGTGGTCACCGCACCCCGGAGCCGCCCAGCCCCAGCCGCCCCGGACGTGCACCCCCCGCGGCGGGACCACGGCCCCGGCCCCCGACCCGCCGCGTCCCCGTCCGAGAGGAGCAAGGAGCATGTCCACCACCCCCTCACTGCCCCGCCGCAAGCCCGGTGCCAGCGGACGCACCGTCGAGACGCAGGAGCCCGACCCCGCGGCTCCGGGCCGCGCCCTGCGCGCCCGCGCCGCCGAAGGCTGGCAGCGGTTCATGCGGCGGCCCGCGATCGACCTCCGGCAGGAGAGCGGGGGAGGGGACACCGCGCCCTGAGCGCGGCGGCCGCCCCGGGACACCTTCGGGTGACCGGTCCCGCCCAGGGCTTCCCGACACCCCGATCATGGCGAAGACTTGGCGCTTCCCGCACCCTCGGAGGCGCAGCCGGTGACCAGCAACGACAGCGACGGACAGGAACGGGTCCAGGAAGAACTCGCCTTCGCGTTCGAGCGGGACAGCAGATGGGAGGCGACCAAGCTCATCACGCTACGTCACATGGCACGAAGGCTCCCGCACCTCCTCAAGCGCTCGCTGAACGTCGCCTGGCGCGTCGACCGCCGTTCGGTCGTGGTCCTGATGGCCTGCCAGGCGGTCTCCGGCGTCGCCGCCGCCACCGGCCTGCTCGCCACCACCTCGACCATCACCGCCCTCATCTCCTCCGGGGACATCACCGACCGGCTGTGGGACGCCTGGCCCTCGGTCGCGGTCCTCGCCGCCGCGGCGGGACTGCGCGCCGGCCTGTACATCGCCGTGACCTGGCTCTCCTCCCGGCTCGCACCCCTGATGCAGCAGGAGTGCGAGCTGATGCTGCTGGACGCGGCGACCACCTCCGAGCTCGCCGCCTACGACAGCCCCGGGTTCAAGGACCGCTGGGACAACGCCGAACGCGGCGCCGTCGTCGCCAAGGACATCATCGAAGAGGGCCAGGAACTGATCGCCGCCCTCGCCTCCCTCCTCGCCGGCGCCTTCGTCCTCGGCGCCCTCCACCCCGTCCTCATCCCCTTCCTCGTCCTCGCCGGCATCCCGCAGGGCATCGCCCAGATCCACAGCGCCCGCGTCACCTACACCGCCGGCGTGCGGATGACGGGACACAGCCGCATGCTCGGCGTCCTGCGCTGGCACCTGTCCGACAGCCACGCCGCCGACCAGATCCGCGCCGGGACGATGGCCCCGTTCCTCCTCGGCACCTACCGGCGCATCACCGGGCGCGTCACCGAGGTCCACCGGCGGGCCGTCACCGACGGCGCCCGCATGGCCTTCCTCGGCGCCCTCGGCGGCGGCGCGGCCTCCGCACTCGTCTGGGGCGTGCTCGTCGCCCTCCTGGCCACCGGCCACCTGTCGGTGGCGGCGGCCGGCACCGCCGTCCTCGCCCTGCGCACGGTCACCGGCTCCGTCCAGGGCGTCGTCCGGATGTCCGCCGTCATCTTCCGCACCGGCATGTACATGGACGACTGGTCACGGTTCCTGGAGGAGACCGGCGGCTACCGGCTCAAGGCGGGCGAGATCGTCCCCGGCGCCCCCGCCGAGGTCCGCGCCGAGAAGCTCGTCTACCGGTACGAGGGCAGCGAGCGCAACGCCCTCGACGGCGTCGACTTCCGCGTCCGCCGCGGCGAGATCGTCGCCCTGGTCGGCGAGAACGGCTCCGGCAAGACCACCCTGTCCAACCTCCTCACCCGGCTCCACCTGCCCACCGCCGGCACGGTCACCTGGGACGGCCACCCCACCACCGCCCTCGACCCGCACGCCGCGTGGAAGCAGGTCGCCATGGTCCCGCAGCGCTACGCCTGCTGGCCCCTGACCGCCCGCGACAACATCACCCTCGGCCAGCCGGTGGGCGGCGACGCCCGCGGCGACGGTCGAGGTGGTGGCGGTGGCGACGGTCGTGCTGCGGGCGGTAGCGGGGGCGGTGACGATGCCGGTGTCTGGGAGGCCTGCCGGGCCACCGGCGCCGACGAGGTCGTGGCCGAACTCCGTTCCGGCCTCGGCACCCTCCTGGCCCGCGAATGGCTCGGCGGCACCGACCTCTCGGGCGGCCAGTGGCAGCGCATCGCCCTGGCCCGCGCCTTCTACCGCCCCGCCGGCCTCCTCGTCCTGGACGAGCCCACCTCGGCCCTCGACCCGCGCGCCGAGCACCGCATCTTCGCCCACCTGCGGCAGGCCGCCCGGGACCGCGCCGTCGTCCTGGTCACGCACCGCCTCACCAACGTGGCCGTGGCCGACCGCATCGTCGTCCTCGACCGCGGCCGGGTAGTCCAGGAGGGTACGTACGGTCAACTGGCCACGTCGCCAGGCCTGTTCCGCGAGCTCCTCGCCCTCCAGAACGACCGTGACGGCGCCATCCCGACCCAGCGGGCCCCGGCGGCCGTGCCCAGGCAGCCGTAGCGCCGGGCCGTCCGTCCGTCCCTCAGAACCGCCGACGCGCAGGACGCCGGTCAGCATCGGCAGCGTGAACTCGCCGTCCGCGGTCTCGGGGCGGCCGGCGAGGTAGCCGCGGATCCGGCCGAGGGCGGTCTCCCGTTCCTCCTCCGGCATGACGAGCATCCCCGCGCGCGTCGCGAGCGTCGCCACGAGGGAGTCGGCGGTGCGGCGCTGCCCGTGCGGGAACGCGGACTGCTCCGGCGAGCCGAACCGGTGGGCGCCGCTGCGCGGACGGTGCGTCTCCGCGGTCACGGCGCGCCAACTCGCCAGGGTGTCGCGCGGGCCGGTCGCGGCGCTGTCGCTCACCTGCGCGATCCCATCCACCGGGGCCCGCGACGGACATGTCGAACCAGTGCATGGCGTTGCCGGCGAGCACCGCGTCCACCGAACCGTCCGGCAGCGGGATCGCCTCCGCGCTCCCCGCGAGGGCGCGGACACCCCGCAGGCCGCGCCGCAGTTCGGCGAGCATCGCCGGATCCGGCTCGACCGCGACGGCCTCGGCGCCCGAGGCGAGCAGGGTGCCGGTCAGCTTGCCGGTCCCGGCGCCCAGGTCCAGCAGCCGCGGGCCGGGGCGGCTTCCAGTGCCCAGGCCACGGCGGCCCGCGCGTAGTCGGGTCGGTGTTCGGCGTGGGCGACGGCCGCGGCCCCGAACGACGAGGCGTGTACGGCCCGCTCGTTGTGATCCATGCCGACACGGCAAGGGCCGCCCCGGGGGGCATCCCGGCCCGGGCGACCCGGGGCCCGGATATTCGCTTGCCGGGGGACAGGGGCCGGGGATGCAATGACCGCATGGGAGAAGCGGGACGCAGTAACACGAGTAACCACCCAGAGGCGCGGCAACCAGGGGGAGTTGACGTGGCGCCCGTCCGGATCGGCGCCCTCGCCCCGCTGACCCGCCCCGGCTGGACCGAAGCGGGCCGGCACCTGGTCGCCGGGCTCCGACTGGCCGCCGACGAGGTCAACGAGGCCGGCGGAATCGCCGGACGGCCACTGGAACTGGTCGTCCGCGACACGGCCGCCGACCCGCGACGCGCGGCGGCGGCCGTGGACGAACTCGCGGAACTGGGCGTGGCGGCCTTGGCGGGGGAGTACCACAGCGTGTCCGCCCGCGCCGCGGCCGCCCGCGCCGCCGCCCTCGACCTGCCGTTCCTCTGTTCCTCCGCGGTCATCGACGCGCTCACCGAACACCCGGCCGACGCCGTGGCCCGCCTGGCCCCGGCCCAGTCCCACGGCTGGCGGACCTACGCCGACTTCCTCCTCGGCGCCGGTCACGCCCGGATCGCCGTCGCGGCCGAACCGAGCGTCTACTGGGCCGCCGGCACCCGCATCCTGCGCGAACACCTCACCCCGCGCGGCGCGACCCTGTCCGAGCTCGACATGAGCACGCTCACCCCGGAGGCCGTATGCGAGGAACTCCTCGCACAACGCGCGACCGCCCTCCTCCTCCTGGTGGGCCACCCGGATCCGGCGGTGCCGGTCGTCAGGGCCGTCCGCCGCGACCCCCGGCTCGGCGGGATCCTGATCGGCGCGCCCGCCGGACAGCCGGAGTTCACCGAGTGGGCGGCGCTGCTGGGCGAGGACGGCGCGGCCGTCCCGTTCCTGCGCTACCTGCCCGAACGCCTCGGACCCCTGGGCGCCCGGGTGGAGACGGCCCTGCGCACCCGGTTGGGCGAGGCGCCCTCCTTCGTGGCCTTCGAGGGCTACGACACGCTCACCGTCCTCGCCGAAGTGCTGCGCTCCCCCCGGCGGGACGACCCCTGGGCGGGGGTGGCGGTCGAAGGGACCCGGGGCGAGATCCGGTTCTCCCGCGTGCCGGGCATCGGCGTGCGGCAGTGGGCGTGGCCGCCGGTCCAGGTGGCCGATCGGGATCCCCTCAACCCCGGCCGCTTCCGCGTCCTGTGGACCTCGGAGGGGCGCCCCGGGGCGCCCGTGTAGCGCGGGCGGGGTCAGCGGCCGGCCGGAGTGCGGGTGAGGGCGCGGATGGCCGTCTCCTGCGAGTAGGCCAGCAGGCCGATCGTGACCGTTGCCATGACCACGGCGAAAACGGCGTGACCGAAGGTCGAAGTGACCGCGAACCCGAGCGCGTTGAGGGCGAAGTGGCTGCCGACCCGCAGGACGACGAGGGCGATCGCGACCCTGCGCGTCTCCTTGCCCCGCCACAGCGCCTTCGCCAGCTTCAGGCGCGGGCGCATCATGGTCAGCGAGACGGCGATGTTGACGACCAGCAGCCCCAAGAGGACCGGCCACGCCGAGGGGAAGGCCTTGATGATGTCGAAGGCCGCCGCGAGGACGCCTTCGAAACCGAAGAACCAGACCGGCAGCCGGTAGTCGGCCGGAGCCAGGTTCCCGGCGTCGCCCTCCGCGCCCGGTCCGCCGGCCGTCGCCGTCGCTGTCGCCGTCTTCGTGTCCGTCTTCTTCAGGATGTTCATTTCGGTCCCCCGTGGTCGTTGCGGTGACCTCATTCTCGTCAGGGGGAGGGGGCGGCCGGCAGGGCCCGCGATCACCCGTGCGGGATGACAGATGTCATAGAGGTGTCGTCAGTCCTCCGCGCCCCGGGCCAGGAGCCGGCCGGCGGCCCGGCGCCGGGCGAGGCGCCGCTCCTCCCGGGCGGCCCATTGGCGCACCCGGCCGGGCTCCAACGGACCGCCGTGGCCGACATGGAGCCGGGCCGGCCCCAGGTCGAGCATCCGCCTCAGGCTGGCGAGGTTGCCCACGGGGTCGTCGTGGAAAGGGGGGTTGGCCGGTCTGCCCGGGACGAGCCCCATGAAGGAGCCGGCGATCAGGTCGCCCGCGACGAGGTCGCCCCGCCCGGTGAGCACCGAGACCGATCCGGCGGTGTGTCCCGGAGTCGGCATGACACGGGCCTCGATCCCGAACTCGGACAGGTCCGTCTCGCCCCGCAACAGCACCTCCGGCTCGACCGGTTCGGCCCGCGCGTGCAGCTTCGCGTTACGGGCCATCAGGCGGCCCATCGGGCCCGTGGGCAGGTACGGTTCACGGACCCGGCCGGTGCGGAACGGCCCCAGGTCCGCCACGTGACCGGCGACGGGTGCGCCGGTCAGTCGGCTCAGTTCGGCCGCGGAGCCGAAGTGGTCGATGTGCCCGTGGGTGAGGACGATGAGCGACAGGTCGGCCGGGTCCACCCCGTGCGCGGCGATCGCGTCGTGGATCTTCCGGCCGCTGCCGGGGGTGCCGGCGTCGATGACCACGGGCCGACGGCCCAGCAGCAGGTAGGCGTTGATGTTGTGCCGGCCGAGGACCGGGATCGGGACGACACGGGTGGCGGTGGACACGATGCGTTCTCCATACGGGATGAGGGCGAGAGCGAACGAAACGGGGATGACGGGCGTCAGCGGAAGCGGCGGCGGTATTCCGCCGGGGTGGTGCCCAGACGGCGCCGGAAGGAGCGGTGGAGGCTCTCCACCGAGCCGAGCCCGCTCAGCGCGGCCACCTCCGGCAGGCCGTGCTCACTGTCCTGGAGCAGCCTGCGCGCGGCCTCGACCCGCGCGGACTCGACGTACACGGCGGCCGTGGTGGCGGTCCGGCGGCGGAAGAGGCGGGAGAAGTGGCGCACGCTGAGGTGCAGTCGCGCGGCCAGTGCCTCCGCGGACAGGTCCTCGGTCAGGTGCTCGCCGATCCAGACCCGCAGCTCGTCGATCCGGTCCCCGCCGGGCGCGTCCGCCACCGCGAGCGGCACGCTGAACTGGCTTTGACCGCCCGCGCGTTTGACGTACATGACCATCATCCGGGCGGTCGCTAGGGCGAGTTCGGGACCGTGGTCCTCGGTGACCATCGCGAGGGCCATGTCCATCCCCGAGGTGATCCCCGCGCAGGTCCACAGCCGTCCGGCCCGGATGAACAGGGGGTCCGGGTCGACGGCGACGCGCGGGTGGTCGGCGGCCAGCCGGGCGGCCGTGAGCCAGTGGGTCGTGGCGGGCAGCCCGTCCAACAGGCCGGCCGCGGCCAGCAGGTGCGCGCCCGCGCAGACCGACCCCACCCGTCCGGCCCGGGGCGCGGCCTCCCGCAACCAGTCGACGACCGCCCCGTCGAGCACGGGCTCCACGCCGCTCCCCCCGACCTCCACCGCCCCTGACACGAGCAGGGTGTCCACGTCCCCGTCCACCTCCTCCAGCGCCAGGTCGGCCATGACCCGCAGCCCGCTGGAGGTCGCCACCGGCCCTCCGCCGGCCGTGGCCACCCGGACGGTGTAGCCGGGCCGCCCGGGGCCGGCGACACGCGTGGCGACGGAGAACACCTCGGCCGGGCCGGTGACGTCGAGCAGTTCGGCGCCAGGGAAGGCGACGATGACGATCTTGTGGGGTGGGAGCATGCCCCGATCATTCCGCTGCTGCCTGATGGCCGCAATGACCAGCTTCTGTCACATTCAGCCATACACGTGTAACGTCCCCGGGCTCCCGAGCCCCTCTGCCGCCCCGGCTCCCGGTCCGCAGGCGCCGGCTCAGCCCGCCGCGCCGTCCAGCCGTACCGCGCTCTCCAGCAGCAGGGCGTGCACGAACGCCTGCGGCAGGTTGCCCCGCAGCTGCCGGCCGCGCACGTCGTACTCCTCGGCGAACAGCCCGGCCCGCCCCGCGGCCGCGCGGGTCCGCTCGAACCAGCGGCCCGCCTCCGCCGTCCGGCCGTGCGCCAGGCAGGTCGAGGCCATCTGGAAGCCGCCCAGCAGGAACGCGCCCTCCAGCTCGCCCAGCGGCCCGTCGCCCTGCCGGAACCGGTACACGAACCCGTCCACCGCCAGCTCCCGCGCCACCGCCTCCCGGGTGGCCACCGCGACCGGCCGCGGGCCCGGCCAGTACGGCGAGGCCAGCGGCCGCAGCAGCGCCGCGTCGGGGCCGGTGTCCGTGGCGGACCGCTGCCAGCGGCCCGACGAGTGCAGGCAGCGGCGCCGCGTCTCCCGCAGGACCGTCTCCGCCAGCGCGTTCCACCGGTCCGCCTCCGCCCCGCCGATCTCCCGCGCGGCCGCGCGCAGCCCGGTGACCGCGGCCAGCCGCGAATGGGTCCACCAGGCCGGCTCCAGCTCCCACAGGCCCGCGTCCGGCCGGTCCCAGAACTCCTCCAGGGCCTTCCCCGCCACCACCGCCGCCCGGACCCCGTCCCCCGGCAGACGGCCGTCGCGGGCCGCCGCCGCGAGCAGTTGCAGCACCTCGCCGAAGGTGTCGAGCTGGAACTGCTCCCCGGCGTGGTTGCCGATCCGGTCCGTCGCCCCCGGGTAGCCGCACAGCGGAAGCCGCCGCTCGGCCGGCACCCGCGAGCCGTCGGTCCGGTACGCCGGCCGCAGCCCGGGCCCGTCCGCGAGCACCCGCTCGGTGACCACGCGCACCGCCGCGTCCGCCAGCGGGTGCGGGCCGTGCGCGAACACCGCCTGCCCCGCGTAGCACTGGTCGCGCAGCCAGGCGTAGCGGTAGTCGTAGTCCCGGTCCCCCTCCGCCCGTTCCGGCAGCGAGGTGGTCGCCGCCGCCACCATCGCACCGGACCGCGGACTGGTCAGGCCGGTGAGGACCGCGTACGCCTGGCGCACGTCCCGGGCCGCCGTCAGCCCGGAGCACGACGGCACGGCGCCGGCCCAGAACCCCTCGGTGCGCCGCCACGCCGACTCCGCGTCGACCGGCTCGCCCAGCGGCCCCTCGCCCACCTCCAGCACCAGGTCGTGGACGCCGCCCGGCGCCACGTCCACGAGCGCGCCCCACTCCCCGTCCGGCGCCACCCACGCCCCGTCCGGACCCCGCAACCGCACCCGCAGCGACCCGCGCGCCCCCTCCCACAGCCCCTCCCCGGCCCGTCGCAGCACCGGCGCGGGCGCACTCCCGTACTCCCCGCGCACCGCCAGCCGGACGGTCATCCGCGCGGCCCCCGCCACGGCCCGGATCCGGCGCAGCAGCACCACCCGGTGCGGCTCGGCCGGGGCCGCCAGGGCCTCCCGGCACTCCACCACCGCGTCCGGCATCGTCCAGCGGGCGGTCCAGATCAGCGAGCCCTCGTCATACGCCCCGCCCGACACGTTCCAGGAGCACTCCGGCCGCACGGTGAACGCGCCCGCGCCCCCGATCAGTTCGCTGAACACCGCGGGATCGTCCCAGCCGGGCACGCACAGCCACACCACGTCGCCGTCCGGCCCGGTCAGCGCCCCCCGCTCCCCGTCGGCCAGCAGCGCGTAGTCCCGCAACGGCCGCGGCACGTGCCGCAGTCCGGGGCGTGGTCCGGTGCGACGCCGATCCGTGGCGCTCACCCCCTTCCGCTGTACCGGCGGCTACCCGGACGGAGCGGCCCCAACCAGGGGCCGCTCCGTCCGACGGGCCCGCGGCTCACAGCACCCGGTACCGCTCCACCCCGGCCCGGCGCAGCGCCAGCCCGAGCCCCGGCGCCCCCGACGCCCCCGGCCGCACCGAGCCCCCGGACGGGTCCAGCAACCCCTCGCCCTCGAACAGCAGCGGCTCCAGCCGGGCGTGGTCGTGGAACCACTCGATGTGCCGGAAGTCCGGGACGGCCGCCGCCGGATGGGCGTGGACGTGCGGGGCGCAGTGCGCCGACAGCGCCAGCCCCTGCGCCCGGGCGAGCGCGGCCACCCGCAGCCACTCGGTGATCCCGCCGCAGCGGGTGGCGTCCGCCTGCAGGCAGTCCACCGCCCCGGCCGCCGTCATCCGCGCGAAATACGGCAGGTCGTAGCCGTACTCCCCGGCCGCCACGTCGCAGTCCAGGCGGTCGCGCAGCAGCCGCAGCCCCGCCAGGTCGTCCGAGGAGACCGGCTCCTCGAACCAGCTCACCCCGTACGCGGAAAGCTCACGGCCCACCCGCAGCGCCTGCCCCCGCGCGTAGGCGCCGTTGGCGTCCACGTACAGCTCGGCCTCGGGCCCGATCACCTCCCGGGCCAGCGCCACCCGCGAGAGGTCGCGGCCGACGGCCCGCCCCCGGTCCTGCCCGATCTTGATCTTCACACGCGGGATGTGCAGGCCGTGGACCCAGCTCTCCAGCTGCGCCCGCAGCCGCTCGTCCGGCGCCGTGGTGAACCCGCCGCTGCCGTACACCGGCACCTCCGCGCACACCACCCCCAGCAGGTCGGACAGCGGCAGCCCCAGCAGGCGGGCCTTGAGGTCCCACAGGGCGATGTCCACCGCCGAGATCGCGCACGAGGCGATCCCGGGCCGCCCCGCGTTGCGCACCGCCCGGCACATCAACTCGTGTAACCCGGGCACCCCGAAGGCGTCACCCCCCTCGACCACCCCCGCCAGCAGCTCCCGCACCACCTCCGCGGCCGCCGCCGGAGCGTACGTCCACCCCAACCCGCGCACCCCGCCCGCGTCGGCCTCCACCACCACCGCGGTCGTGGAGTCCCAGGCCAGGGTGCCGTCCCCCTCCGGGGCATCGGTCGGCACGGTGTACGCACCGACTCCGATCCGCTGCACCGGCGTGTCCCCGCCGTCCTTCCGCGCACGCATCCGAGCCCTCCTCAGACAGGGGCGTACCGCGCGCCTACCCCCACCGCCCGCCCGCAGTCCTCCCACCGGCGCGTGTGCCGACGGGCCGGGCGGGTAGGCGCGCAAAGGACCAGGACCACGCCGAACGGGAGGAACCGGCAGAACATGAAGGAGCAGCGGACCGAGCAGCGGACTGCCGCGCGGCCGGACGGCGGTGAACCGGCCGACCGAGGCCGGCACGAAAGCAAGGAAGAACGGGCCGACCGGCAGTGGCAGGAGCTGCTGCAGGAGATCAGGGTCGCCCAGACGGGCGTGCAGATCCTCTTCGGCTTCCTGCTCACGGTCGCCTTCACCCCCCACTTCCAGGGGATCTCGGCGACCGACAAGGCGGTCTACGTCGCCACGGTCGTGGCCGGCTCGCTGGCCGCGGGCGCGCTCATCGGGCCCGTGTCCTTCCACCGCATCGTCTCGGGCCGCCGCATCAAACCCGAAGCGGTGGTCTGGGCCTCGCGTCTGACCTTCGCCGGCATCGTGCTGCTGCTCGTCACCTTCACCTCCGCCCTTTTCCTCGTCCTGCGGGTGGTGACCCACGGGCCGCTCGTCCCGTGCCTCGTCGGCGGGGTGGTGGCCTGGTACCTGCTGTGCTGGTTCGCGCTGCCCCTGTGGGCACGCGAGCGGCACACCGACGAGAAGTGACGAGGAATGACGGGAAACGACGAGAAACGAGTCGACGCCGCCCGGCGCACACCGCCCGGCGCCCCGCCGCTCACCGCACGCCGCCCGACGGCGGCCCACAGGGAGCCCGAAGCCATGGAAACGACCCGCAGTGAGCACCCCCGCCACTCCCGCCACCCCCACCGCCAGACCGTGGTCGTCACCGGGGCCAGCGCCGGAGTCGGCCGCGCCACAGCCCGGGAGTTCGCCGCGCGCGGCGCCCGGGTGGCGCTGATCGCCCGCGGCCGCGCCGGACTCGAAGCGGCGGCGAACGAGGTGGCGCAGGCCGGCGGCACCCCCCTGGTGCTGCCCGCCGACGTCTCCGACGCCGCGCAGGTCGCGGCGGCCGCCGACCGGGTGGAAGCCGTCTTCGGGCCCGTCGACGTCTGGGTCAACGCCGCCTTCACCACCGTCTTCGCCCCCTTCGAGGAGATCCGGCCCGAGGAGTTCCGCCGGGTCACCGAGGTCACCTACCTCGGGTACGTCCACGGCACGCGGGCGGCGCTGGACCGGATGCTGCCCCGCGACGCCGGCACGATCGTCCAGGTCGGTTCCGTCCTCGCTGAACGCTCCGTCCCGCTCCAGTCGGCCTACTGCGGCGCCAAGCACGCCGTCCGGGGCTTCACCTCCGCCGTCCGCACCGAGCTGATGCACCGCCGCAGCCGGGTGAAGGTGACCGTGGTCCAGCTGCCGGCCGTCAACACCCCGCAGTTCGCCTGGGGACTGTCGCGGCTGCCGCACCGCCCGCAGCCCGTACCGCCGATCTACCAGCCGGAGGTCGCCGCCCGGGCCATCGTCCACGCGGCCGACCACCCCCGCCGGCGCGTGTACTGCGTGGGCGGCCGGGCCCTGGCCACCATCATCGCCAACCGGCTGGTCCCGGGCCTGCTGGACCGCTACCTCGCCCGCACCGGGTTCTCTTCCCAGCAGACCTCCGAACCCGACCGCGGACCGCGCCCGCACAACCTGTGGAACCCCCTCGACGGCGACGGCGGCCGGGACTTCGGCGCCCACGGCACCTTCGACGACCGCGCCCACCCGCATTCCCCCGAGGCCTGGGTGGCCCGCCGCCCGCGCCTGCTGTGGACCGGCGGCGCGGCCACGGCGGCGACCCTCGTGGTGGCGGCCCTGCGCCACCACCGGACCGCCCACCGCTGAGGCGGCACCGCCATCCTCCCCGGGCACCCGGCGGCGCCCTACGCCCCGGCCCCCGCCTCCCGGCGGCGCCGCCGCGCGCCCCCGCGCACGGCGCTCGGAGCCGCCCGCTCAGGGTGGCCCCCGTCGGACGGCGCGCCGCCGTCCAGGGCGAGGGCCAGGGCCTCCGCCAGGTGCAGGGCCCGGCGGCCCGTGCCCGCCTGCTCGATCTGCGTCCGGCAGCTGAACCCGTCCGCCAGCACGAAGGCGTCGGCCGCGGTGGCGCGGACGGCGGGCAGGACGCCCTGCTCGGCGAACGTCCGCGTCTGCGCGGCCAGCCGCCGCGCGTCCTCGTCCCCGGCCAGCAGCTCGGTCGCGTCGGAGCGCAGCACGGCCGCGCAGGACGGCTCCAGCGCGACGACCGGCGTACCCGCCTCCAGCCACGGGCGCAGCGTGCGCACGGTCCGCTCCAGCACCCGGCGCGCGATGCCCAGCTGCCCCGTGGACACCCAGGTCAGCCCGCAGCACACCGCCGCCGCCGGCACCGCCACCCGGAACCCGGCGTCCTCCAGGACCCGCACCGCCGCGCCGGCGATGTGCGGATGGAAGTGGTTGGTGAACGTGTCCGGCCACAACAGCACCGTGCGCGGGTCGTCCGGCCGGGGCTCGGGACGGCGCGAGCGCCGCCACGCCTCCTGGAAGGTCACGGACGCGAACGGCGGAGCCGCCCGCCGCGGATCCACGCCCGCCGCCAGCTTCCCCACCCGCCCCAGCACCGGCGCCCGCAGCGCGGCGTTCGCCACCCCCGGAGCGGTGCGCGCCAGCCGCGCCCACAACGGGAGCCAGCCCAGCGAGTAGTGCGCGGGCGGCCTCGGCCGCCACCGGTAGTGCTGGGCGAGGAACTCGGCCTTGTACGTGGCCATGTCCACCCCCACCGGACAGTCCGACTTGCAGCCCTTGCACGACAGGCACAGGTCGAGCGCGTCCCGCACCTCGGGGGAGCGCCAGCCGCCGGTGACGGGGGAGTCCCCGTGCCCGTCCAGCATCTCGAACAGCAGCCGCGCCCGGCCCCGGGTGGAGTGCTCCTCCTCCAGGGTGGCCCGGTACGAGGGGCACATCACCCCGCCCTCGTGCGTACGGCAGTTGCCGATGCCCACGCACCGCTGCACGGCCTGCTTGAAGTCGTGGCCGTCCCGCGAGTACGCGAAGAACGTCCGGCGCTCCGGCCGCGGCCGCCATCCCGGCCCCAGCCGCAGATCCGCGTCCACCGGGTGCGGCTCGACCACCTTGCCGGGATTCATCCGGTTCCCCGGGTCGAACAGCGCCTTGACCTCGCCCATCGCCCCCACCAGGGCCGTACCGAACATACGGGGGAGCAGCTCGCCGCGCGCCTGCCCGTCGCCGTGCTCGCCCGACAGCGAACCCCCGTACGAGGACACCAGGTCCGCCGCGTCCTCCAGGAACGCCCGGAACGCCGCCACACCCTGGGCGTCGCGCAGCCCGAACGGGATCCGGGTGTGCACACAGCCCTGCCCGAAGTGCCCGTACAGGGAGGCCTGCTGGTAGCCGTACCGCCGGTACAGCCGCTCCAGGTCGCGCAGGTAGTCGCCCAGCCGCTCCGGGGGCACCGCGGAGTCCTCCCAGCCCTCCCAGGTCTCCGACCCGTCCGGCGGCCGCGCGGTCACCCCCAGCCCGGCCTCGCGGGCCTTCAGGAACTCCTGCTCCCGCGGCGGGTCGTCGGAGAACGCCACCGACGCGTCGTCCTCGCCCCGCCCGATGGCCCGCAGCAGCTCGTACGCCTGCCGGTCCGCCTCCTCCTGGTCGTCCCCGGTGAACTGGGCGAGGAGCCACGCCTCGCCCTCGGGCAGCAGCTCCAGGGAGTGCAGGTGGACCCCCTCCTCCCGCATCAGCTGCGCCATCCGCCCGTCGACGGCCTCCAGTTGGGCCGGCCGGCAGTGCTCCAGCAGGCCGGGAACGGCGTCCGCCGCCGCGTACACGTCCTCGTAGCCCAGCACCAGCAGGGCCTCGGCCGCCGGGACCTCGACCAGGGCGAGCTCCGCCCGCAGCACCGTCACCAGCGTGCCCTCGCTGCCCACCAGGGCCCGGGCCACGTCGAAGCCGTTCTCCGGCAGCAGGGAGTCCAGGTTGTAGCCCGACACCCGCCGGGGGATCTTGGGGTAGCCGCGGCGGATCTCGGCGAGGTGGCGGGCGGCGATGTCCTTGAGCCCCCGGTGGAGGCGGGCCCGGCCACCGCCCGCCGCGACGATCCGCTCGTACTCGTCCGGGTCCGTGGGACCGGCCCAGAACCGGTCCCCGCCGTAGCTGAGGACCTCCAGGCGGCGCACGTTGTCGACGGTCTTGCCGTACGCCTGCGCCGAGGCCCCGCAGCTGTTGTTGCCGATCATCCCGCCCAGCGTGCAGTGGCTGTGCGTGGCCGGCTTCGGGCCGAACTTCAGCCCGTACGGCTCCAGTTGCCGGTTGAGTTCGTCCAGGGCGATGCCCGGCTCCACCACGCAGGAGCGCGCCGCCGGATCCACCGAGACCAGCCGGTTGCAGTACTTCGTCCAGTCGATCACCACGGCCGTGTTCGTGCACTGCCCGCCCAGGCTCGTCCCGCCGCCCCGCGACAGGACGGGCGCGGAGAAACGCGCGCAGACGGCCACCGCCCGCGCGCCCGCCTCCACCGTCCGGGGCACGACCACCCCGAGCGGCACCTGTCGGTAGTTGGAGCCGTCGGTGGAGTACGCGCCACGGCTGCCCGCGTCGAAGCGGACCTCCCCCTCCACCTCGGCCCGCAGCGCCCCCTCCAGTCCGGCCAGGTCCACCGGGGCGGGGCCGGCCGCCATCAGTCCGCCCCGCCGGGCAGGAAGTCCTGGACCTTCGCCTTCAGCCCCTGGCGCACCACGTTGCCGCGGTCGCTGTCCCCGTGCAGCAGCGCCGACGCGGAGTCCTTGATCTGCTCCCACGTGGCGTGCGGCGGGATCGGCGGCACCGCCGGGTCCGTCCGGAAGTCGATGACGAACGGCCGGTCCGCCCCCAGGGCCTGGCGCCAGGCCGGCCCCACGTCCTCGGGCCGCTCCACCCGCACCCCGCCGAGTCCGAACAGGGCGGCCACGTCGGCGTACCGGACGTCCGGGATGGCCTGCGATTCCTCGAACTGCGGGGCGCCCTGCATGGCGCGCATCTCCCAGGTCACCTGGTTGAGGTCCTGGTTGTTCAGCACCGCCACCACCAGCCGCGGGTCCGACCACTCGTGGTAGTACTTCGCGGCCGTGATCAGCTCCGCCATCCCGTTCATCTGCATCGCGCCGTCACCGACGAGCGCGACGCCGGGCCGGTCGGGGTGCGCGAACTTCGCCCCGATCAGGTACGGGACCCCTGGCCCCATCGTCGCCAGGGTGCCCGAGAGCGAACCGCGCATGCCGTCACGCATCCGCAGGTGCCGGGCGTACCAGTTGGCCGCCGAACCGGAATCCGCCGTGACGATCGCGTTCTCGGGCAGCAGCCCGTCCAACTGGTGGGCCACGTACTCGGGGTTGACGGGGTGCGCGGGCACGGCGGCCCGCCGCTCCATCACCTCCCACCAGCGCTCGGTCCCCGCCTCGATGCCGTCGCGCCAGGACCCGTCCCGGTGCGGTTCCAGCAGCGGCAGCAGCCGACGCAGCGTCTCGGCGGCGTCGCCCACGATGTTGAGCTCGAACGGGTAGCGCAGCCCGACCATCGTCGGCTCGATGTCGATCTGCACCGCCCGAGCCTGCCCGAACTCCGGCAGGAACTGCGTGTAGGGGAAGCTGGAACCCACCACGAGCAGGGTGTCGCAGTCCCGCATCATCTCGTACGAGGGGCGCGTCCCCAGCAGCCCGATCGAACCGGTGACGTACGGCAGCGTGTCGGGCAGCACGTCCTTGCCGAGGAGGGCCTTGGCCACTCCGGCGCCCAGGAGTTCGGCGACCTGCTCGACCTCCGCACGGGCGTGCCGGGCCCCCTGCCCGACCAGAATGGCCGGCCTCTCACCGGAGTTGAGGATCTGCGCGGCCCGCCGCAGCTCCTCGTCGGCCGGAACGGGCGCGTACCGGGACACCCCCAGACTGGAGGGGACCTGCTTGAACTCGTGGGCCGGCGGCACGTGGTCGAGCTCCTGCACGTCGGCCGGGATGATCACGGCCGTCACGGTGCGGCGGGTCGCGGCGATGCGCAGGGCCCGGTCCAGCACGTTCGGCAGCTGCGCGGGGACCGTGACCATCTGGCAGTACTCGGAGGCCACGTCCTTGTAGAGGGACAGCAGGTCCACCTCCTGCTGGTACGAGCCGCCCATCGCGCTGCGGTCGGTCTGCCCGACGATCGCCACCACCGGAACGTGGTCGAGTTTCGCGTCGTACAGCCCGTTGAGCAGGTGGATCGCCCCGGGACCGGACGTCGCCGCGCAGACCCCGGTCCGGCCGGAGAACTTCGCGTAGCCGACGGCCTCGAAGGCGGCCATCTCCTCGTGCCGGGCCTGGATGAACCGGGGCACGTCCTTCGCCCGCCCCCAGGCGGCGAGCAGCCCGTTGATCCCGTCACCGGGATAGGCGAAGACGTGCTCGACACCCCACTCCCGCAGGCGCTGCAACACGTAGTCGGCTACCTTCATCGTCCTGTTCCCTCCTGCTCGTTGCCGTTGCCGGTCCACGGGGGCGGCGGGGACGCGCCGTGCCGGGGGCTCAGCCCGCCTGGGGCCGCAGGAGGGCGAAGTCCCGCCCGTGCTCGGTGCCGGGCGGGAGCAGAAGGCCGGAGGGCCGGCACGTCCCGCACGGCGACGTCGAACGTGCCCTGGTAGACGACGGCCTCCACGATGACTCCCTCAGCGGCGGTGCGGATGCGCCGGGCCGGCCGGCCTCTGGCTGCGCCTGCCCGGGCCCACACCCCCGAAACGCGGCCCCCGAGCCCGCCCCGCCACGCCGTTTGGCCGACGGGCCCCGGGGAAGGCGCGCGGACGACGTTCGCGCGCCGGCGGCCGCCCACAACGACGGCGGCACAGCCGCGCGCACAAGAGCGCAAAGGACCGGGCCCACCATGACCACCAGTACCGACCACCGGCCGCGCGCGGCCCTCTTCGACCTCGACGGCACCCTCGTCGACACGAATTACCTGCACTCCCTGACCTGGTGGCAGGCCCTGCACCAGAACGGCCACGACATCCCGATGGCCCGCATCCACCGGGCCATCGGCATTGGCGGCGACCGGATCCTGGAACACCTCCTGGGCAGCGCCCACGACCACCGCGAGGACCAGCGGCTGAGGGACGCCCACCACGCCCTCTACGCCGCCTGGTTCGACTCCCTCCCCGTCCTGGACCGGGCCGCCGACCTGCTGCGCGCCATCGCCGCGCGCGGGCTGCGCATCGTCCTGGCGAGCTCCGCCTCCGCCGACGAGGTCGCCGCCATCCGCGCCGCCCTCGACGTGGACGAGGTGATCCACGGAGCCACCTCCGCGGACGACGTCGACCGTTCCAAACCCGCCCCCGACCTGGTCCACCAGGCCCTCGCCCTCAGCGAAGCCGAACCCGCCGACGCCGTCTTCGTCGGCGACACCGTCTGGGACGTCCAGGCCGCCGCCCGCGCCGGCGTCCCCTGCATCGGCCTCCTCACCGGCGGCATCTCCGAGGCCGAACTCACCGCCGCGGGCCCGGTGACCGTCTACCCCGGCCCGCCGGAACTGCTGCGCTCCCTCGACTCCAGCCCCCTGGCGAGGAAGGCCCCGCGGACGACGGGGAACGGGGGAGGGGGCCGGCCCGAGACCGCGGGATGAGTCAGCCGGCCCGGCGCTCCGCCCCAGCCGCGCGCGGGGCGCGGTCCCCGACCAGCGGCGGGGTCGGCAGCCCGGCCCCCTCGCGCAGCCCCCGCAGGAAGGCCGTCATGGCTTCCCCCGCCGTATAGCGCGGCTCCCACCCCAGGTCCCGGCGCGCCCGCGCCGAGCTCAGCAGCGGCAGCCGCAGCAGGGCGTCCAGCAGCCCGGGCGGAGCCGGCACCAGGTGCAGCCGCCAGGCCGCCGACAGCGCCGCCCGCGCCGGCCCCAGCGGCAGCCGCACCACCCGGCTCTCCAGCAGCCGGGCCAGCGCGGCCACGTCCAGCACGGGCTCCGCCGCCAGGTTGAACGCCCCGCGCACCGGCAGCCGTACCGCGGCGGCGTACGCCTGCGCCGCGTCGTCGGTGTGCAGCGCCTGGAACCGCAGACCCGGCAGGTCGGGCAGGACCGGCAGCAGACCGGGCCGCACCAGCCGCCCCGGCAGCAGCGGACCGGCGAAGATCCGCCGCTGCTCGGACGCCGAGACCTCCTTGAAGAGGAACGCGGGCCGCATCCGCACCACCCGCATGTCCGGATGCGCGGCCTCGAACCCGTCCAGACACCGCTCCAGGTAGGCCTTCTCACGGGTGTAGGCGGCCGCGGGCCAGCCGTGGGTGGGCCAGGACTCGTCCACCGGACGGTCGTACGGCGGCCCCGGCGCGTACGCGCCCACCGACGAGGCGTACACCAGGGCCGGCACCCCCGCCGCCGCGGCCTCCTCGAAGACCCGCAGCGAGCCCAGCACGTTCGTCCGCCAGGTCTCCACCGGATCGTGCGTCGGCTGGAACTTCCACGCCAGGTGGACGACCGCCCCCGCGCCCGCGAACAGCGGGCCCAGGGGGGTGCCGCCCGGGTCGACGTCGGCCGCGGCCCACCGGACGCCCGGCTGCCGCCACCGGGGCACCCGCCGGGCCAGCCCCAGGACTTCCGTCACGTGCGGATCGGCGGCCAGGCGGCACACCACACTGGTGCCGGCGTTGCCGGTGGCCCCGGTGACGACGACCTTCACGGCTCAGGCCGCCCGGTCGTCCTTGCCGCGCCCGCTGAGCAGGTCACGGGCCCGGTCGACCAGCCCCAGCCCCGGCCCCAGCAGCTTGTTCGCCGGCGGCGTGGACGGAGAGCCCGGATGCGGACGGGTCGGGGCCGTCTTCTTGGCGCGGCGAACCTTGACGCCCAGCTCGTCCAGGACCTCCTGGCCGCAGGCGTGCCGCAGCGCCGGGAAGAGGTTCTGCTCCTCGTCGTGGATGTGGGCCAGGACGTCCGTCTCCAGTTCCCGCAGCACCGCGGTGAACCGGGTCCCGGCCGCGTCCTCCTCCTGGAGCTGCTTCATCATCCGCTCCGCCCGCCCGTGGTCGGCGATCTCCTTGTCCGCGATCAGGTCGCCGTCCTGGAGGTGTTCGCGCACCGCCGGGTACAGGTACTGCTCCTCGGCGACCGAGTGGCGTACCAGTTCGATCGTGAGGAGGTCGGCGAGGTTGCGCCGTTCCTCCGCCGAAGTGGTCCGGCCCAGCCGCCGGAAGTAGTCCTTGACCTCGTCGTGGTCCGTCGTCAGTTCCGCCACCACATCGCCGCCGTGTCCCATGGCTCGGCGTCCTTCCGTTCGTAGGATCGTCTTGTTCGGGTCCCTGCGCGCCTGCCCCCGGCATGCCCTTCCATGCCGGGCGTACGGGTGTACGGGCGTGCGGGTGGGGCCCGTGTCCGGGGTCCTCAGTCCGGGGGCTCGACCGGCGGGGGAGTGGCCCCGGCGCCGCCCTCGGCGCCGTCAGCAGGTTCCTGCCCGGCCCCGCCCTCGGGCCCGCCTCCGCCTTCCGACCGCTCGGCGTCCGCGGCCCGCTCGGCCCGATCGCGTTCCGTCTCCCCGGGGGCCGGCACCGGGAGGTCCGGGGTCTTCGCTCCGGGAGCCGGACCGTCCGGAGGCCGGTCCCCCTCGCCCGCCGCGTTATTCCGTGTCATGGGGGTCTCCTTCCCTTGCCCGGGCACGTCGGACCGGGCCCGTTCGCCGGAGCGGCTGCCCCCATCCGACCGGCGCAAACGAGCCGAATCCGCGCCGACGGTGGACGGTGGAGGTCCGGGGTAGACGACGACCGGGACGACCGGGAGGACCGGCAGGAAGGGAGGCGGCGCGATGTCCAGGTCCAGTGGTGAGGTGTTCGGGGCGCCGGTCTGCGTGAGCCTGGCCACCCACGACCTCGACGCGGCCGAGGCGTTCTACGGGGACGTCCTGGGCTGGCGGTTCCGCCGCAGCCGGCTCGGGGAGGAGTTCCGGGTGGCCTGCGCCGACGGCGTCCCGGTGGCCGGGATCGCCGCCGTCGTGCCCCGCCTGGGCGTGCCCATGGCCTGGACCCCGTACTTCGCCGTCGCCGATGCCGACGAGACGGCGTCCCGCATCCGCGAGCGCGGCGCCACCACCGCCGTCGGCCCGCTGGCCTTCGCCACCGGACGGGCCGCGCTCGCCGCCGACCGGGACGGCGCGGTCTTCGGGTTCTGGGAGGGCGAGGTCGGCCCCGAGCGGTGGCCGGAGCGCGACGGCCCCGTATGGGTCGAGCTGAAGGCGCGCGACGCGTTCGCCGCCGCCGTCTTCTACGGCGAGGTCCTCGGCTGGGCCGCCGAGCTGCCCGGCGCCCTCGACGTCGCCTACGAGCAGGACCACGTGGTGGTCCGCCGCCACAACCGCACCGTGGCCAGGATCGACGCCGGCGCCGTCGAGGCCGCCCCCGACCCCCGGGCCCGGCCGCGTTGGGAGGTCCACTTCGCCGTCCCCGACCTGGACGAGGCCGCCGACCGGGCCGTCCGGGGCGGCGGCGCGATCGCCTGCCCCGTCACCACCTCGGCCACCGAGCGCCGGGTGACCCTGAGCGACTGGGCCGGCACCCCCTTCACCGTCACCGAGGCCGCCGAACGCCCCTGAACCCGGACCCCGGCCGCACGCCACACGCGTGAGCCCGGGCCGGCCTTCGCTCGGCGGACGTGCCCCCGTCCCGCCCCGGGCCGCGGGCCGCCGCCCGCTGGGTCCCGGCACGCGGGCGGCCGGCCGCAGGCGGGGGCTCAGTCCGCGAGGGCGCGGGCCGCCACCTCCAGGTCGGCCACCAGCCCCCGGTACGCCCCGTCCCGGTCGCGTGCGCGCAGCACCGCCGACGGGTGCACCGTCACCAGCACCCGGGCCTCGGGCAGGCCCGGCCCGCCGTCCGCGCCCTCCTCCACGGGCAGCGCCTCCAGCAGGCCGCGGTGGTCACCGACCCGGAGCGGTCCGCCCAGCAGCATCCGCCCCGCCGTCGCCCCCAGCGCCACCACGAGCCGGGGCCGCACGGCCGCCAGCTCCGCCACCAGCCACGGCCGGCAGGCCGTCATCTCGCGCAGGTCCGGAGCCTTGTGGATCCGCCGCTTGCCCCCCTCCGGCACGGTGAACTTGAAGTGCTTCACCGCATTGGTGAAGTAGACGGCGGACTCGTCGAGACCGGCCTCGGCCAGGGCCCGGCGCAGCAGCGTGCCGGCGGGACCGACGAACGGCTCCCCCTCCCGGTCCTCGCGGTCCCCGGGCTGTTCGCCCACCAGGACCAGGCGGGCCCGGCGCGGGCCCGCGCCGAACACGGTCTGCGTCGCGGCCGCGTGCAGCGGGCAGCCGCGGCAGGAGGCCGCCGCGCGGCCCAGCTCGGCGAGGTCACCGGTGTCCGGGACGTAGGGCCGGGCGTCGTAGCGCGCGCCGCTCGCGGTCGGTTCCCGCGCCTGCCGAACCACAGCGCTCACCTCCGAACCGTCCCGGCACCCACCGCCGGGCACCCACCCCGCGTCTTCACCCGGGACCTCGCCGGCAAACCCGACCCGAGCCCGCCGGCCTCCCCGTGCGCGGCCGTCACCACGGCACCCGGCGCCGGTCACGCCGACGCGGTGCCGAGGGTGCTCCACGAACCCTGGCGGCCCCCGCCCGCTGAGCATGAGAGGGCCGCGGTAGGTGAGGCGGCGGACGGCGAGGGCGACTGGATCCAACTCTTCCCTACGCGGTCCTACGCACCCTCGTCGTACGTACCCGCCTCGACCTCCAGGGCGAGTTCCTGCAGCACCTCGATGGAGGACACGTCCGTACGCCCGCTGTCGTGCGCGATCGCCAGGCTGGTGAACGCCAGGCTGAACCCGGACACCATCGTGTGCAGCGCCGGGCCCAGGGCCTCGGCGACCAGGGACGCGACCTGCTGGGGCGTGGCATCGGCGGGGACCCGGATCGACGGCAGCATCTCGTTCAGCAGCAGCGTGGCCACGCCGGGCGCCTCCTGCGGACCGGCGTCCTCGTCGTCCGGCCCGCTCTCCACGGCCCGGCGGACGTCCTGGGCCTCGGTGAGGATCCCGATCACCCGCTTGAGTATCTCTGCGCGCTCCATCCTGCGGAGCGTAGTCCGGCCGTGCGCCCGGCGCTGCCGGAACCGCGGGGTCGTCGCCCCACACGTCAGTCCGGGGGCGGCAGCAACGGGCCGAGGGGCCCCAGGTCCAGGTTGAGGTCGGCGAGGCGGTAGCCGTGCCGGTCGCACAGCTCGCCCATCGCGTCGTGGAGGGCCAGCAGGGTGGCCCCGAGCTCCTCCTCCTGCGCCTCGCTGAGCCCGCCGGCCTCGACGCGGCGCAGCGCCTGGCGTTCGATGAGCTGGCGCAGCAGCTCCACCACGGTCAGGACGAGCCGGACGAGGTCCTCGGCCGCGCTGTCGGGGCCGGTGCGCAGCCGTCCGCCGGGGGCGTGCGGGCCGGCCGTCTCGGCCGGGGTGGCGGGCAGCAGGCGCAGGGCCTCGGCCATCGCGTCACCGACCCCGCGCAGGCCGGGAGGGCCAGGCGCGGCGGGCGCGCCGGGAGGCCGGGGCGAGGGGGCGTCAGCGGTCATCGTGCCCACCGTCCGGGGGCCGGGGGGAGTCGGCGGTGGCGACGGAGCAGACCAGGGCGCGCAGGGAGATCCGTACGAGGTCGATGTCGGCGATCGACAGCACGAGGTCGCCCGCGATGACGACCCCGCCCGCCAGGAGCCGGTCGAGGAGGTCGACGAGGGCCACCTGCCGCCCGGGCAGCCCGGCCTCGCGACGGCCGGCGGAGGTCGCGCCGTCCACGGCGTGCGCGCCCTCCACGCCGTGCGCGCCCTCCACGCCCTCGATGCCCTTCACTGCGTTCAGGTCCTCCATGGCGTTCACGGCCCCGAGGGCGGGGCCGGCGGGGCGGCGAAGGAGTAGGGCGCCCAGGGCCCCGTCACCTCCACGCGCACCCCCGCCAGGCCGTGGGAACGCTCCCGCTCCGGGAGCAAGACGTCCCCCATGGACCACCTGCTCGGAGAACTCGGCGACTACCTCACGGCGCAGGCCGGGAACCTCGCCGACAAGGCCGCCGACAAGATCGACGACGTCACCGACCAGCTCTACGACGTGGCGGACAACGGAGGCTCCCTCGGAGCCATCGGCGGCCGGCTGCTCCAGGGCGACTCGCCCCTCAAAGCCGCCGTGGGCGGCACGGTCGGCAACCTCGTCGACAAGGCCAAGGAGGTCGGCAGCGGGCTGCTGGGCGGGGGAGGGAAGGGCAAGAGCCGCAAGGGTGGCTCCAAACCGACCCACATCGCCGAGTCCGTCGACATCGGAGTCCCGTTGCGCACCGCCTATGACCACTGGACCCGGTTCGAGGACTTCAGCGGTTTCGCCAAGGGCGTCCGCAGCGTCTCCCAGGACGACGACACCACCTCCGCCTGGAAGGTCAAGGTGGGCCCCTCCACCCGCAGTTGGAAGGCGACGGTCCAGGAGCAGGTCCCGGACGACCGGATCGTGTGGACCTCGGACGGACCCAAGGGGACCACGCGCGGATGCGTCAGCTTCCACGAACTGGCGCCTTCCCTCACCCGCATCCTGCTGGTCGTCGAGTACTACCCCTCCGGCCTGTTCGAGAGGACCGGCAACCTCTGGCGGGCCCAGGGCCGCCGGATGCGCCTGGACCTGAAACACTTCCTGCGCCACGTGACCCTCTCCGGCGACGAGGACCCCGAGGGATGGCGCGGCGAGATCCGTGACGGCGAGGTCGTGACCACGCACGAGGAGGCCGTCGAGCAGGAGGAGGCGGAGGACGCGGAGGGCGGCGAGGACGCGGAAGGCGGCGAGGGCGAGGAGTACGACGAGGAGTACGACGAAGACGAGGCGCCGGACGAGACGGAGGCAGGGGAAGAGGACGAGGCGGATGAGGAAGACGAGGAAGAACCGGAATACGAGGACGAGGCGGATGAGCCCGACGATGAGGCAGATGAGGACGAGGAGGACGAGGAAGAGGAGCCACGGCGCCCGCGCCGGGCACGCCGTCGCTGACCGCGCCCTCGGCCCTTGTTCCACAGGGTGAGGCCGCCATCCCCGAGGATGGCGGCCTCACCCTGTGGACCGGTTGCCGGATCGGCTCCGGCTAATGCTTCAGGGCGTCCTTGGCCTTCTGGCCGGCCTGCTTCGCGTCGGCCGCAGCCTGCTCGGCCCGCCCCTTGGCTTCGAGGCTCTCGTTGCCGAGGGCCTTGCCGGTGGTCTCCTTGACCTTGCCCTTGGCGTCCTTGCCGATGTTCTTCGCCTTCTTGCCCGCTGCCATGCGTGCTCACCTCCTGGACAGAGCTTCTCTATCGCCGCTTTCCCCCCTGAACCAGGTGTATGCGCGGATACCCGCCCCTTTTCCGTCCTACGGTGCGGCCCCCTGCCGCAGCACCTCCGTCCTGCGGACCAGGACCGTCGGCACGACCGGCGGCAGCCGGTCCGGCAGGGCGGGCCTCCTCGCGGTGCTCAGGGAACGACACGCGGTGGTGGCCGGGGCCGGCATCGGCGGCCTGAGCGCCGCCCTCGCCCTGCACCACCGCGGCTGGGAGGTCACCGTCTGCGAACGCGCCCCCGAGCCCCCGGTGACCGGAGCCGGCATCGGCCTCGCCCCCAACGCCCTGCGCGCCCTGGACGCCATCGGCGTCGACGCCGCCCGCGCCGCCGGCAGCGCGGTGCCCGCCTGGATGGGCGTGCGCAGCGGCCAAGGACGGTGGCTGACCCGCACCTCGACGGCCTGCCTGGCGTCCCGCTACGGCGTCCCCCCGATCGCCGTCCCGCGCCCGGCCTTCACCGCCGCCCTCGCGGCGGGGCTGCCGGCGGGCGCGGTCCGCTACGGCACCGCCGTGACCGGCGTGGACCACACCGGCGCCCGGCCCGTCGTGCGCACCGGGGCCGGGCCGGACCTGCCCGCCGACCTGGTGGTCGCCGCCGACGGGATCCACAGCCCGCTGCGCCGTGCGTACTTCGAGCGAGACCTGGGGCAGGGGTGCGCGGTTCGGGGTGACCCCGCCGTCCGACGGCCGGTTCTACCTCTACGCCACCGCCGTCCTGGCCGCCGGAACCCGCTCGGCCGACCCGCGGGCGGAGCTCCTGCGCCGGTTCGGGACCTGGCACGATCCCATCCCGGCCCTGCTGGAACGCGTCGGCCGGCTCGACCCCGCCGATGTCCTGCGGCACGACCTCCACGACCTGGCCGCCCCGCTCCCGGCCCTGCACCACGGCCGGATCGCCTGGCTCGGCGACGCCGCCCACGCCATGGCCCCCACCCTGGGCCAGGGCGGCTGCCAGGCCATCGAGGACGCGGCGGTCCTCGCGCACCTGCTCCCGCCCGGCGACGACCCCGAGCACCGGGACGGGCCGCCGGGGGCCGCCCCCGACCGCAGCGGCGCCGCCCCCGACCCGATCGGGGCCGCCCTCGCCGCGTACACGGCGGCCCGCCTCCACCGCACCGACGCCGTCCGCGTCCGTGCGCGCCGCGTCGGCCGCCTGGGCGCCCTCCGCAACCCCGTCGCGACGGCGGTCCGCGACCTCGCCGTCCGCGCGACCCCGGCCCGCCTGGCCCTGCGGGGCCTGGACGACCTCTTCAACGGCTTCCGCCTCCCGCGCTGAAGGCCCGCCCCAGGTCCAGCAGGCTCAGCCCGAACATCAGGACCCCCAGGGGGACGTGGACGGCGGGCACGTGCGCGATGCCCAGCACCACCTGCGCCGAGGCGAGCACGAGGAACCCGGACGCGTACAGCACGGGCCGGGGCGATCCGCCGCCCGGCCGCCACGCCAGGACCGCGGCCAGCACGTACAGCATCGACGCGCCGTACATCACCCGCGCGCCGACGCCGTGCAGCACCTCCCCGTAGGAGGTGGACAGCAACAGCCCGGCGGTGACGGCCTGGAAGAGGATCGCCAGGGTCTGCACGGCCGTCGCCGCCCGTACGAAGGCGGCTGACCGCCCGTTGGCCGCGGTCTCGATGGTCGTCATGGAAGGGCCCCTCGTCTGCCTCACGGCGCTGGTCGGTACTGTCTCGCTGATCCGACGACGCGGCGCCCCGAAGTGTGAGGCGTGGGATGCCGGCGGACCGAGACGACCAGCCCCGAGGAGCCGACGCGTCCATGAGCAGCCCGTCCGAGCCGGAGCCGAGCGTGATCGCCGGTGAGCGGCGCCACCTGACCAACCTCGCCTACCGGCTGCTCGGTTCACTGACCGAGGCGGAGGACGCGGTCCAGGAGGGCTACGCCCGCTGGTACGCGCTGCCCGGGCCGCGGCGGGCGGCCGTGGAGTCCCCGGGCGCCTGGCTGACGACGGTCGTCAGCCGCGTCTGCCTGGACGTGCTGGGCTCGGCGCGGGTGCGCCGCGAACGGTACGTGGGCCAGTGGATCCCCGAGCCGCTGCCCGACCGCGCCGAGTGGCCGGGGAGCCCGGGACCGGCGGCGGACCCGGCGGACCGGGTCACCCTCGACGATTCGGTGCACATGGCCTTCCTCGTGGTCCTGGAGGCGATGACACCGGCCGAGCGGGTGGCGTTCATCCTGCACGACGTCTTCCGCTACCCGTTCCCGGAGATCGCCCGGATCGTCGGCCGTACCCCGGCGGCCTGCCGCCAGCTCGCCGCATCGGCCCGCCGCCGCGTCGCGAAGGCCTCCGCCCCGGCCACCCCGGGCCCCCGGCAGGCGTCCGTCCTGCGCGAGTTCAAGGAGGCCTGGCAGTCGTCCGACATCGAGACCCTGGTCGGTCTCCTGGATCCCGGGGCCACGATGGTCGCCGACGGCGGCGGCCTGGTCGGAGCCGTCCGGCGACCCGTCGAGGGCGGCGCGGCCATCGCCGCCTACCTGACGCACATCGCTGCCCTGTCCCCCGGCCTCACCCTGCTCGAACGCACGGTCAACGGCCGCCCCGGCCTGGTGGCCCAACGCGACGGCGCCACGGTCACGGTGGCGGCCTTCCAGCTCACGGAGGGCCGCATCACCCACATCTGGGCGGTCCGCAACCCGCTCAAACTCCACCCCTGGACCGCCCTCACCCCCCACCCGGCCCCACCACAGCCCGGCACCGGGTCCTGAACGCCCCCACCCTGACCACCCTGACCGCCGCACCCGTACGCGCCGGTCACGCACGCCTCCCTCAGTGCGGCCCGCACCCCGACGGCGCCCCGGCGGCGTCCTCGTCCGCCATCCGCCGCCGCACCTGGTCCTCCTGGGCCAGGCGCCGCAGCAGCTCGAAGACCGGGGCGCAGATCGCGAAGACGATGACCGCCCGCTCGGCCAGCGCCACCGGGTCGTCCAGGCACTCCGCCCGTTCCAGGTCCAGCCGGGCCACCGACTCCGCCAGCCGGGCGTAGGCGGCCAGCTCGCCGGGCGCGTACTGGGCGTCCAGCCTGCGCAGTTCCTTCAGGGCCGTCGTCAGCCCCTGCACGTGCGGGGAGGCGGCGGGCGCCCGCCAGTCGAGGGCCGCCAGCAGCTGGGCCACCTCGGCCCCGGCCGCCTCCTCGGCCTGCGCGTCCCCGTCCTGGTCCGCGCCGGCCGCGGAGGAGGCCACCGGCACCGGGAGGGCGTAGCTGATCGCCCCGAGCGCGCCCTCGGTGGTGTGTGCCTGGTCCACCGCGCCGAGCACCTCGCGGGTGGCGGCGATGGACAGCCCGCCGAGCGTGGTCAGCGCCTTGATCAGCCGCAGCCGCTCCGCGTGCTCCTCCCCGTACTCGGCCAGCGTCGCGGCGGTGGCGCGGCCCGCGGGCAGCAGGCCCTGCCGCCGGAAGTACTTGATGCTGGCGACCGGCACGCCGGTCCGCCGGCTGAGCTCCGAGATCTTCATACGGCCTCCCTGCCGGTCATCCGGTCCGGTTTCCCTCACCGGCGATCGCGGCGATTGGACACCACAACAAGATACTGCCAGTATCCAGTAGCTGGATACCAGAAGTATCCAGTTGAGGAACGCGGCCGAAGCAGCCCGCCGCAGCCGCACCGGAAGATCCCGGAGAGTCGATGCCCCACCCCCCGTCCCGTTCCGTGCTCCGCCGACCCCAGCTGTGGATCGGAACGGGGCTCATCGCCGCAGTGGTCTCGATGCTGTTCGCCCTGCTCTACGTGGGCGGCAACGTCAATCCCAGAGGCAACCTGCGCGACCTGCCCGTGGCCCTGGTCAACGCCGACGCCGGCGCCGACGCGGGCGGCCGCCACGTCGCGCTGGGCGAGCAGGTCGTCGCCGGCATACGCAAGGCCGCCGAGAACGACAAGAGCATCGACTGGCAGGTGGTCAGCCGCGAGGAGGCCGACAAGCGCCTCGGCAGCGGCAAGGTCTTCGGCGCCCTGGTCATCCCGCAGGACTTCAGCGCCACGGTGACCGCCCTCGGCGCCCCGCAGCCGCCCCAGGGCAAGCAGCCCGCCCCGCCGACGCTGAGCGTGCTGACCAACCAGTCCGCCGGCAGCATCGGCTCCTCGATGTCCTCCCAGGCCGCCCAGAAGGCCGCCCACGCAGCCTCCGCCCAGATCGGCCAGGAACTCCTCAAGCAGGCCGCCGCCCAGAAGGCCCAGCTGCCGCCGGCCGCCCAGCTCAAGCTCGCCGACCCGGTCACCGTCACCGTCGCCGACGGCCACCCGCTCGGCGCCCGCAGCGCCATGGGCCTGAGCGCCTTCTACTACGCCCTCGTCCTGGTCGTCTGCGGCATGCTCGGCGCCAACCTGGTCAACTCCCAGGTCGACACCGCCCTCGGCTACCTGCACACCGACTTCGGACCCTTCCGCAAGCGCGAGCCCGTCCAGCACACCAGCCGCGTCCGCACCCTGGCCATCGGCATGACGCTGATGCTGGGCCTGTCCCTGGTGATGGGCTCCCTCGTCGAGGCCGCCACCGTCGGCATCCTCGACATGGACGCCTCCCACCTGGGCCACCTGTGGCTCTACTCGGTCGCCACCATCGCCGTCGTCGGCATCGGCAGCCTCGCCCTCTTCGCCGCCTTCGGCACCCCCGGCATGCTGCTGGCCACCGTCGTCTTCGTCGCGATGGCCGTCCCCTCCTCAGGCGCCACCGTCCCCCTCCAGGCACTGCCGGGCTTCTTCCGCGGCCTCTCCGAGTTCGAGCCGCTGCGCCAGATCACCGAGGGCATGCGCTCCCTGCTCTACTACGGCGCCCAGGCCGACGCGGGCCTGACCCGGGCCTGGACCTCCCTGGGCGTCGCCCTCGCCGCCGCCCTGGCCTTCGGCTTCGCCGTCACCGCCTTCTACGACCGCCGGGGCCTGCACCGCATCCCCCGGCCGGAGACGGAGACCGGCACCCCGGCCGCTCCCGCCACCGCGGAGTCGGCCACGGCCTGAGCCACCCGCCGCGCCCACGTACCGGAGCGCCGGACCGCCGTCGAGGGACGGCGGGCCGGCGCTCCGGCGTACCGGGCGGACGGCCCGGGGGAGGGCCCTTCAGGGCAACGGGCGTCCCCGTACAGCCCGGATCCTTGGAATGAACGGCTGCGCGCGGTACCCCTGGCAGGGCGTACGCGCGCACCCCCAGGCCCCGGCCGGAGCCGGCGGGGCCCCGTGCGCCCACCCACGGCAGGAGCGCCCCATGACCACAGGCTGGAACCCCCACCCGCCCCAGGCCGGACACCCCGAGGCCGAGCACCTCCCGGAACTCGACGTCCCCCCGCCCGCCCGCCAGCGGCGCTGGACGGTCCTGCTGCGCTTCCTCCTGCTCCTGCCCCAGTTCATCGTCACGGCCGTCCTCGGCATCGCCGCCTTCTTCGTGACGGTCGTCGGCTGGTTCGCCGCCCTGTTCACCGGCCGGCTCCCGGCCGGCGTCGCGGGCTTCCTCGGCGGCTACCTGGCCTACGAGACACGGGTGACCGCGAGCGCGACGCTGCTGGTCGACCACTACCCGCCCTTCTCCTTCGACGGCCGGGACCACCCCGCACGGATCGAACTGCGCCCCGGCGAGCTCAACCGGCTGGCCGTGCTGTTCCGCATCGTCCTGATGATCCCGGCGGCCATCGTGACCAGCCTGCTGCAGTACGGCCTGGGAGCCGTCTGCTGGGTGTTCTGGCTGATCACCCTGGTGCTGGGGCGCATGCCCGTACCCGTCTTCGGCGCCGTCGCCGCGGTGGTGCGCTTCCGCATGCGCTACCAGGCGTACGTGATGATGCTGACCTCCGCCTACCCCAAGCGCCTCTTCGGCGACGGGCCGCCCGCCGGGCCGCCCCTCACCCCCGCGCCGGCGGCCGTGCCCTCCGCGACCCGCCCCCTGCTCCTCGGCACGCCGGCCAAGGCGCTGGTCGTGCTCCTGATCGTGCTCGGCGTCCTCGGGGCGGCCGCGTCCCAGACCGTCCAGCTCAGGCAGGACCGCTGGGGTCCCGAGGACGACCGCGGGGCAGCAACCGCATCAATCCGGACAAGGTGAATGACGTTCAGGTGGACGCGGGGTGCGCAGGCCCAGGTCAGCGGCCCGGCCCGGGCCGCCGCCGCGCTGATCACCCCCTGTTCCGGTCCGGATACGGAGCGAGCGCACCCCGCCTGAGCTGCCCGAACGACCATTCGTTCACCGATATTCGAACAGCTTGTCCGTAAACAGGTCATCGATATGCGGGGCGCCTTCACATCGGTCAGACTCGGCCGCATCGGAGCGCGACAACGCAAGAAAATGCCGCGCTAAACCTTCGTATCGAAAGTGAGTCTTGTCGTGCGCTACCGCTTCGCTGCTGTCCCCGCCGCCGCCCTCCTGTGCCTGGCCGGCGCCACCGGCATGGCGGAGGCAAAGCCGACCAGCCTGTACGCCCCCTCCGCCCTGGTCTTCTCCGTCTCCCAGGGTGACGACGTCGCCGGCGCCACGGTCCTGCGCGCCGCCACCCTCAGCTGCATGCCGACGGCGCAGGGCACCCACCCCGACCCGAAGGCCGCCTGTACCGCCCTGAACTCCACCGGCGGCACCCTCGACCGCCTCCTCGCCGCCCCCGACACCAACCGCGCCTGCCCCATGCTCTACGCCCCCGTGACGGTCACCGCCGACGGCGTCTGGCAGGGCAGCCGCGTCTCCTGGAAGCACACCTTCTCCAACAGCTGCGCCATGTCCGCGACCCTGAACGGCAACGCCGTCTTCGCGTTCTGACCCCGCGGCCCGGGGCGCGCCCTGTTCCGCGGGGCCGCCCCGGGCCATAGTCGGTGCATGACCCACGAGACCCCCGGCCCCGGCCCCGCCCCCGCCCCCGAACGGGCCCTGGCCTTCGGCCGGGCCGCACGCGCCTACGCCGCCTACCGGCCGCGGTACCCGGCGGCCGTCTTCGAGGCGCTGGAGGAACTGGCCGGGCTCCGGCTGGCCGGGGCCCGGGTGGCCGACGTGGGCACCGGGACCGGACTGGCCGCCCGCGCCCTGCACGAGCGCGGGGCCCGGGTCATCGGAGTCGAGCCCGGCGCCGGCACGGCCGCCCAGTTCCGCCGCGACCTGCCCGGCGTGCCGCTGGTCCGCGGCGACGGCAACCGCCTCCCGCTGGCGGACGGCTCGATGGACCTCGTCGGCTACGCCCAGTCCTGGCACTGGACCGACCCCGCACGCGCCGTACCCGCGGCGCTGCGCGCCCTGAGGCCCGGCGGCGCCCTCGCGCTCTGGTGGAACGACCCCGACCCGTCCGTGCCCTGGGTGGCCGAGCAGCAGGAACGCGTCGCCGAACGCTTCGGCGACGGCTGCTACATCTCCGACCGCACCCTGCCGCCCGGCCCGGCCTGGCGCACCCGGCAGCTGCGCTGGTCGCGCCGGATCCCCGTCGACGCCCACCTGGCCAAGCTGGCCACCCACTCGGCGTTCATCCTCCTCGACGCCGCCGGCCGCGACGCCTTCCTCGCGGCGGAACGGGAACACCTCCTGCGGCGCTTCCCCGACGGCGCCCTCGACGAGCCGTACACCGGCTTCGTCGCGGTCACCCTGCGCCCGGGCACCCCGGACTGACCCGCCACGGACCTCAGGCCGGCCCCGCGTCGAGCTCCTTGCCGAAGTGGAAGGCCATGACGCCCATGCGCTCCCGGAAGTAGAAACGGTGCGCCGACGTGCGCTGGGTGCCCGAGTCGAGGTCCAGCAGCCGGCAGCCGGCCTCGCGGGCACGGTCCTCGAGGTAGGCGAGCAGGCCCCGCCCGACGCCGGCGGAGCGGCTGTCCCCGGCGGTGACGAGGTCGTCCACGTACAGCTTGCGGATGTCGCACGTGCCGGCGACGATCCGCCACCCGGCTGCCCCCACGCACCTGCCGTCGGAGTCGTACGCGGCGCTGAACCGCAGCCCCTGGGGGTGCCCCTCGGCGTAGACCTCCCCGAAGAGCGCGGGTGTCAGATGCGGCCGCAGTTCGCGCAGGACGGGCAGCAGGTCGGTGACGAGCCGGGGGTCCCCGGGCTCCAGGTCGATGATCTTCATGGGGCCACCGTAGGCGGTCCGCCCGCTCAGCGGACGTGCGCGAGCTCCAGGAAGCGGTGCAGGTCCTCCGCCGCTTCGAGCGCGCACAGGCTGGTGGCCGCCAGCAGCGCGCAGGCGGCGGCCAGGAGAAGGGGCCGGCTCCTCGGCGGGGGAGCCAGGAGCGCGGCGACGCGGCGGGGGACCATGCCGGGCCGGGGACGGCGGCCGAGGAAACCGAGGGCGGCGGCGGGACTGAACCGCCGGCCGCCGCCGTGCTTGGCGGCGATCGCCGCCCGGGCGACCGTCTCGGCGACGGCGCGGCGGTCCCCGGTGTGCCGGGCGGCGTGTTCGTCCGCCCAGCGCTCGACCGTGTAGGCGACGGCGCGGGCCAGGGGGCGCAGCACCGGGTTGGCGGCCGCGGCCAGCTGGGTGAGGGAGACGAACGCGTAGTGGTGGTGGCGCAGGTGGGCCCGCTCGTGGCTGAGGAGGATCTCGTGCCCGGCCGGGTCGAGGGCGTCGAGCATGCCGTGGGAGATGACGATCCGGCCGGGCAGGCCGGGCATCGCGTACGCGTCGGCGCCGGGGTCGTCGGTGACGACCACCGCTCCGCGGCCGGGCAGGCAGGCGGCTTCCAGCGCGGCGGCCCACAGCGCGCCCGCCCGCCGCGCGGCCAGCCTGACGGCGGCCAGGACGGCGAGGGCCAGCAGGACGGCGCCGGCGAGCGCGGCGGGCCACGCGGCGGGATCGTGCCGGGCGATCACCTCGGGCGAATACCCCTTCAGGGCGTCGACCAGCGGAATGCGCACCAGCCCGGCCAGGGCCAGCAGGCCCAGCACCAGCGTGCTGGAGGCGGCCAGCAGCAGCCCGGCCGCGGTCAGCAGCCAGGTCGCCAGCCG
Organism: Streptomyces sp. NPDC001594; assembly: GCF_042893675.1. Taxonomy (NCBI): domain Bacteria; kingdom Bacillati; phylum Actinomycetota; class Actinomycetes; order Kitasatosporales; family Streptomycetaceae; genus Streptomyces; species Streptomyces sp. NPDC001594. The sequence continues at coordinate 507,923 of NZ_JBIAVB010000001.1, read as the reverse complement.
CGGCTCCAGGCGGCGGGCCAGCGGTTCGGCGCTCAGCCCCGCCAGGGCGGGGAAGAGCAGCGGGAGGTAGACGGCCAGGTGCATGGCGGAGGACGGCTCCCTATCCCTCGGGACCCAGCAGACGGCGCAGCAGGTCCTCGTCGTCGTCCGACAGCTCGTCGACGAAGCGGGTCAGGACCGAGGCGCGGTCGCTGCCGCCCTCCATGACCCGGTGCATCTGCCGCGCGGTCAGCCCGGGCTCGTCGGTGACCGGCGCGTAGGCGTAGCTGCGCCCGTGCGGGGTGCGCTCCAGGACGCCGCGCGTGTGCAGCCGGGCCAGGGTGGTGGCCACCGTCGTGTGGGCGGGGGCGGCGGTGAGCCGTCCGGCCACCTCGCCCGGGGTGAGGGCCCGGCCTGCGCCGTGCAGGACGGCGATGACCTCGTTCTCCAGGGCCCCGTTCGCCCGCCGTGCGCTGCCGCCCCGGCCCGCGAGACCTTCGCGCGCGCCCACGTCGCCTCCTCGCCTCCGCCGTCCGCTCTCCGCCGTCCGTTCTCCGTGGTCCAGAGTAACTTCTATTCGCGAATAGAAGTTACTCTGTCCGTCGCGTGCGTCCGGCCAGGATGCCCGATGCCCCGTTGGACCCAACCGAAGGTGAAGGCACGTGAGCGCGATCAGTGTGGGTCAGGCCGTAGTCCTGGGCGTCGTGGAGGGGGTGACGGAGTTCCTGCCGGTCTCCTCCACCGGCCACCTCAAGATCACCGAAGGGCTGATGGGCATCCCCGTCGACGACAAGGCCGTCGTCGCCTTCACCGCCGTGATCCAGGTCGGCGCCATCGCGGCCGTCCTGACCTACTTCTCCAAGGACATCGCGCGGATCGTCACCGCCTGGGGACGCGGGCTGGCCAACCGCGAGGAGCGCTACCACCACGACTACAAGTTCGCCTGGTGGGTCATCTACGCCACCCTACCGATCGTCGTCGTCGGCCTCGCCGCCAAACCCCTCATCGAGGGGCCGCTGGCCTCTCTGTGGGTGGTCGCCGGCTCACTCATCGTCGGCAGCGGCCTGATGTGGGCGGCCGACCAGATGGGCCGCCACAAGCGCGGCGAGGACGACACCTCCCTCAAGGACGCCATGCTGGTCGGCTCCTCGCAGATCCTCGCCCTCCTCTTCCCCGGCTTCTCCCGCTCCGGCGCCACCATGTCCACCGGCCTGATGCTGGACCTGGAGCGCGTCGCCGCCACCCGGCTGTCCTTCTTCCTCGGCATCCCGGCCCTGACCGGCGCGGGCCTCTACGAGCTGAAGGACGCCCTCGGGGCCGGCGTGGACACCCTCCCGCTCGTCGTCGGCACCGTCGTGTCCTTCGTCGTCGCCTACGCCTCCATCGCCTGGCTGCTGAAGTTCGTCGCCAAGCACTCCTTCAACGCCTTCGTCGCCTACCGCATCGTCGTCGGCCTGCTCCTCTTCGGCCTCCTGGGCACCGGCGTCCTGAACGCCTGACCCCTACCGCCCCTTGAGGTGCCCGCCCCCTTGAGGCCTCCCCTTTGAGGTGCCCGCCCCCTTCCGTGTCCCGCCCCCGGCCGCCCGCGCGGCCGGGGGCGGCGGCCGTCCCGGGCCACAGGCGCGGGCGGCAGCCCGGAGCGCCTAGTTCCGCAACGGCGACGGTTTCGGGATGATGTGTGCTCGTCATCCCCGGCGGAAAGGAAGGCACATGACCGCCGTGTGGTCAACGCGGGGCGCGTTCCGTCGCAAGCCGATCGAGCACATCGACGAGCCCGAAGGGGCCCCCAGCGAACGCCTCACCCGCACCCTCGGCCTGTGGCAGCTCACCGCCATCGGCGTCGGCGGCATCATCGGCGCGGGCATCTTCACCCTCGCCGGAACGGTCGCCAACGGCGTCGCCGGCCCGGCCGTACTGGTCTCCTTCCTCATCGCCGGCATCGCCAGTGCCGCCGCCGCGTTCTCCTACGCCGAGTTCGCCGGCCTGATCCCCAAAGCCGGCTCCGCCTACACCTACGGGTACGCCGTCCTCGGCGAACTGGCCGGCTGGTTCATCGGCTGGGACCTGCTCCTGGAGTACACGGCCATCGTCGCCGTCGTCGCGATCGGCATCTCCGGCTACTTCAACTTCCTCCTGGAGGAGACCGGCGCCTCCCTCCCCACCTGGATGCTCGGAGCCCCGGGCACCGGACCAGGACACCGCTTCGACCTCATCGCCGCCGTCCTGTGCCTCTTCACGGCCTACCTGCTCACCCTCGGCATCAAGAACGCGGCCCGCTTCGAGACGATCGTGGTCGGCCTGAAGGTGCTGGTGGTGCTGCTCGTGATCGTCGTCGGCTTCTTCCACATCAAGACCGGCAACTACAGCCCCTTCTTCCCCTTCGGCGTGGGCGGCGCCTTCACCGGCGCGGCCACCGTCTTCTTCGCCGTCTTCGGCTACGACGCGATGAGCACCGCCGCGGAGGAATCCAAGGACGCACAACGGCACATGCCCCGGGCGATCCTCTACTCCCTCGCCATCGCCATGGTGCTGTACGTCCTCGCCTGCCTGGTCCTGACGGGCATGCAGAAGTACACCGACATCGACCCGGAAAGCGGCTTCTCCACCGCCTTCAAAGCCGCCGGGCTGCCCGTCGTCGCCGACATCATCGCCGTCGGCGCCATCATCGGCATCCTCACCGTGATGTTCACCTTCATGCTCGGCGTGACCCGCGTGTGGTTCTCGATGAGCCGCGACGGACTGCTGCCGCGCTGGTTCGCCAAGACCCACCCCATCCGCCACGTCCCCACCCGGGTCACCTGGATCGTCGGCGTGGCCTCGGCCGCCATCGCGGGCTTCGTACCGATCGGCGAGGCGGCCGAACTCACCAACATCGGCATCCTGCTCGCCTTCGCCGTCGTGTGCACCTCGGTCATCGTGCTCCGCTACAAGCGCCCCGACCTGCCCCGCTCCTTCCGCACCCCGCTGATGCCCGTCCTGCCCGCCGTCGGCGTCATCGCCTCGATCTGGCTCATCACCTACCTGCGCGTCGAGACATGGATCCGCTTCGTGGTCTGGTTCCTCGTCGGCCTGGTCATCTACTTCGGCTACTCCTACCGCAACTCCCTCATGGCCCGGCCCACGGGCACCCCCGGGAGCGGGGGTCTCCCCGAATAGGGCCAGGACCCCTCCCCGTTCCGCTCCATCAGCCGCCGGCGGCGTCAGAGGCCGATGGAGCGGAACTCCTCCAGCACGGTGAAACCGGTGCTGTCGTACAGGCCCATCGCGACCTCGTTGCCACCGAAGACGTTGAACATCAACGCCTCGTCACCGCCCTGCCGCGCCGCCCACTCGCCCACCGCCATCGCCGCACGGCCGTACCCTTTGCCACGGTGCTCCTCATGCACCTCCAGGGAGAAACCGAAGGTGACGCCCGGCAGGAAACCGTGCTTGACCCAGCCGCTGCCGACCGCCTCGCCGCCCGCCTCCAGCACGTAGAACGCGTGCCCCGGCGTCAGGTAGCCCTGCGGGAGCTGCTCGGCGAAGTCCCGGTCGGACTTCTCCTTGGCCTGCCGCGGCGTCAGCGCCCCGGCCCGGACGATGTCCGCGATGTACGCGGCCTCCTCGCGCGCGTACCAGCCGGGGTACTCGTCCTCGCGCAGCCGCCGCACCGTCAGACCCGCGGGCAGCTCCGGCCGTTCGGCCACGGCCCGTATCCGGTTCTGCCCCCGTACCGGATAGTCGGCGAAGGCCCCCGGTCCGCCCGTGAGACGGACGACCACCCGCTCGGCCCCCTGCTCCGCACACCACCGCTCGGCCCACGCGCGGCCCCGCGGCACCGTCAGGTCGTGGATCCGCCCCACGCGGACCCCGCCCTCGTCGGCCACCCCGACGGCGACCCACCCCGTGCCGTCCGTGGCCAGCGTCCAGTCCTCGATGCCCTCCACGGCCCGTTCCAGCAGCGCCCGGGCCAGGCGCTCCGAGCACCCCGCACCCCGGTAGCCGGCCAGCAGCCGCTCCTCGAACCCGCCCCGCCACTCGCCCTGTTCGGCGACGATCTCCATCTCGGTCATCCGTCCAGGCTAGCCAGCGGCACCGACAGCGCCCCGGGGGCGGCGGACGTGCCGGACACGGGGCACGTGCCGGACGCACGGGACGGCCCCGACCGGACGTGGTGCTCGCCGGGCGGGGCCGTCTGGGCGGCCGCGGGGCCGCGTGGATCAGGCGTTGATGCAGGTGTTGGCCGCCGCCGGGTTGAGCAGGCCGATCACGTTGATCGTGTTGCCGCACACGTTGATCGGGATGTGGATCGGCACCTGGACGACGTTCCCGGACAGGACACCCGGGGAGCCGATGGCGACACCACTGGCGTTGGCGTCGGCGACGGCGGAACCCGTGGCGCCGAGGATGCCGACAGCAGCCAGCACGGTGGCGGCGAACGCAGTGCGAATACGCATGTCACTCCAAAGTCGATGACGGACGTCGAACCAGGATCACACCGCCTACGCGGCCCTTCCGCCCCGCATTCACCTGACCACCGGCGTGTCACGGCGAACTCGTGAAACCCCGCCGCCGGCCCGCACACTCCTGCGCGGAAACGGCCGTTCGACAGGGCGACGGGACGGCCGGACGGCAGGGCGGCGGGGCGGGGCCATTTTCGTAGATCCCCCTCGGCAATTCCATTCGGGCAGCATTCATTCCCACTCCCTTTCTCGTGTTTATTCACGCACTTGCGCAGGCGGAATCGACGTCCGGGCCGGAGGGTGTGCGAGAAGGCGGGAGCGTCGCAGCACCAGCTCATTCTTTCGGCACGGTCGTGAATCTCGGGATTTTCCGCGAGTCTCTTTCCGGTCGCCTTAATTGGCCCGGCCGTAGCGGGCGGTGGCGGTCCAGATGCGTTCGAGCCGCACGCGGGTTCCGGGTCGGGGAGCGTGCCAGATCTCGTCGTGGCCCGCGTAGATGCCGACGTGGCTCATGGTTCCCCCGGTGGGGAAGAAGACCAGATCTCCTGGGGCGCGCTGGGTGCGCGAGATGTGGTCGGTGCTCTCGTACTGGGCCTCCGCCGTGCGGGGAAGGACCAGGCCGGCCACGCGGAAGGCGTAGAGAGTGAGGCCCGAACAGTCGAATTCAGCGGGCCCGGTGGCGCCGTAGACGTAAGGGGCGCCCTTCTTGGACGCGGCGACGGCGACGGCCTTTATGCCATAGAGGGAGGCGGCCTGCGCGGGGGCGGCCGGACTGAACAGGGCGGCGGTCACGGACATGACGAGGAAGAGGGCCGGAGAGCGATGGCTCTCCCGGCGTTTCGGGGGTTTCGGCAATCGTGATACCTCCGCATTCAGATACAGGAACAAACCGTGATGGCGAGTGTTCTCGGTGACTGCGTTACGGCTCCCGACGACGGCCAATTGTGCACGAAATGTCCATGCGTGAGGTGTCGGACACGGCGGGAAATATCTCGGTTGGGCAAAGCAATCCGAGATGATATTCCTTCACCTTGTCCGACCATCGCGCCGGACCGGTACGCGAACGCGAGCACGCCGACGGGCGCCCCGGCCGCAAAATCACCCGGGCGCCCACACCGGACAGGGCCCGGCCGACGCGCAGAAAAGCCCCCGAACCACCCCGGACGGCCCCCCAGGTGAGCCCGCCCCCACTGCCCCCCCGCCCCCAGGCCCTACACCCCCCGCCCCCCAGAGCCCCTACGGGGCGAAGGGCGGAGCCGGGTGCCCCTTCCGGCGGGGCGACAGGAACTCCCGGAACACCCGCGCCGAGCGCGGGTTCTCACCGCACTGCCACACACCGTGCGGGCAGTAGTCCGTGATGCTGTGGTACAGCGGCCGGTGATCGGCGATCCACGCCAGCATCCGCCGCATGTACTCCGGGTTGTCACCGTTGCGGAACAGCCCCCACTCCGGGTACGAGATCCGCTTGTGGTGCGCCTTCGCGAACTCCACGTGCTGCCGCAGCCCGTACGGCTGCCGCACCATCTCGTCGAACGAATCACCCGCAGGCTGGTCGTAGGAGTCCATGCCGACGATGTCCACCACATCGTCCCCCGGATAGCACCTGGTCCACTCGATCGCGTCCGGCCCGCGGTTCGGCGCGAAGTCGAAACGGAACCGCTGGCCGTGCGCCGACCGCATCGCGGCCACGATCCGCCGCCAGTACCGCTTCCAGCTCTCGGGGTCGGGCCGGCACCGGTGCGTGTAGTTGAAGCCGTTCATCTCCCAGCCCAGCACGATCACCGTGTCCGGCAACCCCAGCCCCACCAGACGCCGGCCCAGCCGCCGGAAATGCTCGTCGAACTCGCCCTCCGCCCCCGAACGGAGCAGCTCGGCCACCCGCTCGTCCGGCACATCCGCCTCGTTGCCCTCGAACATGGGCACGTTCAGCACGAACAGCCGGTCGCGCCGCTCACCGCGCCACCGCGCCCAACTGCGCAGGGACTCCGGCGCGCCCTCGATGTTCTCCCAGCTGTCACCCGGCAGATACGTGTGCCCGGCCCGCACCTCCGCACCCCCGAGCCACCGCGAAAGCCCCTGCATCCGGTCCACGCCGGGCGTGTCGTAGTGGAGGTAGGCACCCACCGCGACCCCGGACCCATCGCCCCCGGACGCCCCCCGCGGCACCGGAGCACCACCCCCGCTCTCGCGGGCGCCCCCTCCGCCGGCGAGCAGCCCGACCACGGCCACACTCGCGCAGGCGCCGGCCACCCACCGCCTTCTACGGGACATGGTCGTCTCCACAAGCCTCGGGAACCGATGTGTGTGACAGCGACGCTAGACATTCCCGCGCCTCCCGGCCCGCCCGGTGCCCCGATCCTGCGCCATTCGCGGGACCGGACCCGCGACGACCGGGCCCGACCGGGTGAAAACCCCCGACGGCGCGTCCCTTCGGGTGACCGGCGGCCGCGGACGGAACCACCCGGGCCGCCGCCCGCTCCCCTGAGACATGAACGCGAATGAGATCACCATCGAGATCCGGGGCCTGGAATCCGCGGCAGTCGAAGCGGCCGAACAGATCTCCGCCCTGTTCTCCACCACCGTCCCGGCGCCGCTCCGACCCACGCGCGGCGGGGACGAGGTACTCGTCCGCATCCGGGCCGAACTGGGCCCCGCCCCCGACGACGGAGGCTATACGGACACCTGTGCCTGACCCCCCGCCGGCGGCCGGCCCGGGCGCCAGGGAGGCAACAGCAGTCGGCCCGACTCGAACACCCTTTCACCTTCGACCGCTACCGAAACTTTGCACCCGATCAGACCCCCCTACCTCAATTACACGTGTAACCTCCTAGAGGCCGCGCGCGAGGGCACGGCGGCCCGTGGCCGGCCCCGAGCTCCTGACGGCTCGGGGCCGGCCCGCGCCTGCCAGGCCATGATCATGGTGCGCGTTCGCCTTTTTGGGCCGCTGGACAGCCTCCAACGGTATGGACGTTCCAGGCCGCTGCGCGGCTGAAAGGGCTCCTCGATCCGTCCGGTCGCTTCGGGTAACGCGTGTAACCTGGGAGGAAACTGTCAGTGGGCCCTGGCGAGCCGGGGTGCGAGGCGAGAGAGTGGGGCAGGGAACGTCATGGGCCAGGAGCCGACCGCGCCAGCTGTCGTCACGAGCGCGGACGTCGCGCGTTTGGCGGGGGTGTCGCGAGCGACCGTGTCCTTCGTCCTCAACAACACCCAGGCCCACCGTGTCAGCGACACCACGCGCGCCCGGGTCCTGGAGGCCGCCCAGCAGCTCGGCTATGTGCCGCATGCCGCCGCGCGCTCGCTTCGCGCAGGCCGTAGCAATCTCGTGCTGATGCCGGCGTCCGTCTCGGCGGCAGGGCGACTGGTCGCCACCTGGGTCGACGACCTGGAGAGCGAGCTGGAGCGCCATGGTTACGTCCTCGTGCTGCACGCCGGACGGTTCCCGGATCCGGTGAGCGCCGCCCGTGCCTGGGCCGAACTCCGGCCCGCGGCGGTCGTCGCCCTGGACGGAGACGGGCTGTCGGGCCAGGCGGTGGACGTGCTGAGCCGCGCCGGCGTCCGTGGGGTGATGGCCTTCGCCTCCCGAGAGGTGACGGGCGCCCACATCATCGATCTCGATCAGGAACGCATCGGCGCCATGGCGGCGATGCACCTGCTCTCCCGGGGGTGCCGCAGCCTCGGTGTGGTCATGCCGCGTGAGCGCGGGCTGGCCACCTTCGCCAGGCCGCGGCTCGCCGGGGCCGAAGGTGTCGCCGCCCGTAGCACGGCCACCGTCAGCGCGCTGGAGCTGTCCTTCACCCACGAGTCCGCCGCCGAACTCGCCGGGAACTGGCGCGAAGTCGGCTTGGACGGGGTGTTCGCCTACAACGACGAGTACGCCGCGCTGCTGATGCATGCCCTGCGCGCCGCCGGAGTCGCCGTACCGGGGGACGTTGCGGTCGTCGGTTGTGACGACCTGGTGCTGTCGGCGTTGCAGGAGCCCCCGCTGACCTCCGTACGGCTTGACCTTCCGACTCCCGCCGAGGTGGCCGACGCGCTACACGACCTGGTGGAACGCGGTGTACCCCCGCAGGTGCGGGGCGTGCAGCCCGTCCTCGTGCACCGCCGTTCGTCATGAACGGCCGCCCTATCCGCCGAGGGCTACACGTGTAATCTGCGCTTCGGACGATCAGGCAGCTGAAGGCCCGCCACAGGATCAGGGCCGTTGAGTGCGGTGGTGGCCACCGCGTACGGGCCCCTGGCGGGCCGCCCCTGCACCACAGTCGCGGGTCGTTGAGGGCCGGAGCACCGGGTGCCCGGGGTGGGCGAGCTTGTGGCAGTCAGCAGGATCTGGAAGCCAGCGCCCGGCGGGAGGGGTCGTGGGGTGTGGCTCGCGGGTGTGCTGGGCGCGGGGCATCGTTACGCGGGGCCCCGCGCCCGTTGTGCGTCGCTGGGCGGGCGCCGGGCGGGTCAGGCGGCCAGGTGGCGGGCTAGGAAGGCGACGCTCTCGGTGACGAGCGGTGTCACGTCGGGACTGCCGAGGAAGATGTGTTCGGCGCCGTCCACCGGCACCAGGGTGACCTCGCCGCCTGCCTGCTCGAGAGCCTCCGCGAGGGTTTCGCTCTGGCGGTACGGCAGCAGGTGGTCTTGCGTTCCGTGGAGCAGGAGGAACGGCGGCGGGGTGGCGCCACCGGCGTAAGTGAGCGGGCTGGCGGTGTGGGCGAGCTCCGGCCACTGGTCCCGGCTGCCGCCCAACAGCGAGGCGAACGGGTCGGGGAACGCGGTGCCGTCTGGTGCGGGAGGCATCGGCATCGGTTGCTCGAGCAGCGCGGCGAGGTCCGTGGCCGGGTACCAGCAGACCGCGGCCCGCACGCCGCTGTCTTCGCCCTGGACACCCACACTGCCTTCCAGCGCGGCGGCCGCGTTCCCGCCGTCCGGCTGGACGAGACCGGCGAGGGCGGCGAGGTGACCGCCCGCCGACTCGCCCATGACGCCGATCCGTTCAGGGTCGATGCCGAGCTCGGTGGCGTGGTGGCGGATGTAGCGGATGGCGGCCTTCACGTCGTGCAGCTGGGCGGGAAACGGTGCCTCCAGGCTGTGCCGGTAGTCGACGCTCACCAGTGCGAGCCCCGCACCCAGGACGGTGCCGTGCAGCAGCTCGGCCGAGACGGTCGGCGGCGGATAGCGGCGGTCGCCCTCCAGCCAGCCGCCGCCGTGGATCCACACGACGGCCGGCACCGGGGCGGTGGCCGCGGGGACCTGCACGTCGAGCAGGCACGGGCGGTAGCCGAGGGTGGCCGCGTAGGTCAGGCCGTCGAAGTGGCGGGTGCCGTTCTGTCCGGCCTTCGGCGGGACCGGGGCGCGGAAGGCGGGCGGCGGCCAAGTCGCGAGGTCGAGGTCGACGGCGGGCCGTCCGGTAGGGGTTCCGGGAGGTGCTTGGGTCATTTCCCCTCCTTGTGTGGGGGAGCGGTGCGGGGATTCGAAGGGTCGTTTTAGTGCTGTTACACGTGTAACACGGCTTGGGTGGCGGAGTGAACCCCAGTCGAATAGATGGCTCGAATCTGTGAGCACTGGGGTTACACGAGACAGCTGTTTCTCGCTGCGTCGCCTGTCCCGCTCGGGAGTTTCCATGTCCAGCCCCATGTCGCCGGGTCGCACCCGATCGGGCCGAGACCCTCCTGCTCGCCGCCACGGAGCTGCTGTCCAATGCCCCGTTTCTTCCGTGTGTCGGTCCGGACGTCGGCGTGGAGGCGGAGGGGGGCCGCGGGCTGTTGATCGTTGACTGCCTGGTGGGCGAGGTGGGTGGTTGGCTCGCGGTGTTCCGGGTGCCGTCCGGGAAGGTCGTAGGCGTCCGGATTCCGGATGTAGCTGGCTGAGGGGCCGTCACGAGAGGTTGTGTCGGCTGAACTTGGTGAGCTCCTCTTGTTTTCGTTGGGGGGGGCGGCGGCCGCAACCGCGCCGTCCGCGTCCTCGATGCCGCCCGGTTCGGTGTGGCCGCCCGTCGTCGCTCTCTGCGGCCACCGCCACCTCGCAGGGCTTCGGGGCCGCCGCCCGTTGCGCAGCCGCCTGGCCTGGTGCGGCTTCGGCGAGCGCGCCTTCGGGGTCCGGGGTTGCGCCCGGGTGCCTCCGTGGCGGCGTCTGTCAGGGACGAACGCCTCGGGCTCGGCGCGTGCGGCCACTTCCTCGTCCTGCCCGGCGGTCCGGGCGCCGTGCGCGGAGTTCATCCGGCAGCCCGGGCCTACGCCGGAGCCCCTGCGGCCGGGGGGCGGTTCGCAAACGCCTTCCGGTGCCGGGCCGGCCTGGGGAGGGTACCTGCGCCGCCCGAGGGGGCTCCGGCGGGCTGGCCGCCCCCTGGGAGGCCCGCGCGTGTGCGGGAGCGCGTGCCTGTGTTCGCACGCCCGGCGCGCGCTACCGGGTGGCCTGGGAGAGCGGTGTCGGCCCGCTTGTCGTGGGCCCGGCGCGGGTGGGGTGATTGTCACTCTATTCCCGCTAAGGGATGGACGGCGTAGGTTCGTGGATCTTCGCGTGCTTATGCTTCACCCGCTATGACGCAAAGCCAGACACCGCGCGCCTTACGCGCCCCAGTCGACGTGCTCGTGCTCGGTGCCGGCCCGGCCGGGCTCGTCCTCGGGAACCTCCTGCTCACCGCAGGGATCGACTGCCTCATCCTGGAACGGGCCTCGCGCTCCCACGTCCGAACCCGGCCCCGCGCCGGGTTCCTCGCCCCGAACACCGCCCGCATCCTGGAACGCCACGGCCTCGCCGACGGCCTGCACCGCTCCGGCGCCCGGCACGGCACCTGCGAGTTCCGCACCCCCGAAGGCCCGTTCCGGCTCGACTACGGTGCGCTCGGCAGCGGCGGCGCGCACCACGTCTACCCGCAGCAGAACCTCGTCACCGACCTCCTGGAGCACTACCTGCGCCGCGGCGGGCGCATCCGCTTCGACACCGAGGCGCTCGCCGTGCACGACGTCGACGGCACCCGGCCGTCCGTCACCATCCGCGACCCCGACGGCCGTCCCGCCCGGTGGACCGCCCGCTACGTCGCCGGCTGCGACGGCCGACACGGCGCGGCCCGCCGCTCCCTGCCCCCGGGCACCGTCCGCCACCACCACGACCACGGCGTGACCTGGCTCGGCCTCCTCGCCGAGGCCCCGCCGAGCCTCGACGCCGTCGGCTACGCCCTCCACGACCGCGGGTTCGCCGGACACATGGCCCGCACCCCGCAGGTGACCCGCTACTACCTCCAGTGGCGGCGCGGCGCTGCCGCCGACGCCTGGTCCGAGCAGCGGATCTGGGACGAGCTCGACCTGCGGATGGGCGCCGCCGACCACGGGCCCCTGCACCGGGGCCCGCTGCTGGAACGCGGCCTCTTCGACCTGGCCTGCGACGTGATCGAGCCGCTGAGCCACGGCTCGCTCTTCCTGGCGGGCGACGCGGCGAGCCTGCTCGCCCCGGCCGCCGCGAAGGGCGCCAACCTCGCCGTCCTGGAAGCCGAGATCCTGGGCGGAGCACTCCTGGACGCCCTCACCCGGGGCGACACCACGGGACTCGACGCCTACTCGGACCGCTGCCTCGAACACATTTGGAGAGCGCAGGAGTTCACCGGCTGGATGACCCGCCTGCTGCACTCGGACGCCGAAGCCGAGGGTGGCGGCGGATCGTTCTTCCAAGCCGGTCTGCGCCGCTCCCGTATCGCCTCGCTGCGCACCTCACGCGTGCACCAGGACTGGTTCGCCGAGAACTACGTCGGCGTCTGACCCCGCCGCTCTCTCCCCGTCTCGCCCTGCCCCGCTCCGCCCGGCTCCGGCATGCCTCGCCCCGATGGGTCGTGCCCCGATGCGCCCTGCCTTGATCTGACTCCCCCAGCCCCTGAGGACACACCCACGATGACGACGATGACGCTCCACGACGAAACGGTGCTGCGGGACGACACGGCCCGCCTGTGCGCCGCGGCGGCATTCGTCCGCGAGCACGACAGCGCCTCCCTCCTCCCGCTCCTCCTGCCCGGCATCGAGGGTCCGGACCTGCGGGCGCTGGCCGGCCACTGCCACTTCGCCCATGCCGGGATCCTCGTCTTCCCGCCGGACGAGGCGACCCTGCGGGCCCGCCTCACGGACTGCGGTCTGACGGCGGACAGCCCCTCCCACCCCAGCGTCGTCGTCCGTGAACGCCTCGCCCGCCGCCACCGCCTGGCCGCAGCCGACCTCGACGTGCGGATCCTGCGCCCCCAGGTGCGCGGAGCCGACGGTGAACGCCGCGCGGTGGAGGTCTTCGCCCTGACCGTGCCCCCGCACTCCCGCCTGGAGCCGGTCGCCGCCGCCGAACGGACCGGCGGCCACGAGGCACACCTCGGCTTCGAGGTCGACCACCCCGACCCGCTGGTCCTGCGCGGCCTGTGCGCCATCCTCGCCCGCCACGGAGCCCGCCCCGACGGAGGCGGCTACAACCCGCACGAGAACGGCACCGTCCTGTACTTCACCACCCCCGCCGAGGGGGTCAGCGGCTACCGGCGGCTGGAGCTCTACGCCCACGGCGACCACCGCGACTCCCTCGCGGCCCACCTGGACCACCCCGAGGGCCGCCCGCACCCCGGGTCGGCCGAACGCCCGCCCGCCGAAACGCTCCTTCAGCTGCTCACCGGAGCCTGGACCACCCAAGCCCTCGCCTCCTTCGCCCGGCTGGGTCTGCCCGAGGCCATGGACACCCGCACCGCCCGCCCCGCCGCCGACCTCGCCCGGCTGACCGGCACCCACCCCCGCGGCCTCGCCACCCTCCTGCGCTACCTGGAGATGCTGGGCGCCGTGACCCGCGAGGACCACCCCGAGGGGCATCCCGAGGACCGCCACGGGGAGCGCCACGGGGGCCGCCCGGAGGAAGGTTTCCGCCTCACCGCACTCGGCGCCCTGCTGCGCGCGGACGCGCCCGCGTCCATGCGCCCTCTGGCCCTGATGTACGGCGGGCCCTTCTACCGTTCCTTCGGCGAACTCGACCACGCCGTACGGACCGGGCAGCCCGGCTTCGACCACCTCCACGGCGAGAACCACTTCGACCACTTCGCCCGCGATCCCGAACTCGCCGACCTCTTCGACCGTTCGATGGCCGCGAGTTCGCGCATGTTCCAGCCGCTGCCCGCGCACCCGGTGCTCACCGCGGCGGCCCACGCGCCCGCCTCCGCCACCGTCGTGGACGTCGCCGGAGGCAACGGGGAACTGCTCCGCCAAGTCCTCACCGCCCACCCGGGCCTGCGCGGCGTCCTCCTCGAACGCCCGCACGCCGTCGCCACGGCCCGCCGCCTGCTCGACGCCGCGGGCTGCGGAGCGCGCTGCGCGTACCGCACCGGCGACTTCGCCGACGTCCCCGCCGGAGGCGACGTGTACGTCCTGGCCCGGGTCCTGCACGACTGGGACGACGACCGCTGCCGGGAGATCCTCGGCCACTGCGCCCGCGCGATGCCCGCCCACGCCGACCTGCTGATCGTGGAACGCCTGCTGCCCGCCGACGGTTCCCCCTCGGCGGCGACCGCCTGGGACCTGCACATGCTCTGCAACACCGGAGGCCGCGAACGCCGCGAGGACCACTACGCCCGCCTGCTGGCCGACGCGGGCCTGAGCCTGCACGGCCGGACCCCGCTGCCCCTGGGCGCCCACGTCCTCCACGCCCGCAGGGTCCGCGTCCCGGAGGCCGTGCGCGCCTGACCGCCCGTGCGCGCCTGACCGCCCGTGCGCGCCTGACCGTCCGTGTGGGTCGCCGGTCATCAGTTCTGCTTAACACGCGTCCACCAACCCGCCACTTCTGCTGATCACGACGGATCGGCAGAGTGAGGGCATGCAAAGGATCTGCGTCATCGGCGGAAGCCGGTACTTCGGAAAGCTCCTGGTCCAGCGGCTGCGGGCGGCCGGCCACCAGGTCACGGTGATCAACCGCGGCTCCGGCCGCCCGCCCGCCGGAGTCGAGCACCTCGTCGTCGACCGCGACGACGAGGCAGCCCTCCTCGCCGCCCTGGGCCCCCGCACCTTCGACGTGGTCGTGGACCAGGTCTGCTACACGCCCGTGCAGGCCGCGATCGCCGCCCGGGTCTTCGCCGGCCGCACCCGCCGGTACGTGATGACCTCCACCATCGAGGTCTACGACCCGGCGACGGCCGCGCTGGTGCCCGTACCGGCGGACACCCCGGTGCCGGAGGAGACCGTCGACCCGACGACCTGGACGGTGGACCTCGGCCTGCCCTGGCACGACGCCGCGTACCTGGAGTCCCACTACGCCGAGGGCAAGCGCCAGGCGGAGGCCGTCCTCACCCGCGCCGGCGGTACCGGCGCCGGCAGTTTCACGTTCGCCTCCGTACGCAGCGCGCACGTACTGGGCGGCGGAGCACGGGAGTTCACCGGCCGCCTCGCCCACTACACCCGCCGGGTCAACGCCGGTGAACCGGTCGCCGTACACGCCCGCCCCCTGCCGACGGTGTTCATCCACTTCGCGGAACTGGCGGAGCTGCTGCACTGGGCCGCCACCGAGGCCGACTTCGGCGGCCCCCTCAACGCCTGCTCCGACGGCCCGCTCGACGTCCACGCCCTCACCGCGGCCGTCGCCGCGCAGACCGGGCGCGAACCCCGCTATCAGCCGACCACCGCCGCCGCGCCCGCGTCCCCGTTCTCCTTCGAGCGCCACTACGCCATGAGCAACGCCCGTGCGAAGGGACTGGGTTTCGCCTTCTCCCACACCGCCGACTGGCTGCCGGGCGCCGTCTCCGAAGCCCTCGCCGACGCCCTCGCCGAAGCCGCCGTCCCCACCGCCTGAGGAACACCCACCGCCATGACGAACCCGCAGCGCCCCCTCGCCGGCACCACCGTCGGCGCCATCGGCCTGGGCGCCATGCCCCTGTCGATCGAGCACCGCCCGGACGAGAGGCGGGCCGTCGCCACCGTCCACGCCGCCCTCGACGCCGGTGTCACGCTCATCGACACCGCCGACAGCTACCACTGGCACGCCGGCGAAGAGGGCCACAACGAACGGCTGGTCGCCCGCGCCCTGGCCCGGTACGGGGGCGACACCTCCGGCGTCCTGATCGCCACCAAGGGCGGCCGCGGCCGCCCCGGCGACGGCAGCTGGACCGTCACCGCCACCCCGGAGCACCTCAAACGGGCCGCGCAGGCGTCCGCCGGCCGGCTGGGCCTGGACGCGATCGGCCTGTACCAGCTGCACAAGCCCGACCCGGACGTCCCCTGGGCGGAGTCCGTGGGCGCGCTGCGCGAGCTCCTCGACGCCGGGACGATCCGCGCCGCCGGCATCTCCAACGTCACCACCGGCCAGATCCGCGAGGCGTACGCGATCCTCGGCGACGGCCTCGTCTCGGTGCAGAACCAGTACTCGCCCGCCGTCCGCGACAGCGAGCCCCAGCTGCGGATCTGCACCGAACTCGGCCTGGTGTTTCTGCCCTGGAGCCCGCTCGGCGGCATCTCGCGCAGCTCCCTCGACGGCCCCTCGGGCCCGGCCTCCGCCGGTACCGCCTTCCACCGCGTCGCCGCCGGACACGGGGTCAGCCCCCAGCGGGTCGCGCTGGCCTGGCTCCTCGCCCGTTCCCCGGCGGTGATCCCCCTTCCGGGCGCCAGCCGCCCGGCCTCGATCACCGACTCGGCCGGGGCCGTCCGCCTGGAGCTGACCGAGGCGGAACTCGCGGAACTCGGCGCGCCGTTGCCCTCGCGGACGGGGGCGCAGACGGGATGAGCCGGGCCCTGGCGGGGGAACGGAGGCGGGGTGCGCGGAGTGCGGAGTGCGGGCGGAGCCGACCGGATTCGAACCGGCGTCCTCGCGGTTTTGGAGACCGCGCGCGACGACCTCTGCGCTACGGCCCGCCCGGCCCGCATCCTATGCCGCCCCGCGCGTGGCCGCCTCCCAGGGCCGGGCGCAGCCGCCCCGGGCATGTCCGATGAGTTCCGGCCACGCCGCCGGTCTACCCTGCAGACCCGTGCGCCACGGAAGGAGCTCCCGGTGACCAGCAGTACGACGGCTTTCGACCTCGGACCGCAGGCGGCCCTCGTGGCCCGCCTCGTCTCCGGCGTACCCGACGACGTGCTCGCCGGGCCCACGCCCTGCCCCGCGTACGCGGTCGGCGACCTGCTGGGCCATCTCGCGGGCCTGGCCGTCGCCTTCCGCGACGCCGCCCGCAAGGAACTCGGCCCCACGACCGGCACGCCCCCCGACGCGGCCCCGCCCCGGCTGCCCGCCGACTGGCGCGAGCGGATCCCGCGGGCCCTCGCCGAGCTGGCCGCGGCCTGGGAGGATCCGGCCGCCTGGACCGGGACCACCCGCGCGGGCGGTGTGGACCTGCCCGGCGCCGTCGCCGCCGCGGTGGCGGCGGACGAGCTGGTGGTGCACGGCTGGGACCTGGCCCGGGCCACCGGCCAGGACTACGCCCCGGACGCCGCCGCGCTGCACGCCTCCCACGCCTTCCTGTGGGCGGCCGCGCAGGAGGCCGGCGGCGGCGCGGGCGTCTTCGGCCCCGTCGTGCCGGTGCCGGACGGGGCGCCGCTGCTGGCCCGCACGCTCGGGCTCAGCGGCCGCGACCCGGGCTGGACCCCGTGACGCCATGACGCCCTGACGGCGGCCAGGACGCGCCCGGCGCCGCTTACCGCAGCGGCGGGCCGGGCGGTTCCACCGCCGTCGTCCCCCAGACCGGCCCCTGCACGGCCGGCCGCCGTCGGCGGGCCACCAGCCACAGGACGCCCAGGACGACGAACGCCAGCAGGGCCAGCACGCCGGCGATGATCAGCCAGCCGAAGAGGACGCCGGTCCGCAGGGTCTCCTCCTCCGGGAGGGCCACCCCGAGCACCTGGCCGACCGGGACGGTGCCGCCGGGCTGCGTCCCCAGGCGGTAGCGGGAATCAGCCGAGTTGACGCGGTTGTCGCCGAGCAGGAAGACGCGTCCCGGCGGGACGGTCACCGAGAACGGGCCCGCCGTACCCGCCGTGGGGTCGGCGTCCTTCACGTACGGCTCGTCCAGGGGTCGGCCGTTGAGCGTGAGGCGGGACGCGCCCTGCTCGTACGCGATGGTGTCGCCGCCCACGGCCACGACCCGCTCGACCACCGGCCCCCCGGGGTCCTCTTCGCCGTCCACGGGGCCCACCGTCACCAGCACCACGTCCCCGCGCCGCACCTCGCCCGGGTCCTTGCGGAACAGCAGCAGGTCGCCCCTGGCGTACGTCGGTTCCATGGCCGATGCGGCGTACGTCGCCGCCCGGTACAGCAGCCTGGGGACCAGCGCACCCCCCGCCACCATCAGCAATCCGGCCATCAGCAGCACGAGTGCAGTGATCCCCAATCCCCGCCCTGGCCTGCGCACCTTGTTCTCCGTTCGATCCGTTTGCACTGGCCGGAAGCGTACGGTGCACGGAGGAGTCGTCATGGAACGGGTGTGTCCGGTTCAACTCGTGATCACCTTGCATTCTTATGTCATGTGAAATATCACATGACATAAGACGCGTCCGTCCGGTGAGCCGAACGCCGCCCCCGGACGGCGACCCATGACCACCACCCCTGGAGAGATTCCGATGAACCGCTTAGCCCTCCTGGCCGCCGGCGCCGCCGGCCTCACCGCCCTGACGGCCGCCCCCGCCTTCGCCGACACCCCCGAGACCCCGACGACGACGGTCACCTCCTGCGGACCCTCCGGCCTCCAGGCCGGCCTCTCCACCCGGGTGTGCGCCGAAGTCACGGGCACCACCGTCGAGTTCTACGGCACGGTCGCGCTCGCCGGCCCGCCCTCTCCCGGCAGCCCGGCCCCGGCTCCCAAGGAACTGCTGACGACCCTGTCCGTCGAGGTGGCCGGCGGCGGCGCCCCCGTCACCCGGCGAGCGCCGGTCGTCTTCACCTCCTCGACCCTCGCGATACCCGGGGAGGCCGCCTCCGCCCCCTGCGGATCGACCGTGCGCGCCACCTTCGGCGTCGCCTCGTTCCCCTGGGCGGCCAGGCCCGTCGTCCACGAGGTCACCCTCGGCTGCTGAGGGCCAAGGCGCCGTGGCGGCGCGGCCCGGGGAGTCAGGACTCGCGCTCCATGACCCGCCGGGCCGCCTCCGCCTCGGCCGCGGGCGGGGACAGCTCGTCCAGGGTGTCGAGCTCGTCGTCCACCCCCAGCTCCTCCTCCCAGGCCGCCGCGAGCCGCTCCTGCTCCTCGCGCGGCCTGGCCTCGACGGCCTCCCGGTGCCCGGGGTCCAGGGCCGTCAGGAACCGTCCGACCGAGTCCGTCGGCATGCCGTTCTCCTTGTCGCCGTGCGGGAGGCCGGCCGTCGCCCTGCTGCCGCGCCCGGCCCAGCATCGCGAACGGCCGCCGGTGCCGGGCGGCCGACACGTCCGGCCACCACCCGAAGGGCGGTGTGATCCGGCCACACCCGGCGCTTCGACCGGAATCGCCCCGTCGCCGCACTACGCTGATGGGCTGTCCGGCGCCGGAACGCGAGCCTCCGCGCTCCGGACGCTTCCGGAACGAGACGCGAGGGCCGATGGCAATCACACCAGGGCACGGTGAACTCGATCTGCTCGACGAGGACGGGGAGGAGCGGGACGGAGCGCGGGAACCGGGAACGGAACCGGACGCGCAAGCGGAACCGGACGCGGAAACGGAAACGGAGCCGGAAACGGCACGGGAAGCGGGCGCGGCCGCCAAGTCCGCCCGCTTCTCCGCCGGGCCGCCCGCCCCGCCCCGCACCCTCATCGACGTGTTCGCCGCCTCCGTACGCGCCCACCCCGACGAGCCCGCCCTCGACGACGGCAGCGCCCGGCTGACCTACCGGGCCCTGGCCGCCGAGGTCGAGCGCCGGCGCCGGGTCCTGGCCGCCTGCGGTATCGGACCCGGCGACCGGGTCGGCGTACGGGTGCCCTCCGGGACCAACGACCTGTACGTGTCCGTCCTCGCGGTCCTCGCGGCCGGAGCCGCCTACGTACCCGTCGACGCCGAGGACCCCGACGAACGGGCCCGGCTGGTCTTCGCCGAGGCCGGGGTCCGGGCCGTCCTGGGCGCCGGCCCCGGCATCGAGGTCACCGGCCCCCGCGCGCAGGGGCGGGTCCGCAACGCCCCGCCCGCGCCCGGCGACGACGCGTGGATCATCTTCACCTCCGGCTCGACCGGCAAGCCCAAGGGCGTCGCCGTCACCCACCGCAGCGCCGCCGCCTTCGTCGACGCCGAAGCCGCCCTCTTCCTCGCCGACGAGCCGCTCGGCCCCGGCGACCGGGTGATGGCCGGCCTGTCCGTCGCCTTCGACGCCTCCTGCGAGGAGATGTGGCTGGCCTGGCGCCACGGTGCCTGCCTCGTACCCGTCCCGCGCTCACAGGTCCGCGGCGGCGCCGACCTCGGCCCCTGGCTGGTGGACCAGGAGATCACCGCCGTCTCCACCGTCCCCACCCTGGCCGCCCTCTGGGAACCGGAACACCTGGACGAGGTCCGGCTGCTGGTCTTCGGCGGCGAGGCCTGCCCGCCCGAGCTGAGCCGGCGCCTGGTCACCGAAGGCCGCGAGGTCTGGAACACCTACGGGCCCACCGAAGCCACCGTCGTCGCCTGCGCCTGCCTCCTGACCGACGAGGAGCCGGTGCGGATCGGCCTGCCGCTGGCCGGCTGGGAACTCGCCGTCGTCGACGGGGCCGGTGAGCCGGTGCCGATGGGCGGCAGCGGAGAGCTGGTGATCGGCGGCGTCGGACTGGCCCGCTACCTCGACCCCGCCAAGGACGCCGAGAAGTACGCGCCGCTGCCCTCCCTCGGCTGGCCGCGCGCCTACCGCAGCGGCGACCTCGTGCGGGCGGAACCGGAAGGGCTGGTCTTCCTCGGGCGCGGCGACGAACAGGTCAAGCTCGGCGGCCGCCGCATCGAACTCGGCGAGGTCGACGCCGCGCTCCAGGCCCTGCCCGCGGTCGCCGGCGCGGCCGCCGCCGTCCGCACCGCGCGCGGCGGCAACCAGCTCCTCGTCGGCTACCTCGTCACCCAGGACGGCTGGGACCACGCGGCGGCCCTCGCCCGGCTGCGCACCGAACTGCCCGCCGCGCTCGTCCCGTTGCTCGCCCCCGTCGACGCCCTGCCCACCCGTACCTCCGGGAAGGTGGACCGCGACGCCCTGCCCTGGCCGCTGCCCGGCGCCGCGGACACCGCTCCCGCCGGGGAACTCCACGGCACGGAGGCCTGGCTCGCCGAACAGTGGGCCGAGGCCCTGGGCGTGCCCGTGACCGGCGCCGACGACGACTTCTTCGCCATCGGCGGCGGCAGCCTCGCCGCCGCCCGGCTCGCCGGCCTGCTGCGCACCCGCTACCCGGGCGCCGCCGTCCTCGACGTCTACCAGCAGCCCGTGCTGCGCAAACTGGCCCGGCGGCTGGAGAAATCGGTACGCGAGGACGAGGCGCCCCGCACCGTCGCCCCGGTCCCGCGCCGCACCCGGATCGTCCAGTCGCTGCTGCTGCTCCCGCTGTTCACCCTGGCCGGCCTGCGCTGGACGGTGGTGCTGTTCGCCCTGGGCAACGTCCTGCACCGGCTCGGCCCCTACCCGTGGGCGCCCACCGCCTCCTGGTGGCTCGTCGCCGCCGGAGCGGTAGCGCTGCTCAGCCCGCCCGGCCGCCTCGCGATCGCCGCCGGCGGGGCGCGCCTGCTGCTGCGCGGGGTGCGGGCCGGACGCCACCCGCGGGGCGGGAGCGTGCACCTGAGGCTGTGGACCGCCGAGCGGCTCGCCGAGTGCGCCGGGGCGACCTCCCTCACCGGGGCCTGGCTGGAACGCTACGCGCGGGCCCTCGGCGCCCGGGTCGGGCCCGAGGTGGACCTGCACTCCCTGCCCCCGGTCACGGGCCTGCTCAGGCTCGGCCGCGGCTGCGCCGTCGAGGCGGAGGTGGACCTGCGCGGGCACTGGCTGGACGGCGACCAGCTCGTGATCGGCCCGGTCCGGGTCGGCGCCGGAGCGGTCGTCGGCACCCGCAGCCTGCTCTTCCCCGGGGCGCGGGTCGGCAAGCGGGCCGAGGTGGCCCCCGGTTCCGCCGTCGTCGGGCAGGTCCCGACCGGCCAGCGGTGGGCCGGCGCCCCCGCCGTGAAGCTCGGGCGGGCCAAGCACGACTGGCCCCGCCAGCGCCCGCCGCGCCCGCTGCGGTGGCGGGCCATGTACGGGGCGACGGGCGTCGGCCTCACGGCCCTGCCCCTGGCCGCCGCCGTGCCCGCCCTGCTGGTGGCGGGCCGGTTCGTGCCGGCCGGCGCGGGCCGGGGCCCGGCCCTGCGCGGGGCGCTGCTCGCCGTGGTGCCCGGGGCCCTCGTCTACGGGCTCGCCTACGCCCTGCTCGTGCTGGTCTGCGTACGCCTGCTCAGCCTCGGGCTGCGCAGCGGCCACCATCCCACGCACAGCCGGACCGGCTGGCAGGCCTGGGCGGTCACCCAGCTGATGGACCTGGCCCGGGACACGCTCTTTCCGCTGTACGCCGCACTGGCCACCCCCGTGTGGCTGCGGCTGCTCGGCATGCGCGTCGGCCGCCGCGCGGAGGTCTCCACCGTCCTCGGGCTGCCCAGCCTCACCACCGTCGGCGACGGCGCGTTCCTCGCCGACGACACCCTGACCGCCCCCTGCGAACTCGGCGGCGGCTGGGTGCGGATCGGGCCCTCGCGGATCGGCCGCCGGGCCTTCCTCGGCAACTCCGGCATGACGGCGCCCGGCCGCAGGGTGCCCGACGACGGCCTCGTCGGGGTGCTGTCCGCCACGCCCAAGAAGGCCAAGAAGGGCGGCTCCTACCTGGGCCTGCCGCCGGTCCGGCTGCCCCGTTCCGCGGCGGCCGCCGACCACGGCCGCACCTACGAGCCGCCGGCGCGGCTGCTGTGGGCGCGCGGCCTGGTCGAACTCTGCCGCATCGTCCCGGTGTTCTGCTCGGCCGCGCTGGCCGTGCTGAGCGGGGCGGCGCTCTGCGCCCTGGCCGCCCGGCTGGGTGCCGGGGGCGCCGCGCTGCTGTCGGGAGCGGTCCTGCTCGCCGCCGGGGCGGCCGCCTGCGTGCTCACCGTGGCCGCCAAGTGGCTGCTGGTGGGCCGCCACCGGGTGGGGCAGCACCCGCTGTGGAGCGCGTTCGTCTGGCGCAACGAGCTCGCCGACACCTTCGTCGAGGTCCTGGCCGTGCCCTGGCTGGCCGGATCCGTGCCCGGCACCCCGCTGCTGACCCTGTGGCTGCGCGGGCTCGGCGCCCGGATCGGACGCGGGGTGTGGTGCGAGAGCCACTGGCTGCCCGAAACGGACCTGGTGTCCCTCGGCGACGGCGTCAGCGTGAACCGGGGCTGCGTGTTGCAGACGCATCTCTTCCACGACCGGATCCTGCGGACGGATACTGTGGTGCTGCGCGAGGGCGCCACCCTGGGCCCGGGCGGGATCGTCCTGCCCGGGAGCACGATCGGGGCCCGCGCCGCGGTGGGCCCCGCCTCCCTCGTGATGGCCGGGGAATCCGTCCCCGACGGCACCCGCTGGCTGGGCAACCCGATCGAGGCGTGGCGTTCCTGAACCCGCCCTCCCCGGCCGGCGCCAGGACGGCACGGCGGCACCCCGGACGAGCACGGACAGGGAGCGGACAGGGCAGTGAGCGGCCAGCAGACACCGGCACCGGACCCGTACTTCCCCGGGAACGGCGACCCGCGCTACCACGCGCACCGCTACGAACTCGCCCTGGACTACCGCCCCGGCCCCAACCGGCTCACCGGCCGGGCCCGGATCAACGCCATCGCCGGCCCGGCCGCCCTGGCCGAGTTCCAGCTCGACCTGGCGGCCGGGTTCCGGCTGGGACGGGTCCTGCTCGACGGCCGCGCCCCGCACCACACCCACCGGGCGGGCCGGCTGCGGATCCGGCCCGCCCGGCCGCTGCCCGCCGGCGCCGCGTTCACCGTCGAGGTGCACTGGTCGGGCAACCCCAAGCCGGTGCGCAGCCCCTGGGGCGGCATCGGCTGGGAGGAGCTGGCCGACGGCGCGCTGGTCGCCAGCCAGCCGGTCGGCGCGCCCTCCTGGTACCCGTGCAACGACCGGCCCGCCGACAAGGCCTCCTACCACCTCTCCCTCAACACGCCCTCCGCGTACACCGTCGCGGCCGGCGGCCGGCTGCTCACGCGCACCACCGGGGCCAGCACCACCACCTGGGTGTACGAGCAGCCCGCGCCCACCTCCAGCTACCTGGTGGGCCTGTCCGTCGGCCTGTACCGGACCGTGGCACTGGACGGCGCCGGGCCCGGCGCCGTCCCCCAGCACGCCCACGTCCCCGCGCACCTGCTGCCGCGCTTCAGCCACGACTTCGCCCGCCAGCCCGCCATGATGCGGCTGTTCGAGGAGCTGTTCGGGCCCTACCCCTTCGGCGAGTACACGGTGGTCGTCACCGACGAGGAACTGGACGTCCCGGTGGAGGCCCAGGGGCTGTCCACCTTCGGCGCCAACCACGTGGACGGCGCCCGGGGTTCGGAGCGGCTCATCGCCCACGAACTCGCGCACCAGTGGTTCGGCAACAGCGTGACCATCGCCGACTGGCGCCACATCTGGCTCAACGAGGGCTTCGCCAAGTACGCGGAATGGCTCTGGTCGGAACGCTCCGGCGGCCGCACCGCCCACGAACGGGCCGCCGCCGCGCACCGCCTCCTCGCCTCCCGGCCGCAGGACCTGCGCCTGTCCGACCCGGGCCGCAAGCTGATGTTCGACGACCGCCTCTACGAGCGCGGCGGCCTGACCGTCCACGCGCTCCGCTGCGCCCTGGGCGACCAGGCCTTCTTCCGGATGCTGCGCGACTGGGCCGTCGAGCACCGCCACGGCGTGGTGACCACGGCCGCCTTCACCGCCCACGCCGCCCGCTACGCGTCCCGGCCGACCGACGGCCTCTGCGCCGCCTGGCTGGACGAGCCGGCCCTCCCGCCGCTGCCGCCCCCGCCGCACGGCACCTGACGGCCCGTCCGCCGCTGTCAGACCCGGGCCCTAGGCTGGGGGGACAGTCGGTGATCAAGGAGCGGTGCGGTGCGGATAGAGCGTCATCAGGTGGACGGAGCGGCTGTCGCGGCGGCCCTGGAGGATTTCGACAACCGGTTCGGGGCACAGGTCCGCACGATGTCGCGGGGCGGCCCGATGGCCACGTACGAGTGGCAGCGGCTCGCCGAGGACCTCCTCGACCACCTGGGGGCGCTCTCCCTCGGGACGCCGGCCCTCGACACCCCGCAGGCCGAGGCCTACCTGAAGGACGCGGCCGCGGCCGCCGCCGGCGCGGTCTCGTACGCCGCCTACCACACGTACGACTCCTTCAGCGTCTTCCTCGACCACGTGAACTTCGGGATGAGCTACCGGCCCGGCGGCGAGCGCGACGCCCTGGACGGGGTCAGCGCCTGGGAGTGGAACGACGCGTTCTGCCTCGCGGTCCTCGCCGACACCGTCCCGTCGCACGGGGAGGCCTTCCACTTCGCCCGCCAGGAGTGGGACGGGAACGCCCCGGGCGACCCCACGACGGAACTGGTCAAGGGCTTCCTGGCCCAGGTCGTCGGGGACACCGGGGACGAGGACGACGCGTACCCCCCGAGCGACCGGGCGAGGCTCGCCGCCATCGACGCCGGACTGGAGCGGATACGCGTCCGCGCGGGCGGGGAAAGCGCCGAGGGGCTCCTGGGGCGGCCCGACGCCGTGGGGCTGCGGGTGCTGCGCGCCGTGGCCGCGGGCGACCGCGAGGCCTTCGAGGCCGAGCTGGCCGCGCTGCTGCTGCACCACAGCGCCCAGCCCGGCCCCGTCACCCGGCCGCGCACCCTCCTGCCGCTGCTGCCGCTCGCCCTGGCCGCGCTCGCCTACCGGACGCACGGCTGGCTGCCGGCGACCGACACGGAGTACCTCCCGCGCGCCCTGGTCACCGGCTTCGAAGCGGCCTGAGAGACCGCACGCCGGACGGCCCGCCGAGGCCGTCCGGGGGGACTTCCGGTGGGGGTTTCCGGCGTGGCCGTCCGGGGCGGGGCCGTGGGCGCCGGGCGTCAGGCGGTGTCGACCAGGCGCTGGAGGCCCGGGGCGTACAGGTCGGCCAGGCGCTCGGCGCTCGCGTGCGCGCCCGCCCCGTCCGGGCGGTGCAGGCTCAGGGTGGCGCCGAGCCCCAGCAGCTGGCCGGCGATCAGCTCGGCCCGCAGCGCCGCGTCCGGCCCCGCCAGGCGTCCGGCCAGCCGGTCGGTGACCTGCTCGCGGAAACGCGCCCGCAGCAGGGTGCGTTCGTCCTCGATGCCGAGGGAGAACACCACCCGCAGCAGCGGATCCCCGCCGAAGCGCTCGCGGAGGTCGACCATGGTCAGGACCAGGTGGCGCCCGAGCTCCGGCAGGGGGGCGGCGAACAGGGCGTCGGCGGCCGCCCCGAAGTCGGCGACCGTGTTGAACAGGGCCTCCTTGGTGCCGAACCGCTTCACGATCAGCGAAGGGCTCACCCCGGCGGCGGCGGCGATGCCGCGCATGGTCACCTCGGCGTACGGCCGTAGCGTGAACGCCCGGCGCGCGGCCCGCACGATGGCGTCCCGCCCGCTGCCGCCCTCCGCCTCGCCCCCGGCGCCGGCGGCGGTCGCGGTGGCGGTGGCGGATCCGTCGGTGGTGCTCATGCGCTCTCCCGGGCGGCGGTCACGGACGCTGACACCGAGACGGTACCGCCCCGCGCGCCCCGGCCGCGCGGGCGGTCCGAGGGCAGGAAGAGCGTGGCGACCAGCGCGGCGAGCGCCGCCCCGGCGGCGATCAGGAAGATCAGCAGGTACGCGTGGAGGGTCGGGGCGGTGCGGCCGCCCGCCGTGAACGTCAGATGGGCCAGCACGGCGGCGACCACCGCGCTGCAGCAGGCCTGTCCGACGGACCGCATCAGAGTGTTCAGGCCGTTGGCCGCGGCCGTCTCGCCCACCGGCACCGCCCGCATGACCAGGGCGGGGAGCGCCGAGTACGCGATCGCCGTGCCGGAGGAGACGACGGTGGCGCCGGCGACGATCAGCCACAGGCTGTGGCTGGTGTAGAAGCGGACCACGTAGCCGACGGCCATGACGACGGCGGCCAGCGCCAGGGCCGTGCGCGGCCCGTACGCGGCGGAGATCCGTGCGGAGACGGGGGACAGGGCGACCATCGCCAGGCCGCCGGGCAGCAGGCACAGGCCGCTGACCACGAGGGACGCCCCGAGCCCGTACCCCGTGCTGGTGGGCTCCTGGACCATCTGGCCGGTGACGAGGGAGTTGGCGTAGAACGCGAAACCGATCAGCAGGGCCGCCACGTTGGTCAGCAGCACGGCGGGCCGCGCCGAGACCCGCAGGTCCACCATGGGGGAGCGGGTGCGCAGCTCGTAGCGGCCCCACAGCAGGCCCACGGCCACGGACGCGCCGAGCAGGCCCAGGGTCCGCGCGGAGGCCCAGCCCCAGTCGGCGCCCTGGGTGATGGCCAGCAGCAGCCCGACGAGGAAGCCGGTCAGGCCGAGGGTCCCCCACAGATCGAAGCGGCCCGGGGAACGCACGGGGGACTCCGGGACGATCCGCAGCACCAGGAACAGGTCGGTCAGGCCGAGCGCGGCCGAGGCCCAGAACATCGTGTGCCAGTCGAAGTTCTCCATGACCACCGCGGCCACCGGCAGGCCGATCGCCGCCCCGATGCCGAGGGTCGAGCTCATCAGGGCGATCGAGGGCAGGATCCGCTCGGCGGGCAGCTCGTCGCGGATGATGCTGATGCCCAGCGGGATCACGGCGAGGGCCGCGCCCTGCAGCGCCCGGCCGGTGATCAGCACCCCGATCTGGGAGCTGACCGCGCACAGCACCGAGCCGAGGGTCAGCACGCCGAGCGAGGCCAGCAGGACCCGCCGCTTGCCGTACATGTCCCCGACGCGCCCGAGGACCGGGGTGAAGACCGCCCCGGTGAGGAGGGTGATGGTCACCAGCCAGCCGGCCGCCCCCGGGCTCGCGCCCGTCAGCGCGGGCACGTGCGGCAGCAGCGGGACCACGAGGGTCTGCATCACGGCGACGACCATGCCGCAGAAGGCGAGGACGGGGACGACGAGCCGGGCGTGGGCGGCGGGGCGGCCGGAGGCGGGTATCGCGGAGGGCATGCTGCTCCAGACGGGCCGGGGGAGAGCGGGACACCGAGGGGTGCACGATTGTTCACCCCCAGGGTAAACGACTGTGCACCCCACTGTCCCCCGCCGTGCGCGAGCTCACCCCATGGGTCCCGCGCCGCCCGCCCCGCCGGCCGGCCGGCAGTAGCGCCGCGCCAGCTCCGCGTGCTGCGGGAACAGCGCCGCCAGCTCGTCCGGCCGCCCCAGCGTCATGTCGGCGAAGTCGAACCCCGGCGCCACCGCCTCGCTGATCAGGCCGTGGTCGCCGGCGGTGAGGTGCGAGGCCTTCCACACACCGCCCGGCACGGCCAGCGTGAGCACCTCGCCCCGCCCCGGGTCCTGGCCGAGCACGGCGCTCTCGTGCCGGCCGTCCGGGTGCAGCAGGTGGTAGGTGACCGGATCGCCGTGGTGGTGGAAGTGCAGGATGTCGGAGCGGTTCAGGTGCCAGTGCCCCACCGGGGACCAGTGGGTGAGCAGGTAGTGGATCGACGTCAGGGTGAACCGGTCGCCCGCGGGGGTGGCGATCGGGGGACGGTGGTCCGCCTGGAAGGTCCGACGGAAATAGCCGCCCTCCACGTGCGGCTCCAGGGCGAGGGCGTCGATCCAGTCGTGTGCCGTGGGCACGGTTTCCTCCTCGGGTGGGGACCAGGTCGCTCGAGTATCGGACGCCCGCTCCCGGACGCCCCGTGGTTCCAGGGGGATTCGAGAGGGGTTCCACCCGGAATGCGGTGGACATTTCCGGAACGACCGTAATCTCAGTTCCGTGTCGGAAACTCATTGAATTGAGCGGGTGGAACGGATGGGAATTCCTGTGGACCGAGAATCGAATACCCTGACCGCCCCGCGCCCGGACCACCGCACCGGGTGGCCCGCCGAGGGCCCGCTGCCCTTCGCGGCGACGGCGGTCGAGGTGGCCGGCGACCCCGAGGACGGCCCGCACCTCCTGTACCGCGCCGCCCGGCGGCTGTGCGAGGCCGCGGGTCCCGACGCCGTCCTCACCCACGCCGGCGGGGAACTCACCGCCCGCCTCGAACCCGGCCTGCACGCGGCGATGTACGTCTCCACCGAGATGCGCCGCGACGGCGCCGGATCCCCCCTGCTGCGGCTGAACCTGCGCCTCTCGGGCCACGGCAGGACCCCCTCCCCGGCCTCGCTGGAGCACTGGGCCGAGATCTGGCACCGCCAGGCCCTCTCCGCGCACGAGGTGGTGCGCGTCGCGGGCGAGCTGCCGCTGATGAGCGCCGCCGTCGAACGCCTGCGCCCCGGCAGACCCCTCGAAGGGTTCGCGGTCCTGGTCACCGGCCACTTCCTCACCGACCTCGTGCACCTGGTCGGCTGCCTCGCCGAACTGGGCGCCCCGCTGGACGCGATGACGGTCCTGCGCAAGGACTACGCCTACCAGTGGCGCCACCGCGTCCACGGCC
Source organism: Streptomyces sp. NPDC001594 (assembly GCF_042893675.1). Classification (NCBI taxonomy): domain Bacteria; kingdom Bacillati; phylum Actinomycetota; class Actinomycetes; order Kitasatosporales; family Streptomycetaceae; genus Streptomyces; species Streptomyces sp. NPDC001594. The sequence goes on along the minus strand of NZ_JBIAVB010000001.1, from coordinate 479,050 downwards.
ACCTCCTCGAACAGGGCGTGCGCGTCGTCGACGCCGGGGACCCGGCCGCCGTGCACGAGCACACCGAACGGGCCCGCCGCAGGGGTCTGCGCTGCCTGGCCCTGGACGACGGCGGCTACGTCGCCCCCGCCCTGCTGGACCGGGCCCGCGCCGGGGAGGGCGCACCGGCCGGGGCGGGACGGTGGGCGGGGGTGGTGGAGCAGACCATGTCCGGGATCTACAAGCTCCAGGGCCGCGAGGCGGAGCTGCCCTTCCCGGTGTTCTCCGTGGCCCAGTCCCGCCTGAAGGGGCGCATCGAGTCGTACTGGATCGCCGAGAAGGCCGTCACCACGGCCCTGGACCTGCTGCCCGCCGTGAAGATAGAGGGCCAGCCCGCCCTGGTCGTCGGCTACGGCAACGTCGGCGCCCACATCGCCGCCCTGCTCACCCAGCGCCGTATGCGGGTCGCCGTCCACGACGCCGACATCCTCCAGCTCATCGACGCCCACGAGAGCGGCTACGTCACCGACCGGGACCTGCCCGCCCTGCTGGAACGCCACCAGCCGCTGCTCGTCTTCGGCGTCACCGGCCGCACCAGCATGTCCACCCGGGAGTTCCGCTCCCTCGCCCGCCCCGCCTACCTGGCCAGCGTCAGCAGCCGGGACATCGAGTTCGACCTCCCCGCCCTCGAAGCCCTGGCCGACGGGGACCCCGTCATCCGCCCCTGCTCACGCACCCACGTCCTGCCCGGCGGCGTCGACGTCACCGTGCTGGCCGGCGGCCGACCCGTCAACTTCCACGAGACGGACAGCATCAGCAACCTCCACTCCGACCTCGTCTACGCGGGCATGCTCACCGGAGCCTGCGCGGTCGCCACCCGCCCCGCACCGCCCGGGCTGGACCGGTCCTGGGCCGACGCCGTCCTGGAGGAGTCCGGACTGCTCCAGGACTACTACGACCGCTACGGCCCCCGCGCCGCCTGCCGCCCGACGGCCCCGCGCCCCTGGGCGGGGCCGCGCGGCTTCCCCCTCCGCGCGGCCCCGCCCCGCACACCTCCCCGCCGGCGCCCCGGCCGCGACGAGCGCAGGCGTCCTGCGGACGCGCCACCGTACGGAAAGCGTCACCCGTGCGGACGCGTCGCTGTACGGACCGCCGGGATCGGCAGCCCGTACAGCTCGCTGACGCGCGGCCGTTCAGCCGCAGTCGTCGTACCCTCCGCCCCAGTCGTCATCGTCGTCGTACCAGCCGTGGCCGTGGCCGTACCCGTCGTCGTCCCAGCCGCCGCCGTGGCTGCTGTAGGTGACCGCGTGGGTGGGCGCTGCCGCGGAGGCCGTGCCCGCCGCGCCGAGCGCGGCGCCGCCGGCCAGGAGGACTCCGATCGCGGAGGCCGCGAAGAGCCGCTTCACTCTCAGTGCTTGCATGGTTTCAGAACCCTTCTCGTACTGCGCCGTTGCCGGCGCGGAGCGGTTTCCTCCTCCTTTCGCCAACAGCACGGAATTTCTGCCTTTACCCGATAAACGTGCGGGGGCGCATCCGCCGTCAACGTGGCCGATCGGGCCACGGACCCATGGGCTGGATCGCTCATTTCACCCGGCCGTTCTCATCACCGCAGGTGAATCACCCGTTTGCGCGGTGGCGGCCGTACTCTGCCCATGCTAGTCACCTACCTGTGAGTCGTCACCTCGGGCGGCCCGCAAGCGAGTGCCCGGATTCCCGAGAGGGGTGTGCCGCCGTGGAACAGGAACGCACGACGTGCTGCGTGGTGGGGGGAGGGCCGGCCGGCATGGTGCTCGGGCTGCTGCTGGCCCGGGCCGGGGTCGAGGTGACGGTCCTGGAGAAACACGGGGACTTCCTGCGGGACTTCCGCGGCGACACCGTGCACCCGTCGACCCTCTCGCTGCTCGACGACATCGGCCTGGCCGAACGCTTCGCCCGGCTGCCGCAGCGCCGGGTGTCCTCCGTGCAGCTGCCCATCGGCCCCGACCGGTCCCTCGTGACCGTCGGGAACCTCGCGGCCCTGCACGGCGAGTACAACTACATCGCGATGGTGCCCCAGTGGGACCTCCTCGACCTCCTCGCCGACGAAGCCGGCAAGGAACCGACCTTCCGGCTGCGCATGGACACCGGCGCGACCTCGTTCCTGAAGGAACGCGGCCGGGTCACGGGCGTGCGCTACCGCACCGCCGACGGACGCACCGGCGAGCTGCGGGCCACCCTCACCGTGGCCTGCGACGGCCGCGGCTCGCTCGCCCGGGCCCTGCCGGAACTCGGCCTGGAGGGCTTCGCCTGCCCCATGGACGCCTGGTGGTTCCGCCTGCCGCGGCGCGAGAGCGACCCCAGCGGGCTCGTCGGCGGGCTCGGCGACCGCTTCTTCACCGCCCTCATCGACCGGGGCGACTACTGGCAGTGCGCCGCCCTCATCCCCAAGGGCACGGACGCCGAGCGCCGCGCCGAGGGGCTGGAACGCTTCATGACCCGCTTCACCCAGGCCGCGCCGTGGCTCGCGGACCGGGCCGGCTCCGTCACCTCCTGGGACGAGGTCAAACTCCTCGACGTCCGGCTCGACCGGCTGCGCCGCTGGCACCGGCCGGGGCTGCTGTGCATCGGCGACGCCGCCCACGCGATGTCGCCCGTCTTCGGCATCGGCATCAACCTGGCCGTCCAGGACGCCGTGGCCGCGGCCCGCCACCTGGTGCGCCCGCTGCGCGCGGGCACGGTCGGCCTCCACGACGTGCGCCGGGTCCAACTGCGCCGCTGGCCCACCACGGTGGCGACACAGGGCCTCCAGCGCCTGGCCCACGCCCAGGTCGTCGAACCGCTGCTGGCGGGCCGGACCGCCTTCGGCAACCCCCGGCGCGCCCAGCGGATGACGGAGCTGGTCACGGAATCGCGCTGGCTCAATCGCGTCCCCGCCTACTTCATCGGGTACGGAGCCCTCCGCGAGCGCCCCCCGAAGGAGTCCCTGCGCTGACCCACCGGCGGGCCGCCCCGCAGCGGTGTGGAAGTAGGGTCTCCGTTTATTCGGACTGGCTGGATATGATCGGCATCCCCACCCCACAGGGCCGTGTCGGCAGTTCCCCCATGCCCGTCTCCCGGCCCCTCTCCGCCGCTCCCGAGGACCGATGTCTGCGATGGCACCCGAAGGCCCGCCGAGCCCGCCGCCCGCCCGGCGCCGCCGCACCGTACGCCTGCGTACGCTGCTGGTCTGCCTGGCCGTCGTCCCCACCGTGGCGATGGGCACCCAGACCGCCCTCACCGCCCAGCGCCTGCTGGCCCAGTCGGAGCACCTGCGCGCCGACGTGGAGGCCGGCGAGCGGATCGGGGTACCGCTGGTCAAGTTGATGAACGAGTTGCAGGCCGAGCGGGCGATGGCGGCGGCCCGGTGGGCGGGCTCGCCCGTCACCGACGAGGCCCTGCGCGACAAACGGGCCGACACCGACCGGGCGGCCGCGGAGTTCCGCCGCACATCGGGCACCGGCAGCGATCCCGCGCAGGGCTCGGAACACGGCCCCGAAGGCCCCGGCGGGGAACGCCTGGACACCGTGAGCGGACGGCTCGACCTGCTGGCCTCGTACCGCAAGCGCGTGGACGCCCACACCGGCAGCGCCGAGCAGGCGGTCGGCTACTACACCGGCGTCATCGACGACATCATACGCGCCTACCAGGACGAATTCAGCCACTCGCTGGACGCCGACCTCGCCCAGGAGAGCCGCCCGGCCGTCTCCCTGTTCTCGGCCACCGAGATGGTCGCCCGCGAGGACACCGCCCTCGCCCTGGCCGGCCCCTCCCGCGAGCTCGCGGCCACCGGCTTCTCCCAGTTCCTCGACGCCGTCGGCACCCACCGGTACCTGTACGACACCTGGATCGTGCCGTACCTGCCGCCGGCCGAACGGGCCTCGTACGACAAGCTCATCGCCTCGCAGGCCTGGCTGGCCAAGCTCCGCATCGAGAACGCGGTCGTCGCCAACCACAAGGACACCGCCACCGGCGTGAAACTGCCGGCCGACGTCGCCGACTGGCCCGCCGCCTACCACGCGTTCGCACCGGACCTCGCCGCCCTCAACACCGCCCGCGCCCGCAGCGTGTTCGACGACGCCGAGGCGAAGGCCGCCGAACTGGAGGCCGAGGTCTCCTGGCTGATCGCGGCCAGCGGCGGCGCCCTGCTGCTGGTCTCCGCCGTCGTGGTGCTCACCACGCGGTCGGTGCTGCGCCGCCTGAACCGGCTGCACACCCGCACCGTCGCCATCGCCGAGCAGACCCTGCCCGACGTGGTGGCCCGCCTCCAGCGCGGCGAGTCCGTGGACGAGGACGCCCTGCCGGCCGTGCGCGGCCGCCAGGACGAGGTCGGGCAGATCGCCGACGCGTTCGCCCGGGTGGTCGCGGCGTCCGTCGACGGCCACCGGCAACTGGCGGCGGAGCGGCACGGCTTCGGCCTGTTCGCCTCGGGCATCGCCTCGCGCACCGGAAACCTCGTCAGCCGCCAGCTGAGCCTGACCGAGGACCTCCAGGACACCTTCGGCCACGACGAGGCACTGCTGGCCCAGCTGATGCGCTCCGACCAGCTGACGGTGGGCATGCGGCGCCAGATCGAGAACCTGCTCATCCTCGCCGGCGGTGAGATCCCCGACCCCCACACCGACCCCATGCGCGTCGCGGACCTGCTGCGCGAGGCCGCCGCCGAGGTCGAGGACTTCCGCCGCATCGAACGGCAGGCCCTGGACGAGGCCAGCGTGCAGCCGCACGCCATCAGCCAGATCAGCCACCTGCTGGCGGAACTCCTCGACAACGCGACCCGGTTCTCACCGCCCCGCTCCAAGGTGGTGGTCCGCGCCGAACTCGTGGCGGACGGACTGTCCGTGGAGATCGAGGACCGCGGACCGCGCGTCTCGCCCGCCGGGTACGCGGCCATGAACGAGCGCCTGCACTCGGCGCCGCCGTACTCCGTCCTCGCCGAGAACGCCCACCGCCTGGGCCTGTTCGTGGTGGGCCACCTCGCCGACCAGCTCCAGGCCCGCGTCACCCTGCGCCGCTCGGTCTACGGCGGGACGGCGGCCGTGGTCATCCTGCCGGGCGCGCTGCTCGCGCCCGCCGAGGGGGACACGGAGCCCGGGCGACGGCCCGCCCAGCCGCCCCGGCCCGCCCCCGTGCCCGACCCCGTGCGCCTGCCCGTACGGGACCGCGCGCCCGAGGCGGAGGCCAGGCGGCCCGGCGCCCTGCCCGGCGGCCCGCCGGCCGCCGCTCCCGCGGCGCTGCCGCCGCAGCCGGCCCCGGCGCTGCCCACGCGCGCCGCCAAGGCCCCCGCCGACCCGCGGCCGGCCCTGCCCGAGCGCGTCCCGCAGACCCATCTCACCCGGCAACTGCGCGGCCCCCGCGCCCCGGAGCCGCAAGCCGGCCCGGACGCGGCGACACCCGAAGAGGTGGCCGACGCCTGGGCGGACTACGAAGAGGGGACCAAGAAAGTGGAAGCAGAGCTCGGAGCGGACCAGCCATGACGACGACATCCAGCGACATGATCTACGGCATCCTGGACAACAACCTGAGCCGCATCGCCGGCATCCAGGGAGCCGTGCTCCTGTCCAACGACGGCATCAAACTCAGCGCCTACCTGCTGGAGCGGGACCAGGCCGAGCGCATCGCGGCAGCCTCCTCCGGCATCGCCGCCACCATGAAGGCGATATCCCGGGAGATCGACGGCGGACGGGTCATCCGCCAGCTGGTCGAGATGGACGACCGCTACCTGTGCGTCGTCGGCTGCGGGGAGGGCAGCACGCTCATCGTGGTCACCTCCCGCAAGGCGCGCCTCGGCGAGCTGGGCGGCGAGGCCGTCCGGACCGCCCAGGCGCTCGGCGAGTGGCTGGGAACCCCCGAGCGCACCACCGCGCCGACCGCGTAATGCCCGACGAGCCGCAGCGCCGAAGCCCCCGCCGGACCCGGCTGTACGCGCTCACCGACGGCCGCACGTCCGCCGCCCCGCAGACCGTCCTCACGATGGACACCACCATCGTGGCGGCGGTCCCCGCGGACGACGAGGACCCGGGCCTGTCCACCGAGTGGCGGGCCGTCCTGGCCCTGTGCGCGACGCCCGCGGGGATGGCGGTCGCGGAGATCGCCGCCCGCATGCACATGCGCCTCACCCCGATGACGCTCCTGCTGGGCGAGCTCGCCGACCGAGGGCTGATCGACCACCGGCCGCCCCTGGAGGGCGCCGAGACCACCAATGTCCACCTGCTCATGAAAATCAGGGACAACCTTGCCCGGATATGACACCCCCGCCGCCCCCGCAGCCCGGGAGGCGTCCCCGGTCAAGATCCTCATCGCCGGCGGGTTCGGAGTCGGCAAGACCACCCTGGTCGAGGCGGTCTCCGAGATCGAACCGCTGCGCACGGAGGAGCGGCTGACGAGCGCCGGGGTCGGTGTCGACGACCTCGACGGCATCGAGTCCAAGACCCTCACCACCGTCGCGATGGACTTCGGCAGGATCACGCTCACCGACGCCGGGGTCGTCCTCTACCTGTTCGGCACGCCCGGCCAGGAACGGTTCTGGTTCATGTGGGACGACCTGCTCAGCGGGGCCCTGGGCGCCCTCGTGCTCGTCGACACCCGACGGCTGGACCGGGGTTTCCCGGCGATCGACTTCTTCGAGAGCCGGGGGCTGCCGTTCGTGGTCGGGGCCAACTGCTTCCACGGCGAACAGCCCTACACGGCCGAGGAGATCGCCGCCGCCCTGCACCTGAGGGACCCCGCCACCCCGGTGCTCCTGCTGGACGCCCGCTCCCGCGCGGACGCGCGCGACTGCCTGCTGGCCCTGCTCGACCAGGTCATCGCCCGGGCCGGGGCCCCGTCGGGCGCCTGACCGGGCGGTGGTGCGGGGGCGGGGTGGTGCGCGCCGCGGGGTGTCACCGGCGCGCGACCAGGGCCCCGCTCTCCTCCAGCAGGACCCGCAGGGCGTACTCGGCGGCCCGGTGCCGCAGGAACACCTGGGCGCGGGTTCCGGCCGCCAGGTGCCGCGCCGCGGCCGCCCCGTCCCGCGTCGCGTCGTCCCACGTCTCGCGCCAGCCGTGCGCGGTTCGCCGTACGGTGCCGTCCCACGCCGTGTGGCGGGCCATCCAGAACCATCCGGCCCCGGCGCGGCAGCACCCCCAGAGCACCGCGTCGAGGTCTGGGTCGGCCCTGTCGTGCCCGTGCGCCTGTGTCTCCCGCGTCACGTGCGTCCCCCCGGTTTCGGTCCTGGCTCGGACCGCAGGCTAGGTCAGGGCGGCGGGCGCCAGGGAGTCCGCGTTTCGGCCAAACCTGGGGGCGTCAGCGGGACGGCTGCGGCGCGGGCGAGGTCGTGCCGGCCGACGGGGCCGGGCTCTGCGAGGGGGCGGCGGCGCAGACGACCTCGTCACGCGGGGTGTAGTGGGTGCGGAACGTCTCCCGCTTGACCTCGCGGCCCTGCCGGACGAACACGCGGTCGACGGCCACGTCGAACCCCTCCAGCGGGGTCTGCGCCTCGCAGTCCGGGCCGGTGGCCTCGCGCTTGGCGGGCGGGACGACGTTCGTGCGGGGGCCCTGGGTGGCGCGTATCGCGTCGTACCGCGGTGTGCCGACCAGGGTGATGGTCACCGAGGTGTCGGTGGACGCGGCCCGGATGGTCAGGGGGTGGCCGGAGTCGTTCCTCCAGCGCAGGTCGAGGGTGCCCCAGGCGACGGTGGCCTCGCGGCCCTCCGGGTAGCGCTCGATGTAGAAGGAGTGGGCCCCGTGCTCCACGAAGGGGGCGCCCGAGAAGAACACGGCGTTGTAGACGGCCGTCGCCACACTGGAGACACCGCCGCCCGGCGCCTTCACGTAGCGGCCGTCGTTGATCATGACGCCGTCGGTGAAGCCGTTGGCCGCGGTGCGCTCGCCGACCGTCCCGTTGAAGCTCCAGGTCTGGCCCGGGGCGACCACCGAACCGTCGATCAGCTGGACGGCCCGGCCGATGTTCGTGGTCCGGTACGGGGCGGCGGGGAAGTCCACCGTGAACGAGGACACCACCTGACGGCCCTGCGCGGTTCCCACCTGCCCGGCCACGGGCCGCACCTCGGCGCCGGCGGCGTGACCGGCCGGGATCAGCAGGGTGAGGCCGAGTGCGGCGGCCCCCGCCAGGGCGGGCAGTCCGAACCGCCGGTGGTCGGTCAGGCGGTGTGCGCGTCGCATGTCTCTCCTGTCGGCGGGGGCCCGGGGCCTCGGGGGGCGCGGGTGGTGATCGAGGGGTACGGCCGCAGACAAGGATCCAGTCATCTGGGTCAAAAAGGACAAAAATGTGCCCGTTCTCACGCGGAACGGCAGGCCGCCCCGCGCCGGGGGCGGCCCCCGTCGGCCGGGACGCGGAGGTTAGCGTGATCACCATGTACGAGATCAAGGGCGTCAGCGCCACACCGGGCGGACGGCGCACCGTCCGGTTCCACGACCACGGCTACGCCGTCACTCCCGACCGGCGGGCCGGCGCCGTCGCCGACACCTTCCTCGGGGAGGGGGCCGGGTGCGTCACCGCGCTGGTGCTGCTCGCCCTGATCGGCGTCTACAGCCTGCTCCGCAAGGCCGACGCGCCGCAGGCCGCCCTCACGGCGTGCATCGTGCTGTTCCTCGTCGCGCTCTGTTACGGGGCCCTGATCGCGCTCGTGCAGTGGGCGAGCGGAGTGGTCGTGGACGCCCTGATCGTGGTGCTCGCCGTGCTGACGCTCCCGGGGCTGCTGTTCCCGGGCTACCGGCGGGCGCTGCGGCGCCGGCTGGGCGGCGCGGGCCCCGAGACCGGTCGCGGCTGGGTGCCCGCCACGGCCCTCTCCGGAGTCTGGTACCAGGCCGATCCCCGGGGCGGCGACGTGGTCACGGTCCGCCTCGCCGACGGGTCGGTCACCGCGTACGCCGCCCCGCCGGACCGGGCCCGCGACCTGTACGCCCGCTTCGACGCCCTGCTGCGCGGCGCCGGAACGGCTCCCCGGCCCCCGCAGCCGCTGCCGGCGCAGCCCCAGCCCTGGCAGGGCTACTGACGCCCGGTTACAGAGCGGCGATGAGCTCGGGCAGCCGGCGCATGTCGTGGAAGACGGTGGTGTCCGGGCCCGCCAGGCGCGCGGCGGGGGTCAGACCGCCGGCGTAGCCGAGGGAGCGCATCCCGGCGGCCCGGGCGGCGTCGACTCCGGGCCGGCTGTCCTCGACCACGACACAGGCCGCCGGATCCACGCCCATGCTCCGGGCCGCGTGCAGGAACAGGTCGGGGGCCGGCTTGCCGCGGGAGACCTCGCTCGCGCTGTAGATGCGCCCGGCGAAGCGTGCGTGCAGGCCGGTCCGGCCGAGGGTGTGCCGCATCTTGTCGTGGGAGCCGCTGGAGGCGACGCACGACGGCAGGGCGAGCAGGTCCAGTGCGTCCAGTGCCTCGGGCAGCCCGTCGACCGGGGCGAGCCCGGCGTCGACGGCCTCGCGGTGCAGCTCCTCGAACCGCCGCGACCAGACCGCGGCCACGTCCTGGCCGAGCCGCTCGGCGATCTGCTCCCCGATGGCGGCGTGCGTGCGGCCGAGGAACCGGTCCACGACCTCTTCCTCGGTCAGCGGCCAGCCCAGCTCGGCTCCGAGGGCGATCTGCACGCGTGCGGCGATGCGTTCGCTGTCGACCAGCACGCCGTCGCAGTCGAATATGACGAGTTCGATGGGCTTGATCATTCCCGCAGCATAGGGGCTCGCGGCCGACGGCCCGCGGCGCGCCCGTCCGGTCAGCCGGCGGGCAGGCGCATGCCGAGGCGGGTGCCCAGGGCGCGAGCGGTGGTGCGCACCTCCTCGCCGGTCTCGCCCTCGGCCACGGCGCCGAGCACGGCGAGCGCGAGCACCGCCTCGCGGTAGGTGAGCATCGGCAGCCGCTCGGGCCCGGCGTCGGCGTCCGCGTCGACTTCCTCGGCCACGATGTCGGTGTAGAGATCGTCAAGTGTCACACGGGACCCAACGCCGCGGCCGTCTCCCGGTTACGCCACCGCCCCGCCGGGGGCCGGTCGGGCACGATGCCGAACTCCGCACGGTGGACGGCCCGTCACCAGGTATCCCGGCCAGACGGGCGGGGCGGGTCGTGACGGCCAGGGGGGCGCAGGGCAGGATCGGGGGATGACTACTCATCGGAAGAGGGCGGCCGGGCTCTGGGTGCTGCCGTGCGCGGTGCTGCTGCTGCTGGCGGCGGGGTGTGGGACGCAGCGGGCGGGAGCGGCCGCCGGTACGGGCCCGTCCTCGGGCCCCGCACCCTCCGGTACGGCGGTGGCGGCCCCGAGCGCGCCGGCGGACTTCCCCTGCCCGGGCGAGAGTTCCGCGCCGACGGCGGCTGACGGATCCGGGCCGGACGCGACGCCGCCCGACCGCTACGCCGAGAACCACGCCTTCCGGATCCCGCTGCGCCTGCAGGGCCAGGCCCGCTGCGACGGTCTCGCGGCCGGAGGGCGCGTCAGGGACGCCCTCGAACCGCTGCGCCGGAGCGGCGGCTTCACCCCGGCCCACGTCCAGAGCGTGCTCACCGGCCTCGGCTACCCGCCGGCCGCGGTGCGGACCTACCAGAACGGGCCCGGCGCGGTCGGCTTCCTCATCGTCGTCGGCGCCTCGCCCTGGTGCGTGGAGGGCACGCTGACCGGCGCGTCCACCACGGTGGACGCCTTCGGCGGCTACCCCGACGGCACCGGCTGCGAACCCCCGCGGGGCGGCCACTGAACCTGGTGGCGGCCCCTTGCCCCGTCTATCGAATTTCGATAGATTCCCATCGTGAATCGATGGAAGGATGAGTCGTCATGGGAAAGCTGACCGTGGGCGCGCTCCGCGTCGTGCTCGGGCTCGTGCTCGCCGGCACCGTGTGCGTACAGGCGGGGATGGTGTGGGCGTTGGCCACCGACCCCGAGGACGGGTCGCTCCCGCTGACCCCGCTGCGCCTGGTCACGATCCTGGGCATGGTGGCCGCCCAGGTCGCCCTGGTCTGCGTGTGGCGGCTGGTGAGCATGGTGCGGCGCGGAACCGTGTTCTCCCATGCCGCCTTCCGCTCCGTCGACGGGGTGATCGGCGCGATCGTGGCGGCCGCCCTCGTGTGGTTCACCGTCACGGCCCTCAACGCACCGGGCCAGCGGGAGGACCCGGGCGTCACCGTCATCATGGCCGGGGTGGGCGTGGCCATCCTGGGGGTCGCGCTCATCGTCCTCGTCCTGCGGATGCTGCTCGCCCAGGCGGTGGCCCGGTACGCCGAAGCGGATCAGATGCGGGCCGAGCTGGACGAGGTGATCTGATGCCGATCGGCGTCGACATCGACGTGATGCTGGCCCGGCGGAAGATGTCCGTGGGCGAGCTGGCCGAACGCGTGGGCATCACCCCCGCCAACCTGGCGGTACTGAAGAACGGCCGCGCCAAGGCCGTCCGCTTCGCCACCCTCGCCGCCCTCTGCGAAGCCCTCGAATGCCAGCCGGGCGACCTCCTGCGCTGGGAGCCCGAGGACGCCCCGTCCGGCTGACCGTCGACGATCAGCCGCGCTCGATTCCCGTACGAGGGGTTCTCCTCCGGGCCGTGACAGCGTCGTCGCTCCAGACTCCACCGGGACGAGGGGACAGAGGGAATGACCAAGGCAGGGCGCAGGTTCGGCATCGGTGCCGTGGCGGCCGCGATCGTGGCCGCGACGATCACCTTCACGGGACCGCAGGGTGCCAGCGCGCAGGACCAGGCCCGCCGGGGCTGGGACCACTTCGGGTTCGGGGTGCCGTGGGAGGAGTCCTACGGGTACTCGCAGGGCATCCGGGCCGGGGACACCGTCTACATCTCGGGGCAGGTCTCCCACGACGCGGCCGGGAACTTCGTGGGCGCCGGCGACTTCGAGCTGCAGGTGCGCACGGCGTTCGCCAACCTGGACAAGGTGCTCGCGCACTACCGGGTCCCGCGCAGCCAGATCATCAGCATGAAGATCTTCACCAAGGACCTGCGCCAGAACTTCGACACGGCCGCGCGGCTGCACAAGGAGTACGTGGGCAACCACCGTACGACCGACACCATCGTCGGGGTCAGCGAGATGTCCGTCCCCGAGCAGCTCGTGGAGATCGAGGCCATCGTCCAGGTCTCCCCGCGCTCCTGACCCGCCGGTCCGGACCGCTGCACGCACGGGTGCCCGGAGCCTCGAAGGCTCCGGGCACCCGTGTTCCGTTCACGGCCGGTCGGCAGTGGGTCAGAAGGTGAGCTTGAAGTCGGTGATCGTGCCGGTGTCGGCGGCGCCCTTGTCCTGGACCTTCAGCTTCCAGGTGCCGTTGGCCGCCACGGCCGAGGCGTTCACCGTGTACGTCTTGTCCAGGTTCGCCGTGGAGTCCGACGAGGAGTTCTGCAGGCGGAACGAGGTCCCGTTCGGGGCCACGAGGTCGATCTGCAGGTCACCGATGTAGGTGTGGGTGATCTTCACACCGACCTTGAGGGTGCTGGGGGCGTTGCCGGTGATCCCGGTGACGGCGACCGACGAGGTGACGGCCGGGCCCGGGTAGTCCGGGATGGCCACGCGGGTCGTGCTCTCGAAGACCTTGCCCGGGGTCGGGGTGCCGCCGGATCGGGCGCCGACGTTGACGGCCGCCCAGGCGTCGGTCACCGCGTTGACCTCGGCGCTGCCGGCGCCGTACAGCTCGGTCGCCGCCGCGATCGTGCCGGCGCGGGCACCGGCGTAGTCCGTGGTGGAGTTGAACTTGGTGGTGAGCGCCTTGTACCAGATGAGCTGCGCCTTGTCCCGGCCGATGCCGGTGACGGGCAGGCCGTCGGAGGTGGGCGAGTTGTAGCTCACGCCGTTGACGACCTTGGCGCCGGAGCCCTCGGAGGCCAGGTAGAACCAGTGGTTGGCCGGGCCCGAGGAGTAGTGGACGTCGAGGTTGCCGACGCCGGAGTACCAGGCGTCGGCGGACCCGCCGTCCTTGCTGGGCTTGTCCATGTAGCGCAGCGGGGTGCCGTCGCCGTTGATGTCGATCTTCTCGCCGATGAGGTAGTCGCCCGGGTCGCTCGGGTTGTTCGCGTAGAACTCGACCGACGTGCCCATGATGTCGGAGGTGGCCTCGTTCAGGCCGCCCGACTCGTTGCTGTACTCCAGGCCCGCGGTGGCGGCGGTGACGCCGTGCGACATCTCGTGGCCGGCGACGTCCAGCGAGGTCAGCGGGTCGTTGTTGGCGGTGCCGTCGCCGTAGGTCATGCAGAAGCAGCTGTCGTCCCAGAACGCGTTGACGTACGCGTTGCCGTAGTGGACGCGGGAGTAGGCGGCGACGCCGTCGCCGCGGATCCCGGAGCGGCCGAAGACGTTCTTGTAGAAGTCCCAGGTGACCCCGGCGCCGTAGGCGGCGTCGGCGCCCGCGGTGGCGGCGTTGGAGTTGGCCCCGTTGCCCCACGTGTCGGTGGACTGGGTGAAGAGCGAGCCCGTGCCCGAGGTGCCGTGGTTGAGGTTGTACGTCTTGTGGCCGCCGCGGCCCGTGTCGTTCAGCGTGAAGTTCGAGCCGGACTGCGACGAGCCGAGGGTGACCTGGCCGCTGTAGTGGGTGTTGCCGACACCGGTCTCGATGCCCTGCCACTGGTGCAGCTTCTCGCCGGTCTTGGCGTCGGTGACGACGTGGAGCTGGTTGGGGGTGCCGTCGTCCTGGAGGCCGCCGATGACGGTCTCGTAGGCCAGGGTCGGCACGCCCTTCGCCATCCATATGATCTTGCGGGGCGCGATGTCGGCCTTGTCGGCCTTGGAGCCGACGGCCTTCGCGGCGTCCAGGGCCTTGGCGGAGGCGGCGGCCGGGGCGTCGGCCGGGGCGGCGGTGGAGACGCCCTGGAGCTGGGCCTCGGACGCCTTGCTCACGCTCTGCGTGCGGTCGGCCGAGGTGCGGTTGACGACCAGGTCGCCGCCGAGGACGGGAAGGCCCTCGTAGGTGCGCTCGTAGCGGGTGTGGGTGGTACCGTCCTGGTCCTTGACCACGTCGCGGACGACGAGCTTCTCCTGGGCGCCCAGGCCCAGTTCCTTGGCCGTGGCGGCCGTCGTGCTCTGCGCCTTCGCGATGAGCTCGGCGCGCTGGGACGGGGTGAGCTGCGCGGGCAGCGCGCCCGGGTTGCGGGGCTGGCCCTTGGCGGCGGCCGCGTTCGCGGAACCGCCGGGCTGCGCGCTGGCGCTTCCCGCCTGGACCCCGACGGTGAGCAGGGCTGCGGCGGCGAGCAGAGCGCCGGTGGCGGTGGCGTTCCGCCGGTGCGTGGATTTCACGCGGACTCCTTGGGAGTGGTGGGGGGTGGAGAGCCGGCGGCCGGATGGGCCGGCCGGGTGGAGCGTGTCGATCAACTCCAGCTGGGGATGGGGAGAGGTTGCCAGCGATCTCCATGATCGCCATGGACACGTCAGGTATTGGCCGAAAGCCGTCCGGATTTCGCCGGTGCGCGTCCGCTGAGCGGACACCACGGTGCGGCGCGAATGGGGCGACATCTCCTCAACTCGGCCGATCCAGGGCGGGACTTGGTCCAGTCTTGGGACTCGGCGCCGTCTGCCGCATTCAGGTAAAGCGTTCGATATCAAGCGTCAAACAGCCTTGTTCCGCTCATGACTTGGCGGGTGTGATCGCGGGAGCCGCCCCCCGGGCGGCGCCACCCCCCAAGGGAGTCCCCATGCATCCAGTCCGTCGTACGTGGCCGCGCCTCGCGGTCACCACGGCAGCCGCCGCCGGCCTCGCGCTCACCGCCGTGGCGGCCGCCCCGGTCGCCGGGACCGTCACCGCCGCAGGGACCGCCGGCGCCGCCGGGCACGGCACGGCCGTCCCGCGCACCGCGGCCCGACCGGCCGTCGCCGGGCACCAGCTGGTCCGCGCCGTGGGGAGCCCGCTCTCCGTCGAGGAGTGCCGGGCCAAGTGGAAGATCGCCTGCTACACCCCGCTCCAGTACCGCGAGGCCTACGACCTCAACCCGCTGTACCGGGCGGGCGTCACCGGCAAGGGCCGCACGATCGTCATCGTGGACTCCTTCGGCTCGCCCACCGTCCAGCACGACCTCGACGTCTACAGCAGGCAGTTCGGGATACCCAGCACCCGGGTGCAGGTGGTCAAGTGGGGCAAGGTCCCCGCGTGGGACCCGAAGAACGCCGACATGCTGGGCTGGGCCGGGGAGACCACCCTCGACGTGGAGATGGCGCACGCGGTGGCCCCCGACGCGAAGATCGTCCTGGTGGAGACCGCGGTCGCCGAGACCGAGGGCACCACCGGACTGCCGGAGATGATGGACGCCGAGAAGGCCCTGATCGACCACGGCATCGGCGACGTGATCACCCAGAGCTTCGGCGCCACGGAGAACACCTTCCCCGGCTTCGACCAGGGCGACTTCTCCAGCATCCGGAAGCTGCGCTACGCCTTCGAGGCCGCCGCCCGCAACCACGTCACCGTCCTCGCCTCCTCCGGCGACGGCGGCGCCACCGACAACACCGCCGACGGCACGGGCTACTACCACGAGCGCGTCAACTCCTGGCCCTCCTCCGACCCCCTGGTCACCTCCGTCGGCGGAACCCAGCTCCACCTGGACGACACGGGCCGGCGCACCGCCCCCGAGAGCGTCTACAACGACTACGGCGCGGGCGGCGGCGGCCAGTCCCACGTCTTCACCCGCCCCTCCTTCCAGAACGGCGTCAAGAACGTGGTCGGCGGGCGCCGCGGCACCCCGGACATCTCCATGGCCGCCGCGGTCGACGGCGGAGCGTGGCTGTACTCCAGCTACGACCCGGCGGGCACCGGCTGGGACGTCTCCGGCGGCACCAGTGAGTCCAGCCCCCTGTTCGCCGGCATCGTCGCCCTGGCCGACCAGGCCGCGGGCGAGCGCCTGGGCGACATCCACGAGGCGCTGTACCGCCTGTACGGGCGCTCCGCGTATGACCGCTCCACCGGCATCGTCGACGTCAACGACGGTACGGACAACAGCTACCAGGGCGTCACCGGCTACCAGGCGGTGAACGGCTACGACATGGCCACCGGCGTCGGCACCCTGGACGCGGCCCGCTTCGTGCCCGCCCTGGCCCGCGAAGGCCGCCGCGGCTGACGCTCCGGGCCGCCGGGCGACGGCCTGTTCGCGTCCTTGTGGCGGGCGTCCCGGCGGCAGGAGGATCCCCTCGACCCGACAGGCGTAGCAGAAGGGATCCACGATGGGGTTATGGGGGGTTCTCGGCAGGGCCGGCCTGGTGCTGGCCCTGGCCGGGACGGGAACGGCCGCGGGCGGGGCGGCGGCGCAGGCACGGCCCGCCGCCCCGCGGCTGGTGGTGGAGCGCACCGGCGGGCTGCTGGACGGGGACATCGTCGGCTTCTCCGTCAAGGGCGGGCCGCCCAAGGCGTACGTGTGGGTGGAGCTGTGCGCCCCGGACACGGTGGCGGGGGCCTGTGACGAGGACACCGGACGGCAGTTCCGCGTGCTGCCGGACGGCACCCTGGAGAAGTCGCCCAAGAAGCTCTACGCGCAACTCGCCACCGGCGCGGGCACCTTCGACTGCCGCACCGCCACCGCGGCGCACCCGTGCCGGCTGGCCCTGACGGACAACACGGGCGCCGTCCTCACCACCGTCCCGCTGGGCTTCCGGCCCCACGGGGCGCTCGAAGCGGCTCCCACCGTACGGGTGGACCCGTCCCAGGCGCTGGCGGACGGCCAGTCCGTCCACGTCACCGGGCGGGGGTACGAACCGCAGTACCACTCCCTGGTCATGGAATGCGCGGCCGGCTCCACCGAGGCCACCGGCTGCCGCCCCCGGTCCCGCCCGCCCGCCACCACCGACCAGGGGCGGCTGGACGAGACGGTCGCCCTCTCGGCGTCCTTCACCACCGTCGACGGACGCACCGTCGACTGCCGGGTCGCCCCGGGCTGCGAGGTGGTCGTCTTCGGCACCCGCGTCCGCGGCCCTCACGCGGTGTCCCACCCCGTCGGCTTCGCCCCGGCGGTCACCCCGGCCGACGGCTGACGGCTCCCAGGGCCTGCCCGGCGCATCAGGGTGGGGCAGGCCCTGGCGGCCACCGGCCCGCGCCCCCGGGCGGCGGCCTCGGGGGCGCTCGCCGGGCACGGCCCCGCTCCTCGCCGGGGCCGGCCCTCGTCCCGGACGACCGGCACCGGTTTCGGTGACGGCTCGGTACGCACGGGCCGGCGGCC
The DNA here is from genome assembly GCF_042893675.1 of Streptomyces sp. NPDC001594. NCBI lineage: Bacteria > Bacillati > Actinomycetota > Actinomycetes > Kitasatosporales > Streptomycetaceae > Streptomyces > Streptomyces sp. NPDC001594. Next base: position 461,947 of record NZ_JBIAVB010000001.1, on the reverse strand, counting down.
CCCCCCGCTACTCCCCGGGCGTCAGGTGGGCGTTGGGCGCGCGGCCCGCCCGCGCGTACTCGGGGAGCTCCACCACCGTGACGCCCCGCTCCCGCAGCCTCTCGGTGCCGTTCGCGCCCGGTACGAAGGTGTCGGGCTCCCGCCAGGCCGTGACCACGCGCCGGATCCCGGCCGCGGCGATCAGCTCCGCGCAGGGGTGCGGGTACGAGGCGCGGTGCCCGCAGGGCTCCAGACTGCTGTAGACGGTGGCCCCGGCCAGGGCGGGATCGCCGGGCACCTTGGCGAGCGCGGCCTGCTCGGCGTGGACGCGCGCGTCGCCCCCTTCGCGGGAGTGGCCCCGGGCGAGCTCGCGGCCGTCGGCGGAGACGACGACCGCCCCGACGGAGAAGGCCGTGGTGGAGGGCGGGCAGTGCGCCGCCAGCGCGCAGGCCTGCGCGAGCCAGGCCGCGTCGGCGGCGGTGGCCGGCGCGCCGGTTCCCGGGCGGAGGTGGGTGGCGTAGCGCAGCAGGGTCACGTCACCGATCCGCCGCGACTCGACGAGCGCCAGCCGGTGCTCCGGGCCGCCCGGGTAGCCGCCCGGTCCGAACATCCGGGGCGCGTCCACCCCGCCCACGATGACCGGGGCGACGACCAGCTGGAGTTCGTCCGCCAGCCCCTGCCGCAGGAACTGGGTGTGGACCGAGCCGCCGCCCTCGACCATCAGCCGGCGCACGCCGAGGCCGTGCAGGTGCTCGAGGACCTGCGGCCACACGTCGTCCTGCGCTACCTCGTGGACCGTGGCCAGAGCGCCGACGGCCGCCACGGCCCGGTCCCGGGCGGCGCGGCCCACCGCGTAGACCACCTTGGCGCCCCCGTGGTGCCAGAACCGCCGGTCCGGGTCGAGGTCGCCGCCGCGCGTGACGGTGGCCTTCACCGGGTGCGCGGGCAGGCCCGCGCCGATCCGGGCCGCGCGCCGGCCGGCGGAGGCCACCCGGACCCGCGGGTCGTCGGCCCGCAGGGTGCCGGCGCCGATGAGGACGGCGTCACAGGAGGCGCGCACGGAGTCGACGCGGTCGAAGTCCTCCTCGTTGGAGAGCAGCAGCCGCGGCTGCCCGGGCGGGGTGTCGAGGCAGCCGTCCAGGGAGACGGCGGCCGAGAGCAGGACGTAGGGACGGGGCATGCGAAGGCTCCTCGAGGCGGGGGAGAGCGCGACCGCACCGCGGCTGTACCGCGAATGCAACGGCCGAAGAACAGGGTTGGCCAGACGTCGGGCCATTGGTACAGTCCAATGCGTGCCATCGATCTTGGAGCCCACCGGTTTCGACGGCCGAATCGACCTGCGCGTCCGCCCTCCGCGGAACCTCCACCGGATCGGATCCGGTGCCTCGTCGGACCAACCTACAGCGGGAACCTGACAGACATTCACGGAGGATTCACCTTGTACCGGTCCACCACGCACGAGCGCAAACGTTTACCCTCGCCGCTGTCGGTGTCGAGGTACCGATGACCGACATCCTGGTCCCCACCTGGCCGCTACGCCCCTACGCGGCGGCCCCGCCGCCCCCGGGCTGGCAGCCCGCCCGCCGCCTCACGCTCCTGATGCCCTTCCACCGCGAGACCGGGGCCACGTTCGCCCGCTCGGCGCGGGCGGTGGCCGCACTGGACTACCCGGCCGAACTGCTCCAGGTGCTCTGGCTCGTCGCCGACGGCCCCGAACACGCACCGGAGGCGGAGCGCGCCGAGGCCGCCCGGGCCGCCGCGGGCCGCCCCGACCTGGACTGGCGGATCCTGCGCCTGCCGAGCATGAGCCCCAAGGGCGCCGCCCTCAACCACGCCTTCCCGCACGCGGACGGCGAGGTCGTGGCCGTCGTCGACGCCGACGTCGTACCCGACCCCGGCCAACCCGCGGAAGCGGTGTGGGCCCTGGAACAGGGTTACGCGCTGGTCCAGGCCGAGGAGGTCGGAGAGCCCGGCCCGCGGCTGACCTCACGCGTGAAGACCGCAGAGGACACCGTGTGGCACGCCTCGGTGCGCGGACTGGCCCGGGCCGCCGGCGTCCACGTCGTCGCGGGCAGCTCCGTCTACGCGTGGAGCGCCACCTGGGACACGGTGCGCCCGATCCGCTCGGACGACGTCGAGGAGTCCTACCACTGGTCCCTGAAGCTGATGAGCGAGGGCGCCGCCACCGGCTTCCTGCGCCGGCCGTCGCGGGTCAGCTCGACCGACCGCACGGGCGCCGCCCTGCGCCAGCGCGCCCGCTGGGCCCGGGGGCAGCTGCGGGCCGTGGCGGTCGCCTGGCCCGAACTCTCCCCGCGCGGGCGCCTGCTGGGCGCCGTCACGGTGGTCAGCATGGCGGCCAGGGCCGCACTGCCGGCCCTCCTCGCCGCTGCGGTCGTCTCGCCCCGGGCGCGCAGGGCGGCGGCCGTCGTGGTGCTGGCCGACGCGGCCTGCGTCCTGGGCGCCCGGCGCAGTCCCGAGTACCGCGACCGGGTCGACGGCCTGGCCTGGGCCCTGGTCGTGCCCTGGCACCTCGTCGGAGCCCTGGCCGTCTACCGCGCCGGTTGGGAGCTGGCGCGCGGCGACCGGGGCTGGCACAGCGTCCGGGAGACGGCCGACGCCGGGCCGGACGCCGCGAACTCCGGGGAAAGGAAGCCGCGTTGAGCCCCACCACCGGGTGCGCGCCCGTGATCAGCGCCGCCGTCATGGCCCATCCCCGGCGCCTGGCGGAGGCCGCCCGGCTCGCCGAGGCGCTGCGGCCCTGGCAGGCCGTGGTCGCGGTCGACCCCGACCCGGACGGCCCGCCCACCACCTTGCGCACCGCCCGCGCGGCCTGGTCCCGGATCCGTCCCGGCGCCACCCACCACCTGGTGCTCCAGGACGACGTCGAGCCGTGCCGGGACTTCCTGCGGCGCGTGGAGGCGGCCGTCTCGGAGCATCCGGACACCCCGCTCGCCTTCTACGCCAACTGGAACTCGTGGAACGGCGCCGCGACCCGGGCCGCCGCCCTCCAGGGCGCCTCCTGGGTGCCCGCCGTGCCGGGGGAGTGGGTCCCCACCCTGGCGCTGCTGCTGCCCCGCCGTGACGTGACGGCGCTGCTGTCGGCGGTGCCCGAGGCGGGCGCCGAGCCCGAACCCGACGACGTGGTGCTGGCCCGCGAGCTGGCCGCCCGCGGACGCGGCGTGCTGATCTCGGTCCCGCACCTGGTGGAGCACGTCGGATCGGCCAGCATCATCGGCAACGACCGCTTCGGGCCCCGGCATTCGGCCTGCTTCGCCGACGACGTCACGGCCCCGGAGGCCGGACGGCCCGGCTCCGCCGGCACCCTGCCGCAGCCCCCGCCGGTGCTCGTCCACCGTCCGCACGGCCACGCCCACGTGGTCCTCACCGCCCCCGGCGGCGCGGACGGCGAGCCGCTGTTCCTCTCCCGCGAGGCCTACCTGCGCGGCACACCCGTCGCCGAGCGCGCCGGGAAGCGGTGGCAGGAGGCCCGGGCCGCACTGGCGGGCCTGCGCGTCCCGGACGCACTGATGTGGCTGTGCGAGGAGATCTGGCACGGCGGCCACCTTCTCGGCCTGCACACCCCGCCCACCGCACACCCGCCGTCCCCCGCCCTGGTCCGCGTCGCCCTGCGCAGCTGGATCCTCGGCGGCTCGGCCGGCGACCCCGACCACCGGCTGTGGATCGAACAGCGGGTGACACGCCTGACCGGCCTGGCCGAAGAGGCCTTCGCCGCCGGACGGGACGACCGGCGCACCCACGGGCCGGTACCCGACCTTCCGCGAGAGCGGCTGGCCGCACTGCCCGCCGCCCGGCACATCTGGCGCCATCCCCAACTCGCCCTGTCCACCTGAACCCACCGGGCCGACCCGAGCCCGCCGCCCCGGCCCCCGACGACCCCGACCCGCTCCCACCGCGCCGACCCGCGCCGACCCCGGACCGAGCCCCCGGCGGCATCCGCCTGCCCGGACGCGGCCCGCCCGACGCCGCATACCCCCACGGAACCACACAGCACGAACGCACGAAGGGTGTTGAATACCGATGGCCACGGCCTTTCCCGTAGACGAGAGCCCTGAATCCGAAGTCCCCCGCTGCGCGATCCGCGCGGAGGTCCCCGTTCCCATCGAGGCGAGCGGACGCACGCTCACCGCCCGCATGGTCACCTTCTCCGGACTGATCGACGGCCGCGAACACCTCGCCCTCGTCTTCGGCGACGAGATCGCCCCCGTCCCCCTGGTGCGCCTGCACTCGGAGTGCCTCACCGGCGACGTGTTCGGCTCCGCCCGCTGCGACTGCGGTCCCCAACTGCGCGAGGCCACCGACCGCCTGGCCGAAGGCGGCGTCCTGCTGTACCTGCGTCAGGAGGGGCGGGGCATCGGCCTCTACAACAAGCTGGACGCCTACGTGCTCCAGGACCAGGGGCTCGACACCTTCGAGGCGAACCGCCGGCTGAGCTTCGCCGACGACCTGCGGGACTACCGCGTCGCCGCGCAGATGCTCCGGGCGCTCGGTGTCCACGGCATCCGCCTGCTCAGCAACAACCCCGACAAGGCCGCCCAGTTGGCCGCCTCCGGCATCGAGGTGCACGACTCGGTGAGCACCGGGGTGTTCCTCGGCGCCGGCAACCGCCGCTACATCGAGGCCAAGGTCGCGCACGCCGGCCACCGCATCGTCCTGACCGGGGCGGCACCGGCGTGAACCGGCCGGCGCCCCAAGCACCCGCCGCGCCCGCGCGGTGGCGCCGCGCCCTGGGGGTTCCCGATCTGTCGGGCCAGGGCAGGATCGTGGCCGCCACGGCGCTGGACACCTTCGGCGCGGGCATGTTCACCCCGCTGTCCTTCCTGTTCTTCCTGATGACCACCGACCTGACGGTGGCCCAGGTCGGACTGGGGACCAGCGTGGCCACGCTGCTGTCCATCCCGCTGACCCCGATCGCGGGCATGGCCGTCGACCGGTGGGGCCCCCGGGTGTCGCTGATCTCCAACAACCTGCTCGCCGCCACGGGGTACCTCTGCTACCTCCTGGTCGACTCGCTGCCCGCCCTCGTGGCGAGCATGCTCGTGGTGCTGGGCGCGGACCGCATGTACTGGGCCGCCTGGCCGGCCTTCGTCGCCGACCTGGCCGAGGGCGCCGAGCTCGACCGGTGGTACGCCTTCACGGCGGCCGGCAAGAACGCCAGCGTGGCCGTCGGCGGGGTCGTGGGCGGACTGCTGCTGGCCGGCGGCTGGTCCGGCGCGGCGGTGCTGATCGTCGTCGTCAACGCCTCCACCAGCGTGGTCACCGCCCTGCTGTTCTGGAAGCCCGTACGCCCCGTCCGCCCTGCGGAGCAGGCCGGCCCGGCGCGGCCGGACGAGGAGCCCACGCCGGCTCCCGGAGCGGCGGCGGACGCCTCCCGGGCACCGGAGCCGGGCCCGGCCGCGGCCCGGTCCGGCTGGCGGGCCGTCTTCGCCGACCGGATCCTGCTCTGCGTCCTCGCCTCCCAGACCGCGCTCGCCTTCGGCTGGCTGATCCCGACCCTGATCCTCCCGGTCTACCTCGTCAAGGTGCGGGACCTGCCCGCCTGGCTGCCGTCCACCGCCCTCACCGTCAACGCCCTCCTCATCGTCGCCGCGCAGTCCACCCTCACGGCCCGGCTCGGCGCCGTCGCCCGCAGCCGGGTGATCTCCTGGGCGGCCGTGCTGATCCTGGCCGCCGTGGGGCTGCTCGCCCTGCTCCCGCTCACCGGCGGAGCGGTCTCGATCGCCCTCGTACTGGGCGCCGTGCTGCTGTTCACCTGCGGGCAGATGACCGCCACCCCGGCGGTCGTGGCGCTCTCCGCGACCCTCGCCCCGGCCGGGGCGCGCGGCCGCTTCCTGTCCCTGTTCAACCTCACCTGGACGGTGTCCGCGACGACCGGTCCCGCACTCGTCGGCGCGCTCGTCGAACGGCAGGCGGCCCTCCTGTGGGTGGTGCTCGCCTGCCTCGTGGCCCTGGGCGGCCTCGGCTACCGGTTCACCGGCGGCCTGGCCCCCCACCGGCTCGGCAGCCCGCGCGCCACCCCCGCCGACGCCTGACACACATCGAACGCACCCCTTTCCGCTTCCGCTTCCGCTTCCGCTTCCGCACTCCGTACGACATCCCGAGGGAGACACTCACGTGATCCGTCACTACGGCCCCATCAGCGGCGTCGCCGCCCACGGCACCCGGTACGTCGCCACCGCCGGCTACGACAACCAGCTGATCCTCTGGGACGCCGCCTCCAAGCAGGCCCTCGCCCGCGCCACCCACGACCACCTGAGCAACCAGACGGCGTTCAGCCCCGACGGCCGCCACCTGGTCAGCTCCTCCAGCGACTACTCGGCCCGCCTGTGGACGGTCCCCGACCTGCGGCTGGCCGCCGTGCTCGCCGACCACAAGGACGACGTCGAGATGTCCGTCTTCCACCCCACCAAGGAGCTCATCGCCACCGCCTCGCGCGACCACCACGTGCGCGTGTTCGACTTCACCGGCACGCTCCGGGCCACCTTCACCGGCCACACGGCGGACGTCATATCCGTGGAGTGGGTGGGCGGCACCGACGAGCTGGTCTCCTCCAGCGACGACGGCACCATCAAGCGCTGGTCCCTGGAGACCGGCGGCATGCTCGCCGAGATCGACCTCGACGGCGTGGAGACCGACACGGTCGCCATCACCCGCTCCGGCTCCATCTACGCGGGCAACGACGAGGGCGAGATCATCGTCATCGCCGACGGCACCACCGTCACCCACCCGGCCCACGAGGCGGGCATCAAGCGGCTCGTCTACAACGCCGGCCGGGAGCTGCTGGTCAGCCTCAGCTACGACCGCACCCTGCGCGTATGGGACACCTCCGGCGCGCTCGCCCCCGTGGCCACCTCCTCCCTCCCGCCCGAGGTCTGGCCGCGCTCCTGCGCCTTCCTCGACAGCGACACCCTGGCCTTCGCCACCTTCGGCTCCTCCTACGCCACCTACCGCATCGCGGCCGAGGAGTGGAACCTCGACGGCATCGAAGGCACCCCGTGCGTCAACGCCGTGCTCGTGGACGACGCGGGCCGCACCCTGACCATCGGCGACGCCGGAGTGCTGTGGGTGGACGGCGCCCCGCACGGCGAGACCGGCAGCCTGTGCAACTTCCTCACCCCCGTCGGCGGCCGCGTCGTCACCGGCGGCCAGATGGGCAAGGTCTTCGACGCCCTCACCGGCGAGGTCCTCCACCAGCACCGCTCGCCGCTCAACTGCGGCGCCGCCTTCGCACGCGACGGCGTCCCGCACGTGATCGTCGGCGCCTACACGGGCGAGGGCCTCGTCTTCTCCGTCTCCGACGACGGCACCCTCCGGCACGAGACGACCCTGCGGCTGCACGCCAACGCCGTCAAGGGCATCGCCGTGTCGGGCGACCGGATCTTCTCCGTCTGCGCCGACGGCAGCGCCACCTGGTTCTCGGTGGAGACCCTCACCGAAGTGCACCACCTCGACGGCGCCCACGACCGCATCGCCAACGGCTGCGCGGCCCTGCCCGACGGCGACTTCGCCAGCGTCAGCCGCGACTACAAGCTGCGGCTGTGGCGCGGCTTCGAACCCACCGTCGTCACCACCCCGCACGACCACTCGATCAAGTCCGTCGCCGCGACCCCCGACGGACGGTTCGTCGCCACCGGCTCCTACCACGGCCTGGTCGCCGTGTACGACGTGGCCCTCGGCACCTGGACCACCACGCGGCCGACCACCGCCGGCATCTCCTCCCTCACCTACGACACGCGGTCGGGCCGCTTCCTCGCCGGCTCCTACGACGGCCACGTCCACCCCGTCTCCCACTGACACCCCCCAAGAGAGGAACGACATGCCACGACGTCTGCGACACGCCGCGGCCCTCCTCGCCTGCCTCCTCCTGCTGAGCCCGGCGGCGGCGGCGAACGCCGCGGCCACCCCCGCCGAACCGGCTCGCGAACTCACCGTCTGGCTGATGTGGGGCTCCGTTCCACAGCCCGAACTGGAGCGGCTCACCGGCGAGTTCGAGCAGGCCCACCCGGGAGTCACCGTGAACGTGCGGATGCAGGGATGGCCGGGCATCGACGAACGGCTGGAAGCGGCCCTGAACTCCGACGAGGCCCCGGACGTCGTGGAGACCGGAACCACCACGACCCCGTACTTCGCCGCCAAGGGACTGCTGGAGGACCTCTCCGACCAGGCCGGCCGGCTCGGAGCGGCGGAATGGATCCCCTCCCTGCGCGAGTCGGGGAACTGGCAGGGCCGCCAGTACGGCGCGCCCCTGTACGCCGCCTCACGCGTGGTGATCTACCGCAAGGACCTCTTCGCGGACGCCGGCCTCACGCCCCCGCGCGACCAGCGGGAATGGCTGCGCACCACCCGGGCCCTCGCCCGGGCCCACCGCACCGAGCCCGGCTTCCAGCCCGTCTACCTCCCCGGCCAGAACTGGTACGTGCTCTCCGGATTCCTCCACGACCGCGGCGGCAGCATCGCACGGTACGACGGCACACGCTGGCGCGGCGGCCTGAGCACGCGGCCCGCCGCCGACGCCCTGGAGTACTACCGCGCCCTCCAGTCGTTCTCCCAGGCCCCCAAGGACCAGGACGAAGCCCACCCCTTCCAGTACGAGGTGCTCGCCAAGGGGCAGGTCGCCCAGATGGTCGGGCTGCCCTGGGAGCTCGCCGACGCCGAGCGCATCAACCCCGAACTGCGCGGCAAGCTCGGCATGTTCCCCGTCCCGGGCACCTCGGCGGACCGGCCCGGCGGCGTCTTCCTCGGCGGATCCCACCTGGCCGTCGCCGGGCGGGCCCGCCAGCCCGGCCTCGCGGCCGACTGGGTCGCCCTGCTGACCGGCCCCGCCGCCCAGCAGCGCCTGGCGACCGCGAACGGGGTCCTCCCCAACCGCCTCGCCCTCGCCCAGGCCATCGACGACCCCGGGGTCCAGGTCCAGGCACGGGCCGCCGCGAGTGGCCACACCACCCCCGTCGACCCGCGCTGGCCCACCGTCGAGGCCGCGCCCAACCCGCTCAAGACCCTGCTCACCGACGTACTGACGGGCGGCTCGCCCCGCGCGGCCGGCCGCCGTGCCGACACCGTGCTGGAAGAACGCCTCAACGCCGCCCGGGCCCCGTCCGCCACCCCGGCCCCGCAAGGCGCCCGCCCGTAACCCCCATCCGGCGGACCCGCACGGCGGTGGGGGGGGGGGCCGCCCCCCCCGGCCCCCCCCCCCACCCCCCCCCCCCCGCCCCCCCCGGGGGGGGGGGGCGGGCCCGCCCCCCCGGCCCCCCCCCCACCCCGCCACCCCTGCCCGCACGAACCCCTGCCCGCACCGCCCCCTCCGCACCTTCCTCCCTCCAAGGACCCCCATGCCCGACCAGCGCCACCGCGAACTGACCCGCCTCGCCAACTCCGTGCTCCAGCCGGGCTTCGTGGGCACCACCGCACCCGACTGGGTGCTCCGCAGGATCGCCGACGGACTGAACTCCGTCGTCCTGTTCGGCCGCAACATCCAGAACCCCGAACAACTCGCCGCCCTCACCACACAGTTGCGCGCCGAGAACCCGGACCTCGTCATCGCCGTCGACGAAGAGGCCGGCGACGTCACCCGGCTGGAGCGGCACACCGGATCCTCCCGCCCCGGCAACCTCGCCCTGGGCACCGTCGACGACCCCGACCTCACCTTCCAGGTCGCCCACGGCCTCGGACGCGAACTGCGCGCGGCCGGCGTCTCCCTGAACTACGCCCCGAGCGCCGACGTCAACTCCAACCCGCTCAACCCGGTCATCGGCGTCCGCTCCTTCGGCGCCCGCACCGAGACCGTGGCCCGCCACACCGCCGCCTGGATCCAGGGCCTCCAGTCCGCCGGAGTCGCCGCCTGCGCCAAGCACTTCCCCGGCCACGGCGACACCACCGTCGACTCCCACCACGGCCTGCCCCGCATCGACGCCGACGCCGAGACCATCGCACGCGTCGCCCTGCCCCCGTTCCGGGCGGCCGTCGAAGCGGGCGTGCGCAGCGTCATGACCGCCCACATGCTCATCCCGGCCTACGACGACACGCTCCCGGCCACCCTCAGCCCCCGGATCGTCGGCGGCCTCCTGCGCGGGGAACTCGGCTTCACCGGCCTGGTGATCACCGACGCCATCGAGATGGGCGCCGTCTCCGAGCTGTACGGGATCACCGGCGCGACCGTCAAGGCCGTCGCCGCCGGCGCGGACGCGGTGTGCGTCGGCGGCGAGAGCGCCGACGAGGCCACCACCGTCGCCCTCGCCGAAGCCCTCGCCCGCGCCGTGCGGGACGGCGAACTGCCGCAGGAACGGCTGGCCGAGGCCTCCGGGCGCGTCGCCGAGTTCGCCCGCTGGTCCAGCCGGCTCCCGCAGAGCGCACCGGAGCGCGCCACCGGCCCCGACACCGGCCTGGCGGCCGCCCGGCGGGCCGTGCGGGTGCACCACCGGCCGGACCTCCGCGGCGCCCTGCCGCTGAGGGGCGCACCCCATGTCGTGGAGCTCGCGCCCGCGACCCACCTCGCCATCGACGGCGGCACCCCCTGGGGCGTGGCCGACCCGCTGCGCGCCCTGCGCCCCGACACCACCTCCGTCCGCCTCGGGGAATCCGACCTGGCACACCAGGGCGCCCTCGACCGGGCGGCACTGGCCCCCGCCGAGGGACGCGCCCTGGTCGTCGTCGTGCGCGACGCGGCCCGGCACGCCTGGATGGAGCGGGCCCTGGACGGCCTGGTGCGCAGCCGCCCCGACGCGGTGGTCGTCGAGATGGGCGTCCCCTCCGAGGCCGCCCCGGCGGCCGTGCACCTGAACACCCACGGAGCCACCCGGGTCTGCGGCATCGCCGCGGCCGAGGTGCTGCTCGGCGCCGTCTGAACCCTTCCCCCGAGAAGCGACCGAACCACGACACGGGACTCCGGGGGAGCGGCCGTCGGCCCACCCCGGAACCGTGCGGAGCCTGGAGCACGGTATGCCGACCCCCGACACCCTCGAACACTCCGTCCCCGCCGAACGGCCCGGCCACCTCTACCGGGCCGCCTCGGAGCGCCCCTACTTCAGCGCGGACGGCGAGACCTACCTCTCGCCGGTCCGGCTGCGGGACCTGCGCAAGACCCGCCCGCTACGCGTCCTGTCCGAGCAGGACTTCGCCGCCTGGCAGAGCGACGGCTACGTCATCGTCAGGAACGCGATATCCGCCGACGCCGCCGGGCGTCTCCTGGACTTCGCCTGGGAGTTCCAGGGCCTGGACCCCGCCCGGCCTGAAGGCTGGTACGCGGAGCGGGAGTTCCGTTCCGAACTGGACCGCCACCTGCACATCTACGGATTCGTGGAGGCCTACCACCACCAGCTCATCTGGGACAGCCGCCAGACCCGCCGCGTCTACGACGCGTTCGTCGACGTCTGGGACTGCGAGGAGCTGTGGGTGACCCTCGACCGCCTCAACCTCAACCCGCCCAACGTGGGGAACCGCGACCGCGCCCTCATCGAACCGACCGACCGGGGCTTCGACATCGACCTCCACTGGGACGTGGACAGCACGCTCGGCGTGCCGCCCCAGCGGGTCCAGGGGATCATCGCGCTCACCGACACGCACCCGCTGACCGGAGGCTTCCAGTGCGCGCCGGAACTGTTCCGCCGGTTCGACCAGTGGCGGGCGGCCCAGCCCGCCGACCGCGATCCGATCAGGCCCGCGATCGACCGCGCCGAGTTCCCCGTGATCCGGCCCGAACTCGCCGCCGGCGACCTGCTGATCTTCAACGGGCACCTGGCCCACGGCGTCGCCCCCAACACCTCCGCCGACCGCGTCAGGGCCGTCCAGTACCTGTCCATGATGCCCGCGCTCGAGGAGCACACCCGGCTGCGCGCCTCCCGCGTCGAGTCCTGGCGGCGGCTGACCACGCCCGACTGGAACAAGACCCTGGTCGGCGACGCCACCCGGCACGAATCGCTGCGCTACGGCCGGGCCGCGCTGGACGACCTCGGCAGCAGGCTGCTGGGCCTGCGGTCCTGGGGCGACACCCCGGCGGTGCCGCGGTGAACAGGAGAGACGACATGGACAAGATCTGCCTGACCCTCCCCACGAACCGGGCCTGCGCCGGCACGATCGCGGCCCTGGGGCGCGAAGCCGCCTACGCCGCCCGCCACTTCGGGGTCGAGGTCCACCTGCTGGTCCTCGACTCCGCCGACCGGCCCTCGTTCGCCCAGCACGCCCGGGCCGTCCACGCGGCCGGAAGCGCACCGGGCGTCGTCGCACACCACCTGGACGAGGACGGGCAACGGGCCTTCCTGCGCGCGGTGATCGACCGGGCCGGCCCCGCCGAGCCCGGGCGGACCCTCGACCTCATGCTGCCGTCCGCGGTCTCCTACGGCGCCTGCACCAACCGCGCGTTCCTCATCGCCGCGGCGCTCGGCTGCCGTTCGGTGCACCGCCGGGACTCCGACAGCCGCTACCAGGAGCTGGACGGGGAGCCCGTCTTCCCCATCGCCCACGAACTGGCCTTCCTGGGACGGAAGGCGGCCGAGGTGACCGCCTCCGTCTCCGAGGTGACGGCGGACCCGCTCGTGGCGGGGCACGCCGGCACGCCGGTGGCCATGGTCGGGGCCTCCTTCGTGGGCGTGCCGTCCGTCGACCTCACCGACCTCCAGCTGCGGGCCCCGGACGTGCACCGCGAGGTCGTCGGACTGTGGGCGCCCGCCGCCTGGTCCGAACAGGAACGGGACCGGCTGGTGGAGGAGTCGTTCAAGGGCGCCGGCACCGAACCGTTCACCCGCGACCACACGGTGCTCGGGCCCGTCGACCCGATGCGGGTCGACATGTGCAACATCGCCTTCCACCACGAGGTCCACGAGCGGGTCCCGCTGCCCCCGGCCACCGACACCATCGGCAGCGACTACTTCCTCTTCCACCTGCTCTACCACGCCGGCCTGCCCGGCGTCCTGCACAACCGGCACATCGTCAACTTCCACACCGACGAGCGCAAGACCGGGGCGGGCTTCACGGCCTACCAGACCCGGTACGCCAAGTTCCTGCTGTCCATGCTCCACTTCCGCTTCCTCCACGCACGCATGGCGAAGGAGGGCGCCTCCCTCCTGGACGACGGCGGACGGCTGCGCACGGAGGCGGTGTCCGAGCTGGTCCGGGAGAGCACCGCCCTCGACGACACGGAGAACGTCCACCGCCTGGAGACCCTCACCCGCTCCTACCGCACCCTGGGCGGCGCCTACGCGCAGACGGCCGAGCACCTGCGCCGCCAGGCCCCGCAGCTCCTGGCGCGGGCGCGCACCGACATGGAGGACTTCGCCCGCCTCGTCGACGACTGGCCCGCCCTGGTCGACGCCGCCCGCACCACACCGCTCCACGGGACGGAGCGGCGATGACGGCGGACCCCGAGACCGGCACGGGCACCGGCATCCGGATACGGGGCATCTCCGCCGCCGACTGGGACGCCGTCGCCGCCCTGGAGGCGGCGGTGTACGGGCCCCTGGGACTCTCCGAAGGGCGGGCCGCCCTCGAATCGAGGGGCAAGGCCTCGCCGTCCACCTGCTTCGCCCTCCACCACGCACGCGGCCTGGCCGGGTACCTCCTCGCCTTCCCCTACCCCGCCAACCGCTGCCCGGACCTCCTGCGGCCCGAACGCACCGCCCACCGCTCGCACAACCTGCACCTGCACGACATCGTCGTCGCCGAGGAACTCCGCGGCAGGGGACACGGCCGGACCCTCCTGAACCACCTCTCGGGCGCCGCGCGCTCGGCGGGATACCGGAGCGTCTCCCTGGTCGCCGTCTCCGGCATGGACACCTTCTGGGCCGCCCTCGGCTACCGCGCCCAGGACGGGGTCACACCACCACCGCACTACGGCGGCAGCGCCGTCTACATGTCCAAGACGATCCGGGAAGGCCGGCCCCACGGTGCGAAGAATCCGAGAGCCCCGCATGACAGCCACCGCTGACCCCATCCCCTTCCACCGCGCCCAGCTCGGCATCGCGGCGGTGTTCGCCCTCCTCGGCTTCCAGTACGCCACCTGGGCCTCCAGGCTGCCCGCCCTCGCCGCGCGCCTGGACCTGTCCGAGGCGCGCCTCGGCCTGCTGCTCATGGCCTGCGGTGCGAGCGCGGCGGCCTCCTTCCCGCTCGTGACCGCCCTGATGGCACGGCTCGGCTCCCGGCGCCTGGTGCTCCTGTCGGCCACCGTCCTGGCGCTGCTCCTGCCCGCCCTGGCGCTGGCCCCGAACTATCCGGCCGCCCTGGTGGTCCTGTGCGGCGACGGCGTCGCGGTGGGCTGTCTCAACGTCGCCATGAACGCGCAGGGAGCCGCCCTGGAGGAGGCCCACGGCCGCACGGCCATGGCACGGCTGCACGCCGCGTTCAGCGGCGGCGGCCTCGGCGCGGCGCTCCTCGCCTCCGCCGTCACCGCCTTCACCTCCGACCTGTCGGTCCACTTCGCACTGGCCTGCCTGCTCCTGCTGGCGGTACTGGCCTGGGCCCGGCCCCGGCTGCTGCCGGCCGCGTCCCGAGGCGAGGGGGAGAAGAGCGGCAGGTCCCGGGCCGCGTTCTCCGCCGCCGCCCTGTGGATGGGAGCGGCGATGGCCTTCGCCACCGTGACCGAGGGCGCCATGAACGACTGGTCGGCGCTCTACCTGGACACGGTGGCCGGGGCCTCCGAGCAGGTCGCGCCGCTGGGCATCGCCGTCGTCTCCGTGACGATGGTGACCGCCCGCCTCTTCGCGGACGGCCTGCGCAGCCGCTGGGGCGACGGCCGCGTCGTCCGGGCCGGCAGCGCCCTCGCGGGCACCGGCCTGGCGCTCGCGCTGCCGGCGGGCGGCGTCGTGCCCACCCTGCTCGGCTTCGCCTGCGTCGGCCTCGGGGCGGCCGCGGTGACCCCGTGCGTGTACGTGGCCGCCGCCCGCAAGGGTCCGGACGCCCTCGCCCTGGTCGCCGCGATGGGAACCACCGGCCTGCTGGCCGGCCCGGCCCTGATCGGCTTCATCGCGAGCGCCGGCAACCTGGTCTGGGGCATGGCGGCGGTCGCCGCCTCGGCCCTCCTGGTCACCCTGTGCGCCACCCGCATCAGCTGGCCCGGTCGCGCCACCGGCACCAGTCCCGCTGATGCGCGGTGAAGCAGAAGGCGTTGGACGTGATCGCGGCCGTCGCACCAGGATGGCCGCATGACCGTTTCCTCTGCTCTCGCCTCCTTCGCCGTGGTGGCGGGGATGCTGACCATCATGCCGGGACTGGACACCGCCCTGGTGCTGCGCTCCGCCATCACCCAGGGCCGGCGCCGAGCCTTCGCGACGGCCCTGGGGATCCTGTGCGGGGTGCTCGTGTGGGGCATGGCCGCCGCGGTCGGCGCCTCGGCGGTGCTCACGGCGTCCCACCTCCTCTACGACGCGCTGCGCGTGGCCGGCGCCGCATACCTGGCCTGGCTGGGCATCGGCATGCTCCGCCGCACCCTCGCGGAGCGCCGCCGCCCCGCGTCGCAGGACGCGCCGGAGGCGGACGGCCCGCCGGCCGCGGAGGAGACCTGGGCCCGGTCCTGGGCGCGCGGCCTGGGCACCAGCCTGCTCAACCCCAAGAACGGCGTCTTCTACATGGCGATGCTGCCCCAGTTCATCCCCGCCGGAGCCCCGCACCTCCTCATGGGGGTCGTCCTGGCGGCCGTCCACGACCTTGAGGGACTCGTCTGGTTCAGCGCGCTGATCTTCGGCACCCAACTGGTCCGCCGCCGGCTGGACCGCGCCCCGGTCCGCCGCGCCATCGACGCCGTCACCGGCACGGTACTCGTCGGCTTCGGCATCAAACTGGCCCTCGCGGACAACTGACGGCTCGTACCACGGCCCTCCGTGCACGGCGCCGGGGCCGGGTGCGGCTACAGTTCGGGCGGGCCGGTGCGGCCCGCTCGTCGCCGGGGGTCTCTCACGTGTCCACGCACCACTTCTCCGTCCTGCCGGCGGCCGCCCGCCGCCTCCGGTGCTCCGTGGCCCGGGTCGGGTCCTGCACCGTCGACAGGGCGGGGCCATGGCCGCAGCCGCGGCCCCGATACGCCGAAGCGGGGCGGGGACGGTGACCCCGGGGCCTCAGCCCCAGGACCCCTACGCGGTGTACGAGGCCACCAGGGGCGCCGGCCCGGTGCGGTTGCTCCCCGCCGGCTCCGCAGGGCGCCCGGCCTACCTGGTCACCGGCTACGCGGAGGCCCGGGAGGCCCTCGGTGACCCCCGGCTCTCCAAGGACACGGGGGCCTTCTTCGCGGGCAAGGAGTCCCGGCGCCGCCTGCACCCGGCCGTGGCCCGCTCCATGCTGGCCACCGACCCGCCCGGGCACACCCGGCTGCGCAAGCTGGTCACGGGGGCCTTCACCACCGGGGCCGTCAGGGAGCTGCGTCCCTTCATCGCCCGGATCACCGACGAACTCCTGGCACGGTGGAACCCCGGCGAACCGTTCGACTTCGTGGCCGGTCTGGCCGTGCCGCTGCCGGTCATCGTGATCTGCGAGCTCCTCGGCGTACCGCAGGCCGACCGCTCCGCGGTCCGGAGCTGGTCGGCGGGGCTGTTCGGCGACGGAGAGCCCGAGGCCGCCGACGAGGCCTCGCACGCGCTGGCCGGCTACATGACGGACCTCATCGCCGCCAGACGCCGGGCCCCCGGCGGCTCGCTCCTGGACCGGCTGATCGCGGCCCGCGACGGGCAGGACCGGCTGAGCGAGGAGGAACTGGTCTCCCTGGCCGTGCTGCTGCTCGTGGCCGGGCACGAGACCACCGCCAACGCCCTCGGCAACGCCCTCCTGGCCCTGCTGCGGAACCCGGCCGCGCTGGCCCGCCTCCGGGAGGACCCGGACGGGATCCCCGCCGCCCTGGACGAACTGCTGCGCTTCGACTCCCCGGTGAGCACCGCCACCTTCCGCTTCACCACGCGGCCCGTCACCCTCGGCGGCACCGCGATCCCGGCGGGGGTCCCGGTCCTGGTCGCGCTGGGGGCGGCCAACCGCGACCCGGCCCGGTTCCCGACGCCGGACCGCCTGGACCCGGACCGGGACGCGGCGGCCCATCTCGCCTTCGGCCACGGCATCCACCGCTGTGTCGGCGCCCCCCTGGCCCTGGCGGAGGCCGAGATCGCCCTGCGCGCGGTGCTGACCCGCTTCCCCGGGGTCCGCCTCGCGGTACCGGCCGAAGAGCTGCGGTGGCGGCGCACCCGTCTCGTGCGCGGCCTGGCCTCGCTCCCGGTCCTGGCCGGGTAGGCCCGGCGGCACCGGACACGGGCGCCCTGTACCTCCGCATCCGCGTTCGGTTAGGCTTACCTTCCTTACGAAGCGAAGTGAAGCGAAGTGGAACGGGAGCCGGGATGAGGCGTCGTGGATAGGATCGCGCTCACGGCCGGGGCCCTGTACGCCATCGTCCTGCTCCGTGCCGGAGGGACCTTCGCCGTCGGATGGCTCGCCGGCGCCGGGGTCCGCCGCGGCAGGTTCGCCGCCCGGACCTCCTCGGCGAGGTTCCGGCGCGCCGAGCGGGCGATCCAGCGGTGGGGCGCGCCCGTGGTGGCCGTCTCCTTCCTGACCGTCGGCTTCCAGACCGCCGCCAACTTCCTCGCCGGCAGCATGCGCATGCCGCTGCCGCGCTACCTGCCCGCCCTGTTCGTCGGCGGAGCGGCCTGGGCGCTGATCTACGCGACCGCGGGGATCGGCGTGCTCGAAGTGCTGGGCAGGCTCTTCGCCGAACGGACGGCCCTCGGGGTGTCCGGTGTGGCCGTCCTCCTCCTCGCGCTCTGCGCGGCGGTGCTGTACCGCAGGAGGAGGGCGGCGGCGCTGCCCTCCGTGGGCGGCGTGACCGACGAGTCCTGAACCCGCCCCAGCGGGAAGGGCGGCGCGTGGGCCGGTGATACGTTTTCGATCATCAGCCCGCACCCGATCAGGAGCAGCGCCTACCGGCGGACAACTGGTGGGCCTGGGAGGAGGCGGGCAAGCGGCTGCGGGAACGGCTTCGACGAGCTGTACGCCTCCGACTTCCGGCTCCTGGCCGACTGGGGGTTCGGCGAGTACCGGATGTCGCTCGACTGGGCCCGGATCGAGCCGTCGCCCGGCCGGCGCGACCAGGGGGCGGTCGAGCACTACCGGGAGATCCTGCGGGCGGGCCGCCGGGCGGGCCTGTCGATGTGCGCGTGCCTCCTGCACGCCGCCCTGCCCGCGTGGTTCGCCGCCGACGGCGGCTTCCTGGCCCCGGCGGCCGCCGCCACCTGGGCCCGGCACGTCGACTTCGCCGCCGAGTCCTTCGGTGACCTCGTCGACGGCTGGATGCCGGTCAACAACCCGGCCGGCTACGCCGAGAAGGCCTACCTGCGCGGCACGTTCCCGCCCGGGCACGCCTCCCAGGAGGAGTTCCTCACCGTCCTGCGGGCCGTCCACGAGGCGGAGTTCGAGGCCGCGCTGCGGCTGCGCCAGACCGGGAGGCCCACCTCCCCCAACGAGGCGCTGGTCTCCCTGCACCCGGCGGACGCGAGCGCCGAAGCCGCCGGGGCCACCGCCCTCATCGACGCCGTCCTCCGGGGCACCTGGCTCAACCTGGCCAGGACCCCTCGCTACGAGGACGTCTTCGACCAGTACGGCTTCAGCTACTACTTCGCCTGCCCCACCCCGCCGGACACCGTGTGGGCCCGCAGGGATACGCCCCGTGGGCCCCGGGCCTGGGCGAGGTCCTCGCCCGGCTCCACGCCGAGCTGCCCGGCAGGAAGTTCCTCGTCGCCGAGATCGGCCTCGGCGGCGAGGACGACGCCCGGCGCACCGCCTACCTGTCCGACGCCCTGGAAGAGGTCCGCCGGGCCCTCGCGGGCGGGATGGACATCACCGGCGTGCACCTGTGGACCGGCGTGGACAACTACGAACGGCTGGACGGCCACACCGTCCCCTTCGGCCTGTTCGACCGCGACCGGACACCGAAGCCGAGCGCCCACCTCGTCCGTTCCTTCCTCCGCGGCTGAGACCGGGCGCGCGGGAATCCGGTTGGCGGCCGGTGGGGCCCCCTGCTACCTTTCCGGAAGCCGTGCAGGAGAACGAGGAGGTGGTACCCGTGAACGCAGTATCGACATGGGTGCTCCCCTCCGGGGTCACGGTCGGGCGATAGGTCGTCCGGGAGCGCCGCCCCACGCGCACTCCCGAAAGGCACGACCGTGCACTTCACTTCCGAACAGCACCTCGACGACGACGTACTCGAGCGCGAGTTCACCCTCGACGGTATCCCCGGCATCCTCTGGACGCCCGCATCCGCCTCCGCAACCGCCCCGGTACCGCTGATCCTGCTCGGCCACCCGGCGCTGGGTCTGGCGAAGATGTACCCGCGGCTGGCGGCCCGGGCCCGGCACGCCGCGGCGGACGGCTTCGCCGCGGCCGCCGTCGAGCTCCCCGGAAGCGGCGACCGCCCGCGCTGGGATGCCCTCGAACAGGCCCGCGCCGACCTGCGCCGGGCCGTTCAGGCAGGGGAACCCGTCGGCGAGGAGATCGTCGACGCCCTCGTCCTCCCCCTCGTCGACCGGGCGGTCCCCGAGCTGCGGGCCGCCCTGGACGCCCTCCTGGAACTGCCGGAGATCGACGGCCCGGTCGGCTACTCGGGCGGAGTGATCTCCATCGGCATCCGCCTCGCGGTGGTCGAGCCGCGCATCAGGGCCGCCGGGCTCTTCGCCGGCAGCTTCGTGCCCCGCGCCATGGTCGAGGAGGCCCGCCGGGTGACCGTTCCCCTGCACGTCCTGCTGCAGTGGGACGACGAGGGCAACGACCGGCAGGCGGCCCTCGACCTGTTCGACGCCTTCGGCTCCGAGGAGAAGACCCTCTGCGCCAACATGGGCGGGCACACCGGCGTCCCCCGGTCCGCGGGGGAGGACGCGGCCCGGTTCTTCACCCGGCACCTGAAGTGACGACGGGCCGTCAGGCCCCCGCCGGGAAACGGTGAACCGGGGGGCCGATGTCCCCTGCGTCCCGCGGGCCCCTGCCGACCCGGCAGGGGCCCGCGCGGCCGCCCGAACCCGGGGCTGTTCCTGGCCTGTTCACGACCACCCCCGGCCTGATCTAATGCATCGACCGTTCGCCGTCCGGCCCACGAAAGGCAGCCCGGCCGATGCTTCCCACCCCGCTCCACCTCGTCAACGAGGGCCTGGCCTTCCTCATGGAGCCGGCCGGGCCGGCCCTGCTGGCCTGGTGGGGGTGGTCCGCCGGCCAGAACACGGTGCTGCGGATCCTGCTGTCCGTCGGCGCGCCCGCGCTCGCGGCCACCGTCTGGGGCCTGTTCGCCGCCCCCAAGGCCACCTTCACCGTCCCGCTCGCGGCCGTGCTCCTGGTGAAGGCCCTCTTCTTCGGCTCGGCCACGGCCGCCCTGTACTCCCTCGGCCGCACCCGGCCCGCCCTCGTCTTCGCCGCCGTCGCCGTGGTCAACACGGCCCTCGCGGAACTGGACCGCCACCACCGCCGCTGACCGCGAACGGCTACTGGGCCAGGTAGCCGCCGTCGACGGGGAGGACGGCGCCGGTGATGAACGAGGCGGCGTCGGAGGCGAGGAAGGCGATCGCGCGGGCCACTTCCTCGGGCTCGCCGAGCCGACCGACCGGGTGGAGGCCCGTGACGCGGTCGAGATACTCGGAGCCGCCGGGCTCGTCGGCGAGGCGCCGGACGCGTTCGGTGCGGATGGTTCCGGGGGCGACCGCGTTCACCCTGATGCCGCGCGCGGCCCACTCCACCGCGAGGTGCTTCGTGAGCCCGGAGGCGACGAACTTGGCCGGTCCGTAGGCGGCTTGGCGGGCCTGGCCGGCCACGCCGGAGATCGAGGAGACGCACACCACCGACCCGCCCGTCTCCTGCTCGGCCATCCGGGCGACGGCGTACTTGCAGGAGAGGAACATCCCGCGGCCGTCGACGGCCATCACCCGGTCCCAGTCCTCGGCGCTGGTCTCCAGCAGGTCCGACAGCGGCAGGATCCCGGCGTTCGCGACCAGCACGTCCAGCCCGCCTCCCGCCGTCACCGCCGCGCCCGTCATCCGCTCGGCGTCCTCGGGCCGGGACACGTCCCCGGTCACCACGGTCACCCCGTACACGTCACCCCGGTCGGCGCAGTCGCGGCGCAGCGCCGTCAGCCCCGCCGTGTCCAGGTCGGCGGCGGTGACCCGGGCGCCGAGCCGGGAGAAGAGGGCCGCGGTGGCCCGTCCGATGCCGCTGGCCGCGCCCGTCACCAGGCACGACCTGCCGGTCAGGTCGACCAGTCCGCCAGCCTGCACGGCGCACCGCCTCCGCTCGCCCGGGCCGGACCCCTCCCGGCCATCGGCCTCCCCAACGAGCGCCGGACGGCCGCGGTTACGCCCGGCCGCGGTTACGCCTGTCCGCGGTTGCTCCTGTCCGGGGTTACGCCCGGCCCGTCGCGGCCGGTTCCGGAGCGAGGGCCAGGAAGTCCTCGTGGGTGCGGACCCGGACCCCGGGCCGGTCCTCGGCCAGCGCGGCGATCATCGCCGCCGCCAGCCGCCCTGCGGGCACCGGCCGGTAGGGGCGGGCCGGCCCGGCCAGCAGCGGGGCCAGCGCCGTCGCCGCCGAGCTGGCGAGACCCTCGCCGAAACGGTGCGCGGGGCGGCGGCCGAGGATGAAGGAGGGCCGGAAGAACTCGGTCTGCCGGAAGCCCAGGGCCGTCACCTCCGCCTCCATGTCCCCCTTGACCCGCAGGTAGAAGGCCCGGGAACCGGATCCGGCGCCGACCGAGGAGACCACCGCGATCCGCTCTGCGCCCGCCTCCCGCGCCAGCGCGGCCACCCGCACCGTGTGGTGCTGGTCCACCTCGCGGAAGGCCTCCTGCGAGCCCGCCTGCCGGATGGTGGTGCCCAGCGCCCCGTAGACGTCGGCCCCTGCGGGCACGTCCTCGGCGCCGAGCGAGGCGAAGTCCACCACCCGGGCGTCCAGCCGCGGGTGTTCGAGGCCGAGCGGGCGGCGGGCCAGCACGGTGACGCGCTCGTGGCGCGGATCGCGCAGCAGGCGCGCCAGCAGTTGTCCGCCGACCAGTCCGGTGGCTCCGACCAGGAGCGCGCTGCGGGTCACGGGGGTCCTCTCCGCCGCCGGCGGCCGACCCGCCGGAACCCTCCGCAGGATGCCACACGGCAACGGCCGCACCGGAAGCGGCGGACGCCGTGTCACCGTCCGCGACGTCCGCGACGGACGGTCCTCAGCCTCGCAGATAGGCGAGGACGGCGAGGACCCGCCGGTTGCCCTCGGCCGAGGCGGCGATGCCGAGCTTGGCGAAGATGCCCGCCGTGTGTTTGGCGACGGCGCTCTCGCTGAAGTGCAGCGCCGCCGCGATGGCGGCGTTGGAGCGGCCCTCCGCCATGAGTTCCAGCACGTCGCGTTCGCGCGTGGTGAGGGCGGAGAGGGTGCCGCGGGCCGTGCCGCGCGCCAGCAGGCGTCCGATCACCTGCGGGTCCAGGACCGTGCCGCCCGCGGCGACCCGCCGTACGGCGTCGATGAACTGGCCGGTGTCGGTGACCCGGTCCTTGAGCAGGTAGCCCACCGCGCCGTCGCCGCCGGAGAGGAGATCGTTGGCATAGAGCTGGTCGACGTACTGCGACAGCACGAGCACCGGCAGGCCGCGGTGGCGGCGGCGGGCTTCGAGGGCGGCCTGGAGGCCCTCGTCGGTGTGGGTCGGCGGCAGGCGGACGTCGACGACGGCGACGTCCGGCCGCTCCTCCAGCAGGGCGCGCAGCAGACCGGGTCCGTTGTCCACGGCGGCGACGACGTCGAAGCCGTGCTCGGTGAGCGTGCGGACCAGGCCGTCCCTCAGCAGGAAGAGGTCTTCGGCAAGGACGACGCGCACGGGATCTCCAGGGTGACATGGGTCGGGCCGCCCCGCGGGCTGTGCAGGGCGAGGGTCCCGTCGAAGGTAGCCAACCGCCCCCGGACGCCCCGCAGCCCGGTCCCCCGGGAGGGGTCCGCGCCCCCGCGGCCGTCGTCGGTGACGGTGACGCGCAGCCGCGGTCCGCCGGCGTCCGCGTCCCCATGCGCGAGCAGGACGTGTACCCCGTCGCGCGCCCGCCCGCCCGCAGCGCGACCACCGCGGCGGCCACCCCCAGGCAGGACAGCCCGAAGCACACCATCGGCCCCGCCGCACCCGACTCCTCGTCCAGGAACAGGAGCAGGCCGAGGTTGACCAGCGTGTGGAAGCCGCCCGCGAGCAGCAGCCGCCGCCACCCACCCGTGCCCTCCAGCGCCACCCCCAGGACCACCGCCATCGCCACGGTGGCCACCAGGAAAGCGGCGGCGTAGGCGGGGGCCCGCCCGAAGACCGGCACGTGCCAGGCCCCCCACAGCACCCCCACCGTCACCGAGGAGGCGACCGTCCCCAGGCGGGTGCGCAGCAGCGGCTGGAGGAAGCACCGCCAGCCCACCTCCTCCCCGCACGCCCCCACCAGCTGGGCCACGGCGACCAGCGCGAAGGGATACCGCAGCGACCCCGGCGGCGTGAAGCGGGCCTCCCCGCCCACCGCGCAGTACCCGAGCACGGTGAGCGCGACGATCAGTCCGGCGGCCCCGAGCAGCCCCGCCCGGCCGAGGAGCCGCGCCCCTGCCCCCGAGCCGGTCCCCGAGCCCCGCAGCAGCTCGCGAGTCCGCCGGGGGCGGCACAGCGCGAGCACGCCCACCGCGATCGCCGGCCCGAACTGGGTCAGCTGCACGACCTCCTCCGGCACCCCGGTCCCCGGCTGCACCGCCCCCAGCACCCCGGCCGTCACGAAGGCCACACCGGCGAACCCCGCCGCCGTACCCCGCACCCCGGCCCGTCCCGTGCCCCCGGCGCCGTCCGCGCCGTCCCCGCCCAAGCGTCCCCTCGGCATGTGCGCCCCTCCCCGTCGTCCATCCATCGAACCGGTACGCCGACCACGATGCCGCCCGCCGCCCGCCGGGCCACTGCACCTGGCAACCCGGCCGGGGTGGACCTGGGTACACCCCGCGGCCGCCCCGCCCCCGGCCGGCGACGGTCCCCCGACGGGGCGGAGGTCGACGCGTTCACCTGACCGCCGGAGCCCGATGCGCCCTGGTCGTACCAGCGCCCGCCGTCGTGGCGGGCCGCCGCGTGGGAGAGGCGGAGCGATGGCGGACGACCGGGAGACGTGGACGACGGCACCGTCCCGCAGCCCGCGACGTTCGACACCGGATCCGGCTCCGACGTGCACCGGAGCTCGCACTGGTCCGTCTACGACGGCCACTTCGCGCACCTCCCGCGGGCGGCGGCGCTGCGCGGGGTGTGCTCGTGCGGATGGGCGGGTCCGGAGTACCCCGTGGACTGGGAGGACGCCGCCGGTGACCAGGCGGATGCGTGCTGCGACGACTGGGACGGCCACACGGCCGCGGTCGAGGCGGCCACGATCCCGCTGCCGGAGACGGTCACCGCCCTGCTGGAGCAGCTGGAGGCGGAGATCGGCAAACTCGGCACGTCCTCGCCCCTCGCCGCGGTCCGGGCGGTCCCGCGCCTGGAGGCCACCGGCCGCCAGGCCGGGTACTGGGCCGCCCGCTCCGCCCAGCACGACGCCACCCCGCAACAGGCCGCGACCGCGCTCGGCCTGACCGAGGACACCGCCCGCCGCGAGCTCGCCCGCCTGGGCCGCTGGAACCGCTACCAGCCGTGACGCCGCCGCGGCCGCGTACACGTCCCGCCCGACACCGCTCCGGTACGGGGCCCCGACCGGACGCCGCTCCGCCGTACGGGGCCACACGGCGGCAGCGCCGAGGAATCCGATGCCGTCCGGGATGGCGACCGCCAGGCCGGGCAGACGAGGGGGGAGCCGGCCCGTCCGAAGCCCGGAGGTGATCAGGGGATGGCCCGCACCGCGCACACGCCGGTCCCGCCACTGCGCCGGACCCGCGGCAGGCCTCCCGTTCCGGCTGCCACCCGCCCGGACCCGCCCGGGGCCCAGGCCCCCGCGCGGCCGCCGGTCACAGGCTTCGCCGTGCGGCTCGGGCGCGGCCGGGGCCGGGCGGCGTTCGCCCGGGGCCTGACCCGGTGCGCCCTCGAAGCCCGCGCCGTCGACTCCGGCACGGTGGAGGACGCCGCCCTGGCGGTCTCCGAGCTGGTCACCAACGTGTTCGACCACACCTTCTGCGAGCCGCTGCTGATGGTCGTCCTCCACAGCGGCCGGGTACGGGTGGAGGTGCGCGACGCGGACCCGCGGCTGCCGGTCTCACGGAGGCCCGCGCCGGGTGCCCCGCACGGCCGCGGCATGGCCCTGGTCGCGGCCGTCTCCCACCGTCACGGCGTGCGGCGGCTGCCCGGCGGCGGCAAGGCCGTCTGGGCGGTCCTGGCCCTGCCGCCGACGCCTCGCCACCCCCGGCCCGGGCGAGCTCGCCGCTGAACCCCAGCACTCCCGCCGACCCACACCCGCCCCGAGTCCGACCTCTCCCTCCCCGTCGGGGACCGGCGTTCCACCGGCCTCACCGAGCACGGCGGCCCGCGCCGCCCCAGGTCCCAGCCTCCTCCTCGCCCCGGCGGCCGGGGCCGGGGGAGAGGGCGCGGCTCGTGACCCGGGCACAGGAAGAGAGGACGGGGAGTCGAGCAGCAGCCGGCCTTGGTCGGTCCAGTACGGACAGCCCCGGCACCTACTGCGGGCTGACACCTCGCCCCGCCCGCCAGAACCCGACGACCCCACCCCTCCGCCCGCCCGCCCCAGGCCCCCGCCACGTTCCGCCCCCGCCGCCGTGTCACCCGACGGCCGGCCCGACGGTCACCGGCACGCCGCGCGCACGCATATGGCCGGCCAGGATCTCCATCTCCACGAGCGTTCCGACGAGCCCGTCCGCGACGAGCACCGCGGCGCGCTTCCGCGTTTCGCCGAGGGAGAGCCCGTCGCCGGCGTCGCGCAGGGCCTTGAGCACGGGGACGAGGCTCGGCGGGTCCGCGGACAGACGCAGCCGGGCGGGCCCGTGTTCCCGCAGCAGCGCCTGCCGGATGTGTTCGGGGGTCACGGGCCCGGTGTCCAGCTCGCACCAGCCGTGAGTACAGCCCTCACACCAGACTTCGGTGCCCCAGCGGAGTCGGCCGCAGTCGAAGAACTGGCCGATGTCGGAGACGGTGGTGCCCCCGCAGACACTGCACCGTCCCGTGACGCGTACGCCTTGAGTGATCACGTGGCTCCTCGCGTCGACCATCGATCTCGGTGGGTCCCATGGACGGCCGCAGTCCGCGTGCATCAGCTGGGGACGTCCGTGGGTTCGGCGGGGACACGGGGATGGGCCGCGAGGCGGCGTGCTTCGGCTGTGACCTCCGCATTGACCTGCTCCACGGTTCTGCCGATGTGTTCGAGGATGGCGTACTCGTCGTCGAGTTCGGCAAGCCGTTTCGTCAGGGGCAGCTCATGTCCGTAGCGCTGATAAATCCGGAAAGTGAGCTCCCAAGGTTTGAGCTCGCCAGCGAGCATGCGCCGTGCGAGTGCTCGCGCGACGGCGTCTTCACCAGCTCCGCCGGCGACTGGAGGGAAGGCGAGGCCGAGTTCGTCAAGTGCCGGGGGCAGCAGGTCATGGACGTCGTAGTGTGCCTCGGCACGCGTGCACGCGGCGAGGATCCGAAGGCCCGGGGTGTCGAGTCCGGCGACGAGCGCATCACAGGCGGAATCGACGACATCGCTCGCACTGCATTCCCCCACACTCCAGAGGACGGCACGGTCCTGTAGGGCAATCGCTGCTGCTTCGGTCGGTGTCACTGGTCCATGATTGCCTCCGGGGCGTGTGCCGGTCGAGCAGGATTCATCGAAGGTGCCGTTCAGCCCTCTTCAAGCCAAGGCCGACGCCTCTGTCGAGAGGGTGTCGATGCTGATGGTGGCCTTGTAGGCCTAGCGGGACAGGGGGCGCTTGCCGTGGCTGGTCTCGCCGCGGGTGCGGGGGCCGAAGACGGCGTCCATAACGACGTAGCCGGAGGCGGCGTCATGGTTGGAGGTCTTGCCTAGGTGGGCACGGGTGGCCCAGCGCGCCCCAGCGGTGCGGTTCGCGGACGCCGCCCCGCAGTAGGTCGAACAGTGCGTGTACCGGGCGCACGCCGAGCCGGGCAGGGGCGTGCCGTAGCGCGCCGAGCCCTCCTGTCAGGTCCGATCAACCTTCCACTCTCGGGCGAGCATCGCGTAGACGTACTCGCTACCCCAGCGCTCGCCGTCGAGATCGTTCTCGACAAGGTACGCCTCCCGGCGCATGCCGAGGCGCTCGCAGACCCGCACCGACCCCGTGTTGAGCACGTCGAGGCGCGCGAAGAGCCGGTGAGCATCCAGCTCGGAAAAGGCCAGCGCGGCGATCGCACGGGCTGCCTCGGTCGCGTAACCCCGGCCGCCGTACTCCGGGTTGAAGACCCAGCCGATCTCTACCTGGCGCGCCCGCGCGCTCGCGAGCTTCAGGACGACCTCGCCGACGACCTTCGCCTCACCGACCGGGCAGACGGCGACCACCAGGTCGTCACCGTCCTTGGCCCACGCCGTGCCGGCCGCACGCCGCGTCAGGCTCTGCACGCACTGTTCACGAGTGAGCGGCGGCCGGTAGAGGTAGCGAGCGACGTCGGGGAGGCCCTGATACGCGTACAGGTCATCGAGGTCGTCCGGCGTGAACAGACGCAACAGGAGCCGTTCCGTACTGAACGGCAGCAAAGGCGTGGTCATCGATCTGGTGTTCCCTCCCCGAGAGCTGCCCGTCAGCCTAACTGAGCCGACCGCGGTGCCCTCAACACGAACAACGTCGTTCCACCGGCCCGCTACCCACGGCGGGAGGGCGGCCCGCGCCCTGATGCGGAGGATCGCCTGCGGGCCGCACTGCAGGTCGCGATCTACACGGCTCGCGCGTGGATGACGCACATCGGCTTCGTTCGCTCGTTGATCGTCTACGATCACCGACTCCTTGGCACAGATCATCTAGACGGAGGCGGTGGCCGGGGCCGGCCATGCCCCGCGGCCCGAGAGATCGAGGACGAGTGCGGCGATGTTCCACGCGTCGTCCTCTCCGCGGTGATGCCGTCCCTCAAGCGGCAGTCCGGCCATCTGCAGCGCGTGCGCCATGCCAGGTTTCCGGCGGAGCCCGTAGGCCGCGGTGAACACGGCCTTGGCGTTCGTGTGGCTGCGCTCCGTCGGATAGCCGAACGGATAGGCCACCCCGTCCGCCTGACTCTGCCGGGCGAACTGCCGGCGGTCGTACTCCCCCCAGCTCGCCCAGGGGCGCTTCCCGGCCTCGTACTCCTCCACGAGGACCCGGCATGCCTCGGCGAAGGTGACGCCCCGTTCCGCCTCGGCCTGTGTCAGACCGGTCAGTTCGGTGCAGAAGTCGCTCACCGTCGACCGGACCGGGCGGACCAGGATGCGATGCCGTGACACACGGCGCCCTGCGGACAGGTCCACGACCGTGAGACCGATCTCGATGATCTCGTTCACGGAGCCGGGCGGCGGCTGGCCATCCCAGCAGGTGGCTTCCACATCGATGACGTTCAGCAGAACGGATTCACGGCGCATGGGGCGAGGGTAGGAACGCCCGCCCGGTGCCGGCACCTCAATTTACTGTCAGACCTCGCTGTTAGGGTCGCCGACATGGCAAACCGTTCATATCTCTACTCCGCCGATTCGATGCCGAACGAGGACGACATCCCCGAGGCGATCCGATGCATATCGGAGCACAACTGGGGTATCCCGCTCGCGCACAAGCTGCTGGTCGGGTACGGGACGACGATCGTTCCGTCCATGATCTGGAGTCCTCGCATCGGCATCGCGGCGGACTACGACAAGGGCGCGGCGCTGCTCGGCGACCTCCTGAAGGCGGTCGGGCAGGGACTCGAGGACGACGACGAGTTCGGCCGGTGCGTGGAGAAGACGACGTCCCACCTGGAAAAGCAGCGGGCGCGATACTTCCTCCTGGAGACCGGGGAGATGATCTCCCTCTCGAGCGAGGACCCGGTGGCGGCGGTTCAGCGGCTGGTCTCCCACGACATCCCCGCCGCCGTCGCCCAGGCCGAGGCGGCGATCGCCGGTGAGAACGACGATTGGCTCGCCTCGGTTCGCGCCGACTGGCAAGACGACCTCGGGTCCTTCTACAGCACCGCGCTCTACTACTCGTTCCCTGGCTAGAGGGTTCTCGGAAGCCGATGGGCCCACGAGTCGGGGAGCCGGGAGCAGATTCCGGAAGGGGCTCTAGGCAGGCGGGCGTGCCGAGATCGAGGTGGGGGTGTCACCGTCGCCGCACCGCGCGTCGGCGGTGCCTCGGCGGCGGGGACCTTGGTCACCTGGGGGACCTCGACTCCGGTCGCCCCGGGGGCCCAGGGGTACCCCGCCCCAGCCGGACCGTGCCCGGGCACGCCCGTCGCGGGCGTGGGGGCATTCGCCGCCCCATCGGGGAGGTGCGTGCCGGGCCATGGCGTGGGCCACACTGCCCGGCACAGGCGTGTCACGGGTGGCCGCCGGCCGAGGCGGCGCTGCTGCCCCGCAGGTCTGCGGGCGGGGCAGGCCGGTGACGGTGGCTCAGACGGAGTCCCACTCGTCGCTGGGCAGCGAATGCCACAGGTCCAGCCAGCCGCGGAGCAGGAAGAGCGGGCGGGTCAGGGTGGTGTCGCCGGCCCGCTGGGACCGGATCGCCAGGCCCAGGTCGGGGTAGACCGGGTCGCCGCCGACGCTGTACCTCAGGCTGCCGGGCCGGGTCGTACGGTGGAAGAGCCAGTTCTCCACACGGGAAAGCGCGCAGCCGGTCAGCGGGGCCGCGTCCAGTCTCACCTGGGGGCCGGTGAGCGCGTCGACGGCGACACACCCCAGGCGGTCGTCGCCGAACAAGGCCCTGATCCCGCTCTCGGTGAAGTCGGCGTAATCGAGCTCCTGGTCTTCGCCGTAACGGGAGTAGGAGCAGACGGCCGGCCGTTCACCCAGGGCTCCGATGATCTCCTCCAGGGTCATCCCGAAGTGCAAGGGCCCGACCCCCACGTACGGCGTGAACGTCCACTCGGCGCGCTCCTCCTCCCGCGCGATCCGCCACGGGCCGCAGTACCCCGCCTCACTCCCCGAGGCGGCAACGGGCGGCTCGGGCGCCGGCCCGGGTGAGGCCGCCGGTACGTCCCCGTGCCACTCCTCCCACCGATGGGCCATCCACTCCGCAGCCGCCGTGTCCTCGGGCTGCTCCTCCAACCAGTGGATCGCCTGCTTCTGGCCCTCCCCGAACGGGTCCTCCGCCACGTCCTGTGCCCGGCTCAGAGCCGCGCGGTGCTCCTTCTCAGCCGCGACGAGACCGGCGACGTCCTCGCCCCAGGCGGCCAGGCGCTCACGGGCGATCCATCGGTAATACGAATCCACGCTCACGGCGAGGACATCGCGCACGGCGGGCGCGTAGGCGGGGACGGACGAAGCGAGGGCGGGGTCGGCCAGGAGCAGTGCCGTGGCCGCGAGCGCGGCCTCGCTCACCCGCAGATCCTCGCTGTCGCAGAACTCCGCGATGCGGGCGAACAGCACCGGCCGCACCGCCCGGGCGGCGGCCAGATCCCGCGCCGCGCCCACGCCGTCCTCGACGCCGTCCAGACGGGCCAGGTCGGCGAACGAAACCAGCCAGTTCAGCAGCTCGGCGCGCAGCGGCCGCCGCCCCGCCCGACGCTCCCACGCGGCCTCGGCAAGGGTGCGCGGATCGTCGAGAAGGGCGGCTAGGACCAGAGCCGCCGGGGCGGTCGCCGGAAACACCCGCTCCTGATTGAGGAGCAGCCGGTACAGATCCCCCACGGCCCGCACGCGAAGCGCCGGGTCGGCGGCGAGCACCGCAGCGAGCACGTCAGGGGTGTCAGGCACACCGTGGCGCCCGGTACAGCTGTGTGGCCGCTCCTCCCAGGCGGTACCGGCGAGTTCTGCCCGCGCGGCGGCCGGCAGTGAACCGGCTGCTGTAGCGTCCGGGCGGTCTGCGGATGTCTCGTCGATCACGGTCGTAGTGTTTCACCTGGACCTTGACGTGCCCTACGGGCTCAACGAGCGGATGGCCTCCAACGCCAAGCCGGAGGTGCGCATTGTCGTACACCTCGCCGACGCGGGGACGGCTACTGCGGGATGCTGCCGTGGTAGCTCTGGCGGCACTCGTTGATCTCGTCCCTGGTGTGGCTGTCCAGGTAGTCCCGGGCCGCCTGCTTCTTCTCCTGGACGGAGACGTTCGGGTCCGAGATCAGGCTGATGAGTGAGGCGCAGTCCCCACTGGGCTGGACCGGGACGGCCTGAGCCGGCGCGGCGGCGGGAAGTACGGCGACAACCGCCGCGGCGAGAGCGGCGAAGGCGAGTCGTCCCTTCATCGGTATGTCCTCTCCGGACGGCGGAGCGCGTCACGGTGCTCGCGCTCCTCGATCGGGCGGATCCCGCGCAGGGGTCACAGCGAACGTACCGCTCGGGAAGCGGATCCGCATGCCGGCCCCGATCCTCCGGCCCCCGTTCCCCCGACCCCCGATCCTCCGGCCCCCGACCAGTGACCGTCCGCCGTGGCGCGCGGCTGCCGTGGCTAGGGGAGGAGGTCGGCGACGAGGGCGGCGAACTCCTCCGGGCCGAGGACGCGGATGCCCAGTTCTTCGGCCTTGGCCCGCTTGGAGCCGGCCTTCTCGCCTGCCACCAGGAGGGTCGTGCGCTTGGACACCGACGACGACGCCTTTCCGCCGGCCCGCTCGATCAGCTCGTTCATCTCGTTGCGGGACAGCTCCGCGAGGGGGCCGGTCATGGAGCCGGTGACGACGACGGCCTGCCCGGCCAGCGGGCCGCCCGCCGTGCTGGCCGCCGGGGACTCGCCGTCGGCCGTCTCGGCGGCGGCGGGCTTGTGCTGCGGCTCGGTGATCTGCGTCCCGACCCCCTGGGCCTGGAGCTTGTCGAGGAGCGGGGCGAGTTCGACGAGTTCGGCCGCGATGACGCGGGCCTTCTCGGCGCCGATGCCGTCGACCCCGGCCAGCGTGTCCGCGTCGGCGGTCCGGATGGCGGCCATCGAGCCGAAGTGCGCGGCGATCCTGCGGGACATCGTGCGCCCGGTGCCGCGCACCCCCAGGGCGCAGAAGACGCGGCTCAGCGCCGCCCCGCGGGCGGTCTCGAGCGCGGCCAGGAGGTTGGTGGCGCTGGTCTCGCCCATCCGTTCCAGACCGAGGAGCTGCTCGCGGGTCAGCGTGAACAGGTCGGCGATGTCCTTGACCAGGCCGGCCTCGACCAGCTGGACGGCCCGCGTGCCACCGAGGCCCTCGATGTCGAGCTGGTCGCGCCCGGCGGCGTAGATCACCGAGGCCACGGCCTGGCAGCTGCGGCCGCGCACGCAGCGCCAGCGCTGCTCGGAGGTGTCGATCGCGTCCCCGCAGCGGGGGCAGGCCTCGGGGAAGGCGATCGGGGTCTCGGCGCCGGTCCGCTGGTCGGCCAGGGGTGCCTCGACCCGGGGGATCACGTCCCCGGCCCGGTACACGAACACCTGGTCGCCGATCATGAGCCCGCGACGGGTGATGTCGGACGGATTGTGCAGCGTGGCGTAGGTGACCGTCACCCCGTCGATCACCACCGGTTCCAGGACCGCGCGCGGGGCGATGATCCCGGTCCGGCCGACGTTCCACTCCACCGCCAGCAGCCGCGTCACCTTGTGCTCGGCCGCCAGCTTCCGGGCCACCGCCCATCTGGGGGCGCGCGAGCCGTTGCCCGCCGCCCGCTGGTCCTCGGCCGTGTCGGCCTTGACGACGACACCGTCGATCCCGAACGGCAGGTCCGCGCGCAGTCCGGCGATCACGTCGATCCGTTCCCGCACCTGCTCCAGGGTCTCGCACCGCATCGGGGCGGCGGCCGTGCTCGCGGCCGTGTTCGCGCCGAGTTCGGCCAGCTTCCCCAGCAGGGCGAGGTGGCCGAGGCCCTCGTCCAGACCGATCGCGCTGTAGGCGAAGAAGGTCAGCTCGACCCGGTAGGGGCGGTCCTTGGCCCGCAGGGTGCCGGCCGCTCCGCTGCGCGGGTGCGCGAAGGGCGTGGCCTCGTGGGCGAGGCGGATCCGGTTGGCCTCCTCGAACTGCGCGGTGGTCAGCAGCACCTCGCCGCGCAGTTCGACGTCGGCCGGCTCGGTGAGGACCGGCGGCAGGCCGAGGACGGCGTCGGCGGCGTGGGTGATGTCCTCGCCGGCCAGCCCGTCGCCGCGGGTGAGGAGCTGCACGAGCCGGCCGGCCCGGTAGCGGGCGGCCACGGCGAGCCCGTCGAGCTTGGGCTCCACGCACCAGCCGGCCACCGGGTGCCCGAGGCGCCGTTCCAGCCCGGCGGCCCACTCGGCGAGCTCGTCGGCGTCGAAGACGTTGTCGAGGGAGAGCATCGGCACCGAGTGCGGCACGTCGCCCTGAACGGCCCCGCCCGCCACCTTCCCCGTCGGCGACTCGGCGAGCACCTCGTCCGGGTGGGCCTCCTCGTAGGCGGCGATGGCGCGCAGCAGCCCGTCGTACTCGTCGTCCCCGAGCGGGGTGGTCCCGTCGCCGTAGTACGCGGCCGACGCCGCGAGGGCGGTGGTGACGGCCTCGGTGTAGGCGGCGGGGGAGAGCAGGAGGGCACTGTTTTCGGTCATGAAGGTCATCATGCTGCCCGGCACTGACAATGCCCCGGTGGTGACGCCACCCCGCTCGGCCGACCCGGAACGATCTCTCGGCGGATCGCACCATCTCACATCGTGACCTGCGGAGATGCCGCACATCACCGGTCGGCCGCGAGGGCGGTACTGTCGTCCGGTCGCGGACGGCAACCGGTCGTCCGTCCAACCCCGAGGGAACCGACATGACTGATGATCTGAACTCGCTGCGGGCGAGCCTCGCGTCGGGCGAGCACGAGTTCGCCGACACCCTGGCCTTCATCGCGGCGCACTACGACTATCAGCCGCAGGCGTTCCGCAACGGGGAGGCGGAGAACGCCGCGGGCGAGAACGAGGGCTCCTGCAAGACGCTGGGACTGGCCCTCCTGGAGGGGCTGAGCGACCAGGAGGCGCTGCTGGCCTTCGGCGAGCACTACCGCAGCGTGCTGGCGACGCCGGAGGGCTCCGACCACGGCAACATCCGCAACCTGATGGCCCACGGCCTGGCCGGGGTGAGCTTCGCGGAGCAGCCGCTGACCCGCAAGGGCTGAACGGCGACATCCGCCGCGCGGGTTCGACTCGGCCGGACGCATCAGCGGCAGCCCGTGCCGTCCGGCGATGGCGGGCTCGGCGTGGGCCGTGCTTCCGGTGGTGCAGGGCCCGGCCGTCGTCGACCGGCCCGTCTGCGGCCGCGACGCCATCCGGACCGGATCCACGGCATACGCGCGCGGTTCGGCCCGAACCCAAGCGGAGCGAGGAGTCGGCTGAGAGCCCGGGGTGCGGCGTCTCGGGGTGCTGACGGGGCAGCCCCGGTCTTCCGAGGCAGCCGGGGCATCGGTATCGCCCCTGGCATCCCGGCGCGGGTCGCGGACCGCGGGCGTGCGCGGGCCGGTACGGGATGCCGCTGCTGCGCCCTCGGGGAAGGAGGGTTTCGCGGTAACCCGTTGGCGCGGGGTGCTCCCGGCCGCATACCTTCCGCGCATGACCAGGACAACGCGGCCAGGCCGGTCGACGTGGAGGCCGAATTCCCGGAGCTGGCCGCGTACCGAGGGCGGACCACCCGTCTGCACCCGCGGCCCGGGCGGCCGGGGCGGCACGACAGCCACGTCGGCGGGCCGTTGCTGTGGCCGGGCGATGAGCCGTGGCCGGTCTGCCATGAGCCCCACCAGCCCGAGACCGAAGGGTACGCACCGGACGAGATCCGCGCCGCCCGGGCCGTGGGCGCATGGCCGCGGAGCCGGCCGTGGCCACGCGCCGACAGCCCGGCGACGGGCGGACCGGTGCCCTTCGTGGCGCTCGCACAGTTCTTCGGCCGGGACGTCCCCAACCTGGCCGCCGGCCCCGGCGGCGCCGACCTGGTGCAGCTCCTCCGCTGCCCGCTCACCCACGGCCCGTACCTGGAGCGCCGGTACCTCCTGCGGTGGCGACGGGCCTCGCAGACCGAGAGCGCGGACCACTTCCTCCCCGCCGCGCCCGAAATGCCGTTGCTCCCGTGGGAGCACGAACTCCCCGAGCCCTGTGTCCTGCACCCCGAGGAGGTCGATACCTATCCGTGGGCGGAGGACGACGCGCTGCCCGCCGCTCTGATCGCCCGCATCGACGCCTGGGAAGATGCCCGGACGGCGGTAGGCGGCCGTGACGTGCCCAGCTACCAGGGTGCCCTCTCGATCCCGCCCGGCTGGCGCGTCGGAGGCTTTCCCAGCTGGGCGTCGACGGGGCCGATGGACATCACGTGCGCGGCGTGTGCGGCCCCGATGCGGCTCCTGCTGACTGCCGAGGGCCATGAGATGGACTCCGACTCGCACAGCTGGATGCCGCTCGAAGACCGCGATCCGGCGCTGCGGGGGATGGCCTCGATCCGGGGCGGCCAGTCCGTCACCCAACCGACCCGGCTCCGCTTCGGCCGTGACCGGGACCTCCACGTCTTCACCTGCCCGACCGACCCGGGACACCCGCCCCGCTGGGTCCTTTCCTGACGCAGGAGACGTGGGCGGCCGACCTGGTCTCTGGTCTCTGGTCTCCGGGGAATAACTGCTGGCTGCGGTCCCCGGTGATCTGCTCTCCTTCTGTCAATGCCGTTCACGAAGCAGGTGACCATGCACGCAGATCAGGTGAACGTGACGACCGAGACGGTCGCCGCCTTGATTCAGGATCAGTTCCCCCAGTGGACCGGCCAGAAGATCCGGTTCCTGCAGTCGACGGGCACGGACAACGCCATCTTCCGCATCGGCAACGACCTCGCCGCCCGTTTCCCCCTGCGCCTGGCCGACGCCGCCGAGGCGCTCGCGGCCCTGCGGCGGGAAGCCCGGGCGAGTGCCGAACTGGCGCGGGTGTCCCCGTTCCCCGTTCCGGAACCCGTTGCGCTGGGAGAACCCGGAGCCGGCTATCCCATGCCCTGGTCGGTCCAGACGTGGCTGACGGGAACGGTCGCCTCGGACGCCGACCCCGGCGGCTCGGACGCCTTCGCCGAGGACCTCGCGGCCTTCATCGCCGCCCTCCGGCGGGCCGACACCCGGGGGCGGCAGTTCAGCGGTACGGGCCGGGGCGGGGTCCTGACCCACCACGACGACTGGATGGCGAAGTGCTTCGAGGAGAGCGGGGAACTGCTCGACGTGCCCCGGCTCCGCCGAGCGTGGAGCCGTCTGCGGGAGTTGCCGCGCGCGGGCGCCGACGTGATGAACCACGGTGACTTGATCCCCGGCAACATCCTGGTCACGGGCGACCGCCTCGGCGGAGTTCTCGACACCGGCGGGTTCGCCCCGGCCGACCCCGCACTGGATCTGGTCAGTGCCTGGCATCTGCTGCAGCCGGGGCCGAGGAAGGTGCTCCGGGAGGCGCTGGGCTGCGACGACCTCGAATGGGAGCGCGGCAAGGCATGGGCGTTCCAACAGGCCATGGGCCTCGTCTGGTACTACGTCGAAACCAATCCGACCATGAGCAGGATGGGACGCCGGACGCTGGACCGCCTCCTGGAGTCGATGGAGTGAGGCCGACACACATCCGGGGGAGTGGTGGGTGGCGGCCGGCCGAACCGAGGTGCGTCAGGCGGTGAGCCGGTTCCGCACGCCCGGCGTGGGGCCGGGGGTGAGCCGGGTGAAGTGCTCGGTCCGGATGATCCGGTTGCGGTCGGCTTCGGGCAGGCGGGCGAGGACGGCGGGCAGGGGCCGTACGCGTGCCACCTCGCCACGGTGCGCCAGGATCGCGGCCCATTTCAGCTCGGCCCAGGGTGTGACATCGACGCTCGTGGTCACGTACGCGTCCGGCACCGTGAGGACGGTTTTGCCGACGCCCCCCAGCAGCGGGCCGAGCAGGCCCACACCGGACTCGGGGTGTGTGGCGGCATACAGGGCGGACGGCTGCCAGGGTGGGCCCGCGTCGGGATGGAGGTTCGCGAGCCCCGCCGCTTCGACGGCGAGCAGGGTGATCTGGTGCGTCCGTACGTGGTCCGGGTGGCCCGTCAGCTGCCCGAGCGCGTCATGGCCGACGACCACGTCGGGCCTGAAGCCGCGGATATGGGCGACCAGCCGCCCGACGGCCTCGTCGAGAGGCGCGTCGAGGAGCCGGGGCCGCGAGGGAGCCGCCTCCGGGTTGCGGGCGTCGCCGTAGCCCAGCAGACGGGGGGCGCCCGCGCCGAGAACGGAGAGCGCGTCGGCGAGCTCGGGCACCCGGCGGCTGTCAGGTGCCCAGGTGGCGGTGACGACGGCGGTGCGGGCACCGGCGGCGTGGTGCTGCGCCAGGACACCGCCGGCGAGCAGCGACTCGTCGTCCGGGTGCGCGAAGACTCCGAGCAGGCTGGGTAAGGGCATGGGTGCCGTTCCTTCCTGTGGTGACCGTTCTTCGGGATTCGTGCCTACCCTGAACTCGGCCGGGAGCAACGGCACTCCCGACTCTGACCACCACCCCTGAGCAGCCAGAGGAAGCCGACGCATGGACCCGACGGACGATCAGACGGACGCGATCGCTCTGAGCGCCGAAGAATACGACGCGGTACGCGCAGCCCTCACCGCCTGCGTCGTCGGCCCCCGGGCCGGCGGGCAGCAGCCCACCCTCAACTCCCTGTTCCAACAGTGGAGCGACATCGCCGCAGAGCTGGAACAGGAGGGATACTCGGACTGCGCACCCGAGTTCCACCACAGCATCCGGTGCCGAAGCGTCCTCGCGCAGGCCTGGCCCCTGCTGCCCCCGCGCGTCCGGTCGATCAGGCAACCCGAGCTCGACCGCATCGACGAGCAGTACCGCCGGGCTACCGTTCCCTGGCCGGACCGGCCTGAGGAGGGGGCCGGGTGGTGGGACCGGCGCGTTCCCCGCCGCCTGGAGGTCGAGGCCTCAGAGCACCGCGAGGGAGACTGGCCTTTGGGTTGGGACACGACACCGTTTCCCAGGCCGGCAGCCGTCGAGGTCATCACCTGGGGGTGAACCCGGGTCGCGCAGCGCCAGATAATCGCTGGTAGGAGCGTTTCGATCGATGTTCAATGCCCGGGTGAATGACTACTGGACGCCCGCCCATCACGCGGTCGAGCACGAGGACGCCGAAGCCCTGGCCCGTTTGCTCGCCGGCGGTTCGGATCCCGATGAGGTCTACCTCAACATGACGCTGCTGACGCACGCGATCGATGCCGAGGGGGACGGCGCGCTGCAGAGTGGCCAGCCCTTGACCGTGCACACCACTGCCGTGCTGCTGGCTTTCGGCGCGGATCCTGAACTCGCGGATCCGGATGGCCGCACTCCCTTGGAGATTGCCGGCCGCTACGGGCACGACCTGGCGGTTCAGCTGCTGCGTACCCACATCGGCAAGCGAGCCCGTGCTGCAGCGGATGAACAGGTAAGCCGTGAGTGAGGGTGTGGGTGCGGCTGAGAGCCGGACCGGACGAGCGTGCCTGTCAGTATGCGCTGTTGATGCTCCGCCAGAGTGCCGGCTCCGCCGACGCGCGGCGAGCCGGGCGCCGGTCCCGCCTTTGCGGCTGATGCATGCACCGAAGGCCAAGCGCCTGGTTGGCGGGTTCAGGGCTGCTCGGCCTGGCATGGGCGGCCTTGCCGAATCGCAGTAGCGGCTGGCCCATTCCATGCCGCAGGATCAGCCTCGTGGAGACAGTGGTGCAGTGGGTCCGGACGTCGTGGACCAAGCAGTCCCGCGGCGGGCTGGAAGCCGCACGCAGGAACGCGACCCCGGTGGCCTTCGAACTGCCGCCCTGCTCTCCACCGTTCACGCACGAGGTCCGGATGCACGAAGCCGAGGACTTCCATCCCCGGTCGGTGGTGCACGACGGCATGCCCGCCTCCGGAACCGACGCCGGAGTGCTCCTACGCGAAGTCGACGGACTTCTGCGGGTGCAGCTGGAAGCGACACCCTTCGGCATGCCGCGCAGATGGCGGCGGCCCCCGGCCGTTCACCTCGCCCGTGGCGAGTGGCTCCGCTGGCAGATCAACTACCGCTTCACCCGTTGGTGCGGCGGCGAATGGACCTACCGTCTCGACACGCTCAACATCGTCCACGGTCCAGCACGGCCCGGCCTGTTCCTCGGCACTCCCACCCGCCACGTCGACGAACTCGCCAGCCTGCGCTGACCCCCGACCCCCGTCCCCTCAGCAACTCCGACGGCGGTGGGGGTCGGGGCTCGTGGTGCCGTCAGCTCGACCGACCCGTGGGTTGTCCCCTTCGTCCTGGAGATCCTGGCCGTCATCCGCGATGAGCTCCGTGGTCTCGCCCTGTCCGGCGCCCCCGGCCACCTCGCCTACGGGCAGTTCGTCGTGGACAACCCGGCCTGCTTCGCCCGCACGCACCGCCGGGTCCTGAGCTCCTGGAGCTGCTACCACCGCGGGGCGTTGCTCGACGGTGCGTTGTCAGACGTGGATCGTAGATTGCCCGCATGGGAACCTACCTGTGCAGCGTGGACGCCGACGACTGGGCGGACGATGAGATCCTCGGGCCGGTCGCGCAGCTGCTCGGCCTCGAACTGGGCGCGCGCGGCCTCGCGCTCGGCACGCCGCCGCCACCGGCCGACTTCGTTCCGCAGTCCGGATTGGAATTCGAGGAGAAGCTCTACCGGCCGATGCGGAGCTTCGAGGCCCTGTGTCGTGCGCAGCCCGACGGGGAGGAGTGCTGCGAGGCGCTGCTCGGCTGGGATCTGCTGATACCGGTCGACTTCGAAGGCGCTCTGGTCCTCCCCGTGCCGTCGGCCTACAGCGACACCACCACCGTCCACAGCGCACATCGCACGCTCGCGGCGGCGCAGCGTCTCGCCGTCCGGCTCGCCCTGCCACCGCAGCTGCCCCGGCACTGCGACAACCTCGACCTCGGCGACTGGTTCGACAGCCCGGCCGTAGCCCAGGCCGCCGCGGCCCACCCCGGGACGTGGGCCGACGACCTGGATGCCGCGTACTACGCGGCGCTCTATCTCCGTGCTGCCGAGCACGCACTCCGCCGGCAGTGCCCCATGAACTACGTCTGACAGGTCCGCTCGGGGAGTGGCCGGCGGGCCAGAACAGGCGAGACGAACCTCGATGCCACCGTTCTCGGGACGGCTGGACTACGCGTTACGCCACGCGTCCGTGACACAACCGGCTTCGAAGTGCCACCATCCGTCCTCCTCGCCCCGGACGAGCAATGACTTGATCCCCGCAATGTCCGCATCGGCCGGCACGGAAAAGGCGACCAACGGGAACTCCTCGCTGAAGACCTCACCGCCCAGGCCGAACGGCGACAGCCGCTCGTGCACAGCCCGAGCGCTCCGACCCAGCGGACCGGAGGGGACGGGCAGGACTCGGATGGTGCAGTTGCCCGACGCCTCCACCCGCTCCTTGGCCCAGTGGACACCGTCGGCGTCCGTCACGAACCGCACGATCTCGCCTTCGGCCACCCCGTTCTGCAGGAAGGGGATGTTCTCCACCCGGGCGGTATCGGCGCTCAGCCGCGTTGCCCACAGCCCCTCGGTGTCTTGCGGAAGCCAGCCTTCACGCGGTACGAAGCGGAACCACATCTTGAGCCGATTGCTCTCGGCGGCGACGGGCTCGGACGGAGTCATAGAGGTCACCGTCCAGATGATCGCGCACTCGTCTCCACGCGTCGTACAGAACTCCTTGCCCGAGCCTACGGTTCAGCCCAGCGGCAGCCCCGGCGGGCCCCGGCGCGCCCCCGCCGTGCCCGGGCGGTACCCCGTCAGGGAGGATGGCCGGTCGCAGGAGCCGGTAGGGAGAGGGGACGGATCAGGGCATGGGGAACACGCACGGCCCACGGGTGGGGGAGCGGGAACGGGAAGGGGAACGCGGTTACGCGGCCCTGCTCGCAGCCATGGGCCTGGAGCCCCTCGGCACCTGGTGGGTCCCCGGCGTGAGGAAGGCCTGGTCGGCCCGGCGGCTGCTGGACGAGGCCGCCAGGGACGGCGGGACCGGCACCGGCACCTCCCGCGCGGCGGCCCGGCTCGTGCTCGGGGAGGGCCGGGAGTTCCTGCTCGCCCTCGGCGGACCGTACGCCCCGCGCGGCCACGCGGACTGGGCGTGGCACCGGGTGCGCAGCCTGGCCGCCGACCCGGTCGCCGCCGTCGCGCGGCTGCTCACCGCGGCGGACCCGGACCCCCGCAGCCTGCTGCTGGCCGCGACGGACGGGGAGACGGTGGCCGGGGTGGCCGCCGGACCGGACGACGCCCGGCGGCCGCTCGCCCTGACCGGATGGACCGCCCGCGTCGAGGCGGCGGCCGAGGCCGCCGGCCGGGAGACCGCGGAGGAGGGCGCGGCGGTCTGGGCGGACTTCGCCGACGCCCTCGGAGCACCCGCCGCCCGGCCGGCCGCCGAGGCTGCCGACGCGAACGCCGTGAGCGCCGTCCTCGACGACTGGCGCCGAGGCCTTGCCGTGAACCCGAGCACCCCGCGCGACGTGCGGCTGGACCTGATACACGGTCACCCCAACCTGCTGTGGCTCCTCCCGGCGGACGAAGCCGTGGAGGCGGCCCTCGCCGCACCCGACCCGGAGCTGAAACGCCA
Source organism: Streptomyces sp. NPDC001594 (assembly GCF_042893675.1). NCBI lineage: Bacteria > Bacillati > Actinomycetota > Actinomycetes > Kitasatosporales > Streptomycetaceae > Streptomyces > Streptomyces sp. NPDC001594. Next base: position 420,490 of record NZ_JBIAVB010000001.1, on the reverse strand, counting down.
TGTCGCCGAGCGGGGCCGCGACCTCGGCCCCGCTCACTGGACCCGCTTGTTCGATGCGGCCGCCACCGAACGCGAGCGGTGGATCCTCGCGTTCACCGCTGCCGACACGCGCAGCCCCCTCGACGACGCCACCTACGCCGCACTGGCGGCCGACCCCTCCGCACGGATCCGCACCGAGACGGCCCGGCTCGCCGGTCTGCCCGACCGGGACGCGATCGCCCTGGCCGGGGACCCCGACCCGAGGGTGCGTGCGGCGGCCTGCCCGAGGGCCTGGGCCGCCCTGCCCGCCGAGCGCCGCCGCATGCTGCTCGCCGACACGGCCGCCGGCGTGCGGATCGCGGCCCGGCTGTGCCACCACGCCGAGGTTCCCCTGTCCCGCGAGGACTTCGAGGACTTCCAGGACTCCGAGGCCTCCGGAGGCGAAGCGCTCGGCGAACGGGCCGTGCGCTCCTGCCTCCTCGCCCCCGGCCTCGTCGACCACCTCCTCACCACCGGAGACCCGGGCCTGCGCGAAGCCCTCGCCGCGAACCCCCGCCTGCCTGCGGACACCGTGGCCCGGCTCGCCGCGGACACCGACGAAGGGGTCCGACACGTGGTCGCACTCCGCGCGGACCTCACCGAGGAGCAGCGGGCCGCGATTCCCGTCACCGTCTCTCCCGGCGGCCACTACAGGACCCTGGAGTGGGTCGCGGACCTGCACGGGGACGCGGAGGCCATGCGCCGGCTCGCCGCCTCCTCCCACGTCCTGGTGCGCCGCAGCGTCGCCCGTGCCCGCCGCCTCCCGCCCGATGTGGCCGCCCGCCTCGCCTGGGACACCGACCGGGCCGTGCAACTGTTCCTCGCCGAGTCCTGCGACGACGCCCCGGCCGAGATGCTCCTTCGCGTGTGGACCTGGTGGACCGGCAGCCTGTCGTCCCCCGGGCGCCCCCGCACGCACCCCAACTTCCCCCGCACCGGCCTCCTCGGGTACGCCGACGACCCCCACGGGCGCATGCGCCGCCTGGCACTCGACGACCCGCTGTCGACACCCGCGCTCGTCGCCCGCTTCGCCCACGACCGCGACCCCGAGGTGCGCCGCCGGGCCGCCGAAGACCCCCGCCTGTCGGCGACCGACGCGGCCCGCCTCACCGAAGACCCGGACGACCAGGTACGCGACCGCGCGCTCGGCCACCCCGCACTGCCCGCCGGCGTACTTGCCACGCGGCTGCTCGACCCGCACACGGCCTGGGCGACCGCCCGAAACCCGGCCCTCCCACTGCCCGCCATCCAGGCCGTGGCCGCCCGCTGCACCAGCCGCCCCGCTACGGTGCGGCCATGACGAACTTCGTACTGATCGCAGGTGCTCGACTCGGCTCGTGGGCGTGGGACGACGTGGTGCCCCATCTCCGCGCGGCCGGCCATGACATCCACCCGCTGACCCTTTCCGGCCTCGCTGAGAAGCAAGGCGTGCCCGCCGGACAGCAGACCCACGTCCAGGACATCGTCGACGAGATCGAGCGCCAGGACCTGCGCGATGTCGTGCTGGTGGGTCACAGCTACGCGGGTGTCCCCGGTGGTCAGGCCGCCGTGCGGATCGGCGACCGGCTGTCGCACGTGGTCTTCCTCGACTCCGGTCTCCCGGCCGACGGCGAACCCTTCGTCTCCGCCTGGCCGGACGGCGGGGTGGAGATGAGGGAACTGATCGCCGACAACGGCGGGTTCTGGCCGGTGGCGCCCGCGGCCCACTTCGAGGGCCACGGTCTCACCGATGACCAGATCGCACGGATCGTGGCCGGCTCGACGCCGCATCCGGGTGCCACGCTGACTGAGCCTGCTGTGCTGGAAGGGCCGCTCGGCGACCTCCCGGCGACGTACGTCAAGTGCACGCTCGGCGACCCCGAGCCGAGCGACGACGTGGCCGAGCTGCTGACCGGCGGGCGCTGGCAGCTGGTCGAGATGGACACGGGCCACTGGCCGATGTTCTCCCAGCCGCTCGAACTGGCGCGGATCCTCCTCGACGTAGCCGGGGCGTGATCGCAGGTCCCTGCTCGGGGACTGCTGGGCGCCACGGCCGGGCAGCGTGGCAGGTTCAAGATCTACTTTCGCGACCCGTCCTGGGACAGACTCGACCGGCGGCGGCCGCGCATGAGCCACCGCCGGTCGTCGTGCCGACGTCTGCAGAGTCTGCTATCCCGGCGGGGCCGGGCTGCGGCTGAGCGGTACCTGCCGGAGCCTGGCGGAGCTCGGCACCCTCGCCTCCTGTCCGGACCGGCCCGTCGGCATGGAGCGGGCGTTCGGCGGGCTGTCTCCGCTGGGCCGGGAGATGCTTGCCGCACGGGACATGCTGCCCGCCGCGCCCGCCACGGTGTGCGCGTGCGGCGCTCCCGGGGCCGGGGACAAGGCCCTCTTCGGGTTCCTCGTCGTCAACCGCGACGGCGCGGCGGGCGTGGACGCGGTCGAACGGGCCGCGTACCGGCACCTGATCGGACCCATGACGCCCTGCCACTGATGGCCGTCGGAGTCCTCGGAGCGGGGGCGGCGGCCCTCCTGGGCGGCCTGATGATCAACCTGGGCAAGGGCGGCTGGATGTCCCCGGCCCTGCTCGGCGTTGGGCTCACCATGGTGGCCGTCTCCGGGGCGGTCGTGGCCTTGACGCGCGGTCGCACCGCCGCGGCCCACGCCGCCACCTGGGCACCCCGGGCCGACTGAGGGGCGCGCACGCGCAGAATGGGAGTGCTTCCGCTTCCACCTCCGCCTGCCCCATTGCCATCGCCTGTAGAGAGGGACCGCCATGCATCGCCTGCCCCCTGACCCGACGGTGCTGCACCCGTTCCCCGGTCAGCCGCGCGTGGTCCTGTTGAAGCCGCTGGTGACCTCGCCCCTGATCGAGGTCGGGGAGTACTCCTACTACGACGATCCGGACGATCCGACCGCGTTCGAGACCCGCAACGTGCTCTACCACTACGGGCCGGAGAAGCTGCGCATCGGCAAGTTCTGCGCGCTGGGCACCGGGGTGCGCTTCCTGATGAACGGGGCCAACCACCGGATGGACGGCCCCTCCACCTTTCCCTTCCCCATCATGGGCGGAGCCTGGGCCGAACACTTCGACCTGATCACCGGCCTCCCCGGCCGGGGCGACACCGTCGTCGGCAACGACGTCTGGATCGGCTACCACGCCATGGTCATGCCCGGAGTACGCATCGGGCACGGTGCGGTGATCGCCTCCGGTGCCGTGGTCGTGGACGACGTGCCCGACTACGGGATCGTCGGCGGCAACCCGGCCAGGCTCCTGCGCACCCGCTACACCGCCGACGAGGTCGCCCGCCTGTGCGCCCTCGCCTGGTGGGACTGGCCCACCGAACACCTCACCGCCCACCTGCGGGTCGTCATGTCCGGCACCGTCGGCGAGCTCGAAGCCGTCGCACCCCGGGCCTGAGCCCGGGGCGGGACGGCGAGGGCCCGTGCTCCCCGGGCGAGGGCGATGGGCGAAACGGCCCGTCTGCTCCATCGCCATCGGTTCCGCCTTCTGCTACGAGGGGTGGGGGAGAGCCGAGGGGGCGTCAGAGCTGGTGAGAAGAGGGCGCGACACGCGGGCCGGGCGGCGGCGGGCCGCGTACAGCCGGTAGGAGAGCGGGCTGTCGGGGTCCGGCGCGTCGATGGCCGTGACCGTGTCCAGGGTGAGGCCGTACTGGACCAGGAGGTCTTCCCACAGGGTCGGCGTGAGCACCCACATGGCCACCGGGTGCTCCTCGGTGGTGCCGGGCAGCCGCAGGACCTCGGGCCGCGGTGCCACCTCGCTCGACGGGCCGGCGCCCGCGGAGTTGGTGTGCAGGGCGGAGAAGAGCAGGCGGCCGCGCGGTGCGAGGGCGCCGGCCAGGGCCGGCAGCGCGCGGTCGGGGTCCAGGTAGGGCAGGGAGCAGACGGAGTAGATCAGGTCGTACGGCCCGGCGTCGCGCAGGTGGGCCACGGCGTCGGCACACACGAGGTGCAGGCCGGGGGTGCTCGGGTAGCGGGTGACGGCCCGCCGGTGCTGGGCGGGGGAGGCGTCCACGGCGGTGACCTCGGCGCCCAGGGAGGCCAGCTTCGCGGCGTGCCGGCCCAGTCCGCTGCCGAGGTCGAGGACGCGTAGCCCCGCCACCTCGCCGAGCGCGCCGATTCCGGGACCGGCCTGCGGAACTCCCCAGTCCCACGGGTCCAGTTCGGGTGGCTCCAGGCCTCGGGCCAGCTGGTGGGCGCCGTAGGTGTTCCAGACTGCGAGGGTGTCCTTCTCGGTGGTCACCAAGTCCTCCAACGGGGGATGCGGGCGGGTGGGCGGGCGGCTGGGCCGGGGAGTCAGGGGACTATCGGTCCTGGGAGAGCGCGAGGAGTTCGGCGAAGGTTCCGCCGCCGTGGACGAGGTCGTCGTAGCGGCCCTGTTCGGTGATGCGCCCGTGTTCCAGCACGACGATGTGGTCGGCGACCTTCGTGTTCTCCAGCCGGTGGGTGACCATGATGGTGATGCGGTCGGCGGCGATGGCCTTGATCTCCTCGAAGATCTGGTGCTCCCCGCGCGGGTCCATCTGGGACGTCGGCTCGTCCAGGATCAGCAGCTCGGGCTGCCGGTACAGGGCGCGGGCACAGGCCTCGCGCTGCCACTGCCCGCCGGAGAACTCCACCCCGCCCCAGACGTCGCGGGCCTGGAGGGTGTCCAGGCCGCTCGGGAGCTCCTCGACGGCCTCGCGCAGACCGACCGCGTCGACGGCCTCCCACACGGGCCCGTCGTCGTGGGTGCGGGGCTGCCCGAGCGTGATGTTCTCGCGGACCCGCAGCGGCCAGCGCGCGAAGTCCTGCGGCACCAGCCCGGTACGGCGCCAGACGGTGCCGGGGTCGGTGTCGGCCAGGTCGGATCCGTTCCAGGTGACCTTGCCCTTGTCGGCGAGGTAGATCCCGGTGATCAGCCGCGTCAGGGTTGACTTCCCCGAGCCGTTGGCGCCGACGATCGCGAGGATCTGCCCGCGCTCCAGGGTGAGGGAGACGCCGTCCACGGCGGGCCTGTCCTTGCCGGGGTAGCGGTAGACGACCTCGTCGAGCCGGATCCGCTCGACCGGGCCGCTGATCCTGTCCGGGCCCCGCCGGGGTGCACGGGCGGCGGCCTCGTCGAGGAAGGACTGCATGTCGCTCAGGTACAGGCTGGTGTGGAAGACGGCGGCGCCGTTGACGACGACCTGGGAGAGGGCGGCGAGCGCCGTCTGCACGGCGATGACGGCGGTGGCGGCGACGGCGGGCTCGATGCGGCCCGTCACCGCGAGCCAGGCGAGCGCTCCCCACGTCGCCAGGAGGAACACGCCGCCGGCCAGCGAGGACACCAGCGAGATCCGCAGGGTCCGCGGCGCCGCGGCCAGGTTCCGCCGGTCGCACCGCTCGGACAGGGCGCGGTACCAGTAGACGAGGTAGTCCGTCATCGAGTTGGCGCGGACCTCGTCCCCGTACTGGGACGCGGTGGCCCACCAGCGCATCATCCCCCGTACGTTCCTGTCGGAGACATTGGCGTAGTGGATCTCGTAGTCGACCCGGGCGGTCAGCACGGCCCCGACCCCGGCCGGCAGCACGGCGAGCAGCAGCAGGGGCAGCATCAGGACGTTCAGCAGCGACAGGACACCGCCGGCGGTGACCAGGCGGATCAGCGAGGACACGAACCGCTGGGCGTCGGTCACCATCACATGCGTGCGGACCACCCCCATCTCGGCCGCCTCCTGCCGGTCGGAGAAGCCGTCCCCGGCGTAGGCGGCGGCCTCGACCCGGCAGACCGCCTCCACCAGCGCGCTGTCCGTGTGCGAAGTCAGCAGGGGAGTGATCCTGCGCTCCGCGTACGTGGCCACCGCCCCCGAGACCCGGTTCAACGCCGCGGCGCCGGCGACGACCAGCAACGCGGGCAGGGCTCCGTACAGCCGGTCGGCGGCGCTTCCGGCGCCGAGTACGGGCCCCATTGCACGGGCGGTCGCGGCCAGCAGCACCGCGGCCGAGGCACCGGTGACGACCTGGCACCCGACCAGCAGCCGCACGGCCCGCGGGTCGGTGCGCCACGACAGCCGCCCGATCCGCGCCAGCACCGCCGGGAGCGTCGCGCACATCGCCCGGAAGGACACCTCGGCGAGGGGATTCACGGAGTACTGACCGCTGTAGGTGATCTCCGCGGGCGGCGGCGGAGGCGGTGCTTCGGTTGGCGTGCGGTGTGCCCCGGGCGTGGTCATTCGGCCCCCTGGATCGCCGGTCGGACGCTGTCGTGAGCTCAACGACAGCCCCAGGTTTTTCGAACACACGTCTTTCGGTCGGCTCGGAAACCCCGGGATTCGGCGGGCGGGCGAGGGTGGAGACTACACCGACCCGCCGCCCGCAACGGCACTGCCACAAACGGGCGTTGGCCGAATCGCCGAGGCTCGGAGCGTGCCGGTGTCCGCCGGTGGGGGCACCTCAGGCACGGCCTAGGCGCCGCCGAAGTCCGGGAGGGTGATCGAGCCGTCCTCGTTGAAGGGGAAGCCGGGGTTGTGCGCGATCTCCCAGGGGTGGCCGTCGGGGTCGGTGAAGGCGCCGGAGCGGAAGCCGAGTGCGTTCACGGACGCCGACTTCGTGATCCTCCCGCCCGCGCGTCGCGCCGCCGCCAGCAGGGTGTCTACCTCGGCGTCGGAGCGGACGTTGTGCGACAGGGCGATGCCGCCGAAGCCGGGCGCCGGCTGCGGTGTGTCCTCCAGGCCGCACTCGTCCGCGAGTCTGCCGCGGTCCCACAGGACGAGTCCCAGGCCGCCCGCCTGGAAGAAGACGGTCTCCTCGACCTCCTGGCCCCGCCAGCCCAGCGCCTGGTAGAAGGCCTTGGCACGGGCGAGGTCGGAGATTCCCAGGGTGACCAGGGTGATGCGCTGCTCCATGGGGTCACCGTACGCCCGCGGGCGCGGCTGTCGGGCGGGCGGCGTGGCCCGTGGCCCGGGTGACGCGCGACACCCTCGCGAAAAGGTGACGTGTTCTGTCGGGTATGGGGCGGACGCTGGATGACATGAGCGACCAGGAGAACACCATCGACAACCGTCACGACACCGATCACCCCGGTCCGGCGGGCCCGCTCACCGGGCGGATCGCGCTCGTGGCCGGCGCCACCCGCGGGGCGGGGCGGGCCCAGGCCGTGGAGCTCGGGCGGGCCGGTGCGACCGTGTACGTCACCGGCCGCACCACCCGGGCCCGGGCCAGCGAGGTCGGCCGGACCAGCGAGACCATCGAGGAGACCGCCGAACTGGTCACCGCGGCGGGAGGCGGCACCGGGATCGCCGTTCCCACCGACCACCTCGACGAAGCCCAGGTCCGCGCCCTCGCCGGGCGGATCGACCGGGAGCACGGCCGGCTCGACATCCTCGTCAACGACCTGTGGGGCGGCGAGCACCTCCTGGCCACCTCGGTGTTCGGGAAGAAGAGCTGGGAGACACCCCTCGCCGACGGCCTGCGCATCCTGGAACTCGGCGCGCGCTCGCACGTCGTCACGGCGGCCCTGCTGCTGCCCCTGCTGATCCGCTCCGACGCACCGCTGCACGTGGAGGTCACCGACGGCACCGCCCGCTACAACCGCCGCTACCGGGAGAACATGTACTACGACCTGGCGAAGAACGCCCCGATCCGCCTCGCGTTCGGGCTGGGCCAGGAGCTCGCGGAGTACGGCGGTGCGGCCGTCGCCGTCTCACCCGGTTTCCTGCGCTCGGAGCAGATGCTCTCCCACTTCGGAGTGGGGGAGGAGAACTGGCGGGACGCGATCGCCCGGGAGCCGTCGTTCGCGATCGCCGAGTCCCCGTACTACCTGGCCCGTACCATCGTGGCGCTCGCCGCCGACCCGGACCGCGCGCGCAGGTGGAACGGCAGGTCCACCTCCAGCGCGGAACTCGCCCGGGTGTACGGGGTGACGGACGTCGACGGCAGCCGGCCGGACGCCTGGGCGTACTTCGAGGACGTCGTCCACGGCGGCAGGGAACGCACCGCCGACGACTACCGCTGAGGGTCCGCCCCGTAGAGGGCGGCCAGGGCCGCCGCGTGTGCACGGAACCGGTCGCGCAGGCCGGCCGGGGCCAGTACCTCGGCGTCCGCGCCCAGCCGGGCCAGCTGGTCGAACGCGACGTCCTCCGACTCCGCCGGCAGGTCGAGCGTGACCAGGCCGGCGGCGTCCGGGGCGCTCGCGGAGGCGAGCGCGTCGGCGACCGCGGCTCCGTCCACGACGGCGGGCAGCCGGCGCAGCCCCCGGGCGGTCAGCCGGACCGTCACGCCGGTGCGCAGCAGGGTACGGGCGAAGGCGGCCGAGCGGGCCGCCCAGTGCGCGGCCAGCTCGAAGTCCGGGTCCCGCACGAAGGGCTCCCGCGCTCCCGGGGCGGGGCCGAGGGCGGTGATGCGGTCGACGCGGTAGGTGCGCCAGCCGCCGTCCGGCTCCGGCCCCCCACCCGGGACGCGGGCCACGGCGTACCAGGCCCCGGCCTTCAGCACGAGCCCGTACGGCTCCACCACCCGCGTCACGGCAGCCGCCGGCGCACCGCCGCGGCCCGGCCGCACGTACGACAGCTCGACGGGCCGGTCCGCCCACACCGCGCGGGCCAGTTCCGGCAGCAGCGGCGGGGCGGCGGGCTCACGGAACCAGGCCGGGGCGTCGAGGTGGAAGCGGCGCACGGAGGACTCGGCGGCCTGCCGCAGCGACGGCAACAGGGTCGCTGTCAGCTTCAGCCGGGCGGTCTGCGCCGCGTCCGACAGCCCCAGGTCCCGCAGCGCCGAGGGCAGACCGGACAGGAAGAGGGTCTCCGCCTCGCTCGGGTGCAGCGTGGTGAGCCGCGTCCGGTAGCCCGCGGCGAGGAAGTACCCGCCCACCCGCCCCCGTTCCGACCGGACGGGCACGCCGGCCTCCTGTAGGGCCTGGGCGTCACGGATCACGGTCCGCTCGGAGACCTCCAGCTCACGGGCGAGAGCGGCCGCGGTCAGACCGGGATGGGACTGGATCAGGAGGGCCATACGGATCAGGCGGGCGGCACGCATCCCCCCAGTATCCGGTGGCATCCCCCCCAGTATTCGGTGGTGTCCCCGCAGCCGGTGTGCGACCGTTCCGGGGACAGCCCGCCGCCTCCGAGGAGACCACCGATGCGCCGACCGTTCATGTCCCCCGCGAAAGGAACGATCATCCACCCGAAGGACATGACGCTCTGTGCAACCCACGCCACGCACGCTCAACCTGGGGATCCTCGCCCACGTCGACGCCGGTAAGACCAGCCTGACCGAGCGGCTGCTGTACGCGGCCGGGGTCATCGACGAGATCGGCAGCGTCGACGCCGGCAACACCCGGTCCGACAGCCTGGAACTGGAACGCCGCCGCGGCATCACCATCAAGGCGGCGGTGGTCAACTTCCCCCTCGGGAGCGGGGAGTCGGCCGTCTCCGTCAACCTCATCGACACCCCCGGTCACCCCGATTTCATCGCAGAGGTGGAACGCGTCCTCGGCGTCCTCGACGGCGCCGTGCTCGTCGTCTCCGCGGTCGAGGGCGTGCAGCCGCAGACCCGCGTCCTGATGCGGACGCTGCGGCGGCTCTCCATCCCGGCCCTGGTGTTCGTCAACAAGGTCGACCGGCCCGGCGCCGACGACGTCCGGGTGCTGCGGCAGATCGCGCGCGAACTCGCCGTGCCCGTCGTCCCCATGGGACGGGTGACCTCCGGGCTCGGCACGAGGACGGCCCGGATCTCGGCACCCGCCGGGGAGGACGAGGCGTTCACCCGGGACCTCCTCGACGTGCTCACCACCCACGACGACGACCTCCTCGCCGCCTACCTGGACCACGGGACCTCCCTCCCGTACGCCCGCCTGCGGACCTCGCTCGCGCGGCAGACGAGCCGTGCGCGATTGCACCCGGTGTACGTCGGCTCGGCGATCACCGGCGCCGGCGTCGATGCCCTCGTCGAGGGCATCGGGGACCTGCTGCCCGCCGCCCCCGGAGATGCCGGCGGACCGCTGTCGGGACGGGTGTTCAAGGTGGAGCGCGGGGAGAGGGGTGAACGGATCGCCTACGTCCGGCTGTTCTCGGGCGAGCTCCGGACCCGCGAGCAGGTCACGGTCCGCGGCACCGGGCACAAGGTCACGGGGCTGGCCGTCTTCGACCGCGGCACGGCGGTGCGCCGTACGGCGGCGCGGGCCGGGCAGATCGCGACGCTCCGCGGCCTGCCGACGGTCCGGATCGGGGACGTGGTGGGCCGGGAGCCCGAAGGCCGCCCGTACGGCCGTGTCTTCGCCGCGCCCACCCTGGAGAGCGTCGTGGTGCCCACGGCCGGTCCGGAGCGCGCGGGCGACCTCCACACGGCCCTCGCCCAGCTCGCCGAGCAGGATCCGCTGATCGGCCTGCGCCAGGACCCGCACGGAGGTGAGCCGTCGGTGTCCCTCTACGGAGAGGTCCAGAAGGAGGTCCTCGCGGCCACCCTCGCCGAGGAGTACGGGATCGAGGTCTCCTTCCGCGAGACGACACCGATCTGCGTGGAACGCGTCACGGGGACGGGCGCCGCGTACGAGGTCCTCGACCACGAGGGGAACCCGTTCCTGGCGACGGTGGGGCTGCGGGTGGAGCCGGCTCCGCCCGGCAGCGGGGTCGTCTTCCGCCGGGAGGTCGAACTGGGCTCGCTCCCGCCGGGCTACATGCGGGCCGTCGAGGAGACCGTGCGCACGACACTGCGGCAGGGCCTGTCCGGCTGGCAGGTGCCCGACTGCGCGGTGACCATGACCCACTCGGGCTTCTGCAGCATCCGCAGCACGGCCGGCGAGTTCAGGGCCCTGACGCCGCTCGTCCTGATGGCCGCGCTGCGGCGGGCCACGACGCGGGTGCACGAACCGGTGCACCGGTTCCGGCTGGAGTTCGCGCAGGACGCCTACCCCGCGGTCGCGCTGGCCCTGGCCCGCCACGGGGCCCTGCCCGGCCCCCCGGTGGCGGCGGGGGACGCGTACGTGGTCGAGGGCCACTTGCCGGCGGACCGGGTGCACGGCCTGGAGCGGGAACTGCCGGAGCTCACCGGCGGGACGGGCGTCCTGGAGACGGAGTTCGCCCACCACCGCCCGGCCCGCACCCCGCGCGTGCGGGCGCGCGGCGACCACAATCCGCTGAACCGCGAGGAATACCTCCTGCACGCGCACCGGAGGATGTGAATCAGCCGGTGCCGGTGCCGGTGCCGGTGCCGGTGCGCGGCAGGAGCGTCGGTAGCCCGGGGCCCGCCGATGACCGTCAGGCCGCGGCGCGGCGCGGCGCGGTCCGCACCCTGGCCGAGGACGCTGCGCCCCCGCCCCCGGTCCGCCGACGCCCTATGCCCGCCCCGAGCCGGGGACCCGCGGCGACGGCGAAGCCGGCGGTCTCGGCCGGTTCGCCCGTCGCGTGCGGCGACTCCACGTTCCGGCAGCGGGCCACCGGGGCGCGGATGTCCTCGATCGCCCGGTGCGCGCCGCCGTCCGGAAAGGCGTACAGCTTCTCCATGCCGGGGATGACGCCGTTTCCGGCGGAGTGCCCGCCGCTGAACATGGCGGTCGCGTCGGCGGAGGCGGCCGTCGTGCTCGCGTCCACGACGCTCTGCCCGTCCAGCAGGCCCCCGCAGGACGAGGGCGCCGGGGGCGGGGACGAGGTCTTCGGGCTCTGGTCCTGGGGGTCGGCCTGGGAGGTCCAGCCGCCCGGCATGACCGCGGGCAGGAGGTGCGTGCGCAGCTCGGCGGCCGACAGCGGCGGCGTCGGCGAGGCCGGTGCCGACGGGTGCGGCCGCGCCGGACTTCCGCACCCGGCGACCGCCGCGAGCAGTACGAACCCGGCCACGCGCCGGACCCCGGAGCTGGTCACCTCCGGCCACCTCCCCCTCCGAGTGATCAAATCGCTCGAAGCCAGGGCCTGTCCGGCCATGATCCGCCGTACAGGCCCCAGCAGGGCGCCGGTCCACCGACAAGGCGCGCGGACCACTCGCCGTCGCCGCCGAGCGCGTCGACCGCGCCGTTCAGTTGGGCGCCTCCGCCCCGCACCTCGACGATGTCCGCCACGCGCACGCCGGGGCCGTTGGGCGATCGTCTACGGTGGTGCCGTGACGACCGCCGAGCCCCGCCCCGATCTCCGGCCTCCCAGCCTGAACGCCGGTGAGAGGGAAACCCTGTTGGCCTTCCTGGACTACCTGCGCGAGTCCGTCCTCGCCAAGGCGGCAGGGGTCCCGGAGCCGGCCGTCCGCACGGCCGGCGTGCCCTCCGGGACCAGCCTGCTCGGCCTGCTCAAGCACCTGACGGCCGTCGAGCTCAACTGGTTCGTCTGGGCCTACGACGGCGCCGACCGCGACCCCTGGGACGACGAGGAAGCGGTCCGCGCCGACGACACCGCGGCGGGCCTGGCGCACGCCTACCGTCAGGCGGCCGCCCGGGCGAACGAGGTCGTCCTCGCCTGCCCGGACCTCGACCGCCCGGGCGCCCGCTCGCTGCGGGAGACCCCGCCGCCGTCGATGCGCTGGGTGCTGGTCCACATGATCGAGGAGACCGCCCGGCACGCGGGTCACGCGGACATCCTGCGTGAGGGGATCGACGGCTCGACCGGGCGCTGACGCGGGTGCCGCCCGGTCCGGGAGCGGAGCTCCGGGGCCTCGTCCCGGCTCAGTTCCAGGCGCTTCCCGGTGAACCCGGAGCGGAGCCGCCGGTCGTGGCTGACGACGATCAGGGTCCCGGTGTACGGGCCCAGCGCCGCCTCGAGGTCCTCCACGACGCCGGGCGCCAGGTGGTTGGTCGGCTCGTCGAGGAGGAGCAGGTCGTAGGGTCCGCCCGCGACGAGCCGGCCCAGCTCCAGCTTGCGCCGCTGCCCCGCGGACAGCTCCCGTACCGGCTTGCCCGCGTCGGCAGTGCCCAGCAGCCCGTACCGCACCAGGGCCTGCGCCACCTCCTCCCCGAACGCCGCCGCGGCGCACCGGCTTTCGCCGGACCAGGGGTCGTCCTGCCGCAGCAGCCCGACCCGTTCCGGTGCCCGTACGCTCCCGTGCCCGGCCGGCACGAGACCCGCGAGCACCTGCAACAGGGTCGACTTCCCGGACCCGTTGGGCCCCGTGACGAGCATCCGCTCACCCGGAGCCAGCCGGAACGACACCGGGGCGAGGCGCCCCGGCACGGCCAGGTCCTGGACGTCCACCCCGCCGGCCGGGCCCCCGTCGGCCCCGAACCGCCCGGTGAACCGCAGGGGCTGCGGCGGTGCCTCGACCGGATGCTCCGTCAGCCGCGCGAGCCGTTCCCGCGCGTTGCGGATGCGGCTCATCGCCCCGTGCGCCCGCGACCGGGCGCGGAAGGCCCCCGCCCCGCTGAACGCGGCGGGCGCCTTGCGCGGGATCTGGGCGAGCCGTCCGATGTTGCCGTCGGCCAGCCGTTCCACCCGCTGCTTCTCCGCCGTCCATTCCTCGTACTCCCGCTCCCGGCGTGCGCGTGCGGCGGCGCGCGCGACCAGGTGGCCGGCGTAGCCGTTGCCGTGCCGGTGCACGGTGGACCGTTCGTGGTCGACCTCCAGGATCGCGGTGGTGACCCGGTCGAGGAACATCCGGTCGTGGGTGACGGCCACGAGGGTGCCGGTCCGCCGCACCAGATGGTCCTCCAGCCATCCGACCGCCTCGTCGTCCAGGTCGTTGGTGGGTTCGTCGAGGAGCAGCAGCTCCGGCTCGGCCGCCAGGGCCGCGGCCAGTGCCAGCCGTTGGCGCTGGCCGCCGGACAGCGTGCCCAGCACCCGGCCCCGTTCGATCGGCTCCCGCTCGCCGAGGCGTCGCAGGATGGCGGCCACCCGCCGGTCGGCGTCCCGTCCGCCCCGCACCTCGTACTCGGCGACGAGCCGCCCGTACGCCTCGACCTCCTCGGGGCCGGCCAGGTGGAGCCGCTCCTCGGCGGCCCGGATCCGCCGCTCCAGCTCCCGCAAGCCGGCCAGTGCCCGGTCCACGGCGTCGCCGACCCGTGCCCCGGGCGGGAGTTCGAGGGTCTGGGCGAGGTATCCCACCCCGCCGGGCGCCCGTACGCGGACCTCGCCCGCGTCCGCGCGTTCCCATCCGGCCAGCAGCCTGAGCAACGTCGACTTGCCCGCCCCGTTGTCCCCCACGACCCCGATCCGCTCCCCGGGCCGCACGGAGAACCCGACCCGGTCCAGCACGGTCCGGGTGCCGTACCGCTTGCCGACCTCGGCCAGCACGACCTGGCTACCACCCTCTGAAGCACGCACAGGCCCACCCCTTTCGTTCGACGAGACGTTCCGTCTCGCCAAACTCTAGGTGATCACCCAGGTCCCTAACAAGACGTTTCGTCTCGCGAAAGCATCCGGTCGGCCGGCCGGCCGGGCGGTCCTCAGAGGCGCTGCCAGAGCGCCGGGACGTTCGGCGGCTCCCAGCCCGCGACGGCGGTGTGCGCCTGCAGGCAGCGGTAGGCGATCCCGGCGTACGTGACCCCGTCGCCGGCCCGGTACGCCCGGCCCGCCGTCCAGGTGCCCGTGGGCGGAGTCGTCGGCGGGGGAGTGGTCGGCGGGGTGGTCGGGTCCTGGGGCACGTCCAGGACGAAGTCGAAGGTGCCCTCCTGGCCGGGCCCCGCCTGGCGCAGGTTCATCAGCAGGCGGCTGTCGAAGAGGGAGTCCGTGCCGTTGCGCGGCTCGCCCGGGAAGTACAACTGCGTCGTGACCACCCGGCGCCCGGGTGCCTGGAGTTCGACGTGCAGGTGGCGGGTGCGCCCGGGATAGAGCCCCGGCACGATGGTGGTCAGGCTGAACGAGCCCTGCGCCGTGCTGAACTGGTGCCCGCGGAAGGCGTAGCCGCTGTTGTCGTACGCGCCGTTGTCGTCCGCCTGCCAGAAGTCCAACAGCACGCCCGGGATCGGCCGGCAACCGCGCCCGAAGACGTACCCGGTGACCGTGAGCCGGGTGCCGGGCGTACCGGGCGTGATCAGCGAATCGCGCAGCGGAGAGGCGGGCTTGAAGTACGGTCCCTCCGTCTGTTCCACCGTCGGTTCGTCGCCGTCGTGGCAGTCCGGGGTCGGGGCGAGGCCGGCGGGGCCCGGCGCCGGCAGGTCACGGGCGAGCGCCACGCGCCCCCCGAGCAGCAGCGGGGCGGCGCCGAGCGCGGCGGCCGCGCGCAGGACGGCCTTGCGGCTGACCCGGCGTCCTTCGCCGATGGGTTCCGGTGCCGGGGTGGACTCCTGTGGTGTGGGTGTGGGCATCGAGGCCTCCTCGCCTGGACGGGTGGGTGGGGCGGGGGTGGGGGCGCGACGGGGGAGGGCGGAGCCCGCCGGGGCCGTCGGCCCGGGCGGCCCGTCCGATCGCGGCCGGTAGCCAACCTACGGTCCGTCCGGGTGCGCGGCGATGGACTCGATCCGGGGATCGTGGTGATTTCGACCGGCCCGGTCCCGGAACTCGCCCGGCGACATTCCCGTCTCCCTCCTGAAGAACCGGCAGAAGTACGCCGGATCCGAGAACCCCGTCAGATGGGCGATCTGACGGACGGTCATGGTGGTTCCGGAGAGGAGCCGCTTCGCCTCCAGTGTCTGCTGCCGGCGGATCAGACGGCCGGGGGAGAGGCCCGTGGCCCGCCGCACGAGCGTCTGGAAGTGCCCCGCCGACAGGCCGAGTTCCCGTGCGTACCAGCCGACCGGGCGGCCCGCTCCGCCGGGTTCGCAGAGCAGTCGGCCGAAGGCCGCGGCCAGTTCGGCGGACCGGTCGCGCGCCGGGGCCGGCGCGCCCGGGGGAGGGCCGGGCGTCCGGGACGCCCGGGTGATCAGGATGTGCAGGCAGGCCCGCAGCACGTTCCGGTAGCCGGGCCGCAGGTCACGGTACTCGCGGCCCATCTCGGCCAGGAGAGCGGCGATCGGCGCGGCCTGGTCGGCGGCCGGGTGCCCGGGCCGGCCGGCCAGCACCCGCAGGGCGGCCGCGTCGTCCGCGTGGGGCAGCAGGAAGTCCTCGTCGAAGAGGACCACCTGCCCGGTGAGCCCGTCCGCCTCGGCCCAGTGGTGGACCTGGCCGGGGGTGATCACGCACAGCTGCGGGGGCTCCACCGGGCGGCGCACCAGGTCCAGCACGTGCGCGCCGCTCCCGCCGGTCACGTGGACGATCTCGTAGAAGGTGTGCCGGTGCGGGAAGGAGGCGCGTGACAGGGGGCCGATGGTGTCGAAGGTCCCGATGGCGAAGGGCATCAGGTGGGGGAGGGGGACTTCGAGGCGGTGCAGGGGCAGGTCGGGGAGGCGGGGGTTCCGCAGCGGGTCCATCCCCGCAGTCTCCGGGGCCGCCCGCCGACAGGTATAGACCCATCACGGCCGTCTGCCGCCGTCGTGCGCCGCCCTCGGGCGGGGAGTGCCGCACCGCCCCCTCCGGGTAGGACGTGATCATGACAGAGATTGAGACGCGCGCTCCCGCCCCGCCGCGCCACCCGTTACGCCAGCTGCTGTCCGCCTCCGTCGGCAACGCCGTGGAATGGTACGACTGGTACGCCTACACCTTCCTGGCCACCCACATCGCCCGGCAGGTCTTCCCCTCCGGCGCCGGCGACTCCCTCCTCCCGCTGCTCTCCACCTTCGCCGTCTTCGCCGTCGGCTTCTTCATGCGCCCGGTCGGCGGGCTCCTGATGGGCGCGATCGCCGACCGGAAGGGCCGGCGCACCGCGCTGACCGCCACCATCCTGCTCATGGGAGGCAGCAGCCTGCTGGTCGGCCTCACCCCGCCGTACGCGGCCGCCGGCCTGCTCTCCCCGGTCGTCCTGGTGGCCGCGCGGCTGCTCCAGGGCCTGTCCGTCGGCGGGGAGTTCGCCGCCTCGACCACCTTCCTCGTGGAGTCCGCCGGGCCCGGCCGCAGGGGCCTGTTCTCCTCGTTCCAGTACGTCTCCACCACCATCGGCCAGCTCGCCGCCTCCGGCCTGGCCGCGCTGCTCGTGGCCCTGCTCCCCGAGGACGCCATGAGCGGCTGGGGGTGGCGCGTGCCCTTCCTGCTCGGCGCCGTCCTCAGCCTCGCGGGGTTCTGGATCCGGCGCGGCGCCCAGGAGACCCTCGCCGCGCGCCCCGCCGCGCCGCGCCCCGGCCTCTTCGACGCGCTGCGCCACCACCCCCGTGCCTCCCTGCGGATCGCCGGCATCACCGCCGGCGGCACCCTCGCGTACTACACGTGGACCTCGTACCTGCCGACGTACGCCGAGCTCCGGACCGGCATCGCCAAGGGCGACGCGCTGCTCGCCGGCACGCTGTCCCTGGCGTTCTTCGCCCTGCTCCAACCGCTGGGCGGCCTGCTGTCCGACCGCTACGGACGCAAGCCGGCCCTGCTGTTCTTCGGACTCGGCTTCGCCCTGCTCGTCGTACCGCTGCTGCGCGCGCTGGACGGTTCGTTCCTGTCCCTGCTGCTCGTCCAGTGCGCCGGCATGGTGCTGCTCACCGGCTTCACCTCGGTCTCGGCGGCCGTGAACGCGGAGGTCTTCCCGGCCCGGGTGCGGGCGGCGGGCATCGGCTTCCCGTACTCGCTGACCGTCGCCCTCTTCGGCGGCACGGCCCCCTATCTCGGCACCCTGTTGCAGGACCTGGGCCGGCCCGGACTGTTCCCCTGGTACGTCGCCGCCCTGTGCCTGTGCTCCTCGGCGGTGTACCTGCGGCTGCCGGAGAGCGCCCACGCGCCCCTCGACCGCTGACGGACGCCTCCACCCGCCCCTCCCGGACCAGGGCCGGGAGGGGCGGGGGAGAGGCGCCGGCCGACGCGGGCCTGACCGACAGGATCCGAAGGAGACGGCTAGCGGCGGGCGTCCACCACCGCGAGGAGCTTGCCGCTGGTGGGGCTGCGGTCCAGCGACGCCCCGTCGACCGGCTCGACCACCAGGTCCAGCAGCCCCTCCGCCACCGCCGAGCGGAGCTCCGGGTAGCCGGACAGGAAGACCTCCCGCAGCCGCTCCGGTTCCGTCGCCGGCGCCTTCTCCACCCGTACGGTCAGCCGCTCGCGCGCCTGCGTGCCGTCGAGCCGGATCTGCAGCTCGCCGCGGTGGCCGCCCCGCTCCTCGGCCAGCGCCAGGAAGCGCCGGTGGTGGAGGAAGTACGTGGCCACCCGCATCACGTCACCGGTGCGCCCCATCAGCTCGAAGCGGGGCGCCCGCCGCCCGCACGGGCAGCGGCCCGGTATCTCCCGGCCGAGGTCGCCGATCAGGTAGCGGCCCAGGTCCTGGCCGCGCCGGGCGTGCGTGGTGAACACCAGCCGGCCCGTCTCGCCCGGGGCCACCGGCCGGTCCTCGGCCAGGTCCACGATCTCCAGGGTGTGCAGATCGGCGTGCAGGTGGTGGACACCGCCGGAGCTGTCCGCGCACTGGTAGCCCAGCGGGCCGAGGTCCGTGCTGCCGTAGGTGATCGAGCGGACGACCTCGATGCCGAACTCCGCCTTGAGCGTGCGCTGCTGCTCCGGCGTGAAGTGCTCCCCGCCGTAGAAGACCTTGCGCAGGCCCCCGTACGCGCGCAGTGCGTCGGCCTCCGCGTGCAGCAGCTGCCACAGGTAGGAGGGCATGCCGAAGAGGGTGTCGGCCCCGTGCTCGATCAGCGCCTCGGCCGTGGCCCGGTGGTCCGGGCCCGCGGCCAGGGGCAGCTGCACCCCGCCGAGCCGTTCGAGCACGGAGAAGAAACTGATGAAGCTGCCGTACATGCCCCCGCAGTAGAAGAGGTTGGCGGTCCGGTCCCCGGCCGGGTCGTAGCCGGCGGCGAGCAGGCCCCGCGCGGCGGCGTGCATCTGGACGTCGTAGTCGTCGTAGCTGAAGACCGACAGGGCCGGAGCCCCCGTGCTGCCGCCGCTGCGGAAGTACAGCTCGGCATCGGCCCGCGCCAGCCCCCGGGCCGGGGCCTGCACGTCCTCCTTGCCCAGCAGCGGGCCCGTCGGCGGCGGCAGGACGACCGGGCGGACCAGGTCGTCGAGGCAGGCGGTGGTGGCGAACGCGGCCGGGTCCGCCTGGACGGCGACGCGGCGGCTGTAGCGCTGGAGGGCGTAGACCCCGTCGTGCGGCTCGCCCGCGTAGCTGGCCTGCATGGCGCCGACCGGCGTGACACGGGTGACGCCCGCGGCCAGCGCGGTGCGCGACAGCTCGGCGACGTCGCAGCGGCTGCCCGCGATGCCCGCCGTCTGCAGGTAGCGGCGCATCGGGCGCAGCGTGGCGATGAGCCGCTCGCGGGGCAGCGGCTTGACCCACACGCTGCGGTGCAGCGGCGAGGCCGTGAGCGGTGAGCGGGTGTCGGCCATGACCCGCCACGAGCCGTCGGGCGCGGCGAACACCCGCGTCAGCCCGAGGTGTTCCTCCAGCCGGGCCACCAGTTCGGTGGTGGTCAGCTCGGCGGCCTCGGCGGGGTCCGCCCCGCTCCGCGACGCGGTGTCCGGCGCCGGCGGGCGGGTCGCGAGGACCGCGGCGAAACGCCCGGCGAAGGCGAACAGCTCCTCCTCGTCCTCGGTGTCGAGGTAGACCACCTGCGGGCTGGAACAGGCCTGCTGCTCGTACCGGCACACATCGTCCGCGAGGGCTTCCAGCGTGCCCGGATCCGACCACACGTCACCCGTCAGATAGGCGAAGGAGATCCGGTGCCCCCACTCCACCAGTCGGCAGCCGGCCGGTACATGGGCCGCCACCCCCTGGACGGCGTCCTCCCCGCCCCACACGGCGACGGCGTCCGCGGGCGCGCACATCAGGCGCAGCCACTCCTGCCGGGCGGACGGGAAGCGCAGCACGATCACCCGGGCGGCGAGCGCGCCGGTGGGATCGAGGGCCGCCAGCTCGGCCGCCAGGTGCTGGGTGAACAGGGAGTCGGCGCCACTGGTCTTCAGGACGTTGACGTTCCCGGCCAGGAGGCCCTCGACGATGCTCAGCGGCGCGACCGTCGCGGCGTTGCCGGGGGCGATGTGGGCGACCAGGCCGACGGGTGCCCACGCCTCGTAGACGCTCTCGCGCGGATCGGCCCGGTTGAGCCGTCCGGGAGAGGCGCCGCCGAGTTCGCGGCGCAGCTTGCGGGTCAGCTCCCGCCGGTCCAGCAGACCGCCCAGCTCGGCGAGGACGGCCGGGTCCTCTCCCTCGGGCAGCTGCGCGGCGAGCCGGGCGTGCACCGGGTGTGCCGGGTCGCGCAGGGCGGCGGCGAGGGCCGCGCAGGCGGCCAGCACGGTCTCGGTCTCCAGCACCGTGGCCAGGGCGGCCTCCACGGCGGTCGGCAGGGCGGCGAGGCGGCGCCCCGCCTCCTCGTCGCCGATGAAGGCGCCCTGCCAGTAGTGGGGGGCGTCCGCCGCGCCGTGCCGTGCGTACGCGGTCGCGGTCATGTTCTCCGTCACGGTCAGGCCATGCCCTTCATCAGTTCCGCTGCGGCCACCGCGCAGCTGCGGTTGCGGCTCACCCCGGCCCGGCCGTGGACGGTGAACCAGGGGGTCCTCAGCTCGCACCCGCAGGCCTCGCCCGGCCGCAGGGAGGCGAGGTCGCCCATGACCACGCTCTGCGCCGGTACCGAGGTGATGTACGGGGACACCAGGTGCAGGTAGCCCCGCTCCCCGTAGGGCAGGGGTTCGAGGGTGCGCGTGGAGCGGATCGTGACCCGGGACCACACGGGGGCGTGGAGGCGGTGGTGGTCGCACTCGATGTACGGGACGCAGTGCTCGACCGACCCGAAGGTGTCCCGGATCCGCTCGCCCGGGATGCCGAGCTGCTCGGTGACGCGGGCGTACAGCTCCTCCTTGCCGATGCGCCGGTCGGCGTGCCCCTTCCAGCCGCCGCCGAGGACGACGAGGGAGCCCTCGGGCAGGCGCAGCGGGGGCAGCCCCATGGCCCGCATCCGCTCCAGGGTGAAGAAGAGGAAGGCCGGGAAGCCGAGGATGCGGACGGGTGCGTCCTCCCGCTCGAAGCGGCGCAGGGCGGCGATGCAGCCGAAGGGGTCGAACTCGTGGTCGCCGCCGGTGTTGCGCAGGGCGTACTCCACGCTGCGCGCCGGGGCGAAGTCGCACAGGTAGTTGTCGGTGAAGGCGGTCCCGAGGTTGAGGGAGGGGGCCGGTTCGTAGCTGTACAGGAGGTAGTTGACCTCCTGGCGGGGGGTGATCCAGCCGTTGCGCTCGAAGATCCGGGCGACCATCCGCTGGGCGGAGCGGATCGTCCACCGGTCGAAGAACATCTGCGACTTCTGGCCGGTGGTGCCGGAGGAGGTCAGGTGCAGCTCGACGTCCTCGCGCGGGATGGAGAGCACCTCGTGCCGCTTGAAGAAGTTCGCGTGGACGAGCGGTGTGCGGTAGGGCTCGGCCGGGGGAGTGGCCTCGTACAGGGAGCGGAAGAAGGGGGACCGTTCGGCGTGCCAGGCGTTGGTCTCCGCCATGGCGGCGGCGAACAGCTCGTCCTCGGCCGCGCCGAAGGCGTAGGGGTCGGTCAGGTCGCACAGCTGCTGTACGTGCGGCAGGAGGGCCGGGTCGGGTACGGCGACCGGCGCGAGATGGGGGTTCATGGGGCAACCTCGGATGACGTGGGCAGGTGTGTCGACGCCCAGGCCGACACGTAGCAGTCCAGATAGGGCTGGAGGGGCGGTTCGACGGCGACGCCGCGGAAGTCGATGCGTTCGCTCGACCGGGACAGGACGGCGTAGTCGTGGAAGCCGTCGCCGTCCGCGCGCATCGCCGGGTAGACGGCTCCGGCGACGAACCCCTCGGCCAGGAAGGCCGCGAGGACCTCCTGGTGCGCGAGCGGTACGAGGGCCTCGACGTATCCCGCCCCGGCCCGGGCCAGGGCCCGGGTGACGGGTTCCAGGCACGCGGCCGCGGCGGCCGGGTCGGGGTGGGCGGTCAGCAGGGAGCAGTAGCCGCCGGCCCGGTTGAGGTAGGCGTACACCTCGAACCGGCCGTCCTCGGGGGTCAGCAGCACGTTCGGGGTGTGCAGCGGGTAGAACCAGCCCTCGGCGCCGGGGAACCGTTCGCGGAAGCGGCGGCGGACGAAGGCCGGCGCCTCGACCACCTCCAGCCGGTCGTCCGTGGGATTCCGCACCGCGGGCGGGGCCGGACGCGGGCCGGCGGCGGCCCGCACCCCGGGGTAGCCGATGCCCAGCGCCGCCTCGGCGGTGCGCAGCAACGGCAGGAGCGGGGCGGGTACTTCGGCGACGGGGAGCCGCCGGTCCAGCACCCCGGCGGAGTGACGCGCGTAGAGTGCGAGGCTCTCGCGGCTGCGGAGATCCACCGCGTTGGGCAGGATGCCCAGCGGCCGGAAGCCGTTGCGGGCGACGACGCGCTGCGGGCCGGCGCTGACGGTGCGCACGGTCGCGTACACCGAGTCCAGCCGGCCCGTGTCGAGCATGCCCGCGCACAGGGCCCCGGTGAGGGTGGCGGCCAGGCCCGCCGAGCGGTGCCCGGGGTGCACGGCGATGCCCTCCAGGCGGCCGATCCGGCTGCCGGCCTCGCCGTGGATGGCGGCGGACGCGGTCAGCGCCCCGGTGTCGGCGCAGCGGGCGACCAGCCACAGCGAGTGCGGGTCCTCGATCAGCCGGGCCATCTCGGCCGGGTCCGTGCCGAGGGCCACGGGGTAGTGGGGTCCGTAGACCGCGTAGTAGAGCTGGCGCAGTTCGGCGATGTCCGAGCACGCGGCGGGGGTGACGACGGGACTCACCGCTCACCTCCGGCGGACGCGGCAGCGGGGGCCTTCAGCAGGGCCAGCGCGAAGGCCGCGGGGACCAGTCCGGCGCCCTGCACCAGGCACAGCACCCGCGGGGAGAGGAAGTCCCCGGCGAGTCCGAACGCGAGGGAGGCCACCGGCAGCGAGGCACCCAGCACGGCCTGCATCACGGCGAAGAAGCCGGGCTTGTCGGCCGGCGGCACCAGCCGCTGGAACAGGGCCACGAAACGGACGCTGACGGCCCCGGCGCACCAGCCGGCCACCGCCAGGCAGCCCATGATCACCAGGCGGTGTGCGAACAGCCCCGGCAGCGCGAGGGCGAGGGCCATCAGGCCCAGAGCGTACGCGCCGGCGACCGTGGGGCGGCCCGGCAGGCGGGTGCCGGTGAAGGCGCCGACGAGCGTGCCGGTGCCCAGTGCGGCCTCCAGCAGGGCCACGGTGCCGCCACCGCCCGCGAGGACCGAACGGGTGTAGAGGGGGATGACGACGAACACGGCGGCGGTGAAGAGGTTCGCCGCGGTGAAGCAGACCAGGATCCGCCGTACGTAGGGGAGGTCCCCGAGGATGCCGCGCAGCGTGCGCCGCCGCGGCGGGTCCGCGGCCGCGCCTTGGGCGTCGGCCTCGGCTTCGGCTCCCGTGCGGTCGGTACGGAACCGGGCGCTCGCGACGAGGAGGGCGGCGCCGAGGTAGGCGGCCGCGCAGCCGGCGGCCAGCCCGGCCACACCGGCCCGGTCGACGGTCAGCGCGCCGAGCAGCGCTCCGCCCAGCCCGGCCAGGGACTGGGTGGACAGCTCGAAGCCGGTGGCCGTCTCGACGTCGGCGTCGTCGACGCTTTCGGGCACCGAGGTGGTCAGGCAGGGGTCGAAGAACGCCTGGCAGGCCGCGAGGGCGAGACCGGACGCGTACACGGCGGCGAGCGGGAGGCCGCCGCCGTACGCCGAGAGGGCGAGGGCCCCCGAGGCGCATCCGGCCAGGGCGGCGGCGCTGCGCAGCACCGCCCGGTGCGCGCACCGGGCGACCGCCGCGGCCACCACCGGCGCCAGTGCCACGGCGGGCAGCGTGCAGGCCGCCATGAACAGCCCGGAGGCGAGCCCGCGCGCCTCTTCCACGGCGTAGGCGACGATCCACCAGGCCACGCCGACCTGGAACATCCGCACGGCGGCCTGGGTGAGGACCTGGCCGAGCCACACGGCGCCGAATGCGCGGTTGCGCAGGACCAGCGGAGCGCGCCGCCGGCCGGCCGCGGTCCCGGTCTCCGGCGCGGTCGGTTTCTCCGTCGCGTCCGGTGTCGTGGTCGTCGGCCGCGTCGGGGTCTCGGCGGTGGGCGGGGTGGTGGTCATGCGGTCGGCCTCTCGTCGAGGACCCGGACGAGCTTGCCCGAGCGCGGGTTGACGGCGAGGTCGCGGTGGCGCACCCACTCCACGGACAGCGGGTGCACGAACCCGGCGCGCACGCTGTCCGGATACAGCGGCCGGACCTCCTCCAGCCGCGCGACGACGGACCCGGCCAGCTCCTCCCGGCCCTGCCCGGCACCGGGGGCGGCGGCCAGCCGCAGGACGAGGCCGTCACGGCCCTCCCAGCGGCGGACGACGAGCTGCACGCCGACCACCTGCCCGGCGGTGTCCGCCGCGGCGACGGCGTCCTGGGCGTCCTGGGTGTAGAGGGAGACGGGTCCCACCCGTACGCCCTCCTCGGCCCGGCCGAGGATCCGGAAGTGCCCGGGCCCCGTGCCGGTCCACTCGGCCCGGTCGCCCGCGGGGTAGCGGATGATCGGCATGAGGCGGCGGAAGAGGCTGGTGACCACGACCCGGCCGGGCCGGCCCGGCTCGGTGACGGGCTCACCGGTGCAGTCGTCGAGGATCTCGACGACCGAGTACGGCGCGAAGGGGCGGTGCACCCGGGTGTCGGGGCCGGGGACGGGACGGCCGAGCAGTCCGGCGTCGACGCTGGCGTATCCGACGGAACGGGCCTCGGCGCGAGGGAACGCGGTGGCCAGCAGGCGCCGCTGGTCGTCGAAGAGGGCCTCGCCGCCGAAGAGCAGCAGCTCCACCGCGTCGAGCCGGACACCGGACGAGACGACCTGCTCGGCGAGCCGGCACAAGGTGGTCGGCGTTCCGGCGAGCACCTGGGCCGCGAGGTCGCGCAGGGTGGGGATCGTCGACTCCGGCGGCGCGCCGCCGCCGATGGGGAGGCGGACGTTGTCCACGGGCGCGTGGGCGAGGGAGTCGAGGACGAAGAGGAAGCTGGCGTACAGCTCCCCGGCGTAGAAGAGGTCGGCGACACGGTGTCCCGGGCGCAGGCCCGTGTCCACGAGTCCCTGTCCGAAGGCGGTGACGAAGGTGCGCCACTCGTCGCGGGTGTAGACGGAGAACTTGGGCGACCCGGTGGTGCCGCCGGTCTTGTAGACGGTGGCCTCGCTGAGCGGGCCGGTCAGGACGCGGTTGTCCTGCGGGGTGTTGGCTGCCCAGAACGCCTGCTGGTCGACCACCGGCAGATCGGTGAGGCGGTCGGTGCCGGGCGGCAGGGACGCGTAGAGGTCCCGGTAGAAGGGCGAGTTGTGGCGGGCGAAACGTATGAGGTCCGAGAGCTGCTGGGCGGACATGGGCCTTTGCCTAGGTGACGGATCGGTACGGAGCCGCGGCTGTGCGCGGCGCGAGCGGGCACGGTCCGGGCCGCCCGCTCGATGTGCGCCAGGATGTGACGCTCAGTCATGATGATGAAACATCAGTACGTCGATCACCAAATTGGGAAAATATTTTCGGCCAGCACGGCTTCCAAATAGATATTTTCCGCTCAACTAACGGGAGTTCGGCTACGGCGCGCTACCGCCGGGCGTCCTCGAACCCGGCTCCGAAACCCGCCTGCTCGGCCAGGCTCCGCAACTGCTCGTCGGGCACGCCACCCGCCCGCAGGAGGGCGGCCATGTCGGCCGGGCCGATCCCGGCGTCGGCCAGGATGCCCAGCGCGCCGGCCGGCGAAGGCCCGGCCACACCCTGCGCGGGCGCGCCGGGGCGCAGGACGTCCAGGACCTCGGCGGCGAGCGTGTGCTGCTCGGCGGCCCGGGTGTCCGACAGCATCAGGTCCGTGCCGGCCTCCGTGGG
This sequence comes from Streptomyces sp. NPDC001594, assembly GCF_042893675.1. NCBI lineage: Bacteria > Bacillati > Actinomycetota > Actinomycetes > Kitasatosporales > Streptomycetaceae > Streptomyces > Streptomyces sp. NPDC001594. The sequence goes on along the minus strand of NZ_JBIAVB010000001.1, from coordinate 394,799 downwards.
CCGCACGATCAGGAAGAACGCCTCGTCCGCGTTGAAGAACCCGAACACCGCGTCCGCGTCTTCGGTCGCCGCCTGGCGCACCGCGCCGATCGCCTCGTCGAGTCCGGTCAGCGCGGTGCGCTCCAGCCGGACGCACTCCCAGCCGCCGCCGCGGCGGAGGACGGCGACGGCGTAGCGGTGGTTCACGTGTTCTCTCACGCCTCCACACCTGCCCTGCCCGTCGCCCGGTAAGCCGCGATGCCGCCGGGCATAGCCCGCACGGAGCAGCGGGCTCCCCGCCCGGGAGTAGCGCGGAACCGATCCGTTCCGCCTCGCCCGCGGCGGGCAGGTGAAGGGGAGACCTGGCAGGCCCGAGAAGGGACGGACACCGTGGAACGACCGAGGATCCTCGTGGTGGGAGCCGGATTCGCCGGGGTGGAGTGCATCCGCCGGCTGGAGCGCGGGCTGGCGCCCGCCGAGGCGGACATCGCCCTGGTCACCCCCAACTCCTACCAGCTCTACCTCCCGTTGCTGCCCCAGGTGGCGTCCGGAGTGCTCACCCCGCAGTCCGTCGCCGTCTCCCTGCGGCGCAGCAGCCGCCACCGCACCCGGATCATCCCCGGCAGCGCCGTCGGCGTGGACACCCGGGCGAAGGTCTGCGTCATCCGCAAGATCACCGGCGAGCTGGTGGACCAGCCGTACGACCATCTGGTGCTGGCTCCCGGCAGCATCACCCGCACCTTCGACATCCCCGGACTCACCGAGCACGCCCGGGGCATGAAGACCCTCGCCGAGGCCACCCACCTGCGCGACCACGTCATCTCCCAGCTGGACCTGGCCGACGCGAGCGAGGACGAGGCGGAACGGGCCTCGCGGCTGTGCTTCGTCGTGGTCGGCGGCGGGTACGCCGGCACCGAGACGGCGGCCTGCCTGCAACGGCTCACCCACCACGCCGTCAAGCGCTACCCCCGGCTGGACCACCGCGAGATCACCTGGCACCTCCTCGACCTCGCCCCGAAGCTGATGCCCGAACTCGGCGACTCCCTGGGCCGCACCGCCCTGGACGTGCTGCGCCGCCGCGGCATCCAGGTCTCCCTCGGCGTCAGCGTCGCCAAGGCCGGACCCACGGAGGTGACCCTCACCGACGGCCGGGTCCTGCCCAGCAGGACCCTCATCTGGACGGCCGGGGTGGCGGCCAGTCCCCTGATCGGCACGCTCGGCGCGGAAACCGTCCGCGGCAGGCTGCTGGTGACGCCCGAGATGACGGTGCCCGACGCCCCCGGGGTCTTCGCGCTGGGCGACGCCGCGGCCGTCCCCGACCTCGCCTCCGGACAGGAGGGGGCCGTCTGCCCGCCCACCGCCCAGCACGCCCTGCGCCAGGGCCGCGTCCTCGCGGACAACCTGATCGCGACGCTGCGCAACCGGCCGCTGCGGCCGTACGTGCACAAGGACCTGGGGCTCGTCGTCGACCTCGGCGGCACCGACGCGGTGTCCAAGCCCCTGGGCGTCCCGCTGCGCGGCCTCCCGGCCCAGGCCGTGGCCCGCGGCTACCACTGGTCCGCGCTGCGCACCAACGTGGCCAAGACGCGCGTCCTGACCAACTGGCTGCTCAACGCCGTGGCCGGGGACGACTTCGTCCGGATGGGCCTGCGGGCCGGCAAGCCGCCGACCCTGCGGGAGTTCGAGCACGGAGACGACTACCTGACCCCCGAGCAGGTACGCGCCCGCACGGCGGCGCCCCACGCCGCCGACTGAGGGGGCGAGGGGCGGGGGGCCCGGGTCACGAGGCGCCGAGCGCGCCCTCCCGGGCCGGCTCCCCGGCCGTCGGGGGCTCCCCGGCCGCAGGGGCGACGCCGCGCAGCGCCGCCTCGACCCGGCGGTTGCTCGTCATGGTCGCGGTGACGGCCGTCATCGCGAGGAGGAGGCCGGCGGCGGTGTAGAGCGGGGTGCGGACGTCGTAGGCGGTCGCCAGCCAGCCGCCGAGGAAGGCGCCGAACGGGGCGGCGCACATGGCGAGCATCCGGGAGGTGGAGGCGACCCGGCCCATCAGCTCGGGCGGCACGATCGTCTGGCGCAGGGAGGGGGCGAGCACCATCGTGGCGCCCATGCCCGCGCCGCAGACGGCGAGCGCCAGGCCGGCGACGTACGGGTTCGGGGCGGCGGCGAGGCCCAGGACGGCGAGGCCCTCGATCGCGGCCGTGCAGGTCAGGGCGGTGCCGGTGCCGAGGCGGCGGCCGAGGAAGGAGGCGGTGGCGGCGCCGAGCAGACCGCCCGTGGCCTCCGCCGTCAGGAGCAGGCCGAAGCCGAGGGTGCCGATGCCGAGGCGGTCGTGCGCGAACAGGGCGAGGACGGTCTCCACGGCGAGGAAGGCGACGTTCCCGACCGCCGGGCGCAGTGCCAGTCCCAGCAGCAGCCGGTCCCGGAACACGTAGGAGGCGCCGGCCCGTGCCTGGCGCAGCAGCGACTCGCGGGCCTGCGGCACCGGCCGGGGCACGGCGGGCAGCGACCGCACGAGCAGGGCGGAGACCGCGAACGAGACCGCGTCGGCGAGCAGGGGCACGGCCCGCCCGAGGGCGAGCAGGGCGCTGCCCGCGGGCGGCCCGGCGAAGCCGGACGCGGCCGTCTGGGTGCCGCGCAGGCGGGAGTTGGCGCGCTCCAGGAGCGCGGGGTCGCGGCCGAGGAGGTCCGGCAGATAGGCGGTGGCGGCCGTGTCGAAGAAGAGTCCGCCGAGGCCGAGCAGGAAGGCGACGGCCGCGAGCAGCGCGATGCTCAGCACGTCGAGCGCGGCCGCCGTCACGGGTATCGCGAGCAGCGCCGCACGCAGCGCGTCCGTGACCCACATCGTGCGCCGCCGGTCCCAGCGGTCCACCAGCGCACCGCCGAGCACCCCGAACAGCAGCCAGGGCAGCGTTCCGGCGGCCGTGACGACGGCGAGGGCGAGCGGGTCCCGGGTCAGGGTCAGCGCGATCAGCGGCAGCGCGGCGTGGATCACCCCGTCGCCGAGCGACGACACCGTCTGCGCGGTCCACAGCCGGCCGAAGCCGGCCGGGAGCTTGCGGAGTTCGGAGGTCACTGGGCCTCCCCTGCGGCCTGCTCGCCCGTCGCCGGGTGGAACAGCGCGAAGACGAGCGACGCGTCGGGCAGCGACGGGTCGGACAGCTCGCGGAACTCGTCCGCGAGCGCCATCAGCCGCGCCCCCAGCTCCGCGAACTGCTCGTCGGTGAGCCGCAGGTGCGCCATCCGCACGTGCCGCTCGCTGTTCGCGGGCGCGGCCTCCAGGTCCGCCACCGCGTGCCGCATCAGCAGGTCCGGCTCGCCCTCGCCCGGGTCGGGCAGCAGGATCGACCGCGCGGCCATCGCGTAGTACCGCTCGTTGACCCCGCGGACCTTCCGCGTCCGCACCACCTTCACCAGGCCGGCCCGCTCCAGCAGCCGCACGTGGTAGCTGGAACTGCCCTTCGCGAGGCCGACCCGGGCGGCGATCTGCGTGATCGTCGCGGGCTCGAAGCGGAGCACGGCCATGATCCGGTGGCGCGTGAGGTTGGAGACGGCGCGCAGCTGCTCGTCCGTGGTGACGTGGAACGTCTCGGGAAGATCATCGGTAGGCATGACAGCAATGGTCAACGCTTCTTGACCATTGGGCAAGGGGTTTTGGGAAATCCCGAACGGCCGTCACCTGAAAGCCGGTTCGAGCCGGGTCAGGTCGCGGCTGGCCGCCCACAGCCGGGCCGCGGTCGCGGTGTCGGCCAGGTGTTCCCAGAGGGGTTCGATCCTGGGCGTGCCGCGCAGCCCGAACGCCCGGGGGCCGAGCATCACGCCGCCGCGCACCGCCGGGTCGAGCACCGCCCGGACGGCGGGCCACGCGGCGGCGTCCTTGCCCTGGACGACGAGGCGCAGCGGCAGGCGGCTCAGCCGTGCGCCCGGGGTGCGGACGTGGACGGGCGGGCGCGAGGGGGTGAGGGAGTCGAGCGCGCCGCCGGGGTGGACGAGCACGCTCAGCGTCGTGCTGTCGGCGGCCCGCAGACGGCGGTCCAGCTCCAGGGCGAAGAGCATCTGGGCCAGCTTGGAACGCGCGTAGGCGCGCTTGGGCCGGTAGTCGTGGCGGCTCTGGAGATCGTCGAGGTCCAGGCGCTCCGACTTGGCGGCGAAGCTGCCGGTGGTGACGATCCGGCTGCCGGGAGCCGCCATGAGCAGGGGGGCCAGGTGGTGGGTCAGTGCGAAGTGGCCCAGGTGGTTGGTCGCGAACATCAGCTCGTGGCCGTCCGCGGTGTCCCGGCGCGGTGGGTGGTCGAGGGCCACGCCGGCGTTGTGCACGACCGCGTCGAGGCGGTCCAGCCCGAGCGCGTCCACGCAGGCCCTGAGCGAAGCGGGATCGGCCAGGTCCAGGGGCACGTGCCGCACGGCTGCGCCGGGGACGCGCGCACCGATCGAGGCGATCGCCGCTTCGGCCCTCGCCCTGTCGCGGCTGCCGAGGACGACCGTGGCGCCCGTGCCGGCGAGTTGCTCGGCGACGAAGTAGCCGATGCCCGCGTTGCCGCCGGTGACCAGGAAGGTCTTCCCGGCGGCGGAAGGCAGCCGGTGGACGTCCCACGGCGGGGTGAGGGGCACGGAGGGGGTGGAGGGCATGGTGGCTCCCGGATGCTCAGGGGTGTGGTCACGGCGGGCGGCCCCGGTCCGTTCACCGGCCGGTCCCTGCCCGCCTCCCAAGGTCCCGGAGTCCGCTCACACCGCACCGACAGAAGGCGGCCCCCGCCGACAGCCGACCGACAGCGCGCGCCGCCGCCGGCGCACGGAGTCGATGGGCAGGCGGAACCCGTGGCGCGGCGCGTGCCGGGAAGGCATGGTGTCCCTCTCGCTCCCGAGCGGTGCGGGGCGACACGATGGAGGGGCTCCTGGAGGGGAGTCCCGCACCGGGTCCCCTCCCGACCGGCTTCTCCACCCGACCCGAAGGGGTGTGCGTACATGCCCGACCACTCGACCTCCGAGACCGGGGACCGCGTCGAGCTCGCCCCCGGCGAAGTCCCCTCCGACGGCCGCTTCGCCAACCCCGACCTGCTCCCCGTACCGGTCGGGGCGCGGCGCTGGACGACGTACAACTTCACCGCCCTGTGGGTCGGCATGGCGCACAACATCCCCTCCTGGCTGCTCGCCTCCGGGCTGGTCGCCCTGGGGATGGACTGGAAGCAGGCCGTCTTCACCATCGCGCTCGCCAACCTCGTCGTGCTCGTGCCGATGCTCCTCACCGGGCACGCCGGCCCCAAGTACGGGATCCCGTTCCCCGTTCTGGCCCGGGCCTCGTTCGGGGTCCGCGGAGCCAACCTGGCCGCGCTCATCCGGGCAGCCGTGGCCTGCTGCTGGTTCGGGATCCAGACCTGGATCGGCGGCTCCGGCATCTTCGTCCTGCTCGGGAAGATCTTCGGGGGCTGGGCGGGGGCCGCCGAGATCGGCGGCGAGCCGTGGACGCTGTGGCTGTGCTTCGTCGTCTTCTGGGCCCTCGAACTCGCCATCATCTACCGGGGGATGGAGGCCCTGAGACGCTTCGAGAACTGGGCCGCACCCTTCGTCATCGTCGGCGCGCTGACCCTGCTGGTGTGGATCGGGACGAAGGCGGGCGGCTTCGGCGAACTGCTCGACCAGCCGTCGCGGCTCGGCTGGGGCGCGGAGTTCTGGCCCGTCTTCTTCCCCTCCCTCATGGGGATGATCGCGTTCTGGTCCACCCTCTCCCTCAACATCCCCGACTTCACCCGCTTCGGCGCGGGCCAGCGCTCCCAGATCCTCGGGCAGACCCTCGGGCTGCCCACGACGATGACCCTCTTCGCGCTGCTGTCGGTGTTCGTCACCTCCGGCTCGGAGGCGGTGTACGGGGCCCCGATCTGGGACCCCGTGGAGCTCGTCGCCAAGACCGACAGCGTCTTCGGGCTGCTGTTCGCCCTGGTCACCGTCCTCATCGCGACGATCTCGGTGAACATCGCGGCCAACGTCGTCTCCCCGGCCTACGACCTGGCCAACCTGGCCCCCCGTCTCATCGACTTCCGCCGGGGCGCGCTGATCACCGGCGTGGTCGGCGTCCTGGTCATGCCCTGGAAGCTGACGTCCACCCCCGAGCTGTACATCTTCACCTGGCTCGGCCTGGTCGGCGGGCTGCTCGGCGCCGTGGCCGGCGTCCTCATCGCCGACTACTGGGCCGTGCGCCGCACCCGGCTCTCGCTGCCCGACCTCTACCGGGAGGGCGGGCCGTACTGGTACACGGGCGGCTGGAACCTCCGGGCCCTGGCGGCCTTCGGGGTCGGCGGGGTCCTGGCAGTCGGTGGCTCCCACTCGGCCCCGGGCAAGGGCCCGTTCCCCGCACAGGGCCTGATCCCCTTCCTCAAGCCGCTGGCGGACTACGGCTGGGCGGTGGGCCTGACCGCTTCCCTGCTGCTCTACACGGCGCTCATGCGCGCAGCACGCCCCGGCCCGCCGCGAGCCGACCACACCTCCGCCCGACTGGCCTGACGGCGCTGAACGGGGAGCGGTGGAACAGCTGCGCCGGCCGGCCCGCCCCCGCCCGTCGAGGGCGCGGCCGCCCCAGGGGGCGGTGACCAGGCCGCCGCGCAGGCGGCCGGGTCCCCTGGTGATCTCCGGGGCGCTCCTGGACGGGGCGGACGCGAGGGGCTGACGGTTGCTCAGCTTCCGGCCGGCCGCCCCGCTCGGACGGAGCCGCGGGACGCTTCGGGGTCCGGCTCCCCTTCCCGGTCCTTCCTCGCCCCGGCGGCGGGCAGGGTGATCAGCAGTACGCCCGCTCCCAGGAGCGCGACGGCCGCGATCCAGACCGCGCCGACGTGCATGGCGTGGACGAACGCGTCATCGGCGGCCTGAGCCAGTGCGGGCCGGCCGGCGGCGGTGGCGACGTGGCGGGCCTGTTCGGCGGAAGCCCGTGCCTGCTCCCGGACGGGACCGGGCACACCCTCCAGCGACGGCTCGATCGCCCGCCGGTAGACGATCGACATCACGGTGCCGCCCACCGCGATGCCGATCACACTGCCGGTCTGCCGCACGGTGTTGGTCACGGCCGATCCCGCACCCGCCTGCTCCAGGGGCAGATCACCGATCAGCGCGGCCGTGACGGGACCGATCACCATGCCGACCGAGAGGCCCTGGACGAACAGCAGGGCCTCGATCCCGGCGAACGGGGTCCGGAGCCCGAGGAACCCGTACCCGCCCATGGTCAGCGCGGCCACGGTCAGCGCCGGCACGCAGACGAGGCGCAGCGACAGGCGGCGGACCAGGCGCGTGGCGAGGGGCGCCCCCACGAGCGCGCCGAGCGCGGTCGGGATGTTCGCCAGGCCCGCCCGCATCGGTGAGAACCCGAGCGCGCCCTGCAGGTAGAAGGCGTGGTAGAAGGTGATGGCCGCCACGGCGAAGAGCAGCAGACCGAGCGCCAGGTTGCCGCCGCCGAAGGCGCGCCGCGCGAGCAGCCGCGGATCGAAGCCGGGCGCCTCGACGCGCAGTTCGACGAGGACGAAGACGGCCAGCAGGACCACACCGGCGGCGATCGGCCCCCAGACGTCGGCCCCGCTCCACGCCGCCACCTGCCCCGCCCGGATCAGCCCGTAGGCCAACGCCACGAGCCCACCGGCCGACAGCAGCATGCCGGCCGGATCCAAGGGCCGCGGAACGGGGCTGCGGAAATCCGGAACCAGGACGGCGACCCCCACCCATGCCAATGCCGCCACGGGGACGTTGACCAGAAAGACCGAGCCCCACCGGAAATGGTCGAGCAGGAATCCCGCCAGCACCGGGCCGGCGGCCATTCCGACACCGGCCGAGGTCGAGAAGACGCCGATGGCGCCGGCCCGCGCGGGGCCGGTGAAGGTCCACATGAGGATGGCCATGGTGGCCGGGGTGATCAGCGCGCTCCCCACACCCATCACGGCTCGAGCCGCGATCAGCTGGTCCACGTCGCCGGCGTACGCCGCCCACAGCGAGGCCCCGGCGAAGACCGCCAACCCGCCCGAGAACACGGTGCGGTGGCCGAACCGGTCGCCCAGCGACCCCGCGGTGAACATGAAGGTGGCGAAGGCCAGCGTGTACGCACCGGTCGCCCACTGCAGCTGACCGGGGTCGGCCCCCAGCCCGCGGACCGGGTCCGCGAGGGTCTCCAGCGTGGTGCTCAGGACGGTGTTCTCCAGCCAGATCAACAGCGAACACAGCATGAGAACGGAAAGGACCAATTGCTGCCTGGATTTCGGCAACGTCGGAGGCGTGGTCATGAATACCTTTGACTGTCGATCGGCGGTAACCCGGACGACCGGACCATAAGCAAACACCACGGCGCCGTCAAGCTTGGAATTCCGGCTCAAGTCCCTTGCGCGAAAACGTATTTCATGCCCCCTGTCGAATTTGCGAACCTGGCGATTCCATGCCCTCCGGCGGATTTGTCAGAAGAGGGATTTCGTGGCTGCGCCGGTCCTGCCGGCGGGTGACCATATGACGATTCCTTCGCTGTCCGGGGCGTGGGACAACGTCAAGGCTCCGGAGCCGGTCTGCGCCAGGCCGAGGCGATCACCGTCGAGCGCTACCCCCAACTGCTGCGCGCCCACCGCGCCGTCCAGCACTCGCTGCGGGCCGCCGGGCGCCGGGCGCGGCAGGGCGGGGACCCGCTGTCCGCCGTACGGGCCGAGGTGGTGCGGTACTCGGCCGGACGGCTGCGCGGGCCGTTCCCGCCGTGGGTGTGGGGGCTGCGCATGTGGCCCAGTGCCGAGGGGGGGGGGCCGGCCCCTCCTGCTGCGGGCCCTCGGCACCTGGGCCGCACCGCCCTCCGGTACGGCCGTCACCGTCGCGCCCGCGGCCTCGGCGGAGCCGCCGGTCCACCCGCCGCAGCTGACTCTTCGCGGGAGACCCCCGGCCGGGGACGGCGGTGGTCGTGTTCCTCGACGCCGACCGGGTCGTCCGCTACACCGAGCGCGGCGGCCGCAGGAGCCTGGACGTCGCCCGCACCGACGACGCCGACGTCACCACGGCGGCCGCCGTCACCCTGACCCGGGCACGGGGGCACCGCCCGCCGGCTCCTCGCCCCGTGGATCGCCACCGCGGGGATCCGGGACCTCACCGCCCCCGCCGACGCGGTCCGGCCCGTGCCGATCGGCCCCGAGGGGACGGTCACCACCGACCCGGTCACCACCGGCTTCCCGGACGGCCCTGCCCGGGGCGGGGGCTGCGGGCCCCATCCGGTGCTGGAGCTCGCCTCCTCGCCGCGCATCGTGGAGAAGCACGCCTTCCTCCTCGCCGGCCGCGGCGGACTGCTCCCCGTCCACCTCACCTACACGCCTCCCGCCGAGGGGTCCGACGCACCGCCCGCCCGCCGGCCCCGTGAGGCCACCGGGCCCGCCGCCCTGACCCGCTGGGCCCAGGAGGCCTGCGCCCTGGACGCGGTGGACGGACGGGCGGTCCGGGCCGTCAACCTGTGGGACTTCGCCGTCACGGAGCTCCCCGAGACCCCCGGCCGGGCCGTCTGGTCCTGCACCCGCGCCACCCACTGGACCGGCCAGGGCGACGGCCGGATCCGGATCCGGCCCCCGGCGGGGGCCCTCCCTGGACGTTACCCGGGCCCGCTCCACGGCCGCCTGCGGCCGCTTCGGGCAGCACGTCCTCGCCACGACGATCTGGCGGGCCCCGTCCGGCCACGACTACCAACTGGCCGCCGGCAGCCGGGAGGTCGCGCGGATCGACGCCACCGGCTCCCTGCACACCCGCACCCCCGGACGCACCCTCGCCGTCCCGGCGCCCCCGGCCCCCGCGACTGAGCGACACGCCACACGGGAGGCGGACACCGGCGCCGCGCGGCGTCCGGCACTGATCCGCCGGACAGGCCCTAGCCTGGACCCATGACTCACGCGGCCCACCCCGTCCCGGACCGGTACACCGTCGTCCTGCGGCCCGGCCCGCCCGGCGTCCAGGACGCCAAGGGCCATGACGCCGTGCTGCGCACGGCCCGGGTCGAAGCGACCGGCGCCACCGGCGTGTCCGGCTACCCGTGCTACGAGGGAGAGGGGGTCCGGGCCGAGATCGACCCGGAGAGCAGGGCCGTCGAGGCGGTCACCGTCGACGGTGAGGAACTCCCGTACGGCTGGATCGCCCAGCTGGGCGAGGACGATCCCGGCCGCCGCCGGAGCTGACCCCGGCCGGGCCGCCCTACGGGCGGGCGGCCGCGGGTCCGAGCAGGGCCCGGGCGATGGCCGTCTGTTCGGGCTGGAGCCTGACGGCTCCGTCCTCGAGGTCCCACAGGCAGTTCTGCAGGACGCGGCCGAGCGTCCATCCGGTGGCCCGCTCCCGGTCCAGTCCGACAACCTCCGTCATCAGGTCGAAGCGGCGGCGGACGGCCCGGGCGACGTCGCCGGACCTGAGGACGTCGTCCCACCGGTTGCGCAGCGCGGGCAGCAGTTCGAAGCCGGGATCGCCGGCGAGGGGCTTGGGGTCGATGGCGAGCCACGGGGAGCGTTCCGACGCCCGTGCGGACGCGAGGGGGGCGAGGACGTTGTCGTAGTGCAGGTCCCAGTGCAGGAGCCGGTCGCCGGGTTCGCCGAGCAGTTCGCCCAGCGCGGCCGCGCACGAGGCCAGCAGCCGCCGTTCGGACGGATCCGCCAGGGACCGGGAGCACGCGGGGACCCGGTCGAGCATCGCGCCCGCGATGTCGGCCAGCCGACGCAGGCCGGCGGGGGCCGCGACGGCGGACAGGTGCGACAGCAGCTCGGAAAGGCGGGTGAGGGCCACGGCGTCGTCGGGCACCGCCGACAGCGGCCGGGCGGCGTCGAGCCGTTCCAGGAGCAGGGCACCGCGCTCGGGATCGGCCTCCAGCAGATCGGCCGCGTGGCGCTCGCCCCAGACGCGCAGGGCGAGCGGCTCGTCCCGGGTCTCCTCGTCCAAGGGCTGGAGCTTGAGCACGGCCGGCGAACCGTCCGCCCGGAGCACCGGCAGGACCAGCGCCACGGCCCCGTGGGCCGACGGGCCGTCCAGGCGCAGGTCCCAGCGGTCCATCAGTTCCCCGGCCAGGGCGGGCAGCGCGGCGGTCCAGGCCTGCAGGCCCTCCTCCCGCTGCGCGGCGGCGAGGGCCGCCGGTACCTCGACCTGGAACCGAGCCCGGTTGCCGGCCACCGGTGTCCTCCCGGATGTCGTCTTCGTCGGTGGAGTCGTCCGCGGAGCGTCCGCGGACCAGCATGCCGTACGACGGGCTCCGCGACGGCCCGGCCGCCCGGCGGTTCCGTGACATGAGACACACCGCTTACGGCGGCCCGGCAGGCGGGTGGAGATCGTCTGGGCGGGAGCGTTTCCGTACTTGTCCAATTTTGCGTAGGACGGTCGCACTCCAGCGGAAACGGAATTGTCGACTTCTATCAGTCGGTGCCCAACATGGCTGCCTGGGGCCGGTTCCGGCGGTGCGTCAGCTTCGCGCCGATGCCGTCCGAGCGGGGCCATGCACGATCCCGCCTCCCTTTCAAGCGGGAGCACGGAGCGTGCGCGGGCCGCGCGTGCTCGGGCTTGCCATCGCCTCGCGGGCCTTCCCAGAATGGCGGCTCCTCCGGCGCCCCCGCGGTCCCGGCGCCGGGAGCTTCGCGATCACCGAGTGAGGTCACGCATGCGGAAGCACCGAAAGAAGACGCACTACAGGAAAATAGCCGTCGCCGTCGGCGCCCTGGCCATGGTGGGCGTTCCCACCGCCGCCATGGCCTGCCTGGACCCCCAGGAGACCGGCCCGGCCCACACGGCCGCCGCCGCATGGCGGGACCCCGCCCTCGGCGGCCCGCAGGCTCAGCCGCGTGCGCACACCCCCGTCGAGCTCCCCCGTGCCGTGCCGCCGGCACCCGTGGAGCCCGTCGACGAGCCGTCGGCCGAGCAGGCCGTGGACACCCCGCCGCCGCCCGCGGCCCCCCGTCCGGCGGCGCCCCCGGCCGAGCCGGCCGCCGCGCCCCCGGCCCCGCAGGCCTCCGGGGCGCCGGCCGACGTCCAGGCCGCGGTCGTCGCGCTGGTCAACCAGGAGCGCGCCGCCGCCGGGTGCCCCGCCGTCACCGTGAACCCGATGCTCACGCAGGCAGCCCAGGACCACAGCGCCGACATGGCCGCCCACGCCACCATGTCCCACACCGGCTCCGACGGGTCCGACCCGGGCGGGCGCATCACCCGTGCCGGGTACCAGTGGCAGACGTACGGCGAGAACGTCGCCTACGGCTACGACACCCCCGAGCAGGTGATGGAGGGCTGGATGAACAGCCCCGGCCACCGGCGCAACATCCTCGACTGCTCCTACCGGGAGATCGGCATCGGCCTGGCCCAGCCGGGCCAGTACTGGACGCAGGACTTCGGCGCGACGCGCTGACCCGTCGGGCGGCGGGGCGAGGGGGCCGACGGGCCCCGGACGGATGCCGGGCCCCCGCCGTCCTACGCCCCGTAGTGCTTCATGATCAGTTCGTACGAGCGGACGCGCTCCGCGAAGCCGTAGACGGGCGTGGTCAGCATCAGCTCGTCCGCCCCCGTCTCCCCGGCCAGTTCCCGCAGCCGCCCGACGACGGTCTCCGGCGTGCCGACCGCCTGCCGGGCGCGGAAGCCCGCCAGGGCGGCCCGCTCCGGCTCGGTGAACACGTGCGCGGCCGCCTCCTCGGGCGTGGGGAAGGGGATGTCGCTGATCCCCTTGAGCAGCCCGGCCTTGACGACGTCCATCGGGCCGACGAGCCGCCGGGCCTCCTCCTCCGTCTCCGCGCACACCGTTTCCACGCACAGCAGCACCCGTGGCCGCTCGCACCAGGGCGAGGGGATGAACGCGGCCCGGTACCGCTCCAGGACCGCACCGGTGTTCTCGGGCCGGATGTGGTGCGCGACGGCGACCGGCAGGCCGAGCTCGGCGGCGAGGGCGGCCCCGGCGGGGCTGGAGGCCAGCAGCCAGGGCTGCGGCAGCGGGCCCAGCGCGACCTCGTCCACCAGGAAGGACAGGATCGCCGCCACGTCGTCGCGGTACTCCGCGTCCGTCGTCGGCCCGGCGCCGCGTCGCAGCGCCCGCGCGATGCCCTCGTCGAAGGTCCCGGGGCCGCGGCCGATGCCCAGGTCGATGCGGTCCGGGTGCAGAGCGGCCAGCGTGCCGAACTGCTCCGCCAGGGTGAGGGGCGCGTGGTTCGGCGCCAGCACTCCGCCGGAGCCGAGCCGGATGGACGAGGTGGAGGCCGCGGCGTGTGCGGCGAGGACGACCGGGGGGAACGCGCCGATCGCGGGGGAGTGGTGGTGCTCGGCGTACCAGATCCGGTGGTAGCCCAGCCGCTCCAGCTCCTGGGCGAAGGCGGCGGTGTCCCGCAGGGTCTCCAGGGCCCGGGTGCCCGTCTGGACCATCGCGACTTCGAGTGCGGAAAGAGGTATCTCGACCATCCCGCCAGCATAGGGATCACGCGGCGGCCGCCGACCACGGTGATCCTTTTCGCGCCACGCGGCGGGCCCGTCGTCCTGCGCAACGATGCGTCCGCCGTGAGGAGTCGTGCTCCCCGCGCCCGCCCACATTGACGCGATCGCGACGGACACACCGGCGGCCGGGCCCCCTTCCCCCGGAGGGCCCCGGGCCGGGGCCGGGGACGGACCCGGGTACCGGCCAGGGTCCGCCACGGGTTCGACCCGGGCCCGGTCACGGGATCGTGAGCGGAAGCGGGCACCGGCCGGTGTCCGCGGCGCGGAGGAGCCGGCCGGCTCCGGGGGGATCCGCCGCCGGCACCACCCCGCGCCACCGCGGGGGAGCGACACGGGCGGGAGACGGGACGGGCATGGAAGCGATCACCACGGGGATGGTGGGCCGTGAGGCGCAACGGGCGGAGCTCACGGCGTTCGTGACGTCCGAGACCGGGCGGGCACTCGTCCTGCGGGGGGAGGCGGGCGTCGGCAAGAGCGCGCTGCTGGACCACGCCGCCACCCTGGCCGAGCAGGAGGGCCGCGTCGTCCTGCGGGCCGCCGGAGTCGAGGCGGAGTCCGCGCTGCCCCACGCCGGGCTGCACCAGTTCCTCCACCCGCTGCTCGCCGGCCCGGCGCGCCCCGACGCCGCGAGCCGGGCCGTGTTCGACGCGACGTTCGCCACGAGGTCCGACACGACGTCCGGCGCCGCGTCCGACACCGCGTCCGGTGCGGCCCCGGTACGGCCGCCGTCGGCGATGGCCCTGGGCATCGCCGTCCTGCGCCTGCTGACGCACACCCGCACCCACCGGCCGTCCCTCCTGGTCCTCGACGACGGGCAGTGGCTGGACGACGCCAGCGCCGACGTCTGCGCGTTCGTCGGCCGGCGCCTGGCCGGCAGCCCGGTGAAACTGCTGGTCGCGGTCCGCACCGACACCCCCTCGCGCTGGGACACCGCCGCCCTGCCCGAACTGCCGGTGCGGGCCCTGCCCGAGGAGGACGCGGCCCGCCTGCTCGACCTGCGCCACCCGCACCTGGACCGCCGGCTGCGCCGCATCGTCCTCGCCCAGGCCCGGGGCAACCCGCTGGCCCTGCTGGAGCTGCCCGCCCACCTCACCGGACCGTCGGGCGGCCTCCCCGCCGAAGACCTGGCCGGCCCGCACGGCGTGCCGCTCTCCCGGCGGCTGCAACGGCTCTTCGACTCCCGCATCGCGGCCCTCGACGAACGGGTCCGGGCCGAGCTCCTGATGGGCGCGCTCGACGGCGCCGGAGCCCCCGGCCGCGCGGACGCCCACCCCGGCGCGCGCCACGTCATGCGCGATGCCGACGCGGCGGTCGCCGCCGGACTCCTGGACGTCGCCCCGGCCACCGGCGAACTCGTCTTCCGCCACCCGCTCGTACGGTCCGCGATCGTGCAGAGCGCCACCGCGGACCAGCGCCGCACGGCCCACCTGGCGCTGGCGCGGACGCACCGGGGGAACCTCGAACGCCGGGCGGCCCACCTGGCCGCGGCGGCCGTCGACCCCGACGAGGAGGTGGCCGGCGTCCTGGAGGCGGCGGCCGGGTCGGCGACCCGGCGCGGCGGCGCGCTGACGGCCGTGACCTGGCTGACCCGGGCGGCCGAGCTCAGCGAGAATCCGGCGGAGCGGTCCCGCAGGCTGGCCGAGGCGGCCTTCGTGGCCGGCCACGCCGCCCGCCCCGGGCAGGCCCGCAGGCTGGCCCGGGCGGACCTCGCACCCGGTGCCGCGCAGTCCCCCGCCGAGGTGCTGGCGGCCGCCTACCAGGCGCTCTACCAGGACGGGGACGTGCGCTCCACGCGACAGCAGGTCTCGGCCGCGATCGAGGGGCTCCGCGACGGCCACGCGGCCGACGGCCGGACCGGACCGGACGAGGTGCTCACCCGGCTGGTGGTCCTCCTGCTGGCGATCAGCCAGTACAGCGGGGACCGTGCGGTCTGGGAGAGCACCCGCGCACTCCTGGCCTCCCTGGGCGGCCTCGTCACCGAACGGGCCCGGCTGTACGCCGACACCTGGAGCGATGTGAACCGGCACGGGGCCGGCCGGGCCGAGCCGCTGCTGCGGGCCGCCGCGCGGTTACCGGAGCTGGAACCCTGGGAGGCCGCACGCCTGGGCGTGGCGGCCTACCACCTCGACGTCCTCGACGCCTGGCGCCCGCACCTGCGGCGCGTCGTGGACCACGAGGTGGAGACCGGGGCCGTGGCCGCCGGCATGGTGATGCTGCACCTGATCACGCTGGACGGGACGGCGGCCGGCGAATGGGACGAGGCCGAGCGGACCGGGCAGCGCGCCCTGGACCTGGCGGTCGAGCACGGCCACCACCTGTTCGCGGCGCAGAGCCGGGCCTACCTGGCCCAACTCGCTGCCCTGCGGGGCCGGACGGAACGGGCGCGCGAGCTGTGCGCCGAGGTGGACGCCTGGGCCCGCCCGCGCGGACTGGGGTTCCTGACCCAGCTCACCGACGCCGCCGCCGCGACCGCCGCGCTGGGCCGCGGCGACCACGAGGCCGCGTACCGCCACTGCGCCGGCATCACCCCGCCGGGCGAGTTCCGGCCGTACGCGTACCAGGCCCCGCGCACCCTCCTGGACCTCGTCGAGGCCGCCCGGGCCGGCGGACGCGCCCGGCAGGCCCGGGCACACGCCCTCGCCGCCCGCGACGCGGGCCTCCCGGCGGTCTCACCCCGCCAGGCCCTGATCACCTACGGCGCGCTGGCGATCACCGCGCAGGACGAGCGGGAGGCCGCCGCGATGTTCGCCCGCGCCCAGTCCCATCCGGACGCCGCCCGCTTCCCGTTCGAGCTGGCCCGGATCCGCCTCGCGCACGGCCTCCGGCTGCGCGAGGTCCGGGGCCGGGACGCGGCGCGCACCCAACTGACCGCGGCGGCCGAGGCGTTCGAGCGGCTGGGCGCGAGCGGCTGGACCGAGCGGGCGCAGGCGGCCCTGCACGGGACCGGGGTCGTCCCGCCCCGCGCCCCGGCGCCCCACCCCGCCTCGCTGACCTGGCAGGAACGCCGCATCGCCGACCTGGCCGCGAGCGGCCTGACGAACAAGGAGATCGGTCGGCTGATGCACCTGTCGCCGCGCACCGTCAGCTCGCACCTGTACCGCGTCTTCCCCAAGCTGGGCGTCACGACCCGGGCGGCGCTGCGCGACGCGCTGACCCGCGGCGAGGCCGTCGCCGCCGGGTGAAACAGCGTCATTTGACCGATGCCGGCGGCCGGTCGCCGGTGGAGAGTGGACGGGCCAGGCGGTCCCCGGGAAAGGAACAGACGTGATCGACAGACGTACCCTCACCAAGATGATCGGTCTCGGGGCGGCCGCCACCCTGCCGGTCGGCGCCGCGACGGAGGCGGCCGCCGCGCCGGAAGCCGGACCGCGCCGGGCCCCGGCCGCCCCCGCTCCCGGCGGGCACCCCGGCCCCGGCGGGCACCCCGGCTTCGGCGCGCTCAAGCAGGTCCGGGCCGGGGTGCTCGACATCGGCTACGCCGAGGCCGGGCCCGCGCACGGGCGGGTGGTCCTCTGCCTGCACGGCTGGCCGTACGACATCCACAGCTTCGCGGACGTGGCGCCGCTGCTGGCGGACGCCGGCTACCGGGTGATCGTCCCGTACCTGCGCGGACACGGCGCCACCGCCTTCCTCTCGCCGAAGACGGTCCGCAACGCGCAGCAGTCCGCCGTCGCGCTGGACGTCATCGCCCTGATGGACGCCCTGAAGATCCCCCGGGCGGTGCTGGCCGGCTTCGACTGGGGCTCGCGGACCGCGGGCGTCGTCGCCGCCCTGTGGCCGCGGCGGGTCAAGGCCCTGGTACCGGTGGGCGGATACCTCGTCACCCACCTCCCCTCGCAGAAGGACCCGCTGCCGCCCAGGTCGGAGCGCACCTGGTGGTACCAGTACTACTTCGCCACCGAACGCGGCCGCACCGCCATGGAGACCCGGGGCAACCGGTACGACCTGTGCCGGCTGGTGTGGGAGGAGGCCTCCCCGACCTGGGAGTTCGACGACGCCACCTTCGAGCGGACGGCCGCGGCGTTCGACCAGCCCGACCACGCCGCCATCGTGATCCACAACTACCGCTGGCGCCTGGGCCTGGCCGACGGAGAACGCCGCTACGACCGCTACGAGCGGCTGCTCGCCGCCCGCCCGGCCATCACGGTGCCCTCACTCACCCTGGCCCCGGCCCTCGACCCGTTCCTGCCCACCACCGACGACTCGGCCTACCGGCACCTGTTCACCGGCCCGTACGAGCACCGCGTCCTGCCCGGCGTCGGCCACAACGCCCCGCAGGAGGCACCGGAGGAGTTCGCCCGGGCGGTCCTGGACGCCGACCGCCTCTGAACCGCGCCGGGCACCGGACCGCGACGGCCGCCCCGGGGCGGCGGCGCTCACAGGACGGCCAGGGCCCCCTCGATCTCGCGGCGCGAGGAGACGCCCAGCTTGGCGAAGACCTTGCGCAGGTGCCATTCGACCGTGCGCGGGCTGAGGAACAGCTGCGCCCCGATCTCCGCGTTCGGGTGCCCGGTGGCCGCGAGCCGGGCGATCCGGGCCTCCTGCGCGGTCAGGACCGGCGGGCCGGGG
Source organism: Streptomyces sp. NPDC001594 (assembly GCF_042893675.1). Classification (NCBI taxonomy): domain Bacteria; kingdom Bacillati; phylum Actinomycetota; class Actinomycetes; order Kitasatosporales; family Streptomycetaceae; genus Streptomyces; species Streptomyces sp. NPDC001594. The sequence continues at coordinate 376,829 of NZ_JBIAVB010000001.1, read as the reverse complement.
GTCCGGGCGCGGACGGTCTCACCGGTGGCGAGCAGCTCGCGCCGGGCCCGTTCGGCGTACGCCTCCATACCGATCGCCGAGGCCGCCGCGTGTGCCTCGCGCAGCTCGTCCCGGGCGGCGGAGCGGCGGTTGCGGCGGCGCAGCCATTCGCCGTACAGCAGCCGCGTGCGCGCCTCGAACACCCCGAGCCCGCCCCGGGTGAAATGGCCGACGGCCTCCCGGTAGCGGTCCTCGGCCCGCTCGGGCGCGCCGGTCAGGGCGTCGGCCACCGCCAGCGCGCCGAGGGCCCAGGGGGTTCCGGCCCGGCCCCAGTCGGCCAGCCGGTCGCGAGCCCGGGCCGCGACGTCCGGGCGGCCGGCCCGGGTCGCGGCCTCGACGAGTTCGGCGCACGTCCAGTGGTGCACGACGAGGTCCTGGTACGCGTCGCCCCGCAACGCCGCCTCCATGGCCAGGGCGTAGTTGCCCAGGCCGTTGTGGAGCACGGCCCGGGCGCACGCCGCCATGCCGGTGAGGCGGCCCAGACCGCGCTGTTCGCCCTCCCTCTCCAGGGCGCCGATCAGCTCCAGCGCGGGCCGCTCCCGCCCCTGGTAGGCGCCGAGCAGGGCCGTCGAGACGCTGTACGTCGCCACCCCCACCGCGTCACCGGCGGCGGGCGGCTCGGCCAGCAGGTCCCGGGCTTCGGCGAACCGCCCGCTGTAGCACAGCGAGGCTGCTCGGTAGGGGAGTGCCGTGGAGAGCACCGACAGGGCGCCCGTCGTACGGGCGAAGCGCACCGCCCGGCCGGTGATGTCCAGCCAGGCCTGGAGGTCGCCCAGCTCCACGGCCGCGTTGGCGGCGGGCCACAGGACGGCCAGGTCCTCGTCGCGGGTGAGCGAGCGCACCGCCCGCGCCAGGAGCGGGAAGGCGGCCGCCGGCCCGTCCGTGGTCCAGGTGGCGAGGGCCTGGAGGAAGACCCCGGCCGTATCGTCGCCGGGCGGCAGGCCGCGCGCCGCCGCCGCTGCCCGCCGCAGTCCGCCCTCGTCGTGCCGGCCGGCCCAGACGGCCGCTCCGAACGCCGCCAGGCAGGTCTCCCGCGCGGCGGCCTGGTCGAGGGGCGCGAGCCGGGCCGCCGCGTCGAGCAGCGGCTGGACGGTGCCGAGCCCCGGGGCGGTCATCGCCGCCGCCTTCGCCCGCAGCCGGCCCGCGTGGGCCGACTGGAGCGGGTCCAGCGGCCCCAGTTCGGCGGCGGCCAGCAGGTCGGGGACCCGGGCCGGCACGGCGGCGGCGAGGTGGGCCGCGGCTGCCGCCAAGGCCCGTCGCGCCCGTTCCCCGGGATCCGGGGTGAGCGCGGCGGCACGTTCCAGGAAGGCCGCCGCCGCGGCCCGTCCGCCGCGCGCCAGGGCCCGGTCGGCGGAGCGCTCCAGCTCGGCGGCGACCTCCTCGTCCGGCCCGACCGCGGCGTGGGCCCGGTGCCAGGCCCGTCGGTCGGGGTCGCGCCCGGCGTCGGTGGCCTCGGCCAGCGCGCCGTGCGCGGCCCGCAGCGAGGCCGCGTCCGCACCCCGCCAGACGGCCGAGCGCACCAGCGGGTGGCGGAAGCGCACCGGGGCGCCCAGCGTGATCAGGTCCGCCGCCTCGGCCGCCGCCCCGGCCTCGATCCCGATGCCGAGCAGCCGCAGCGCTTGCCACAACAGCGGTGCGTCGCCGACCGGTTCGACCGCCGCGACCAGCAACAGGCCACGGGTGGCGGCCGGCAGCGCCTCCACCCGCCGGCGGAACCCCTCCTCGACCCGGGACGCCAGCGGGCCCGTACCGGGACCGGCGAAGCCGAAGGCCAGTTCCGCCGGCGACAGGTCCCGGGGCAGCTCCAGCAGGGCGAGGGGGTTCCCGCCGGTCTCGGCGACGATCCGGTCCCGCACCCGGGGGTCGACCGGAGCCGCGAGCACCCCGTCCAGCAGGGCCCGCGCGTCGGCGTCGGCCAGCCCCCGCAGCGTGAGCTCCGGCAGGCCGGCGAACCCCTCCGACCCCTCCCCGTCGGCGGTCCGTTCGGCGATCACCAGGGCCACCGACTCGGCGTCCAGCCGGCGTCCGACGAACGCGAGGATCCGCTGCGACATCAGGTCCAGGCACTGGGCGTCGTCGACCAGGCACACCAGCGGTGACTCCGCCGCGGCCTCGGCGAAGAGACCGAGCACCGCGAGCCCGACCAGCAGCATCTCGGGCGGGTTCCCCGCACTCAGCCCGAACGCCACCCGCAGGGCCTCCTCTTGCACCGGCGGCAGTCGGCCGAGGTGGGACAGCAGCGGGGCGCACAGCCGCTGCAGGGCCGAGTAGGCGAAGTCGGACTCGGCCTCGACCCCGGCCGCCTGCACGGTCCGCAACGGTGCCGCCCGCTCGGCCAGCCGGCCGAGCAGCGCCGACTTGCCGACACCGGCCTCGCCGCGCAGCACCAGCACCCGGCTGCGCCCCTCCCGTACCTCCCGCAACAGCTGTTCCAGCGCCTCCAGTTCACGGCTCCGCCCGAGCAGTCGGCGTGTCGCGTGAGGGGGCATGGGACCGGGACCTCCGGGCAGGGGTTTCCTCCCGGAGGAGCTCCACCCCATCCTACGGACTTCCCGCCCCGCTGACCTGCATGGATCCGGTCAGACCGGGGGACGGCCCCCGCACCCGGGAGCCGTCCGCCCGCCGCCCCTCAGCAGTACTTGAAGGAGCTGATCCTGTCGTTGATCCACGACGGGACGGAAGGCCACTTCTCCCAGGGGCCGATCCTGAACTGCAGGCCGCCGTAGCCGTTGTGCTCGTAGAAGCAGATCGCGCTGCCCGTGTTGTTCACCACGGACGAGGTGACGTCCTGCATCCCCGTCCACAGCGCACCGTCCCGTTGCAGCTTCCCCAGGTCACCCACGTTCTGGTTCGACGCGATCGCGCCGAACTTGGAACCGCGGGTGGCTCCGACGAAGTCGTTCTCGGACCACAGGCAGACATGCGCGGAGGGGCACGCCCCGGCGCCCTGCCCGATGCCGAGGAGCACGGAGGCGTCGGCCGCCGCCGCCGCACTCATCACCAGCCCGGCAACGGCGGCGGCACCCACGGCGAAACGGGCCGTCTTCCTGCGCGATGTCGTCATCATCCACATCCCTTCGGTTCGAGGAGGGCCGGATCAGCAGTACTTGAAGGAGCTGATCCTGTCGTTGATCCAGCCCGGCACGGACGCCCACTGCTCGTGGGGACCGATCCTGAACTCCAGGCCGCCGTACCAGTTGTTCTCGTAGAAGCAGACGCCGCTGCCCGTGTTGTTCAGCACCGACGACGTGACGTCCTGCATGCCCTTGTCGCCGGTGGACGTGCGCGCCAGCTTCCCCAGGTCGCCGACGTTCTGGTTGGAGGCGAAGGAGCCGAACTTGTGGTCGTAGACGAACTTCCCCTGGATGAAATTGCCTTCCGACCAGAGGCAGACGTACCCGTTGGGGCACGAGCCGGCGCCGTGGCCGATGTCGAACACGGTGGCGGCGCTCGCCGACGTCGCGGTGGCCGCCAGCAGCCCGGTCGCGGCGACCGCGGACAGCCCGAGCATCTTCATCCTGCTTTTCGCAAACATGGGTTCCTCTTCGGATGGGGGGTGGAGGGGCCGGGTCAGCAGTACTTGAAGGAGCTGATCCTGTCGTTGATCCAGCCCGGCACGGACGCCCACTTCTCCCGGGGCCCGACCCTGAACTGCAGGCCGCCGTAGTTGTTGTGCTCGTAGAAGCAGATGCCGCTGCCCGTGTTGTTCACGACCGAGGACGCGGAATCCTGCATGCCCTTCCAGCGGAACAGCTTGCTCTCGAAGACGAACTTCCCCATGTCCGGAACGTTCTGGTCCGAACCCACGGCCCCGAAGTCGTATCCGCCGGCGGGGTTTCCGCGGACGAAGTCGTTCTCGCTCCACAGGCACACCCAGTTGGCCGGGCACTTGCCGGATCCGGTCTGGATGTCGGTGAGCACGTAGGCGCTCGCGCTCGTCGTCGTGGCGACGACCGCCGCGGTCAGCGTGGCAGCGCCCACGGCGAGCCTCATCGCCGTCCTCCGCGCGTTCATCATGATCTCCTCTGCCTTCTCGGCCGGCCCGGGCCGGCGTATCCGCCCCGCGGCCTCTGCTCCCGGGGCAGCACCACTGTGCCGCCGCGGCCACCCGGACGGCTTGAGTCATCTGACTGCTCTGCCGCGCTCAGGAAATCCGTGGACGCACCCGCGCAAGATCACCTATGGTGTGGCTCCACGCCCTGAGACGAACGGAAGGAGGCGAGTGCCGTGCAGTCCACGCCTTACCCGCGCTCCCTCTTCCGCTGCCCCGGCGTGGTCCGCCAGTTCTGACCGGGAGCGCTCCAAGCAGCCTTTGATCCCGGAGGAATCCATGACCGGTCCGGTCATCCGCGCGCTCTCCGCGAGCGACGCCTCTCTCTTCGACGCACTCCCCGACCCCCTCGGCGCCGGTGAAGGCCACCGGCGCACCCGGTTCCGCCCCGACTGGAAGCGCGTCGCGCTGCGCGACGGCGAGGTCGTGGCGCGCGGCGCCTGGTGGGGCGGCCCCGACGACCCGGAGCCCGTCAACATCAACTGGTTCGACGTGGCCGAGGGCGAGGAGGAGGCCGGGGCCGCGCTCCTGCGCTCCGTCCCCTGGCGGGTCGACCTCGAGATCAACCTGCCCGGAGGCTGGCGCGAGGAGCCCGTGCTGCGCGCCGCCGCCGAGGCGCGTTTCGCGGCCGCACGCTCGGCGGGGTACGAGCTCCTGGTGGAACGCTTCCTCTACCGCTGGACCCCGCAGCGGGGTCTGCCCGAGCGGCCCGGCCGCCTGCGCTTCAGCGCCGAAGCCGACGACGCCGTGTTCTTCGACGCGCTGCGCCGCATCCACTCCGCCACCCTGGACGCCCACGCGCTGAAGGCCGTCGAGGAGGGCGGCCTCGACCAGGCCGCGCAGGAGGAACTCGACTTCTTCCACTGGTGCCCCTCACCGCGAGAGTGGTGGCAGACGGCCTACACGCCGGAGGGCGACCTGGCCGGCATCCACATCCCGGCCCACAACCCCTCCGGCCCGACCATCGGCTTCATCGGGGTCGTCCCGGAACACCGCGGCCACGGCTACGCCTACGACCTCCTCGCGGAATGCACCCACTTCCTCGTCGAGCAGGGCGCGGAGTTCGTCACCGGAGCGACGGACCAGGGGAACTTCCCCATGGCCGCGAACTTCGCCAAGGCCGGCTTCCCCGTCGTCAGGGAACGCATCAACTTCCACCCGACCCACCGACCGGCCTGACGAAAACCACCCCGACCACGCTCCGAGCGCCCCGGCCCGAACCCGGGCCGGGGTGCTCGGCTCCCCGTCGGCTCCGTCGAGCCGGCCGTGTGTCCGGGTTCGTGTACGGAGTGCGCCGGGACACCCCGGCACCGGTAGCCCCCAGACCGGGGCCGGGCCGCGGGTTCACCAGCGGACGGCGGTGAAGTCGATCGGTCGGGGGCGCAGCAGCCGGGTGCGCTCGGTCAGCGCGGCGAGCCGGCGGGACATCTCGTCGGCGGGGAGCCGGCGGCGGTCGCCGTGGCCGGGGAGGACCCATTCGAACCGGATCCGGCCGGCCGTCCTGGCCAGTGAGGCGGCCAACTCCTCGATCGAGTACCAGGTCACGCTGTCCGCGACCTCCAGGTCACCCGTCGTGCGCGACCAGTAGAAGCTGTCACCGCTGAAGCAGTACCGGCCGTCGGCGAGGTAGAGCACGCTGCCGGGGGTGTGGCCCGGCAGCGGGTGGGCGGTGACACCCGCGGCGACCTCCAGCGGCTCGACACCCCGGATCACCCGGTCGGCGTCGGGCGCCGCGTCGAGGTCGCCCTCGTGGATCCACAGCCGGGCGCCGAAGTGGTCCGCGTAGCGCCGGCCGTGGGCGGCGTGATCACGATGGGTGAGGAGCACGTCGGTGACCGGGCCGGAAGCCGTGTACCGCTCGGCGAGTGCCGGACTCCAGCGGGGCGTGTCGATCATCAGGGCCGTCCCCGAGGGCCGCAGGAGCAGGTAGGAATTGGCCCCGGCCGTGTGCCGCGAGTTGTGCCCGCACAGCAGCACGCCGCTGTCCAGCTCCATCGGGAACGGGTCCAGCCGCCCGTCCGGCCGCCGGGAGGAGTGGCGGATCGAGCGGGTGGGGCAGGCGAAGACGGCCGCGTGTAAGCGCCGCGTCTGCGCTTCGTCGCCCGGCTGGCGCAGGATCCGCGACGTGCCCTCGACCTCGCCGATCAGGTCGGGCGCGAGCTGTCGGGCCACATCGCAGTTGGTGCAACGGTCGTCCACGTACCAGCCGTCCACGGCAGGTCTCCGTTCCAGGGAGGGGGAGGGGGAGCGGTGCCCGAAGGGGGCCGCCCTCCCTGGATACCCCGCCCGCCGCCGGAACCGGTAGACCCCGCCGATCTTGTGCTTCCGGCCCGGACCCGCTCTCACCGCGACCCGCCTCCGGCGGCCCGCCGGCGGAACGCGGCCCGGTAGGCGCTCGGGCGGTGCCCGGTGTGGCGGGCGAAGAGCGCGGCGAAGGTGCCGGGGTCCTGGTAGCCGACGGCCGCCGCGACCGCGGCGACGGTGCGGTCGGTGGACTCCAGCAGATGGCGGGCGCGGCGGACCCGGGCGGCCTGGAGATGGACCAGCGGGCTGTGCCCCGTCTCCTCGGCGAACCGGCGCAGCAGGGTGCGGGTGCTGACCTGGAAGGCGGCCGCGAGGGCGGCGAGGTCGTACCGCGCGGCGAGGTTCTGGTCGAGCCGCCGCATCACCCGCTGGGAGAACTCCCGCCCGGGCTGCGGCAGGAGCCGGGCATCGACGTACGGGGTCTGGGAGGCCCGCACCTCGTCGAGGAGCGCGATTCGGGCGGTGGTCCGGGCCACGCCGACGCCGTGGTGGCGGCGGATCAGGTCCAGCGCGAAGTCGTACATCGCGCTGAACGCGGCCGTGGTCGTCACCCCCCGGTCGGTGACGGCCAGGTGCCGGGGCCGCACGTCCGCCGCGGGACAGCGCCGGGCCAGCTCCCCGGCGTGCAGCCAGGAGGTGGTGGCCCGGCGCCCGTCGAGGAGGCCCGCCTCGGCGAGCAGGAACGCGCCGACGCACAGGGAGACGACGGCGGTGCCGGCGGCGGCCCGGTCCCGGATCGCCGCGGTCTCCGGGGCGAGCCGGCCGAGCAGCTCGTCGAGGTCCGTGCCCGGACCCAGCTCGAAGCCGGGCACCACGAGCACGTCGACCTCGCGCAGGGGCCCTACGTCCAGCGCCGCGCCGCCCGAGGCCGTGACCCGGCGGCGCGGCGAGACCACCGACACCCGGTGGCCGGGCGCGTCCGGCCCGGCGACGTGCCCGGCCATCGTCAACAGGTCCGGCACGCCGAACACTTCCGAGGCGAAGCAGCCCGGGTACGCCAGGACCCCGACCCGCAGGTCCCCCGGCCCGTCGCCGTCCGCCCTCACCGGCCCGTCCCCCCCCGCTGCCCTCGCCTTGCCCCGCCGCACGTCGTGCCGTTCGGCGCGGCCCCTCCCAGGGTAGGGCGGGATCGCCCCCGCCCCTGGCGATCCCGCCCCTCACACGGCGGCCGGGTCCGCGCCAGGCTGGCCCCATGAGCGACGACGACGATCCGATCACCGACTTCACCCGCCGGACCGTGGCCGTGGAGGGGGTGGCGAAGACGGTGTACGCGGCGGGGTCCGGCCCCGCGGTCGTGGTGCTGCCCGAGATGCCGGGCATCAGCCCCGACGTCCTGAGGCTCGCGCGGTGGGTGCGGGACGCGGGCTTCACCGTCCTCGTGCCCTCCCTCTTCGGGACGGACGGTGCCTTCCCCACGGTCGAGGGCGGCCGGGAGGTCGTCCGCCGCGCCTGCGTCAGCGCGGAGTTCCGGGCCTTCGCCGGGGGAGGCACCAGCCCGGTGACGCTCTGGCTGCGCGCACTGGCGCGCCGGGCCCACGCGGAGTGCGGCGGGCCCGGGGTGGGGGCGATCGGGCTGTGCTTCACGGGCAACTTCGCCCTCACCATGGCCCTGGAGCCGGCCGTGATCGCCCCGGTGGTCAACCATCCGTCACTGCCCCTGGACGACCCCGGCGGTATCGAACTCGACCCGGCGGACGCCCGGGCGGTGCGCGACCGCCTGGAGCGCGACGGACTCACCGTCCTCGCCTACCGCTTCGAGGGCGACCGCTGGTGCACGGGGCGGCGCTTCGCCGCCTACCGGGCCCTGCTGGGCGAGGCCTTCGACGGCCGCGTCCTGCCGGACGCCGCCGCCAACCCGACACCGCCGCCCTTCTTCGCCGATCTGGTCGGCACGCCGCACAGCGTCGTCACCGCCCACCTGGTCGACGAGGCGGGCCACCCCACGCTCCGGGCACGCGACGAGATCCTCACCTTCCTCACCGACCGCCTGCACCCGGCCGCCCCCGCCCCCGGATCCCCCTCGCCGCCGACCGGGTGACGTCCGGATCCCCGTCCCGGGCGGCGGCTGCGCCGGGTTACGCCGCTCGGCCCACTCCGGGCTGCGAACCCCGGTGGGAGTTCCTACCGTGACCGGATGACCCGTAGTCCGTCAGCGCGCAGGCTCCTTTCCGGCGCGACCGCCATCGCCGCCGGTCTGAGCGTCGCCCTCATGCCTCCGCCCGCCGGCGCGGCCGCCCTGGCCGAGCCCGCCCCGCCGCGGGCGGAGGCCCCGCCGGAACCGGCCCTGCTGCACCGGCCCGGAGTGCAGGTCCGGCCCCGCCCCGGCGCGCCCGCCCTGCCCGACGACCTGTCCGCGCTGTCCTGGCTGGTGGCCGACGCCGGCAGCGGGGAGGTGCTCGCCGCCCACAACGCCCATCTGCAGCTGCCGCCCGCCAGCACCATGAAGACCCTCTTCGCGCTCACGGCCCTGCCCCGCCTGCCGCGCAGCGGCACCCACACCGTCACCGAGGCCGAGCTCGCCGACGTGGGCGAGGGCAGCAGCCTCGTCGGCCTCTACGCCGGTCTGGCCTACCGGATCCCCGACCTGTGGCGGGGCGTCTTCCTCAGCTCCGGCAACGACGCCGTCCACGTCCTCGCCTCCATGAACGGCGGCTGGACCCGGACGGCCGCGCAGATGCAGGCCCGGGCCCGCGCGCTGGGGGCGGCCGACACCCACGTCGTCTCCCCGGACGGCTATGACGCCGACGGGCAGGTGTCCTCCGCCTACGACCTCGCCGTCTTCGGCCGCGCCGGACTGGCCGACCCCGACTTCGCCCGCTACGCGGCCCTCACCGACGCCGCGTTCCCCGGGGACACGGACGCCGACGGGACGCCGACCTGGACCTACGGCATCGAGAACACCAACCGGCTGCTGACCGGCGAGGACGGCGTCGGCCGCTACCCGGGCATCGTCGGCATCAAGAACGGCTACACCTCCGAGGCGGGCTACACCCTGGTCACGGCCGCACGACGGGACGGCCGCACCCTCCTCGCCACCGTCATGAACCCCCAGCAGGGCGGCCCCTTCGCGGTGTACGAGGAGACGAGGGCCCTGCTGGACTGGGGCTTCGCCGCCGCCGGCCGGGTGGCGCCGGTCGGCTCGCTCCTGCCGCCGCCCCGGCCCGCGCGCGCCGTCACCGCCGCCCCGCCGCCGACCGCCGCCCGGCCGGCCCCCGCGGCCGCTCCCGGCACCGGGTACGCGTGGCCGACCGCCCTCCTCACGGGCGCCGCCACCGCCGCGACGGCCTGGTACCGCCTCCGCCGCCGCCGCAGGCCGGCCGCAGCGGTGGCGCCCCCCGAGGGGTGAGGAGGGGGCGGGGCGGTCAGAGGAAGGTGCCCGGACCGAACAGCAGCCGGCCGGGGGCGGACGCGTCGTCGCCCGCCCAGAACTCGTACCAGCTGGTGCGGAACTCCTCCCGGGTGATGCGGCCGTCCCCGTCGAGGTCGAGCCGGCCGAAGGCGGTGTCGGTGTCCGTGCTCCGGCCGCTGAACGCCTCGATCATCTGCCGGTACTCGGCCCGGTCGACCGCGCCGTCACCGTCGGCGTCCACGACCGAGAACATCGCCTCGGCGGTGCCGTGAACGGCTTCGGGCATGCCCGGGAGGACGTCGACCACGTTCAGGACGTCGTCGAGCGACACCCGGTCCGCCCCGCCGGCGGCCGCGGACAGGCTCCGCCACCACCCCGTCATCGTCTCCCACAGCACCCGGTCGTCGCCCCCGGCACGAAGGCCGGTCCAGCGCCGGCCGAGCAGCGCGAAGTCCTCCTCCGTCAGGAACCCGTCCCCGTCGACGTCGAGCATGCTGAACGCCAGGTCGATCTTCCGGCGCTGGAACTCGGTGGCCATCGTGCGTCCTCACCCTCGGCAGACTGACCCGGAGATGCTCCCCACGGCCCGGCCCGCGCACAGCTCACACGGCGCCCGAACTTCCGTGCGCACCCAGGCCCCGCACAAGCAGACTCGTGCATACTTTTGCGGGCGAGGTACGGCGTTTCGGCTGGGCCGCACTGACCAGGGGAAATTCCAGACGTGGACACCGGTACACCGGCAACCGGCGGCTTCGGCGCGCTACTGAACGGCCTGCGGACGGCGGCCGGGCTGAGCCAGGAGGAGCTCGCGCACGCGGCCGGAGTGAGCGTACGCGCCCTCTCGTACATGGAGCGCGGACGCTCCCGGGGGCCGCAGCGCCGCACGGTGCGGGCGCTGGCCGGAGCCCTCGGCCTGGACGCGGAAGGCGCCCGCGAGCTGGAGCACACCGCGAGCCTGGGCCGCCCGCGCCGGGCCCGCACGGAGGACGTCGCGCCCCCCGCCGCGCGGACCGGCGCGCCCGATCTGCTGCCGCGCGCGCCGCGCGGCTTCCACGGGCGGGCGGCGGAGCTCGCCGCCCTGTCCCGGGCCGCTACCGGCGAGGCGCCCGTCTGCCTGGTGGTCGGGCCCGCCGGGGTCGGGAAGACCGCCCTCGTACTGCACTGGGCCCACCACGGCCGGGCCGGATTCCCCGACGGGCGGCTCTACGCCGACCTGCGCGGGTTCGGTGGCACGGGCGAGCCCGCCCTCATCGAGGTGCTGCGCGAGTTCCTCTCCGCGCTCGGTGTGCCGCACGACGGGATGCCGCGGTCGGCGAACGGCGCGGCCGCCCTGTTCCGTTCGCTCGCCGCGGAGCGCCGCCTCCTCGTCGTACTCGACAACGCGCGGGACTCCGAGCAGGTCAGGCCGCTCCTGCCGGGCGGTCGCCACTGCGTCACCGTGGTCACCAGCCGGCACCGGCTGCCGGGACTGATCGTCACCGACAGCGCCACGCCCGTCGCCGTGGACGTGCTCGGGCCGGACGACGGCACGATGCTCCTCGCCGGGGTACTCGGCGCGCAGCGCGTAGGCGCGGAGCCGGCGGCCGCGCGACGGCTGGCCGGGCTGTGCGGCGGGCTGCCGCTCGCCCTGCGGGTGGCGGCCGCCCGGCTGGCCCAGCGGCCCGACCGGTCGCTGGACGCGATGGCCGCGGAACTGTCCGACGAGACGCGCCGGCTGGCCCTGCTGGACGTGGAGGACACCGGCGTGCGGGCGGCCCTGCGCGTGACGCTGCAACAGCTCCCAGGAGAGGTCTCCGGCCTGTTCGCCCGGCTCGGCAGCCACCCCGGGACGCACGTCGACCGGTATGCGGCGGCCGCCCTGGCCGACACCGGCCCGGCGGCCGCCGAGGCCTGCCTGGAGCGGCTGGCCGCCGCGCACCTCGTCACGGAGACGGCGTCCGGCCGGTGGACGATGCACGACCTCGTACGCCTCTACGCCCGCAGCCTGGACGCCGGGCCGGACGCGCTCACGCGCGCGCTCGACCACTCCATCGCCACGGCCCTCGCGGCGGTGGCGGCGGCCGAGCCCGGCAACGAGGACTGCTTCCCGCTGCCGGCGGACTTCCGGGAGCCCGCCGCCGTGCGGGAGTTCGCCGACCGCGCCGCCGCCGTGGCCTGGTACGCGGCCGAGCGGGACGACCTCACGCGGGCGGCGGCCGCGGCGCACGCCGCCGGGCTGCACGACCGGACCTGGCGGATCGTCCTGACGCTGTGGCCGCTGATGGTGTGGCGGGTACGGGACGGCTGGGTCCCGCTGCTGGAGACCGGGCTGGAGGCGGCACGCGCCGACGCCGACGAGTACGGCGAGGCGCGGGTGCTGAACGTGCTGGGCTGGGTCCTGACCGAGGAGGGGCGCCTCCCCGAAGCCCTCACCCACCTGCGGGCGGCCTCCGCACTCGCCTCCCGGGCCGGCGACGCGGTGGCCGAGGCGAACGCCCTGGTCGTCCTGGCCCTGGCACAGGCGGCGCTCGGCGGCCTGGGCGAGGCCGCGGCGGGGTGCGAGCGGGCGGTCGGACTGGCGCGCGAGGCGGGCGACCGGACGATCGAGAGGCTGGCCATGCAGCACCTCGCCCGGCACCTGGCCGACGCGGGGCAGTGGCGCGAGGCCCTGGACACGGCGGACGACGCCCTGGCCTTCGGCGACGCGTCGGGCACGGCCGACGTGCCCCGGATCCTGCTCCTCATCGTGCGGGGAGAGGCGCTGCTGGGACTCGGCTACGAGGCCGCGGGCATCGGACAGCTCGAACTGGCGGCCCGGGAAGCGGAGTCGTCCGGCAACGAGGACGCCGCGGTACGGGCGCTGGGCGCGCTCCTGAAGGTCTCGCCGACCCCGGACCTCCAGGCCCGCTACGACGCGGCGGCCACCCGGCTCACGACCCGGCCCTGACGGGTCAGCCGGTCCCCCGGCCTGGTCCGCCGGGCAGGGCCGGCACGCGCGGACCGCGGGGGCGGTACGAGCACGGGCGGCGACGTCACGGTCTGGCTGGGGAAACCCGGCTGTTCGGGATCCGCCCCGCCACGCGCACGTGCCGCCCCCAGCGGCCCGATCAGCCGGTCCGGCCGTCGGCCGCGTCCCAGAACGGGCAGTGGTGGGCGGAGTCCGCGTCGACCGGACGGATCCCTCCCGGGCCGGAGGCCAGTGACAGCACCGGCTGGTCGCGGGGCCCCGCGGAGCGCAGTGCGGGCCACGGCGGGGCGTCGGGGCTGTTCGGGCTGCCGGTGCGCGCGAAGTCCGTCCAGTAGGCCACCATCCGGTCGGACAGGGTGCGTTCGGCCTCGGTCAGGGGCCGCTGTGTCGGTACGGAGGGGAACAGGAACGGCAGCTCGAAGCCGTGCGCCGCGCCGTAGGGGAAGCCGGGGTTCTGCGGCAGGCCCGCGGGTACGGGTGGTTCCGGCTCGCCGAACTCGTAGCCGTACAGGGGGAGTCCCGGCGCGCGGGCGGCGATGGTCCGGCCGGCCGCCAGCGTCGTGCAGGCCAGGGAGCGGTCCGTGAGCACCGTCGCCCACGCCAGTGCGGGCGTGGGATAGCCGGCCGCGGGGTACTCCGCCTCGACGGCCCGGGCCGTGCTCCCGAAGGCGTCCGTCAGACGGGCGCGGTACTCGGCCTCGGTGCCGATCGGGAAAGCGGCGAGGGACAGCCCGACGAACATGCGCATCTCGTCGCGGTTGGTTCCCTGGACCAGCGGAACCCGGTGGAAGCGTCCCGCCCTCAGCGCCTCCTCCGGCGCCATCGGCAGCAGTGCGTTGCCGTACGCCGGCCGGTTGAAGGACTGCATCAGCTCCGCGGTGGCGAGCCGGTCCGTGCTCTGGCCGCGCAGGCAGGCCACCACGTCCTCGTCACGCTCCGCCGTGCAGCCCAGCCGCCGGGCGGCCTGTACACCGGCCGCCTGGACGTCGTGCTGCGCGGCGAAGGGCTCGTACGCCGGCGAACCGGGCCCGAGGGCGCCCCGGGGGAAGGACATCGAGCAGGAGCCGCTCTGGAGGACGGCCCGCTGGAACAGCCCGGCCGCCGTCGGTGAGGTGAGGTGCGCGCAGATGCCGAGCGCGCCCGCGGACTCGCCCACCAGGGTGACCCGGTCCGGATCGCCGCCGAAGCGCACGGCGTTGGCACGCACCCAGCGCAGGGCGGCCTGCTGGTCCGCCAGGCCGAACGGTGGGGCCGAGCCGAGGCCGGGGTGTCCGAAGTAGCCGAAGACGCCCAGCCGGTAGTTGACGGTGACGACGACGGCGCCGCCCCCGGCCGCGAGGCGCCCGGCGTCGTAGTCCCCGCCGGAACCGCCGAGGAAGGCTCCGCCGTGCAGCCACACCAGTACGGGCCGCCCGGACCCGGGCCGCACCGGAGCCGGCGTCGTGACGTTGAGGTGGAGGCAGTCCTCCGACCCGGCGACCGCGCCCGCAGCCGTACCCGGTGCCGGCATCTGCACGCAGCGCGGGGCCGCCGTCCTCGCGTCCCGAACGCCGTGCCACGCGGCGGCGTTCGCGGGCGGCTTCCAGCGCAGCCGGCCGACGGGGGGAGCGGCGTACGGGATGCCGTCGAAGATGGCGTACGAGCCGTGCGCCGCGCCGCGTACCGGCCCGTGATCGGTCCGTACGACGGGATCGCTCCGGTCCGCCGCCTGCAGGGCGGCGGCCGGGGCGGCCGTCATGGCGGCGAGGCTCACGAGGGCGCAGAGCAGGGCGAGGAGTGCCGTGACGGCTCCGCCTCTGCGGTGTCGCCGGCTTCCTGGTGGCGTGGTCGGGGGCATGCGTATCCGCCGTTCTCGGTCGCGGTGGGGCGGCAGGCGCCGCACGGGCCCCGGCCCGGCGCTCAACGTGTTCTCGGCCGGGCTCGGTTGCGGATTACGCTAGGACCTCCCGCGCGCTGGAGGTTCAAGAGGCTGTGACGCAGACCACGTGGAGCATCGGTGAACTCGCCGATGGAACGGGGGTACCCGTGAAGACCCTCCGCTACTACTCCGACAGCGGTCTGCTGCCCGTCGCGGCCCGGAGCGCGGGCGGGCACCGCCGCTACGGGCCCGAGGCGTGGGAACGGATCCGGCTCATCCGCAGGCTGCGTGCGCTGGACACTCCGATCGCGACCGTCACACGCGTGGTGACGGGCGAGTGCTCCCTGGGCGAGCTGGTGGAAACCGAGCTGGAGGCCGTGCAGGAACGCCTCGTCGAGCTGCGCTGGCGACAGGCCACGCTCCAGGCCCTGGACGACTGCCCGGGCGGGGAGCGGCTGCACCGCCTGGAGATCCTCGCCCGGGTGCAGCGGCTCCCGCAGGCGCACCGCGCCCTCACCGACCACTGGTTCCGCGAGCTGTCCGGGACCATGCCCCGCCACCGCCTGGAGCGCATGGTCGCCATGCTCTCCCCGGAGCCGCCGAACGACCCCGGCCCTGACTCCGCGCTGGCCTACGCCGAACTCCACCTGCTCATTTCCACCCCCGGCTTCACCCGCTGGACGCAGGACCACGAGGAGGAGATGCGCGGCGCCCCCGCGCTCTACGCGGAGTTGGACGACGCCGCGGCGCTGACGGCCGCCGCGGTGTTCCAGGGACGGCCGCCCCATGCGGGGGCGGCGGTCGACGCGTTCGTCTCGGCCCACGCCCGGGCCCGGCGGGAGCTCGACACCCCCGCCTTCCGCACGTTCCTGCACGGGCTGGTGTCCCGCTCCTCGGGATTCGATCCCCGCCTGGAACGCTACTGGGGCCTCGTCGACACGGTGACCGGCGGCCGGGGACTGAACATGACGGTCGCGCACCGGTGGCTGACCGAAGGCCTGTCGAAGTCCCTGACGGCCTCGGCCCGTTAGCCCCCCGAAAGACCGGCTGCCGACCTGGGGCCGGCGCCATCGCCCGTCCACGGGTGTCGAGTTCGGCGTGTTCTCGACTTGGAGTGCCCCGGGCGGCGGTGCCAGTCTGGGCGGCGCGTTCACCCGTACGACGACGGAGGCCGGCATGCGCAAGCGCTCTCGGATCGGGGCCAGGTGGGCCGCGCTCGCCCTGCTGCCGCTGGCGGCCCTGATGGCCGCCGCGCCGGCACACGCCGACGCGCGGGGTCTCTACAACGGCTTCGAGGAATCCGACATCGGCACGTGGGACCGCCTCGCCGGCGGGGACGGCCGGGCGGGCTTCGAGATCGGCACCGGTACCGCCCTGACCGGCCAGGGCAACGGTCGGCTGTCCGCCACCCGGGGATGGGCCCGCGAAGGCACCTGGGCCTCGTTCGACGGGGCCTTCCGCTTCTGCACGGCCCGCATCTACGTAAGGCCCGACCAGGACCTCCAGTTCGAACTGAGGGTCTGGACCCCCCAGGGCAAGCAGCTCATCAGCACCGCCCCCTGGCTCACCGCGGGCGACTACCGGCTCGTCCAGGTCGACTGGACGGGGGAGGGCGACAACAGCAACTTCGTCGAGGCCGTCATCGGCGCGAACGGAACACCGCGGGCGGTGCGTCTGGACGCCCTCACCGTCGTCTGCGCCGACGGGAGCCGTACGTAGTCCCGGCGGGCCCCCTCGACCGGGACGCCCGGCTGCCCGCGCGGCCGGTCACCTGCGGGCGCGGAGCAGGGTGGCGGGGCTGACGCCATAGGCGGCGCGGTGCTCGACCGCGAACCGGCCTGGGTTTCCGAAACCCCACTTGGCGGCGATCGCGATGACCGAGCTGGTGCTCGGGTCGGCGGTCTTCAGTTCGTCGTGGGCGCGGGCCAGGCGGACCCGGCGGAGGTGGGCGAGCGGGGTGGTGCCCGCGTGACGCCGGAAGGCGTACTGCACGGCCCGGGGGGTGAGCGGGATGGAGGCGGCGATCTCGGCGAGGCCGATGTCCCGGTCGGCGTTGGCCTCGATGAAGTCCATCGCCCGCCGGAGCGTGTCGCTGGTGGCGTCGCCGCGGTCGATCCGGGCCGGGGTCGTGACGAGGTCGGTGTGGGGGAAGGCGGAGAGGGCGGCCGAGGCCAGCAGGCGGACCGCACCGGCGACGACCAGCGGCTGGTCGGCCGCAGGTCCGGCCATGACGTCGTCGCGCAGGTACGCGACCGTCCGCTCCAGGATCCGGTTGCCGGCGGCGTCGAGCGCCCGCTGCCCGGTCAGGCGTACGGGGCCCCCGTCGGGGCCGCCTGCGACGGCGGTGAGGAGGCCGGGGTCGAACATGGTGATCGTGTAGGCGGCGCCGCGGACCTCGCCGGTGTAGGGCCGGTCGGGCTGGGCGATCAGGAACGTCTCGCCGGGACCGTGGATCTCCTCCTTGCCCCCGGTGGTGTCGGCGACGGTGCCCTGATGCATCGTCAGCAGGCAGATCCGTTCCAGGCAGCCGGCGTCGTAGGACATCGTGTAGTCGAAGGCGAGTTCGTCGACGATCAGGCCTCCGGCCGTACGCCGCTCGACCCGTGTCCCGGTCCGCTCCGGACGGCCGCCGATCTGCATCGGGGTGTAGGCGTCGGAGAGGAACGCCTCCGTCTCGCTCAGGCTTTCGCTGGCGAACGACAACTGCTCCACGACCCGCCACTCTCCATTCCACGGCGCCCACCGCGGCCGCTTCCGCGCGACCGCCACCCCCCGACGCTACGCGGTCCGCCGCGAAACCGCCTCGGCACACGCGCCGGGCACCGGCCGGGGGGTGCTCCCACCGACACCTTGACCCGGCGGAGCCTGGCGCTCGCTCAGAGGTCGGCGAGCACCTCACGGGCCGCGCGGGCGCCCGAGGCGAGGGCGCCCTGCAGGGAGCCCGTCGCCCGGTGGTCCCCGCAGACGTAGCGGCCCGGGGCGAAGCGGGTCGTGCGGGAGAGCGGCAGGGGCGGGGTCATGGCGGGCAGCGCACCCCGCACCGTGACGCGGTGCACCGGTTCCCAGGTACGGGTGTCCGTGCCGTACGCCTCCGCGAGGGCACCGAGCACGGCCGCCTCCTCCACCGGGCCCGGTGCGCCGAGCACCGAGGTCGACACCAGGGCCCTGCCGTCCCGGGAGTAGCCGGGCTGCACCTCGGTGAGGACGCACGTGTTGAGGAACCTGCGGCGGGCGTCGACCAGCAGCGTGGGCTCGGGCAGCGGCGAGCGTGCGACGGCGTGGTAGAGCGTCGTGACGGTCCGCCCCGCGGGCGGCGTGAGGCCGGGCAGCAGACGGGCCGCGGCGCCGGCTCCGGTGGCGACGACGACGGCCCGCGCGCGCAGTTCCCGGCCGCCGAGCAGGAGCCCCTCCGGCGTCAGGCCGGTCACCGGCGACGAGGTGCGCAGCACCCCCGGGCGCAGGCCGGCGGCGAGCTGGGCCGGCACGGCGCCGATGCCGTCGCGCGGCAGACAGAGCGTGCCGCGCAGCATGCTGCGCCACACCAGATGGAAGAAACGGGCCGAGGTCTCCAGGGAGTCCTCCAGGAACACCCCTGACAGGAAGGGCCGGAAGAACGTCTCGACGAACTCCTCCGAGAACCCCGCGTCGGCCAGCGCGGTGCGGGTGGTGAGGTCGGGTCCGGCCCGCAGGCGCGAGGCGGGTGCGAGCGCGGCGCGTGCCGACAGGACTCCGAAGGCCAGCAGATCCCGCCGCTTGACCCGGCCGCCCCCGAGCAGGGCGACCGCGTCGCGCGGCCGCCGCGTGGGGTCGGTCAGACGCAGGCGCCCGCCGTCGGTGTGGACGAGCACCCCCGGGGTGAACGGGCGCAGGAACAGGGCCGGCAGATCGAGGCGACGCCGCACCTGGGGGTAGGAGGTGTTGAACACCTGGAAGCCGCGGTCGGCGGTGAAGCCCGCGACGCGGTCGGTGCGGATGCGGCCGCCCACCGTGTCCTGCGCCTCCACCAGACGTACCCGCAGGCCCGCCCGGGCGAGGTCGGACGCGCACGCCAGGCCCGCGGCCCCCGCGCCGACGACCGCCACGTCGTGCCGGTCGTCCTGTGTCTCGGCCATGAACGCCCTCTCTCCGTGACGGTGGATCATTGTCGCCCCCCTCGCCGGACGGACGGCTGCCCGCGCGTACGTGTCTTCCGGCACCGCCCGCGCGCCGGATGCGCCGCCCCGGGCTTTTCCCCGCTCGCATCGATTCCGCGTCGTAATCTGGGAGGCATGAGCGAAGAGGCCCTCGGCGTCACCACGGGCGCGGTGGCACGGCGCCTGGGCGTGTCGCCCACGACCGTGCGCTCCTGGGAGCAGCGCTACGGCATCGGGCCGGCCGTCCGCGAGGGCGGCCGGCACCGGCGGTGGACGCCCGCCGACATCGCCATGCTCGAGGAGATGTGCCGGCTCACCTCCTCCGGTGTCCCCCCGGCCGAGGCCGCCCGCGCGGCCGCGGCCGCGCGCCGACGGCCGGACGCGGCCGAGCGGCGCGGCACGTCGGCGCCCCGGCCGGCGGGAGCGGTCGTGCCGGCCGGAGCGGTCGTGGCGGCGGAGGCGGTCGTGCCGCCGGGCGCGGCGGGCCGCCGGGGCGGTCCCGGGGGCGGGCTGCCCCTGGGGGAGGTGCGGCAGGAGTGCCGGGGGCTGGCACGGGCCGCGGTACGGCTCGACGGCCCGGCCATGGAGGCCCTGCTCCAGCGGACGGTGCGGGCCCACGGGCTGGTGGCCGCCTGGGAGGAGGTGATGGTGCCGACCCTGCACGCGGTGGGACGCAAGTGGGAGTCCACGCGGGACCGGTACGTCGAGGTGGAGCACCTGCTGTCGTGGCACGTGTCGACCGAGTTGCGGCGGGCGGCCGTCACCGTCCCCCCGGCGGCGGCCCGCGCGGCGCCGGTGGTGCTGGCCTGTCTGCCGGGGGAGCAGCACACGCTGCCCCTGGAGGCCCTGGCCGCGGGTCTGGCCGAACGGGGCCTGCCGGCGCGGATGTTCGGCGCGGCCGTGCCCGCGGAGGCGCTGCGGGCGGCGGTGGGCCGGTCGGGTCCGGCGGCCGTGGTGCTGTGGTCGCAGTCCCGCACGACGGCGGACGGTGCGCTGGCCCGGCAGGTGGGGTCGACGGCGTTCGGCCTCAGAGGGGCGAGGACCGCCCCCGTCGTCTTCCTCGCGGGCCCGGGGTGGCCCGCACGGGCCGTGAGCGAGGGGATGAGGCGCCCGCGCGGGCTGCGGGAGGCGCTGGACGCGATCTCCGCGCTCTACCCGGACCCGGCCGTCCCCGGCACCCCGCCGCCGTGACGGCCCGCGTCCGGGAACAGCCGCAGCAGATGCGGGTAGGTACCTCGTGGGTGTGCGCGTGGCCCCGGAGGCGCGCCGGACGTGGGCGGCGGTGAGGCCGGACACGGCCGCCCCGATCACTGCGGTGCTGCTGCGGTCGCGACCGCGCGCAGCCGCAGCCGTCGCATGCCCCGCCGGGCGTGGCTCTTGACGGTGCCCAGCGGCATCCCGGTGCGGTCGGCGATCTGCACCTGGGTGAGGTCGGCGAAGTAGGTGAGCGCGAGGACGTCGCGCTGGACGCGCGGGAGCCGGGCCAGCTCCTCGGTGACCACGACCCGGTCGATCACCTGCTCCACGCCCCCGGCCGTCTCGTCACGGACCTGCGCCCCCGCTGCGGCCACGAGTTCCAGGCGCCTGGTCCGCGCGCTCAGGGCGTCGGCCGTCTTGCGCCGGGTGATGCCCATCAGCCACGCCGGCAGCGTCCCGAGGTCCGGACGGAACCCGCGCCGGCCGCGCCACGCCGCGACGAACACCTGCTGTGCGACGTCCTCCGCCTCGCGGGCGTCACCCAGGACCCGCACGGCATGGGCGTGGACGAGACGGCTCCAGCGGCGGTGCGCCGGCGCGAGCCACCGGTCGTCACCCCGGAGCAGCAGCGAGACGATCTCCGCGTCCTGGCCCCGCTCCTGTGGCCGCGCACCGGCCCGGGCGGCCGGCCAGCCGGCGTACTCGTCGCCGGCACCCGATGCGGTCATGACGCAGCCTCCTCCGGATCGCGCCCGCACACCGCGTCCGTGGACGCGATGTGCCCAGGGTCACCGGGCGGGAGCGGCCGGGGCAACTCGCATCGTTTGCGCATCGAATGATCCCGGGGGCAGGAGGCCGCGGGCGTGCCGGAACCTCGCGAGGCCGTCCGGGAGGGCGATCAGCGGCTCCGGATAGCCGCAGGCGGCCCGGTCGAGACCGGTCAGACGCCAGGGCTCGTGGACCGCCGCGCCGTCGAGTCCGCCGACTCCGGCGAGTTCGGGGACCCAGCGCCGTACGTACGCCCCGTCCGGGTCGTAACGGCGGCCCTGCAGCACGGGGTTGAGGACCCGGTTGGGCCGGCTGTCCGTTCCGGTGCCGGCCACCCACTGCCAGTTCAGCTGGTTGTTGGCCACGTCCCCGTCCACCAGGAGGCTCAGGAAGTGGCGGGCGCCCTCACGCCAGTCGACGTAGAGGGTCTTGGTCAGGAACGAGGCCGCGACGAGCCTGCCCCGGTTGTGCATCCACCCCTCATGGGCGAGCTGGCGCATGGCGGCGTCGACCATCGGGTACCCCGTCCGGCCCTCCCGCCAGGCCGACAGGTCCGCCGCGGCCTCCCGCCCCCGCCGCCAGCGGTCGTCACGGGAGCGGTAGTCCTGCTCGGCGGTCTCCGGGCGGGCCGCGAGGACCTGCTGGTGGAAGTCCCGCCAGCACACCTGGCGGACGAACGCCGCGGCCCCCGCACCCCCGCCCCGGCTCGCCCGGAACACCACCTCGCCCGCCGACAGCGTCCCGAAGTGCAGATGGGCGGAGAGCCGGGAGGTTGCGTCCCCCGCGAGGTCGTCGTGCCGCTGCTCGTAGGCGTCGGCGTGGTGCGCCAGCCAGGACCGCAACCGCTCGCGGCCCTCCCGCTCGCCGCCGCGCGCCAGCCCCGGCGACACCCCGGACAGCCCCGACAGGCCGGGCAGCTCCTCGGACCTCAGCCCCGTGGGCACCCGCAGCCCCCGCGGTGCGGGCAGGGGGGTGCGCAGCGGCTGTGCCTGCCAGCGCCTGAAGTACGGGGTGAAGACGGCGAAGTGGTCCGATCCGTGCGGGGTGACGTCGCCGGGAGGCACGGCGGTGACCACGCCCTCGTGGACGTGCAGACGACACCCCTGCGCCTCCAGCGCGCGCCGCAGCCGCCCTTCGCGGGCCCGTGCGAAGGCCGTGTGCCCGGCCGCCATGTGCACCTCGTCGGCCTCCGCCTGGCGCACCACCCGGGACACCTCCTCGACCAGCCCGCCCGAACGCACGATCAGCCGGCCGCCCAGGCCGCGCAGCGCCCGGTCCAGGTCGCCGACGCAGTCGGCGAGGAAGGCCAGCCGGTTCGGCACCGCGAAGCCGGCCCGGTCCACGGCCCGGTCACGCACGAACAACGGCACGACCTCCCCGCCGCCCTCCAGGGCGGCCCGCATCGGAGGGTGGTCGTGCACACGCAGATCGGACGTGAACAGCACTACGGAGACGGTCATGGGGCCACTTCCAGGGGGTCCGGCGGATCGGGGCAGCACGTACGGAGCACGTACAGACCCTTCCGCCCGCCCCCCGCCGGCGGATGCACCTTCTGCCGGGAACCATGCCCAGGACGGCCGGCTCAGGTGTGCGCGGGACGCCTGTGTCTGCCGCCGGGACGTGCCGCCGCCGGATACCCGGGCGCCCTGCGCCGCGCAGCGGCATCCGACGCGGCGGGGGCGGGGGCGGGGGCAGGGGCGGAGGCAGGGGCCTGGCCGCTCCGTGCGGTCGGACCCAGCATGTACTCCTCGTACCGGCCGAGACCCAGCACGGCACACATCAGCAGAGGCGGCACGAGCAGGGCCAGGAACAGCATGGGAGGACTACCTGTCCCGGATGAGCGTCGCCACCAGGACGAGGACGGCGAAAGCCATCACCAGGAGGTGCATCCAGACGGGACCGGACTGGGCGGCCCACGCCCCGGGCACTGTCGTGTTCGGAGTCATGGGACGCGCATGCCCCCGTACCGGGCGGTGACACGGTGCGTCCGCCCCCCGCCCGACAACTCCTCCAGGCGGCCGCGGACTTCGCGCATGGCACACTCGGCCTGAAGAAGAAGGAGGAGCAAGGATGAAGATCGCGACAGACGACCTCTCCGGGCCCGAGATCGCCGGGTTCCTCGACGAGCACGTCCGGCAGATGCGGTCGATCTCGCCTCCGGAGAGCAAGCACGCCCTCGACCTCGACGCCCTCCGCGCACCCGAGATCACGTTCTGGACGGTGCGCGACCAGGACGTCCTGGTGGGCTGCGGCGCGCTCAAGAAGCTGGACGCCGAACACGCCGAGCTGAAGTCGATGCGCACCACGGCGACGCGCAAGCGGAGCGGGATCGCGTCCCTGCTGCTGGAGCACATCGTCACCGAGGCCACCCGCATGGGCTTCACCCGGCTGAGTCTGGAGACCGGCTCCGCCGAGTTCTTCCGGCCGGCGAGGAAGCTGTACGAGAAGTTCGGCTTCGTTCCCTGCGAGCCCTTCGCGGACTACCTGCCCGACACGAACAGCACCTTCATGACGCGAAGGCTTCGCCCGGCGGTGGCCGCCCCGGCCGGGGCTCCGGTTCCCCCGGCCGGCAGGTGAGCCGGGCCCGCCCTACATCGGATCCATGGTCCCGGCGCCCGGGCCGTTCTGCTCCTCGCTCTTGCTGCGGATGTGCAGGGCCTTGTCCAGCAGCCGCTGCCGTTCGGCGGGATCCGTCGCCCGCTGGGCCGCCTGCTCCAGTTCCTGGGCCTTGTCTCGCATCTCCCGGGCTCGCTCGCTCGGTCCGCTGTCGTTCCTGCTGCTCATGACCGCTCCTCGGTGCGGGGGAAGAACGTGGGCACCCCGACCCAATCAGCAACGGCCCGCGCCCGCCACCGCAGCCGGACCGAACGGGGGCGGGGCCCCGGGCGGGCGGGTGGTGTCGACGGGCGGGCACGGGGCAGGCGAGACGGCGGGGCAGGGTGCCCCGGCCGTCGTCCGACGCGGGCGATGGCCCGGAACGGGAAGGGGCTGGGTTTCATGTCGCAGGTCAAGGAGTCGATCGAGGTCGACGTGCCGGTGACCACGGCCTACAACCAGTGGACGCAGTTCGAGTCGTTTCCGGAGTTCATGGAGGGGGTGGAGCGGATCGAGCAGCGCGGCGACACCCTCACCCACTGGGTGACGAACGTAGCCGGCGTGCGGCGGGAGTTCGACGCGGAGATCATCGAGCAGATCCCCGACATGAAGGTCGCCTGGGTGACCGTGGGCGGCCAGAGCGAGCAGTCGGGTCTGGTGACGTTCAGGCCGATCGATCGGTCCCTCACCGAGGTGACGCTGGTGATGAACTTCGATCCGGAGGGGCTGGCGGAGAGCATCGGCGACAAGCTCGGCTTCGTCGACCGGCAGGTCAAGGGCGACCTGAAGCGGTTCAAGTACTTCATCGAGAACCGCGGCATGGAGACGGGCGCCTGGCGCGGCACCGTCTGACCGGGACGAGGCCGCGTTCGTCCAAGCCGGCCGGCCCTCCGGACTGGTTTGCCGCGAACATGATCACTGGGCCTAGAGTGAGCTCGTGCGCATCAAGACGATCATCACCACTCTCACGGCCGTCTCGGCTCTCCTCACCCTCACCACAGCCTGCGGAGGGGACGGGAGCCAGGCCGACGCCCTCGGCGGGGACCCGTTCGCGGCCAACGGGAAGGCCCCCGAGAACGGCACGGCGTTCCAGAAGCTCCCCAAGGCCGGGAGCATGGCCGCCGCCGCCCGCCTCGTCAACGGCTACACCAAGTGCGACCAGGTCAGCACCTCGCCCGGGGAGGACGGACCGAGCGAGGACGCCAAGCTTGGCCCGGCCTATACCGTCACCGAGACCGGATACTGCGGCCGGCGCAACGGCACCACCATCGTCATGTACAAGGACCCCAAGGCCTTCCAGACGGCCTTCAAGGCCGAGATGGAGAAGAACGGCGGCGGGAACCCCAACAGCGGCATCGTCGTCGGCCGGGACTTCGCCGTGGGATCCCGGAGCGCGGACGCCATGGCCGCCCTGCTCCAGCCGCAGGCCGGGCTGCTCATGCTCAACTGCCACGCGGGCTTCAACCCCCCGAGCGGCTTCCGGAAGGAACCGGCCCTGATCAAGGGCTGCGTCCTCACGGACTACTACAAGGACTGAGGCCCGGCGGGCCCGGGCGGGCAGCCCCCGCCCGGCCCGGGCCGCCCCGGCACCCCGGGGCGGCCCGGGCACGACAGTGCCGCGCGTCGTCAGGGCGTCAGGCGGGCAGCCAGGCCTGCCACGTGGCGCGGTTCTCCTTCACCCAGCGGGCCGCCGCCTCCTGCGGGGGCAGTTTCTCCTCCGCGATCATCAGCGCGACCTCGTTCTGCATGTCCTTCGTCCAGTGGAACCTCTTCAGGAAGGCCGCCGCGTCACCGCCGTCCTTCGCGAAGCGGGCGTTGAAGAACTTCTGCAGCGGCGTGTGCGGGTACGCGCAGGCCACCTTCTCCGGGTCGGCGTCGCAGCCCTTCTCGTGGTCGGGCAGCTTCACCTCCGTCATGGGCACCTTCTCGAACAGCCACTGCGGCTCGTACCAGTAGGTCAGGAAGGGCTTCCGCTCCTTGGCGAACTGCTTGATCTGCGTGATCTGGGCCGCCTCGGAGCCCGCGAAGACCACCTGGAAGTCCAGCCCCAGGTTCTTCACCAGCGCCTTGTCGTTCGTGACGTACGACGGGGAGCCGTCCAGCAGCTGCCCCTTGCCGCCGCTCTCGGCCGTCCGGAACCCGTCCGCGTACTTGCCGAGGTTCTTCCAGTCCGTGACGTCGGGATGCTGCTGCGCGAAGTACGTCGGCACGAACCAGCCGATGTGGCCGGTGACCCCCAGGTCGCCGCCGCGGGCGATGGTGCCCTTCCCGTCGACGTAGCGCGCCTCCTGCTCCGGGTGCCCCCAGTCCTCCAGGATGGCGTCCACCCGCCCCTGGCTGAGCGCGTCCCAGGCGGGCACCTCGTCGATCTGCACGGTGTCCACGCGGTAGCCGAGCTCGTGCTCCAGCAGGTACCGGGCGACGGCGACGTTCGCCGTCGCGCCCACCCAGGACTGCACGGACAGGGTCACCGTCCGCGATCCCGCGGCGTCCGCGTACGGGGAGGACTGGCGGGTCATGTCGGCGGCGCCGCAGCCGGTGAGACCGGCCCCGGCGGTCAGGGCCGCGGCGGCGGCCAGGGCGGTGATACGGGCGCGGGTCATCTCAGGCCCCCTTTCCGGAGCGGGTGCGGCGTTGTGTCGGCTGGGTGGTCCGGTCGAGCACCAGCCCCAGGCAGACGATCGCGGCACCGGCCACGAGACCGGTCGCCAGGTCGCCCTGGGCGAGCCCGAACACGGCGTCGTAGCCGAGCGCCCCGCCGCCCACCAGGCCGCCGATGACGACCACGGCGAGGACCAGGACCACGCCCTGGTTGACGGCGAGCAGCAGCGCCGGCCGGGCCAGCGGCAGCTGGACCTGGAGCAGCTGCTGGCGCGAGGTCGCCCCCAGGGACCGCGCGGACTCCATCGCGCCCGGGTCGACCGCCCGCAGCCCCTGCGCGGTGATCCGCACCACCGCCGGCAGCGCGTACACCACGGCCGCGGCGACGGCCGGGGCGCGGCCCACGCCGAACAGCGCGACCACCGGGATCAGGTAGACGAACTGCGGCATCGTCTGGAACACGTCGAGGACGGGCCGCAGCACACGCTCCAGCCGGGCGCTGCGCGCGGCGGCCGCGCCGAGGGCGATGCCGAGCAGCAGGGTCACGGCGACCGCGGCCAGCACCTGGGAGAGGGTGTCGAGGGCGGGCCCCCACACGCCGAGGACGCCGATCGCGGCCATCGCGAGGACCGCGGTGGCGGCGGTCCGCCAGGTGCCGATGAGCAGGGCGAGGGCGCCGACCGCCAGCAGGACCGACCACCAGGGCAGCCACTGGAGGCCGGAGCGCAGCGGGTTGAGGACCCCGGTGGTGAAGTGCCCGGCCCAGTCTGCGGTGCCGCCGACGACGGGCACGCCGGAGTAGAGGTGGGCGGTCATCCAGTCCACGGCCCGGTTCACGGGGCCGGCGGTGTCCACCGTCCAGGCCTGCGGCCAGCCGAGCCGCCCGGTGAGGTGACCGGCCACGGCCACTACGGCCACCCCGGCGACGGAGGCGGCCGACGCCAGGGCCGCGGCGCGGCCGGGTCCGGCCGGGCGGCCCGGCGCCGAGCCGAGCCGGGCGCCCGCGGCGGCCGTGACCCGGTCCAGGACCACCGCGAGCAGCACGATCGGCACGCCCGCGGCGAGCGCCGCGCCGACGTCCACCGAGGCCAGCGCCTGGTAGACGCGGTCGCCGAGACCGCCCGCGCCGATCACGGAGGCGATCACGGCCATGCCGAGCGCCATCATGATCGACTGGTTGACGCCGAGCAGGAGTTCCTTGCGGGCCAGCGGCAGCCGGGCCGTCAGCAGCCGCTGCCGGCCGGTCGCACCGAGAGAGGCGGCGGCCTCCATCACCCCGGCGTCCGCGCCGCGCAGCCCGAGCGCGGTGAGGCGGGCCATCGGCGGCGCCGCGTAGACCACGGTCGCCAGGACGGCGGCCGGCACGCCGATGCCGAAGACCAGCACCACCGGCAGCAGGTAGGCGAAGGCGGGCAGCACCTGCATCGTGTCGAGAACGGGACGCAGCACGCGGTCCATCCGGTCCGACAGGCCGGCCGCCAGCCCGAGGAGCACGCCGAGCAGGACGGACGCCAGCACCGCCACGACCATCAGGGCCAGGGTCTGCATGGTGGGCACCCACATGCCGAGCAGCCCGCACACGGCGAACGCGGCGACGGAGACCAGCGCGAGGCGCACCCCCGCGAGCCGCCAGGCCACCAGTCCGGCGGCGGCGGTCACCCCGGCCCAGCCGAGGGCGAGCAGCAGCAGGTACACGGCGCGCACGGAGACGACCACGGCGTTGCTGACGTGCCCGAGGAAGTACAGGAAGAACGGGTGGCTGTCGCGGTGGTCGATGATCCAGTCGCCGACGCGGTCCAGCGGCCCGGACAGGTCCGCGACCAGCCCGGCGGGCCAGCTTCCGCCGCCGAGCAGGACGGCGCCCAGGACGAGCAGCAGCGCGGCGCCCGTACCGATCAGCCGGCCGCGGTGGTCGCGCAACCGGCTCCGCAGTCCGCCGGAGCCCCTCCTCGGACCGCCGCCGGTCGCGGGGGCGGGGGAGGCGGGGGTGACGGCACCGGCAGCCGTCTTCTCCGGCGCGGCCGCGGGTCCGGCGGGGGTGGGGGCGGAGGTGGGGGTGGTCGTGGCGCTCATCGGCCGCACCGCCCCCGGCCGGCGGTGGTGTGCGGGCCGGCGCACGGCGGCGGCCAGGTGGTATGCGGATACATCAGGCCACCGCCCTTCCGGCCGCGGCGGGTACCCCGGCGACCACGCCCAGCAGCACCGACTGGTCGACCACCCCCAGGCACCGCCCGTTCTCGACGACGCGCGCGTTCTCCCCGGAGCGGGCGACCGCCTCGATGGCCTCGTGGACGGTCGCGGTCGGCGCCAGCGCCGGCCCGGCCCCGGCCTCCTCGCCCCGCGCCGGGCGCATCGCCGAACGCACGGTCAGCACCTGCTCGCGCGGCACGTCCCGGACGAAGTCGCGGACGTAGTCGTCGGCGGGGGAGCCGACGATCTCCTCGGGCGTCCCCAGTTGGACGACGCGGCCGTCGCGCATCAGCGCGATCCGATCACCGAGCCGCAGCGCCTCACCGAGATCGTGGGTGATGAAGACCATGGTGCGGCCCTCCTCACGGTGCAGCCGGACGACCTCCTCCTGCATGTCCCGCCGGATCAGCGGGTCGAGCGCGCTGAACGGCTCGTCGAACAGCAGCACTTCGGGGTCCACCGCCAGCGCGCGGGCCAGCCCCACGCGCTGCTGCTGCCCGCCGGACAGCTGTCCGGGCCGGCGCCGCTCCATACCGTCCAGACCGACCTTCGCCACGAACTCGGCCGCGCGCTCCCGCCGTTCGCCACGCCCCACGCCCTGGATCTCCAGGCCGTAGGCGACGTTGTCGAGGACGGTGCGGTGCGGCAGCAGCCCGAAGTGCTGGAACACCATCGCCGCCCGGTGCCGGCGCAGTTCGCGCAGCCGGGCCGGGTCCATGGCCAACACGTCCTCGCCGTCGATGGCGAGGGTGCCCGAGGTCGGCTCGATGAGCCGGGTCAGGCAGCGGACCAGCGTCGACTTGCCGGATCCGGACAGGCCCATCACCACGAACACCTCGCCCTTGCGGACGTCGAAGGAGACGTCGCGGACGGCTGCCGTGCAGCCGGTCCGCTCGCGCAGCGCGGCGGCGTCCAGCGAAGCCAGTTCCGGATCGGCGGGAACGCGTTCCGCCTTCGGTCCGAAGACCTTCCACAGGTTCCGGACGGAGAAGACGGAGTCGGACTGGTTCATCGGGCGGTACCTCCCAGCAGTTCGGCGCATTTCTCCCCGACCATCAGCACCCCGATCATCGGGTTGACGGCGGTCATGGTCGGGAAGACGGACGCGTCGGCGATCCGGATGCCGGACAGTCCGCGGATCCTCAGATCAGGCGTCACGACGGCGAGTTCGTCGTCCTCCCGGCCCATCCGGCAGGTCCCGGCCGGGTGGTACACGGTGTGCGCGACGTGCCGGGCGTACGCGCTGAGCTCCTCGTCGGAGGTGACCTCCGGGCCGGGGCACACCTCGCGCCCCAGCCATCCGGCCAGCGGCTCGGTCGCCGCGATCCGCCGGGCGATCTTGATGCCGTCGACCAGGGTCCGGCCGTCGTAGTCGTCCTCGTCGGTGAAGTAGCGGAAATCCAGGGCCGGTTTGACCTCGGGGTCGGCGCTCGTCAGGTAGAGCCGGCCGCGGCTGCGCGGCTTGGGGATGTTCGGGGTCATCGACACGCCGTGCGCGGGGCGTTCGTAGCCCAGCCGTTCCGGGTTGTCGGTGAACGGCACCTGGTAGAAGTGGAACATCAGGTCCGGCCCCTGGGCCGCCGGGTCCCGGCGGACGAACAGCCCGGCGTCCGAGTCCATGGCCGAGTTCTCCGGTATCGGACCGTTCGTCTCCCACACGATGACCGACTCCGGGTGGTCGAGGAGGTTCTCACCCACCCCCGGCAGGTCGTGCACGACCGGGATGCCGAGCTTCTCCAGGTCCGCGCGCGGTCCGATGCCCGAGTGCAGCAGCAGCCGCGGCGAGTCCACGGCGCCCGCGCACACCAGCACCTCGCGGCGGGCCCGCACCACGTGCTCGACGCCGTCCGCGGTGCGCACGTGCACCCCGGTGGCCCGCCTCCCCTCCAGCTCCAGCCGGAACGCCCAGGTCTCCAGGGCGATGTGCAGGTTCGGCCGGTCCAGGAAGGGGTGCAGATAGGCGACCGACGCCGAGGACCGCTTGTTGTCCTCCGGGTGGTAGGCCAGGTCGAAGAAGCCGACGCCCTCGTGGAAGGGGGCCTTGTTGAACCCCTCGACCCGGGGGACGCCGAGCGCGCCCTGGGCCGCCTCCACGAAGTCCCGGGCGATGGCGTTGCGGTCGTCCTCGTGGACCGGGACGATGTTGTTGCGCAGCCGGTCGAAGTACGGGTCCATGGACGCCGCGTCCCAACCCTCGGCCCCCGCCTCGGCCCACTCGTCCCAGTCGGAGGGCAGCGGCTTGAACGAGATCAGCGTGTTGTGCGAGGAACAGCCGCCGAGCACCCGTGCCCGGCTGTGCCGGATGTGGGAGTTGCCGCGCGGCTGCTCTGTCGTGGGGTAGTCGTAGTCCAGCTCGCCGCCGAGCAGGCCCATCCACCGGCGCAGGGTGAGGACGTCCTCACGGCCCACGTCGCTGGGTCCGCCCTCGATGACGGCCACGCTCACCGAGGGGTCCTCGGTCAGCCGGGAGGCGATCACCGAACCGGCGGTCCCGCCGCCGACGACGACGTAGTCGTACACCTGCCGCCCGCCGTCCCCGGGGCCCCCGTCGCGGCGGTCCTGCCCGTCGTGCTGGCCGTACTGCTCGTGCCGGTGGTTCATGCCCGTTCCTTCTGCTGTTCGTTCCGTGCGCCGCCGTCGTCCTGGCCGCCGGCGAACCAGCGGACCGGGCGCGGAGAGAGGTTGCGGTAGACGTGCTTGGCCTCGCGGTACTCGGCCAGACCGGTCGGGCCCAGCTCGCGGCCGATCCCGGACTTGCCGAAGCCGCCCCACTCGGCCTGCGGGAGGTACGGGTGGAAGTCGTTGATCCACACGGTGCCGTGCCGCAGCAGCGCGGCCACCCGGTCGGCGCGGGCCGCGTCGGCCGTCCACACCGCGCCGGCCAGGCCGTACTCGGTGTCGTTGCCGAGGGCGACGGCCTCCTCCTCGGTACGGAAGGTCTCCACGGTGAGCACCGGCCCGAAGACCTCCTCGCGCACCACGCGCATCCCGCGGTGGCACCGGTCGAGCACGGTGGGCCGGTAGAAGAAGCCGGGACCCGGCGGCCGGGCCCCGCCGGCGCGGAGCACCGCGCCCTCGGCGAGCGCGGAGGCCACGTACTCCTCGGTCCGCTCCCGCTGCGCGGCGGAGACCATCGGCCCGCACTCCACACCCGGGTCGGTGCCGCGGCCCAGCCGGATCAGCTCGGCCCGCCGGGCCAGTTCGGTGACGAACCGGTCGTGCAGCGGTTCCTCGACGATGAGGCGGGAGCCGGCCGAGCAGACCTGGCCGCTGTGGATGAACGCGGCGTTCAGGGCCTGGTCCACGGCGGTGTCGAAGCCCTCGGGCGTGGTGCAGGCGTCCGCGAAGACGATGTTCGGGTTCTTGCCGCCCAGTTCGAGCGCGACCTTCTTGACGCTGTCGGCCGCCGCCCGCGCGACCCGGGTGCCGCTGACGAGTCCGCCGGTGAACGAGACCAGGTCGACGCCCGGGTGCTCGGCCAGCCGCGCGCCCACGGTGGGGCCGGGCCCGGTGACGATGTTGGCGGCGCCGAGCGGCAGCCCGGCCTCCAGCAGCAACTCCACCAGGGCGACCGTGCTCAGCGGGGTGATCTCGCTGGGCTTGACGACGAAGGTGTTGCCCGCCGCCAGGGCCGGTGCGATCTTCCAGCTGGCCTGCAGGAGCGGGTAGTTCCACGGCGTGATCAGCGCGCAGACGCCCACCGGCTCGTGGACGACGACGCTGCGCACGTCCGGCGAACCGGCGTCGACGACGCGCTCCGCGCTCTCCTCCTCCACCAGGCCGGCGAAGTACCGGAAGGCGTCGCGGACGCAGTCGACGTCGGTGCGCCCCTCCTCCAGCGTCTTGCCCGCGTCCCGGCTCTCCAGGGCGGCGAGCCGCTCGCGGTCGCGTTCGAGGAGAGCGGCGACCCGGCGCAGCACGGCGGCGCGCTCGGCGACCGGCGTACGGGGCCAGGAGCCCGCGTCGAAGGCGGCCCGGGCGGCGGCCACCGCGTCGTCGGTGTCCCGGACCCCGCCCTCCGCGACGACCGCGAAGGCGGTGGCGTCGACGGGGTCGATGATCTGGCGGGTGTCGCCGGAGAGCGCTGCTCGCCACTCGCCGCCCACGTGGATGGTCTGTTGTGCTGCGGTCACGTCGGGTATTGCCTTTCGTTCCTTCAGGCCCTCCGCTGGTCACGCGGGGAACCGGGGCGACCTGCCGGCCGCCCGAAGGCCCGGCTGCCCCGGGCGCCGGGATGCATGTGGAAAGCACTCCACAGAGTGATCCACTTCACGGGTGATATCTACGCAGAACCAGACATTTAGGGCGAACATCATCCTGCTTTCGGCCACGGAACGCAGCGGCCCGCGCCCGCGCCCGAACCGCCCCGCCCCGTCGGCCTTCGCGTACAGTGCGCAGGCAGGGGGCGGCGGGCCCGGAGTGCACGGCGGAGACGGGGGCGGCGTCCGATGGGGTTGGCTGCGATACGTCCGGAAATGCCGGAAAGTACGCGCCTGGCCGCCTACGGCGCGCTCTCCACCTCCCTCGCCCTGCGAAGCGACCGCCGGCTGGCCGAGTCCCTCGACGCCGCCGTGCCCCTCGGCTCCGGCGTCGGCGGGAGGTCCGCGCTACTGGAGGTCGACGGGAAGCCCGTCTTCGTGATGCGGGTGCCGCTCACGGACCTGGAACGGCTGCCGGAGCACGCGCGCTCGACGGCCAACCTGTTCGGGCTTCCCGCCTACTGTCAATACGGCGTCGGCGGGCCCGGCTTCGGGGCGTGGCGGGAGCTCGCCGTCCACGCCATGACGACCAACTGGGTGCTCACGGGGCAACACCAGGGGTTCCCGATGATGTACCACTGGCGCGTGCTGCCGGACACGGCCGTGCTTCCCGAGGAACTCGCGGACGTGGAGCGGGCCGTGGCCTATTGGGGAGGCAGGCCGGAGGTGGGTCGTCGCATCGAGGCCCTCGGGCGGTCCTCGGCGGCCCTGGTGCTGTTCCTGGAGTACATCCCCCGGACGCTCGACGAGTGGCTCACCGAACGGCTGCGGGCCGGGGAGGAGTCCGCCGACCGGGCTTGCTCCCTGGTGGAAGCCGAGTTGGAGGCCGGTACGTCCTTCATGAACGCGCGCGGACTGCTGCACTTCGACGCCCACTTCCACAACATCCTCTACGACCGCTGCTACACGCGCAGCTGGCTGGTGAACCGGCTGATCACGAAGGTCTACGGATACGGGCGCGAGGAACGCGAGGCGCTCATCCGCGCCTGCGCGGCGGGGGAGGCCCCGCCGGAGGGGCCGGGAGGGGTCAGGGCGATCCTCTCCCGCCACGCACCGCTCGCCGTGGTGATGACGGACTTCTACGGCAGGATCCAGGACGAGAGCAGGCAGACCCCGTACCCGCTGGAGGAACTCCTCCGGGCCCTCCGGGCGGACGCCCCGCACCGCGGCTGAGCGGAGCCTCGGCTCGCTCCGGTGCGCGCGTCGGGCGCCGCCTCAGTGAGCGGTGAGGAACCTGGCGGCGTAATCGGCCAGTTGGGCGCGGAGGCGCTCGCGCGGTACCCCGTCCGGGCCGGCCAGGTGCTCGACGAGGTCAGCCCGGGTGGCGGCGAGGAGGGCGTGCGCGGTGAAGCCGGCGTCGTCCGGGACCGGGCCCTGTTCCAGCGCGGACCGGAGCACGCCGTGCCACCAGCCGTAGTGGGCGGTCCCGTAAGGGCTGGTGCCCCCGTTCTCCTCCAGGGCCAGCGCCAGGCGGCGGTTGTCGAGCTTGAAGCAGAGCAGGGCGTCGAGCAGGGCGGGCACCCGCTCCTGCGGCGGCGCGCCGGGCCCGAGCGGCGGCGGGCCCGTCTCCACCGCCTCCCGGACCGGTTCCATCCGGGCCTCGTACAGCGCGCGGAGCAGGCCGGCGCGGTCGCCGAAGGCGCGGAAGAGGGTGCCCTTGCCGACCCCGGCCGCCGCCGCGACGTCGGCCATCGTGAGGTCCTCGGGGGACTCGGAGCGCCCGAAGAGGTCATCGGCGGCTTCCAGGAGGGCCTGTCGGTTACGGGCCGCGTCCTTGCGGGGCTTGCGCTCGGTCACGCCGTTCCTTCCCATCGCGCGGATTGAAAAACGGACCCCGGGTCCGTATCGTTCCTCAAAGCGGACCTGAGGTCCGCTTTCCTGAGGAGAGGATACCCCCACCCGTGCCCGCACCCATGTCCGTACCCGCGTCCCCGCCCGTGCCCGTCTCCCCGGCGGATCTCTACCGCCACGGCCTGCGACTCCTGCTCGACAAGGACGTCTCGGGCTGGGTCGGCCTGTGGGCCCAAGGCGGGGTGATGGAGTTCCCGTTCGCGCCCCCGGGCTGGCCCCGGCGGCTGGAGGGGCGCGCGGCCGTCGCCGCGTACATGCGCCCGTACCCCGAACGCATCGACCTGCACGACTTCCCCGAGGCCGACCTCCGCATCCACGAGACCGCCGACCCGCGCACGATCGTGGCCGAGATGCGCGGCGTCGGCCGGTTCGCGGGGTCCGGCCGCCCCTTCGACATGGCGTACATCGCCGTGGTCACCGTCGAGGAGGGGAAGTTCACCGCCTACCGCGACTACTGGAACCCGCTCGCCGCCCTCGACGCCGACGCGGAGGGCGTCCGATGACGCGGAACGGCCACACCCCCCTCCCCGGCACCACGCTGGTCATCGGTGCCACCGGCACCACCGGCAGCCGCCTCTGCGCCGAGCTGGCGGCGGCCGGTCAAGCGGTCAGGGCGGCCGGCCGCCGGGCCACCCCCGTGGCGGGCGCCGAACCGGTCGCCTTCGACTGGTACGACGCCGCCGGCCACGCCGCCGCCCTCGACGGCGTCGGGCGCGTGTACGTCGTCCCGCCCGTGGGCGACCCCGACCCCGCGGCCGTCGTCCTGCCCTTCCTGCGCCGGGCCCGCGCCGCCGGAGTGCGGCGCGCGGTGCTGCTGAGCGCCTCTTCCATCGAGGAGGGCGGTCCGGCCGTGGGGCAGGTCCACGCGGCGCTGCCGGGCGTCTTCGACGAGTGGGCGGTGCTCCGGCCGTCCTGGTTCATGCAGAACTTCACCGGCGGCCATCTGCACGCGCAGGGCATCCGCACCGACGGGGTCATCCACACCGCCACCGGCACCGGCCGCGTCGGATTCGTCGACGCCGGGGACATCGCCGCCGTGGCCGTCCGTGCCCTGACCGACCGGCACGCCCCCAACACCGACCTCGTGCTCACCGGACCCGAGGCCCTCGGCTACGACGACGTCGCCAACATCGTCGCGGAGGTCACCGGGCGGCCGGTGGTCCATCGTCCGCTGCCCCCCGAACGGCTACGTGCCCGGCTGGCGGCGCTGATGCCGGAGGAGTTCGCCGCGATGCTCACCGCCATGGACGAGGCCATCGCCGCCGGCGCCGAGGACCGGGTCACCGACACCGTCCGGGCCGTCACGGGGCGCCCCGCGCGCGACTTCCGCTCCGTCATGGAACGGGAAAGGGGCCACGGCGGCTGAAACCCGTCCGCTCGGGGTGGGGGTGGATCAGGGGGTGTCCGCTCCGCCGTCGAGCAGGCTGCGGAGCAGGCGTTCGTCCTCGTCGCTGAGCTGGGAGACGAAGCGGCTCAGCACGGCCTGGCGGTCCTCGTCCTTGGCCAGCTCCGCGTGCATCCGCCGGGCGGTGAGCCCGGAGGAGTCCTCGGTGGGCACGTAGGCGAACCCGCGGCCCGACCGCCTCCGGGTCACGGCGCCCTTCTCGTGCAGGCGGGACAGGATCGTGGTCACCGTCGTCCGGGCGAGGGACGCGCCGAGCGTCTCCTGCACCTGGGCCGGCGTCAGCGGGCCGTGCGCCGCCCAGAGCGCCGCCAGCACATCGGCCTCCAGCTCACCGGCCGGGCGCCGCTCGCCGCTCTTGTCGCTCATGGGGTGCACTTCTCCACACGCTCTATCGTCTACAGTGCTGTAGACCGTCTACGGATCTGTAGTCGCAAGGCCGGAAGGGTGTCGCCCCGAGCCCTTGCCCCCTCACTCTATGGGAGCTGTTCGACATGGCCCTGACCATTCTCGCCGCAGCACCCCAGGTGCTCGGTCCGCAGGCCCTGAACCCGCTGGACGCCGGTTCGCTCCTGTCGGCCTTCGGCACGCTCGGTGTCGCGGCCGTCCTCTTCGCCGAGACGGGCCTGCTCGTCGGCTTCTTCCTGCCGGGCGACTCCCTCCTCTTCACCGCCGGCCTGCTCTGCGTCCCCGGCAGCCACGGACCGGTCCACCTCTCGCTCCCGCAGGTCCTGTGCGCGGCCGTGGCCGGCGCCCTGATCGGGGCCCAGACCGGCTACCTCCTCGGCCGGCGCGGCGGCCGCGCCCTGCTGGCCCGCAGCCGCAGCCGCAAACTCCACGAGGGCGCCGCCCGGGCCGAGGAGCTCCTCGGCCGCTACGGCCATGCCAAGGCCATCGTCCTGGCCCGCTTCGTCCCCATCGTGCGCACCGTCCTGAACCCGATGGCCGGGGCCCTGGGCGTCCCCGCCCGCACCTTCGCGCTGTGGC
The DNA here is from genome assembly GCF_042893675.1 of Streptomyces sp. NPDC001594. Taxonomy (NCBI): domain Bacteria; kingdom Bacillati; phylum Actinomycetota; class Actinomycetes; order Kitasatosporales; family Streptomycetaceae; genus Streptomyces; species Streptomyces sp. NPDC001594. The sequence continues at coordinate 340,298 of NZ_JBIAVB010000001.1, read as the reverse complement.
AGGTCGCCGGCGGGCTCGTGTGGACCGTGGGGCTGGTCCTGGCCGGCTACGCGCTCGGTGCCTCCGTGCCCGACGTCGACCGCTACCTCCTGCCGATCGTCGCGCTCGTCGTCCTCGTCTCCCTCACGCCGCTCGCCGTGGAACTGCTCCGCCGGCGCGGCCCCCGCACCTCGAACGGAGGCTCGCGTTGAGCCCGCTCGCCCTGGACGGCCCCGCCGTCGACGGGAGTCTGTACACCTGGATCACCGGCCTCGCCCGGCGGGCCCCCGCCTGGCTCGACGGCCCGCTCGGCGACTGGTCCGGCTACGGCCTCGCCCTCTTCGCCCTGCTGATGACGGCCGCCTGGTGGCGGGCCCGGGCCGCCGCCGATCCGGCGCGGACCGCCATGGCGCTGGCGGCGCCCCTCGTCGTGGTGGTGGCCTTCCTCGCCGACACCGCCGTCAAGTCGGTCTTCCGGGAACAGCGGCCCTGCCGGACGCTCCACACCGTCACGCTGGAGGCCTGCCCGCCGCCGGGGGACTGGTCGTTCCCCAGCAACCACGCCGCCATCGCCGCCGCGACCGCCGCCGCCCTGTGGATGACGGATCGGCGGCTCGCGGCCATCGCCGTGCCGGCCGCCCTGCTGATGGCCTTCTCCCGGGTCTGGGTGGGCGCGCACTACCCCCACGACGTCGTGCTCGGCCTGGCCGTCGGGGCGGTGATCGGCGGCCTGCTGACCCGCCGGGCCCGGCGGGCGGCCCCCCTCGTGCGACGGCTGGACGGCACCGCCCTGCGGCTGCTGGTCACCTCCCGGTGAGGACCCCCGGCCCGCCGCTCGGCACCGCGGCGGGCGGCTGAGCGGCCCCTGGCGCCGGGGGTCAGTTCGGGGGTGCGGGGGAGAGGCCGAAGAGGTCCGTGGCTCCGGTCTGTTCCAGCAGCCGGATCATCTGGTGGCTGGGTGCGGCGAGCACGAGGAGGTGCCCCTGGGCCCGCGCCTGCCGACGGGCCGTGAGCAGGGCGTTGAGGCCCACGGAGTCACAGAAGGACGAGTCGCGCAGGTCGATGAGGATGTCGGAGCCGTCGGCCGCCTCCACCACCGCCGCGCGGAGCACCGTGTCGAGCTGCTCGGCGTGGTCGTAGTCCATCTCGCCGCTGATGCGGACGACGTGCGGACCCGGACTTGAGACGTCTCGCGCCGCCGTGCGGGTGCGGTCCTCGTCGCTGATCATGACGCACCTCCAGTAGCAGGCGCCTACCCAGCCCCCGGGACGGAACCCCCCTGCGGGGCCCCCTCCGTTCTCCGCCCCGAGGGGCCCGGTTTCGTTTCCGGGACCGTCCGGGCGGACCGCTTCGTTCTGAGGGCAGAGCGGAGCAGACCGGTACGGACACAGTGGTACCAGGGCCGCTGTCCGCGGCGATGCCGGAAGGGGGACCGCTCTTGGTCACGGGTCTGAGCGCGAGCCGCGGCCCGGCGCGAGTGGGTACGTACATGCTCGTCCTGGCCGGCCATGCCGACCTGGACACCGAGTCGGCCCTCACCCGCGCCCTGGGCGAGGCCTTCGCCGACCTGCCCGCACCGGAGGCCGTGGTGGTCGACTGCGCGGGCGTGGGCTTCTGCTCGTCCTCCGGCCTGAACGCCCTCCTCGGCGCCCGCCGCCGAGCGATCGCAGCGGGCATCGCCTTCCGCCTGGCGGCCCCCTCCTCCCAGGTCACGCGACTGTTGCAGATCACCGGCACCGACACGGTCTTCACCGTCACTCCCGACGCCCCGCCCGCCTCCGCCTGACCCGGCGTCCCGACCAGAATCGGCAGCCCATGCATCCGAACGTACGTTCACGTCAGCTCTTCCCTCGCCCTGCCCCACCCGCGCCCGGCATGTACGCGCAGGTCGCGCTGCTCGCCGCCGAGGCGGAAGCGCTGATCCGCGACGGGACGTGGATGCCGGGGCCGGAGGCGGCGGAGGTGGCCCGCCGGACCGCCGCAGGTCTGGCGGAGGCCGTCGGCCCGGGCGACGGGCGGCAAGAGCTGCCGGCCATCGAACGCCTGGAGCACCTCCGTGAGGCCCTGGCCGTCCTCGCCCTGGGCACCGCCCGCATCCACGGGCAGCTGGCCTGGTTCCTCGCCCGGGCCAGCACCGCCCTCGCCCCGGTCCTGCAATGGCGCACGCTCACCGCCGACCAGCGCACCTCCTTCGGCACCGTCGTCCCCACGCCGGCGGAACTCCTCGACGCCGAGCGGGCCGTCCGCCACGTACGCATAGCCCTGGCCCGCGCCGGCGGCACCTTCACCCCGGCGCCCGCCCCGCACCAGGAGCCGGACGCCGCCCCCTGACCCGCCCGCCGCGCAGGCCCGGGCGTACAGCCAGGGACTCCGAGCCGACCTGTATCCCTCTACGTCCGCCCGATGGCCCTCAGCGCCTCCCGCCTGACCCGGAGGAGTTCCTCGGTGCGCCGATCGAGCCCAGGACCCGGACGGTCCGCCGCACCAGCGGGGTCGCCGAATGCCGGGCCAACGGTGCCGGCTCCGGCAGCAAGGCCTCCACGGCCGCTGTCGCGTCGCCGGTGATCCGCCACCAGGCCTCGGCCGCGCCGACCCGGCTCCACCGGCCGGGGCACGTCAGCAAGGGCCGTACCGCAGCAAGGGCCGTACCGCATCGGCATGCTGCGCGGCCTGCGGGCCGAGGTCGGGCCAGATAACGCAGCACCGGCTGCCCGGCGCCCGCCCGGCCGGCCGCCCCGCACACCCGCGCAGGACCCAGGCCGCGCCGGTCCGCACGCCCGCCGCCCGGTGCGTGATCAGTGGCAGCACGTGCCGCCTCCAGCCGAGTCGGTCCTCCAACCGCAGCCACCACTTCTGGGGTTGCCCGGCCGTCACCAGTCCGCTCAGCAGGCCGGGCAACTCCGCCCTGCCTGCCGGCACCCCTTCCAGCACGTACCAGGCCACCGGCCCGGCCCCCCGTTCGCCCGTGCCGGAGGTCCTAGACGGACCCCCCGGCCCCGAACCGACGCCGGTACGCCGACGGCGTGATGCCGGTCTCGCGGCGCATCAGCAGGCGCAGATTGGCGGCGGTCCCCACCCCGCTGCGCCGCGCGACCACCTCGAACCGGGACTCCCCCCGTTCGATCAACCGGCATGCCAGCGCCAGCCGTTCCCCCGTGAGCCACGACAAGGGCGTTGTGCCCAGCTGCGCTTGGAAGCGGCGGTGCAGCGTCGCCGTGCTGACCGCCGCGCGTGCCGCCAGGTCGGAGACGGTGAGCGGCGAGTCCAGCCGTTCCTGGGCCCACGCCAGGACAGGCGCCAGGGACTCGTCCGGCAGATCGGGCACGGGACGCTCCACGAACTGCCGCTGCCCGCCGTCCCGGTGCGCGGCGAAGACCAGGCGCCGGCTCACGGAGTTGGCGATCTCCGCGCCGTGGTCGCGGCGCACCACGTGCAGACCGAGATCGAGGGCGGCCGCGCTCCCCGCCGCGGTGAGGATGTCACCGTCGTCCACGAACAGCACGTCCGATTCGAGCCGGACGGAGGGGAAGCGGGCCCGGAAGGAATCCGCCCACTGCCAGTGCGCGGTGGCCCGCCGCCCGTCCAGGACTCCGGCCTCGGCCAGGGTGAAGGCGCCGCTGCAGAAGCCGACGAGGCGGGCCCCCCGGGAGTGCGCCCTGCGGACGGCCTCGAGTACGGCGGGACGGCGCGGCACTTCGGTGTCCGGGCGGTTGGGGACGATCAGGGTGTCCGCCGAGTCGGCCGCTTCGAGACCGGCGACTCCCGTGAGCGTGAAGAATCCGTCCCGCATCAGGGTGCGGGGCTCGGGGGAGCAGAGCCTGAAGTCGTAGAGGTCCCGGCCTGTCTCGGGCCTGCGCAGACCGAAGACCTCGGTCGCGCAGCCGAGCTCGAAGGGGTTCGAGTTCTCGTCCACGATCACGACGACCCGGTGTAGGTCCGCCGCGCGAGGTGCGTGCGAGGATTCTTTCGGCATGTGCAATTCCTAGCACTCACCGCCGTCACGCGAAACGGCTCAGGATGAGCCCATGAACAGCGACAACGAACCCATCGCCCTGAGCGACGCCCTCGCCTCGTTCGACGCCCTGTGGAGCCCCCGCGTCGTCACGCGCGTCAACGACTACGACGTCCGCATCGCCAAGGTCGAGGGCGAACACCTCTGGCACGCCCACGACGACACCGACGAGTTCTTCCTGGTACTCGACGGCGAACTGCACATCTGCCTCCGCGAGCCCGACGGGGAGCGCACGGTCCGGCTTCCGCGGGGAGCGGTCTTCACCGTCCCCCGTGGCACCGAGCACAAGCCGTACGCTCCGTCCGGCGCCGCGATCCTCATGTTCGAACCCACGGGGACCCCGACCGTGGGCGACCGCCACGACGAGATCCCGGACCACGTCGACTCGACGACCGGCCACGCACTCGACATCTGACGACGCGGCTACTCGGCGTCGAGCTGGTGGTCGGCCCAGACGTAGCTTTCCGGCAGCAGGTCGGCGACGGGGACGGTTCGGATGCGGTCGCCTGCGCCGACGATGACCCTGAGGGTCGGGAAGTAGTCGAGGAGGACCTGGCGGCACCGGCCGCACGGGGGAACGACCCCTCGGTCGCGGTCGCCCACCGCGACGATCGTGCTCAGCTCGTAGGCGCCCTGCGCTGCCGCCGTGCCGATGAGGACCAGCTCGGCGCAGGGCCCTCCCGTGAAGTGGTAGGCGTTCACCGCGGTGACGATCCGACCGTCCTGGGTGCGGGCCGCGGCTGCCATGGTGTGATTGTCGCCCCGACAGCGGGTGCGAGCGACGTCCGCGGCCGCCTGGATGAGCTCGTGGTCGACGGGAGGGGTCTGCGTGGTCATCGTCTCTGCCTTCGTCAGGTGTCACGCGATCTTGACCCGCGTGACGGGGGACCACAAGCGGATATCGGCAGCGTGCGTGTCGGCAACCGCTCCCCCTTTCCCCGGTTGGGCGGCTCCCCAGGGGGCAGGCGCGAGGACCGAGGCTTCCACGTCGATCCGAGGAGGGCGACCTGATGAGCACAGGCCCGAAGTCACACGTTCCGCACGGTGAGGGGCCCGGCCGGCACGAAGGCACCGAGCAGCACGGCTGGTCGCCGGACGTCGACTCCACCCGTACGCAGGACAACCCCAGCGCCCGGCGCTCCTTCGACACACCGCCGGGGAAGTCCCCGCGCCGGACGAGGAAGGCACCCTCCGACGGCGCCGACGAGGTGGTACCCGTGGAGAGCACCTCACGCAGCGGCGAGGACCTCGCCAAGGACGGATCCTCCAAGGGCCACCACGACCTGGGGCCCCGCGGCCGCTCCCAGCGCCCCAGCGGCGGCAAGACCGACGAGGCCTACACCGGCGTGGACACCGGGAAGGGCACCGGGAAGCTGCGCAAGGGATGACGCCCGCGCTCCCGCGACGCCCTAGCCTTCGACGCCGGTGGCGTGGTGCGGAGCGCCGACGGGCTTGGATTCGGGGGATCCGCGCTGGCGGAGGTAGACCGAGAGGATGGCCATGGCGGCCACCGCGAGGAGCTCGGACTGCCAGTTCTGCAGGGTCCGGCTCCAGAAGTCGGCCGACGCCAGGTAGGCGGCCCAGCTGACCGGATCGGACAGCTCCCGCAGCTGCTCGGCGTTGTAGGCCGCCGTGCCGGCGATGGACTGCGCGAGCCAGGACAGCAGGAACAGCAGGGCCATCACGATGCCGAGCGAGCGCGAGTACAGCGTCTGACGCCAGCCCCCCGCCCCGGCCCACGCCGGGGAATCGCCGCGGGCGTGCTCGCCCATTCGCTGCTTCTCCTCGCTCTCGGGCCCGGCCTCGTCCAGCTTCTTCGACTCGGGGGAGCCGCGCTGGAGCAGCCAGACGGTGCCGAAGATGTAAAGGAAGAACTGTAGGAACTCCGACTGCCAGTTCTCCGTCACGTCGACGGCGAAGTCGGACGAGGTCAGGTATTCGGGGAAGGTGACCTGCTGCAGCCCGGCGGTGGCGAGCTGCTCGTTGAACTCGGCCCGGCCCGCGATGGCCTGGCAGGCCAGGACGATCAGGAAGGCCGCGCCGAAGGCCAGGGTGAGGCTGTTGTCCCGCCAGAAGCCGCGCGGCCGGCTCGGTCGTGTGGTCATCGTTGCAGCAGCCCGATCGTGGTGAAGTAGCCCAGCCCGACGAGGATGACCGCCAGGACCGTGACGAACAGTCCGCGCACGCCTCAGCCCCCCTTGACCCGGCAGTCGTAGGGCAGCTCGGGCCGCGCCGTGCAGCCGGCGGCGGTGACCTTCCACCCCCGGTCGAACTGGGACAGGAACAGCGTGTCCCCGCCGACGCGCACCATCGCCTGCCGCCCGTACACCTGCGCCGTCCCGCCAGAGGCCTCACCGGCGGCGGCCGGCAGCCGCTCCTTCGCCAGGGCGCGGGCGCATTCCTCCCCGGCGGCCAGCTCCTGGCGGGTCTGCGGTGCCAGCAGCGCGCAGGCCTGCCCGAAGCGCAGGGTGCCCAGGGCGCTCTCGAACGCACGCGCGGCGGACACCGCGTCGTCCGCGCGCGGCCCCGGCGCCCCGCACCCACCCAGGCCCACGACGGCCGCCACGGCCAGGAGCGCGGCCCCCGCCCCGCTCACCCGGCGGCCCCGTGTCCGGCGGCCCGTGCCCCGGGGTGCCGGCACGATGATCATCCGGAGGCCGCGCTGGGTACCTTCAGCGGATCCCGCGGCGCCTGCCCCTTGGCCTCCTCCAGCTGCAGGCCGAGGTCGACGAGGCGGTTACGGCCCATGGCCTTGCGGACGTCGGGGAACCAGTCCTGCTCCTCCTCCTCGACGTGATGGCGCACCTGCTCCATCAGCACGGTCATCTTGGCCTTGAACCGCTCGTCGGCGGCGTCCATGGACTTGAGCTCGGACAGCATCCACACCACCGCGTGGTGCTCCTCGATGCTCTCCAGGACATGGTCCTTGGTGTCGGGAGCGGCCTCGCGGGCGGCCGGGTAGAAGTACTGCTCCTCGATCCAGGCGTGAACCGTGAGCTCCTCGATCACCTCGTCGGCGATCCGGCGCCGCTCGGTGGTGTCCTCGTCGTCGGTCTTCTCGAACCGCTTGAAGAGCTTCTCGACGGTCTTGTGGTCTTCGCGCAGCAGCACGATGGCGTCCAACAGCGTCTCCTCCCGCCTGGGCGGCACCGGCCGCCGTCGTCGGATCTCCGCTGCCGAGCCTTCCCCGCCCACAGGACCTCTCCCGGCCGCGTCGGTGATCTCACCCGTCCGAGGGCGGATCACGACGCCATTCGCAGGCCCGGGTGGAGGCGGCGCGGGCCGACCCGCGCCGCTACGAGGAGGCCGAGCGGCGCCCGGGAGCGGGCCGCGTGCGGCGAGGAACCGCGCCGGAGTCACCATGGCCGGCGCCGGGGTGGGTAGGCGGCAGGAAGGGCGCCCGGTGGCCGGGCGCCGTCTCCCACGGCTGAAGGAGGCCGGTCATGAGCAGTGCGCTTCTGGCGGACAAGAAGGTCGCCATCCTCGCCGCGAGCGGGGTCGAGCAGGACGAGTTGGTGCAGCCCCGTGACGCGGTCCGGGCCGCCGGCGCCCGTACGGTCCTCGTGTCCGTCGACGGCGGGGTCCAGGACGGGAAGGTGCAGGCGATGCGCTCCGACATCGAGCCCGCCGACCTCTTCACCGTCGAGGCCATGGTCGGCGACGTGTCGGTCGACGACTTCGACGCCCTGATCCTGCCCGGCGGCGCCGTCAATCCCGACAAGCTCCGCCAGGACGAGAAGGCCGTGGCGTTCGTGCACGACTTCGTCGCGTCGGGCAAGCCGGTCGCCGCGATCTGCCACGCCCCGTGGACCCTGATCGAAGCAGACGTCGTCCGCGGCAGGACCCTGACTTCCTGGCCCAGCCTGCGCACCGACCTCCGCAACGCGGGGGCCACGGTCGTCGACCAGGAGGTCGTCAGCGACAACGGGCTGGTCACCAGCCGCAGCCCGGACGACCTCCCGGCGTTCTGCAACAAGATCATCGAGGAGATGGCCGCAGGACCGCACCGGTCCTGACCGCCCCCCGCCCGGCGCCCCCGGCCGGGCGGCCACCGGACGCCACGCGCGGTGGTCACCCGGTCGCGCGGTGTCTCGCACCGGACCAGGCTGATCCGTCCGACGGTGTGGCCGGCCGGGTCAGCTCCAGTCGATTCCCTCCAGGCTCTCCAGGGGCCTGCGCAGCCCCAGCGACCGGGGCACCACGAAGGTGTCCGCGTCGGTCATCACCGTGGGGAAGCGGACGTGGGCCTGCTTCTCGACCTCGTCGACCTTGACCTGGAAGACACGGAACTCGTCCAGGTCGAGGGACTCGGGCAGGACCAGGCTCTGCGCCAGCAGGAACGCCTTGGCCTTGAGCGTGCCCTGTTCGGAGAAGACGATGATCTTCCAGAACGCGCGCGGTATCCGCACGCCGCGGAACTCGCGGTCGTCGTCCTGGAAGACCGGCCCGCCGAAGACGCTCACCTTGAGGTCCTCCACGTCCACGTCCGCGAAGACCGCGTCCTCCAGCCTGCCCCAGAGGCCGTCGCGCTTGCTCTGGTTGAAGTCGTCCATCTGCGGAGTGATGTTGGTGTAGAAGAACGAATCGTGGTTGGCCTTCTCGGCCTCGGGCAGCGGGCCCCAGCAGAGGTCGGCACGGCGGGCTATGTGGCCGCGGTCGAGCCGGTTGTCGGCGCCCTGGTAGAGCGTGTTGTCGACCTGGTCCTCGGCCGGCAGGCGCGGGTCCGTGACGAAGTCGATCCCCTTGCGGGTGAGGGCCTTGAGGGCGCCGCCGTCGATGTTCCACGCCACCCAGATCGCGAAGCGCCGCGGCTTGCTCAGCGCCAGGGAGAAGTGGGTGTACGGGATCACCTCGGAGCCGTCGAGCCGTACGGCGCTGTCCTGGATGGCGGGGCCGAGCGACGGGGTGGGTACCGGCACGGTGAGGAACCCGGGGTCGTACCCGGTGCTCGGGGATTGCGGGGAGGCGGGGGCCGGCGGGTCCAGGCCGACGCCGATCGAGGGGATGCCGGGGTCCTGGAGGGAGCCGGATCCGTGGGCGCGGGTCTTGGCGGTCATCGGGGTCTCCTTCCGTAAAGGAGTCGGGTCCCCGAGTTGGTTGAAACTGAAGCGAACTGACGCGCCGAGAGCACGCACGTACCCTCGCGGTGCGCGTGCACGTCCAGCCTACGGCGGGGCGGCGGGGCGAGCGCGCCAGGCGGCCGGGGGCGGTCCGAACGGCGGCGATCGCGCCCAGTCCCTTGCTGAGCAGGGCGGCGTTCATCGACCGGGAGGTGTCGAGCACCACGCCGAAGGTGCAGCGGGCCGTCTCCCCGGGCCGGGAAGTACCGGCCCGCGCGGGATGTCCGGGGTCGACGCCTGGCGGCGCGCCTCCGCGTACGGACGCCCCGCGCCGTGTGCGTGCGGCTCGCCCAGGATGCCCCCGGCCCCCTTGCCGCGCAGGGTGGCCAGGCGCCGCATCCGCGGGCGCAGGTCGCCGGCGATCCGGTCGCACACCTCCGGGGATCCGGGCGGGGGTGACGCTGACGGCGGCCCGCACGGGCGGGGACGTGGGGGGCACACCGGACACCGCCCGGCATCCGGTTTGCCCCGCGGCAGCGGTGCGGCCGCCACTCCGACGGCCTAGCGGGTGCCGCGAATCGGGCGTCGGGCTGAACTAATGGGGCACGCAACATCCGTACCCCGTACGGAAGGACCCCTCGTGTCCGCTGAGCTCAGCGACCGGCTCATGGAGCTGCTCGACAGCCCCGTCTTCGTGAACATCGCCACCATCCAGACCGACGGCAGCCCGCAGGTGTCCCCGGTCTGGGTGAAGCGGGACGGCCACGACGTGCTGGTCTCGACGACCGTGGGGCGGCGCAAGGAGCTGAACATGCGCCGTGACCCGCGCGTCACCGTGCTGCTCCAGCCCTTCGACGCCCCCTACACCTACGCCGAGATCCGCGGCACCGCCCAGCTCACCACCGAGGGCGGCCAGGAGCTCATCGACGAGCTGTCGGTCAAGTACACCGGCAAGAAGTACCGCGAGTTCAACCCGAGTTCGGTCGACGACGTCCCGCGCGTGGTCGTCCGGATCACCCCGCGGAAGATCGTCGGACAGGGAGGCAGCGGCACGGGGCTTCTGCACCCCAGGGCCCCTCCGCGTCCCAGGCCCCTCCGCGTGACGGAGGGGCCCTCCGGCCCGAATCCGGGCTCCCGGCACCCGCGCGGGACCGGGCCATCGGGTTACCGTCCCGTGATGGACCTCTTCTCACGCTCATGGACGGCCTTGCGGGCGGCGGTCGCCGACCTCCCGGACCAGGACTTCGAGCGGCCGTCCGGCTGCGCCGGCTGGCTCGTGCGGGACCTGGTGTGCCACCTGGTCATCGACGCCCAGGACGTCCTGATCACCCTGGTCACCCCGGCTGTGACGGAACCGACCGTGGACGCGGTCACCTACTGGAAGCTGGTCGACCCCCCGACGGGAGAGGACCCGCTCGACGCGCTGATCCCCCGGCTGGCGGCGGCCTACGGCGAGCCGCGGTGGCTCAAGTTCCACCTCGACGACGCCGGTTCGGCCGCCGGCCGGGCGGCCTCGCTCGCCGATCCGGCGGCCCGCGTCGGCACCCGGGGCGAGGTGCTCACCGTCGCCGACTACCTGTCGGCGTACGTCCTGGAATGGACCCTGCACCACCTCGACCTGATCGCGCACCTGCCCGCCGCCCCGCCACCGCCCGCCGAGACCCTCGCGGCGGCCCGCACGGCCCTGGAGCGGATCGCGGGCGCCCCCTTCCCCGCCTCGCTCCCCGACCGGGACGCCCTGCTCGTCGGCACCGGCCGCCGCGTCCCGACCGCCGCCGAGCGGGCGGCGCTGGGCCCCCTCGCCGCCGGGCTCCCGCTGGTGCTCGGCTGAACCGCACGGCGGCGCCGGCCGGATCCGCGTACCCGGCCCCGTCCGGCGAAGGTCGTCTACGGGGTCAGGGTGTCCCCGTGCCGGTGGGCCACCGCCCAGACGCCGGCTTGCCTGCGGTACACCTGGGTGGCACGCAGGGTGGAGGTGCGGGGCTGTCCAGCTCGTAGGCGTACGACGTGCAGTCGGAGAAGGCCCGCGCGAGGTCGGCGCCCGCGGCCCGCGCAGGGGCCCCGACAGGCGCGGGAAATCCCGGTGCGGTCCGGTCGCCCCGCGTGATATTCCTCCGTGTCATGGGAGATCTCGTGACCGAGCGGCTCGTGCTGCACCCGATGACCGTCGGCGAGGCCGAGGCGGTCGTGGCGGGCACGCCGGACGACCGCGCCAGCTGGGCGCCCGGATACCCCGCCGACGGGGACGTCCTCGCCGCCGGGCGCTTCCTGGACACCTGCGCGGACACCGGCGATCCCCACCCGTTCGGCAACTATGAGATCCGCCTCCGGGCGGACGGCCGGGCGATCGGCGGCGTGGGGTTCCACGGACCCCCGGACGCGGCCGGCAGCGTCACCATCGGGTACGGCCTGGTCTCCTCGGCCCGGGGCCGCGGATACGCCTCCGAAGCCCTCCGCGAACTGCTGCGGTTCGCGCGTGCCCGGGGCGCCGCCAGGGTGAAGGGCGACGCCGACCTCGACAACACCGCCTCCCACCACGTGATGACGGCGGCGGGCATGCGAACGGCCGGCCACGACGAACGCGTCAGGTACTTCGAGATCGCCTGGACGGCCGAGCAGGACCGCCCCGACGGCGATCACCGCCCGGCCCACGCCACCTGACCCCCCTCAGCGGGACCCCTCAGCGGGACCCCGCGGCGGTCCCCCGGCGCGCGGCGCGGCGGGCGCGGGCCCGCTGCCTGCGCGCGCCCCTGCCCCCGTGCCACAGCCGCACGGCGAGGACGGCCGCCGACGCGGCGAACAGGCAGGCGGTGATCAGCAGCCACCGCCCCAGGAACACGTCCGAGGGCAGGCCGGTGCTGCTCGTGAAGTGGTCGACCCGCCCCAGGACCAGCGGCCAGTACACGAGCAGCAGGACGCCGGAGACGAAGGCGGGCACCCGGACGTGGTTGACGCCGGCTCGCGGCATCCGCGACCCACCCTCCGCACCCCGCCCGAGGAGCCGCTGGACGGCCAGGTCCGCGAGCGCGTACAGCGGGAGCAGCACGAGGTCGTGCAGGAGCGCGGCCCCCACGAACCACACGGCCACCCCGAGGGTGTCTCCCGTGAGCAGGCGCACCCCCGCGTAGCAGGCCAGGGCGAACGAGGCGAGCAGCAGGAGCAGGTGGAACGGGGAGGAGCCGTAACGGCGGCGGAAGCCGGCCGGGGCCGCGGCGGGGGTCTGCTTCATGACGGCTCTCCGAAGGTCAGGCGGGTGACCCACTTGGTGTTGTGGACGCCGGGTGCCCCGGGGACGATCACCCGGGCCGGGTGGCCGTGGTCGGCGGACAGGACCGCCCCGTTGACGCGCACGGCCAGCAGCGAGCGCCCGTCCCGGACCTGAGGGGCGCTCAGGACCACCGACGCGAACGAACCGCCCCGCTGGACGGACTCGACCAGGGCCTGCGGGGTGTCCGTGCCCAGGCCGACGAGAGCGGCCAGGTCCGTGAGGCGCACACCGCTCCAGAGCTGGTCGGCGGTCGACCAGCCCTCCACGCAGGCGATGGGCAGCAGCGCCTCGTTCTGCGGGAGCCCGAGCAGCCGGGCGTACGTGAGGTCGACCTGCCGGCCCCCGCCGCGCACGGTCAGCCGCCAGGCCGGGCCGGTGTCGCTGGGGCGGATGCCGACGGAGGCGGCCGTCTTGTTGATCTGGAAGCCGTTGGGGCCGGAGCCCGGCTCCTGGCCGTGCGGCGCCAGCAGGGCCGTGCGGCGCAGCCGGCCGCCCAGGCTCTGTCCGACGGTGACGGCGAGCAGCGCGAGGGAGCCCAGCCCGACCATGCCCAGCGCGCCCCGCCGCGAGATCGTGGGCGCGGCCGGGGCGGGGGAGACCAGGCCGGCCGCCTCCTCGCTGTCCGGGGCCGGCTGCCGGGGCCCGGCACGCAGGGCCCGCACGGCCCGGCCCAGCCGGAGGGCCACGTGGACCGCGAAGGCGCCGATGAACACCCAGGCCCCGTAGAAGTGCAGCGTGTAGAAGGAGCCCGGGAAGACGTAGTGGAGCTGCGTGTTGAGGATGCCGGTGGCGAACTCGAACCCCGCGCCCCCCACCAGCAGGAGCAGCGAGAGCCGCTCGAGGGCCTGGGCGGGCGACCGCACGGGGGGCCAGGCGAACAGCTTCGGGATCACCGACCACAGCTTGGCCAGCAGCACCGGCACGAGCACGACCCCGAGCGTGACGTGCACTCCCTGGGTGACCCGGTAGAGCCAGTACGGGGAGGTCGGCCAGGAGAAGAGGTAGAAGCCCAGCAAGCCCTTGCCCGGCGTCTGGTCGTTGACCGCCGCGAGGCCGGGCTCGTACGCGGCGTACGACAGCAGGCCCGTGGCGAACAGGACCGTGACGCCGAGGAGCAGGACCATCCCGAACACCGCCGTCAGCCACGGGCCGCGCAGCGGGCTGCGCCAGAACTCCGGCCGGGAGGGGCCGCGCGGCGGACCGGCCGCCCACGCGGCCCCCAGGCCCGACCGCAGCCGGGCGAGCCGCAGCGCGACACCGCCGGGTTCCGGTTCCTCCTCCCCGCGCGCCGGGCCGGGGGATGCGGCCCGCGGGCCGTTCTTCGCGTCCATGGGGTTCCTCCACAGGTTCCGTTCGCGGGGGCTCACCGGTGCTCTCCCGGTGTGGGGCACGGCTCCGGCACGCGGTCCGGACGGCTGCGCGGCAGGCGGCGCCGGCGCACCGCCCAGCCGCAGAGGACGGCCAGCGCGGCCGCCGCGTACCCGGCCGTGCCGGCGTGCGGGACGACCCGGCCCGTCAGGTAGGCGGCCGCGCCCGCGACCGCGACGCCGAGCCACTCCCAGCGGCCGTCCAGCGCCACCAGGGCGATCAGGAGCAGGGCGTACCAGGAGTAGCCGGGGGTGGTCAGCAGGAACGCGGTCCCGGTGACCAGGAGGGCACCGCTCCACGGGCGCCCGGGGTCGCCCCGCCGGATCACGTACACGCTGACGGCGGCCATTCCCGCGACGACGCACGGCACGGCCCAGGAGCCGGGCACCAGCAGGCGCAGGAGCGCGTAGCGGTCGCCGGCGGACGGGTCCTGGTAGCCCTCCTCGTCGGCGTATCCCGCGAGGTAGCCGAGGACGGAGGACCGGGAGAGCAGCACGTACGGCAGGTACAGGGCGGTGAGGACCGCCGCGGACGGCAGCAGGACGGCGGCGGCGGCACGCACCCGGCGTACACCGGACAGGGCGCCGGGGAGCAGGACGGCGGGCAGGAGCTTGACGGCGGTGGCCAGGCCGAGCAGCGCGCCGCCCCGGGCCCGGTGGCGCACCGTCAGACCCAGGGCGAGGACGGACAGCAGGACGGCGAGGACGTCCGCGTGGGCGTTGTTGACGGCCTCGACCGCGATCGCCGGGCACCAGGCCCAGTACGCCGCGCGGCGGGGGTCTCCGCGCCGGCGCAGGACGCCCAGCAGCGCCAGGGTGGTGGCGACGGCGAGTACGGCGCCGCCCACCTGGAAGGCCTTGTGGCGGACTCCGTCGGGGGAGAGGGCGTGGACCAGGAGGAAGTACAGCTCGCCGGCCGGCGGGTAGATCGTGTGGACCCGGGGCCGGTTGATGCGGGTGCACACGCCCGGGGACACCGCGGCCAGGTCCGGCCCGGCGCACGCCTTCCCGGTGGGGAACAGCCAGCCGTCGCGGTACGGCAGGAGGGCGGCGTCGGCCGGGGCGTGGTCGTAGGGCGAGACGCCCGCCGCCTGCACGCGGCCGTCCCAGGCGTAGCGGTAGGAGTCGGTGCTGGTGCGGGGCGGGGCGACCAGGCCCGTCGCGGCGACGGCGAGGCCGCCGGCGAGGACGAGGGCGGCGGCGTGCCGGGCGGGAACCCGGCGCAGGGACCACACCGCCGCCGCGAACAGGGCCCAGCAGGCGGCGTACAGCCAGGACAGGCCGGCCGGGTCCGTGAAGTAGCCGTCCTCGCGCACGGTGAGGACGAGCAGCGTGACCAGGGCGGTCACCAGGACGGCGGTGGCGGCGGTGGCCCGTGCGGGACCGGCGGCCGGCCGGATCACCGGCCGGCCCTCGGGGCGGTGGTGCGGGCCCGCGCCCCGGCGACCAGCTCGGCGAAGTGCCGGCCGGCCACCGTCCAGCTCCCTGCGGCGCACCAGCCCGCTGCCTCCGCGTGGCGCAGCAGCGCCCGGCGGCCCACCCGGGCCCACGGGAAGGGGGTGCCGAGCGTGCCGCGCCCGTCGTCGAGACGCACCTCGCACCGCTCGTCCACCTCCACGGGCGCGGTCTCGGCGACCAGGCGCCCGCCGGGCGCGAGCAGGGCCGCGGTGCGCTCCAGCAGGGCGCCGGGGTCGCCGCCGATGCCGATGTTGCCGTCGATCAGCAGGGCCGTGTGCCAGCGGCGTTCGCCGGGCAGGGGCTCGAAGACGGAGCGGCACAGGGCCGTACCGCCGCGGCGCACGGTCCGGGTCACCGCGGCCGGGGTGACGTCGATGCCGAGGGCGCGGTGGCCCCGTTCGGCCAGCGCCGCGACGAGCCTGCCGGGTCCGCAGCCGATGTCGAGGACGCTTCCGCGGCAGCGGGCGAGCACGCTCTCGTCGGCGGCGTCGGTCCCGGCGCACCAGCGTTCGACGTCCAGGGGCAGCAGCCAGCCGTCCGCCCGCCGCAGGAACAGGGGACCCTGCCCGGTGCGCAGGGCCAGGGCGTACGGGTCGGCCCGCCAGGCGGGTCCGGGGCCGGGGCCGGGACCCGGGCGGGCGGGTGTCCGCGGGGCGGTGGGCGGCCGGGAGGCGGCGCGGGCGCTCATCGGACCACCGGCGTCCGCGCGCTGAGCCGCCGGTACCGCGCGGCGAACCGGCCGGCGGGCGCCAGGGCGGCCACCTCGGCGGCGTCGGCGGCGGTGTCCACGTCCCGCAGCCGGGGCAGCAGGCGGGTGCGCAGCCCGGCGGCGCGCAGCCGCTCGAACTGCACCGCCCCGGTCTCGGGCACGGACATGGGCACGCCGAGCAGCAGCGCCGGGTCCGCCGCCGCCAGGCCCAGGGCCCAGAACCCGCCGTCCGCGGCCGGGCCGAACCAGGCGTCGCACGTGTCGAAGGCCAGCGCGGGCGCCAGGAGCTCCGGGGTCACCTGCGGGGTGTCCATGCCGATCAGCAGCGCCGGCCCGGCGCAGTCGGCGAACGCGGCCGCGAGGCGTTCGTCGAGGCCCCCGCCGCGCTGCGGCACGACCTCGAAACCGGGCGGCAGCCACGGCCCCGGGGCGCCGTCCAGCACCAGGACGTGCCGCCCGGCCGGGGTGGCCGCAGCCGCCGCCAGGGTGTCGGCGAGCGCGGCCTCGGCCAGGCCCGCCGCCTGCTCTGGGGTGAACGGCGGGGTGAGCCGGGTCTTGACCCGGCCGGGCAGGGGAGCCTTGGCGATCACGATCAGGCTGGTCACCGCGCGCCCCCCGGCCACTCGGCCCGGCCGGGGACGGCGGGAACGTACGGGGGCTCGGCGAGGACGGCGCGCATGTCGCGGACCGCGTGCCAGGTACCCCGCCAGGTGCCGGTGACCTTGGACCTGCCGCTGCGCGGCAGGTAGGGCACGTCCTCCTCGCGCACCCGCCAGCCCGCGTCCGCCGCCCGTACGACCATCTGCAGCGGGTAGCCGGAGCGCCGGTCGGTCAGCCGCAGGCGCAGCAGGTCCTCGCGCCGCATGGCCCGCAGGGGGCCGAGGTCGTGCAGGCGCAGACCGGTGCGGCGGCGCAGCATCCGGGAGAGGGCGAGGTTCCCCGCCCGGGCGTGCGCGGGCCAGGCCCCCCGGCCCTGCGGGCGGCGGCGGCCGAGCACCAGGTCGGCCTCGCCGGCCGCGACCGCCCGGACGAATCCGCTCAGCAGGCCGGGGTCGAGGGAGGCGTCGCAGTCGCAGAAGCAGACGTACTCGGCCTCGGCGGCCAGGAGCCCGGCGTGGCAGGCGGCCCCGAAGCCGCGCCGGGGCTCCGGCACCACGGTGGCGCCCAGGGAGCGGGCGATGTCGGCGGATCCGTCGGTGGACCCGTTGTCCACGACCAGGGCCCGCCAGCCGGCGGGGATGCGGGCGAGCACCCAGGGCAGGGCCTCGGCCTCGTTCAGGCAGGGCAGGACGACGTCCACGGAAAGTTCGGTCACGACTGCCACCGTAGGAACTCCCCGGGGACATAGCGGACATCGACTCCTTACGAAACGCGGACGTCGGCCGTCCGGGGGCCGGCCGCCGCAGACGGAGCGGCCCCCGGGTGGGAGGCTTGCCGCCATGAGCACGGCCACCCGCACGCCCCGGCCCGCCCCGCCCGCCCGGGTCCTCGTCGTCGACGACGACCCCACCGTCGCCGAGGTCGTCACCGGCTACCTCACCCGGGCCGGCCACAGCGTCCACCACGCCGCCGACGGCCCCGCGGCCCTCGACGCCGCCGCCCGGCACGAGCCGGACCTGGTCGTCCTCGACCTCATGCTGCCCGGCATCGACGGGCTGGAGGTGTGCAGGCGGCTGCGCGCCGAGCGACCCGTTCCGGTGATCATGCTGACGGCGCGCGGAGACGAGGACGACCGGATCGCCGGCCTGGAGCTCGGCGCGGACGACTACGTCACCAAGCCCTTCAGCCCGCGCGAGCTGGTCCTGCGCGTCGAGTCCGTCCTGCGCCGCAGCCGGGCCGCGGCACCGGCGGCCTCCGGCGCGGGCGCACCGCTGACCGGGGCCGGGATCCGGCTCGATCCGCATACCCGCCGGGCCGTCCGCCACGGGCGGGAACTCACGCTCACCCTGCGGGAGTTCGACCTCCTCGCACACTTCCTCACCCATCCCGGCCGGGCCCACGGGCGCGAGGAGCTGATGCGGGACGTGTGGGGCTGGGAGTTCGGCGACCTGTCCACCGTCACCGTCCACGTACGCCGCCTGCGCGCCAAGATCGAGGACGATCCGGCGGCGCCCCGGCTCATCCAGACCGTCTGGGGCGTCGGGTACCGCTTCGAGGCGGGCGCGGGGGAGGGCTCCGCATGAAGGACATCCTGCTGATCGCGGCCTTCGCGTTCGGCGGCGCGGCCTGCGCAGGCCTGCTGGGCGCGGTCGCCCTGCGCCTGCTGCGGCACCGGTCCGTCGCCGTCTCCCTGATCGTGGTCGCCTCGGTCGCCGTCACGGCCATGCTCGCGGGCACCCTCGCCGTCGCCCGGGCGATGTTCCTCTCCCCGCACGACCTGAGCGTCGTCACCCTCGTGGTCGCCATGGCCGCCGTCGTCTCCCTGGCCACCGCCCTGGCGCTCGGACGGTGGGTCGTGGCCCGCGGCCGCGACCTCGCCCGCGCGGCCCGCGACTTCGGCGACGGCGGCGGCTTCGCCGTGCCCCCGGCCCGGGCCACCGCCGAACTGGCCGAGGTGACCCGTGAACTCGCCGCCACCAGCGCCCGGCTCACCGCCTCCCGGGAGCGCGAGCGCGCCCTGGAGTCCTCCCGCCGCGAGCTCGTCGCCTGGATCTCCCACGACCTGCGCACCCCGCTCGCCGGGCTCCGGGCCATGGCCGAGGCCCTGGAGGACGGGATGGCCGCGGACCCCGCCCGCTACCACCGGCAGATCCGCACCGAGGTCGAACGGCTCGACACGATGGTCGGCGACCTCTTCGAGCTCTCCCGCATCCACGCCGGGGCCCTCGAACTGACCACCGGCCGCGTCTCCCTCCGGGACCTGGCGGCCGACGCCCTCCTGGGCGCCGACCCGCTCGCCCGCGAGCGCGGCGTACGGCTGTGCGGCGCCGAGATCGCCCCGGTCCCGGTCGAGGTGGACGGCAAGGAGATGACCCGAGTCCTGGCCAACCTCCTCGTCAACGCCATCCGCCACACCCCCGCCGACGGCACCGTCGCCGTACGCGTCGACCGGCACGAGGACACCGCCGTCCTGTCCGTCACCGACGGCTGCGGCGGCATCCCCGAGGCGGACCTGCCGAAGGTCTTCGACACCGGCTGGCGCGGCAACCCCGCCCGCACGCCCCCCGCCGGCGCCGGGCTCGGGCTGGCGATCGTACGGGGCATCGTCGAGGCCCACTCCGGCCGGGCGCGCGTCCACAACGTGCCCGGCGGCTGCTGCTTCGAGGTCACCCTGCCCCTGGGGCCCGTCTGACCACCCCCGCCGGGGCTGCCCGGCCAGGCACGCACGCTCGCCGCACGGCCGGGACGCCCGAGCAGCTCCGCCACGAGGGGCCCCGGCCGCGGCGTCTGAACCGCCCGCCCCGCCCCCGCTACCCGACGGCGCGGGCGGGGGCCCGCTGCCCGGCCCGGGCGAACTCGGCCATCCCCACGGCGAACGCCACCTCCGGACGCCAGCCCAGCTCACCTCGCAGCCGGGACGAGTCCGCCGTGATGTGCCGGACGTCGCCCAGCCGGAACTCGCCCGTCACCACGGGCGCCGGGCCGCCGTGCGCCGCCGAGAGCGCGGCGGCCATCTCCCCCACGGTGTGCGGATCGCCGCTGCCCACGTTGTACGCCCGGTGCCCGCCCTCCGGCAGGCCCCGGGCACCGGCCAGGGCCACCGCGTTCGCCCGCGCCACGTCCCGCACGTGCACGAAGTCCCGCCGCTGCCCGCCGTCCTCGAACACCCGCGGGGCCTCGCCCCGGGCCAGCGCGGACCGGAAGAAGGACGCCACACCCGCGTACGGGGTGTCCCGCGGCATCCCCGGCCCGTACACGTTGTGGTAGCGCAGCGACACGGCCGTACCACCGGTCGACCGCGCCCAAGCGGCGGCCAGGTGCTCCTGCGCGAGCTTCGTCGTCGCGTACACGTTCCGCGGATCCGCCGGCGCGTCCTCGCCCACCAGCCCGGGGACCAGCCCGGCCCCGCAGCGCGGGCACCGCGGCTCGAACCGGCCCGCCTCCAGATCCGCGACCGCCCGGGGCCCCGGCCGCACCACCCCGTGCTCGGGGCACTCGTACCGCCCCTCCCCGTACACCACCATCGACCCCGCCTGCACGAACCGCCGCACCCCGGCCTCCGCCATCCCGGCCAGCAGCACCGCCGTCCCGAGGTCGTTGCAGGCGACGTACTGCGGCGCGTCCGCGAAGTCCTTCCCCAAGCCCACCATCGCGGCCTGATGGCACACGGCGTCCACGCCGCGCAGAGCCCGCCCCACCGCCTCGGCGTCCCGGACGTCCCCCCGGACGAACTCGGCGTCCGGCACCTCGGGAGGCCCCGGATGGGCGGTCGGCAACAACGCGTCCAGCACCACCGGTGTGTGCCCCTCGGCCGAGAGGACGGTGACGACGTGCGAGCCGATGAACCCGGCTCCTCCTGTGACAAGTACCCGCATGCCGGCCACGCTACGGAACCCCGCCCCCCACCGACGGCTCCCGCACCGGCCCGTAAGACTTCCGTCACCCTTCCCCCCAGGACGCGCCGGGCCTCAGCCCAGGTGGACGACGTGGGCCCACGGGGGTGGCCCCGAAAGGCGGTCCGGGTCCTCCTCGTTCTCGTCGTCGGCCGTGGCCGGGCGGGGGAAGAGGCCCACGACCGTGCGGCAGGACGGCTGGGCCGAGGGCCACGGGGTCTGCCCGTCCGTCAGCGCGACGATCACGTCCGGGCGGGGCCGGGAGCGCAGCGCCCGGGCGAAGCCCGACCGCAGGGCCGTACCGCCGCCGCCGATCAGCTCCAGGTTCTCGGCACGGCACAGCGGTACCGCCACCCCCGCCGCCGCGTCGCAGGAGATCACGGAGACCAGATCGCGCCGACCGCCCACCGCCCGTGAGATCGCCGCGACCTCGAGCAGCGCGGTCCCGAGTTCGGCGTCGCTGACCGACCCGGAGGTGTCGATCACCACGCAGACCCGGGGCGGCATCCGCCGCAGGCTGGGCAGCACGACACCGGGAACCCCGGCGGAGCGCCGCGACGGAGGCCGGTAGCTGTGGTCCTCGGCCGCCCCCTGGCCGCCCGCCGCCGCCCGGACCGCCGCGCCGAGCAGCTGCCGCCACGGCTGCGGGGGATGGAAGGCCTCGTCGGCCCACCTCCGCCAGCCCTCAGGCGCGTCGCCGGGCCGGCCGGTGATCGCCTCGGCCACCCGGAAGCGGACCGCGTCCCGCTGCTGCCGGCTCAGCGCGTGCGCGCCGTCCGGTCCCCGGTCCCAGGGCCGCGCCCAGCCGTCGGCGCCGCTGCCGCAGTCCAGCCAGGCCAGTTGCGGGGTGGGGTCGCTCATCGAGAAGCCGCGCAGGTACTCCTCCATCAGCAGCCCGTCGGTCAGGCCCATCATGGCCGGCCGCACGGCCCCGGCGGGCACGGGCAGGCCGTCGCCGAAGATGTCGTCGTTGATCTCGAAGTCGGCGGCGATGTTCTGCCGCAGCCGCTGCCCCGGACCGCTCTCCCCGTGCTCCCGCGCGTACCGCTCGCCGCGCTCGTGGTGGTCCCGCAGCAGGTGGGAGACCTCGTGCACCCACACCCCGGCCAGCTGCTCCAGCGGGGTGCGCGCCACGAAGGACGGGGAGACGTAACAGCGCCAGTGGGCGTCCACCGCCATCGTGGGCACCGACCGGTCCTCCACCACGTGCAGCGCGAACAGCGCCCCGGCCAGGTACGGCCGGACGGTGGCCGCGTGCAGCCGGGCGGCCAGCAGCTTCTCCGTGTCCAGCGGGACCGTGGGGCCGCCGGGCGGTGGGCCGGGGACCGCCGCCCGCACGGGGCGCGGCGGCGGGGGAGGGGCCATGGGGCGCGGACGCGGGCGCGCGTGGGCCGGGGTGGTCATCGGCGCACCGCCGCGCGGCCGCCGGCGGCCTTCGCGGTGCGGGCCACCGAGTTCTCCGCCCGCCGGGCGAGCCCGACCACCGGCGCGAGCCGCTCCATCGCCTCGGGGACCTCCCACCCGTCGCGCCGCAGGGCGGCGAGTGCCTTCGCCGGGCCGACCAGCAGATCCGGCGCCCCGGTCTCCAGCGCCTTGACGAGCACCGCCCAGGCCGCCTCCCACCGCTCGCGTTCCGGGCGCGCCCCGACGGCGGCGACCACGCCTTCGAGGGCCGCCTGGCGCAGGTCGCCGCGTTCCGGCAGCTCGGCGGCGGCAGGGTCGGCCAGCAGGGAGTCCGGATCGGGCAGCTCCATCCGGTCGATGTGGGCGAGCAGTTCCAGCCCGGGACCGTCGCCGACCGCGCCCCTGACCAGCAGGGCCAGTACGTCGCGGGAGACGGCGGCGGCCGTGCCGAAGGCGAGCAGCGTCATCGCGGCCTCCCAGCTGCGGGGCGAGGGCCACGCACCCCCGCGCCGGGTCTCCGTGGTCGGCAGCCGGTGGATCAGCGTGGGCCGGGCGTGCAGGAAGCCGCAGACCGCGCGGCGGGCGAACGCCACCGCCTCGGTCAGCCCCGCCGGGTCCAGCCGGGGCAGCTCCGCACGCGGCCAGACCCCGCCGAGACCACGCACCACCACCTCCCGGTCGTGGACCCAGTAGAGGTGCACGAAGCGGTTGGCCAGGGGCGGGCTCAGCTCCCAGCCGTCGGCGGCCGAGGCGCGCGGATTGGCCGCGGCCACGATCCGTACGCCGGGCGGCAGTTGCAGCGCGCCCACCTTCCGCTCCAGCACGACGCGCAGCAGCGCGGCCTGCACGGCGGGCGTGGCGGTGGACAGCTCGTCGAGGAAGAGCAGCCCCCGCCCGGCGCGGACCAGTTCCACGGCCCACTGCGGGGGCGCCATGGGCACCCCGTTCCGGGCCGGGTCCTCGCCCAGGACGGGCAGGCCGGAGAAGTCCGTCGGCTCGTGGACGCTCGCGATCACGGTCGTCAGGGGCAGGCCCAGGGAGGCGGCGAGCTGGGTCAGCGCGGCCGTCTTCCCGATGCCGGGCTCGCCCCAGAGCAGGACGGGCAGGTCCGCCGCCACGGCCAGGGTCAGCGCTTCGAGCTGTTCGTCGGGGCGCGGTTCCGTGGTCGTGGTCCGCAGGAGGGTCAAGAGATCCGCCGCGACGGAGAGTTGGGGCCGGGAGTCGGCGGCGGGAAGGGCGGGAGAGCGGTCGGGGAGGAGGGTGCTGGAAGACATGGGGCATCACCTGGAGGGGTTCGGGGACGGCGGATCCGTCCGTCGGGGCGTCGTCGTCGGCGGCGGGCCGTACGCGCGCGCCGACGGGCGTGAGAGGGAGAGAAGGGGCGGGTCAGGCGGGGAGGCCGCTTCGGGGGCGGCTGCGGGAGCCCCGCTTGCGGCGCAGCTCCCGGGGCAGGGTGCGGTCGAGCCGGGGACGGTGGCCGGCGAGCCCCTCCGCGAGGGCGGCGGCGGGATGCACGGGTACCAGCCCCGCGCGGAACAGCCCTTGGTCCAGGCGGCCCGCCACCGCCGCCTCCAGGGCCTCCCGCAGCGGACCCTCACGGAGCGCCGCGCCGGGACCGAGCAGCCCTTCTACCACGGCCAGGGCGCCGGTCACATCGCCGTGGCCGAGCCGCTCGCGGACGGCGGGCAGTGCCTCGGGGCTGCGGTGCACCGCGTCGATCGCCCGTAGACAGGGCAGGCCGGGGCCGCCGAGCGCCATGAGCAGTTCCTCACGGGCCAGTTGGGCGGGCTCGTGGTCCACCGCCGTCAGCGTGCCGTCCCGCAGGGCGATCCTGTGCACCTCCCCGAGGCAGTCCACCCGGTGCGGGTCCGTACCCGTGGCGGCGGCCGGGCCGGCCGCCGGCACGGGCAAGGAAGGCCCTACGGGACCCGGCCCCGCCAGCACCCGCGCGACGAGCGGGTGCAGGCGGTCGGCCCGGAGCAGGCCGGCGCGGAGCAGCTCGAGGTCGGGCAGCGGCCTCGCCGCGGCCTCCGGCAGTACCGGCAGCGCGGCCGCCGCCGATGCCGACGGCAGCTCCCGCACCGGCCGCAGCGCCGGGGCGTGGCCCTCGTCGGGGGCGACGAGCTCGAAGACCCCGTGGCTGCGGGCACCGAACCGTACGGTGAGCCGGCCCCGGGGCGGGTGCCCGTCGGCCCGCAGCAGGAGCTCGGCCTCGGCGGCCCAGTGGTCCGGCAGGGGTCCGGGCGCGTGCTCCCCCGGCGCGCGTCCCTGCGGCCCGTCCGGGGTGGGCGGGGCCCAGCACCTCCCCGCCAGCTCGGCGCTGCGCGTGCCGTCCCACAGGTGGCGGTGCAGGTCGAGCCGGAAGCGCCGGTCGGGGTGGGGGTGGGGATGGTGCGCGGGTGCGTCGTCCCGGGCGCCTTCCCAGAGGGCGAGGGACATCCGCTGGCCGGCGTCCGCCCAGGCGGGCGGTGTCCGCACCACGAGCCGGGGCCCGGCCCGGCCGGGGGCCTCGTAGCGGGCCAGACAGAGGGTGAGGCCGGGCCGCAGCCGCCCGTCCGGGGCGGTGCGGGGCATGTGCCAGCGCAGCAGATCGGGCGCCAGACGGCGCAGATCGGCCCGCAGGCGGGAGGCGAGGTCGGTGCCGTGGCGAGCACGCACGGCGCGCAGATCGAGGTCGACGTCGATCCGGGCGGCGGCGCAGGCCCCCGCCCAGTCACCGACGGCTCGGCGCGCCGTCGCGTTCTCGATCATGGACGGTGGCACGGCGTACTCGCGTACGCGTTGCCACATGAGCAGGCGGGCGGGAATCGTTTCCGCGAAGTGAGCTGCCATCAGCACTCACCTTGCGTGGACGATTCCCCCAATCCGGTAGAGGAGAAGGTAGTCATCGGCGGCATCATAGGCAGGCCCAGGATGATCTGTCAGCCCGGTTTCGCGGGGACCGCGCGCCAGGGCGCGAAAGCGCTGGCCGTGCGCGGCAGGGATCCCGCCAGTTCGGGGCAGTGCCGCAGTACCACGCTGGTCATGCCGTTGCGTTCGATCCAGTCCATGCCCAGGGGCGTGTACACCTCGGGTCTGAAGTCGACGGTGAGGAAGCGGTCGCTCTGCAGGCGTCGTGTCGCCATCAGGATGAAGATGCGGAAGGCCGTGTCGCTGAAGCCGAAGCCGTGCGGCGGGTTCTCGGCGAAGAGACCCACCATGGTGTCGACGTGGTCGACGTCGCGGTAGACCTCCTTGAGGCGGGCGACCGTCTCAGGGTCGCGGGACAGGTCTTCGAACCGCCGCAGACGCGGCTTGTGCAGGCCGACCCGGAAGTCGTTGTACCGGGGGACCCCGCGGCGCCGGGTCCGTACCAGGTCGACCACGGACAGGTCGATGAGCTCCCCGTCCCGCTCGAACGCCTGGAGGGACCGGGGGTAGTTGTGCAGGGTGATCGCGCCGGGATGGGCCGTGCCCAGCGAGTACAGCGAGTTGGCCAGACCGGTCCTGCGCATCAGCGGCTCCGTGGCGGAGCCCTGGACGTCGGTGAACCCGAGGGTATCCAGACGCCGGCCGAGCCGGTGGTCCACGATCTCGAAGTCGTCGGGGAGCAGCGGGTGCATGCGGTAGACGGTGACGAAGTCCTCGGTGAGCGAGTACGGGGCGGTGTGGTGGTCCGGCAGGGTCTTGGGGATGCCGGTCAGCGCATGCGATTCGAAGAGCCACAGGCCCAGCTGGTCGAGCCATTTCTGCGGCGGGCCCTGCCAGTTGGTCTTGAGCCCGATGTCGATCACCTCGGTGGCGAGGATCGCCGGGGTCCACTCCACGGTGTGGATCTTCGCGATGAGGGCCGAGACGACCAGGCGCGCCGTCTGGTAGACGCGCTCCTCGTCCAGGCGCGGGTATTCCCGCCGCAACGCCTCGCACACGACGTTGTGTTCGCGGGCGAAGAGGGTCTGCATCGCGCTGAGGCCGAACCACCAGCTCTCCGCGAACCCGGTGAGCGGAAGGCCGTTCGGCCCGACCGGAAGGTGACCGTCGTCCAGCCGCAGGGTGGCGCCGCCGTCCGCCTCCCGCAGCGACCTGCCCGTCTTCTCGTCACCGCCGTAGATCTCCGAGCCGTCCCACCAGTGGGACGCCGCGTTGGCGAACAGGACGGGCGGCCCGTCGCCGTCGGCCGGGTGCAGCCCTTCGTTCTCGGCGAAGCGCATCACCTTCTCCGCCGGCCCGCCCGGTGTGTTGTGCCACGTGTCACCGGGCGGCAGCGGTACCTCGACGGCCTTCGTACCGGTGGGGTAGCGCTTGTGGTTGACCCAGTCGTGCACCTGGAACTGGATCCAGGCGGCGGCCAGGATGTTGAGGGACCGCGCCGGGAGGAAGGCGTCGCGGTGCAGCAGCTGCCTGCTGACCGTCACCGGGTTGGGCACGTCGAACAGGTCCGGCCGGTAGACCGGGGGGAGGTTGCGGCCGAAGGCGGACCCGATGGCCCCCATGCTCGGCGCGGACAGGTCGTTGTAGGTGCCGTCGTAGCTCCGCGCGACCCGCATGCTCTCGTCGATGGCCGCGGGCACGGGCCGGGTCCTGGGCGGGGCCTCGTGGAGGTCGGTGTCGATCAGGTTGGACCGCCGCAGCCGCTGCCGCAGGGCCACGAGGTTCAGCAGCCCGAGGGGTACGGGGAGCCGGTGCCAGGGCACGAACCGGTTGAGGACGTCGAAGGCGCCGCGCAGCGGAACGCCCAGGACGGCGTTGCGGCGGGGCTGGACGTTGGCGAACCGCCGGCCCAGGCGGTGGGCGCTGCTGGCCTCGTAGGCGGCCTTGCGGGCGCGGTTGAGGTTGCCGAGGGGCCGGAACTCCTCCGTCGTGTTCCACGGGTTGAAGGCGAGCTGCTCGACGCGAGCGGCCGCGGTCCGGGCCTCGGCGGAGTCGATGTCCTGGCGCGGGACGGTGAGGGTGGCCACCCGGACGGGAGGGGTGTCGTGCTCCTTCCACTCGGCCGTGCCGTCCTCGACGGCGGTGCGGCGGTCGTCGACGTAGCGCTGCACGTACAGCTCGAAGACGACGTCCCCGCCCTTGAGCCGCTGTGCGAGTTCCCGGTGCAGGTGGTCGGGGTCGCCGGGGGAGGGCGCCGGGGCCGGCGCGGCGTCCCCGGCCGGGCGCAGCTGGTACCGGACCGGTCCGGCGTCGCCCCACAGGATGGCGCCGCGGCTCCAGTACGTCTCCAGCGCCAGGCTGCGGACGGTGCGGCGGGTACCGGCCCGCACGTTGTGGCGCATGCGCGCGGCGGTGGACCATCCCACCGCGAGCGGCAGCCTGACGAACAGCGCGAAGGCCTTGCGCGGCGTGGAGTCGGCGCCCGCCATCGCCTTCGCGAACGCGACGAACTCGCGCGCGTCGCGTGCGTGCGAGACCGGATGGCTCGTCATCAGGAGGTCGTGCGCCTCCTCCGGCCCCGCCGTGACGCGCACGGCCGCCCCGCGCAGATCGGGAGCCTGGTCGGGCTGCCGCGCACCGTTCGCGTTCGAGAGCCGTACGGTGGCGGGATACTCGGCGCCTGGACGTGCGAAGCCGGTCCGCAGCTCCGGCGGCAGGTCGTCGACGAACCTCAGGCGCGCGTTCTCCACGCCGAGGACCCCCTTGGCGTGGAACGTCCGCGCGATGTCGGCGGCGCCGCTGCGTTTCCTGGCCTTGAGCTGGACCTTCATGAGGTCCCGGGCCAGCCGCTCGAAGAGGAGCCGTTCCGCATCCGGGTGTCCGCCCACGTACTGCTCGTACCGGCCGATCTCGTCCATGTGTGCCTCTTCGCCAAGGCGTCCCCGGCCGGCCGGACGTGAAGTGGGGCCGAGCCGGGGCGACGCTGCGCGGCTGCCCGCGACCGAGCCGGCGGGCACCTCCGTTCCACACGGCAACCCTGACGCAGCGACGCGGGCGCGGCACGCGGAACGGCGCGGACGGGTGGCGGCGGGCCCGCGCCGAGGCCGCGCGGCCCGGGCCCGTCACCCGCTCGGGCCCCACCGCGTGCGGGAGCGGGATGCGTCGACCGATGGCAAGCTGGATTGCGGGGCGAGGGAACCGAGGAAGGGCGATGAGAGTCTACGAAGCCCTGGTCAAGGGACTCGAAGGAATCGGGGTGCGGGCCGCTTTCGGGGGCGCCGGAGAGAACGCCGCCGGCCTGATGCTGGCGCTGAAGCACTCCCGGCGGATCCGGCCGGTCATCACGCGGCACGAGCAGGCCGCCTCCTTCATGGCCTGCGGGTACGCGATGTACACCCGTGAACTCGGCTTCTGCTTCGCGACGGCCGGACCGGGCGCCTTCAACCTGTTCTCCGGCCTCGCCGTGGCCCTGTCCGACTCCTACCCGGTCCTGGCCGTGTCCGGCTACGCGTCGAGAGCCTGGGAGGGATGGGGCTCGCTCAACGAGACCTCGGGCCTGAACCGGACGCCCGACTCGCGCGCCATGTTCGCGGCCACGACGAAGAAGTCCTTCCTGCTCACCGATGCCGCGGACACGTGCGACGTGCTCGAGGAAGCGGTCAACACCGCGTTCGAGGGCAGACCCGGACCGGTCCACATCCACGTCCCCGAGGACCTCACCCACCGTGGCGTCGAGGTCCGGAACTTCCGCGACATCCGGCTGGACGTGCCGCCGGTCGTCCCCGATCCGGCGCGCGTGGAGGAGATCGCGTCGATGCTGGCCGAGGCCCTCGCGCAGCGGAAGCGGATCGTGGCGCTCGTCGGCTTCGGCGCGGTCCGCAGCGGGGCGGGAGCCGAGATCCGGCGGCTGATCGAACGGTTCCGGATCCCGCTGCTCACCACGCTCGACGGCAAGGGCATCGTGTCGGAGAGGCACCCGCTGGCCGTGGGCGTCTTCGCCGACAGCGGCCATTCCAGTGCATGGAAGGCCTTCCGCGAGGCCGACGTGGTGCTGTGCGTCGGCAACTCCCTGAACCAGCACGCCACGTTCAACTACCGCGAGGACCTCTTCGCGGGCAAGGTACTGGTCCACGTGAACATCTCCGAGGCCGAGTTCCACAAGGCCTACACGCCGGACCACCCGCTGCGCTCCGACGCGCGCCTGGCCGTCACGGCCCTCCACGAGGCGTTGGAGAGGAAGGTCGGCGAGGTGCCCGCGGCCGAGGTGGCGGGCCGCGACACCGAGGCCCGGCCCCTCGTCCACCTGGACGGGAAGATCCATCCGGGGGAGCTGGCCCGGGCGATCGGACGGCTGCTGCCCCCGAAGGCCGTCCTCCTCGCCGACGCGGGAGCCCACCTCGCCTGGCTCGGCTACTACGTCGAACTGGAGGAGGGCCAGAACTTCCGCAAGGCCGGCTCCTTCGGCCCGATGGCGGGCCATGTCAACGGCGCCATCGGAGTGAAGCTCGCCCACCCGGAACGGACCGTCGTCGTCGGATGCGGCGACGGATGCTACGCGCTGTCCGGCTTCGAGCTGATGACGGCCGTCGAACACGAGATCCCGGTCATCTGGGTCGTCTTCGACGACGAGGAATTCAAGCTGATCAAACTCTTCCAGCTCGCCACCTACGGGGAGGCGGCGCTCGTCGAGTTCCGCAACCCCGACTTCGCCGCGTACGCGCGGGCATGCGGCGCCGACGGCCACCGCGTCGAGACGATCGAGGCGTTCGAGACGGCCTTCCGCGCGGCCCTGGACTCCGGCCGGCCCACCCTGATCGACGCCAGGATCACGCGCTGGGCCGTTCCCCACTACAGCCCGTCCCCCGACGGCGTCATCGCCGCACTGGTGGAGACGGCCGAAGCCCGCCCGCGCGACTGACGCCCGCCACGGGCACCGGCCTGGCGTGACGCGGCGGGGCATGGCGAAGGGACCGAGGTATGAACGACCCGCTGGACACCCGCGGCCGTGCCGGATTCGAGGCCCTGATGAACCGGCCCCTGCTCCCGTCGATCTGGCACCGCCGCACCCACCGCGTCAGCCGGGGCAGCTCGGTCGAGGCCGGTTCGATGAGCTGGACCTCCAGCGCACCGAGAACCCCGCTCACGGAGCTCGAAGAAGCCGTCCTGATCGCCCTGACCGGGTGCTCCGGCCTCACCATGCCGGACCGCCCCTTCGCCGACCCGCGCACCGGCACGCCCATCATGGCCAAACCCAACCTCAACATGCGGGGCAGGACAGCCGGCAGCCCCGACAACGCCCAGGGCACGCACTTCTTCCTGATCAACGACACGGGCACCTACTTCCTGCGCACCCTCCCCCCGCCCGCCGACGGTCCGGCAGCGGCGTTCGACGCCGCGACCCTGTGCGCCCGCGCGGCCGAGGCGAAGGTGCGGCTGCTCGACCACCGCCTCGACGTGCCCGAGGGGAAACGGGACTTCCCCGCCTACCTCGACTCCAACCGCTTCCTGTCGAACCTGCCCGGCACCACGGTCCTCCTCCCCGTGGTGGACCTGTCACGGCAGTACATCAACGGCCTGATGTACCTGCTGACCCAGCCCGAGGGAGCACGGCCGACGATCGTCGACGACCGCAACCTCTACCGGCCGGCCGGCGTGCGCAAATGGGTGAAGTCGGGCTTCCTCAACAAGGACGTCACCCTGCCGCTGGGCGCCATCTGGGCCATGCGCACCCAGATCGAGGCCGACCTGCTCCTGCAGAACCTCATGCTCACCGCCGACGCCATGGGCCTCGGAGCCTGGATCCACGCCTCGCTCGCGCCGCCCATCGCCCTGGGCGACCCGAAGTTCCGCGCCGCCTACGGCCCCATGCTCGGCTTCGACTGGACCGTCCCGCGCTGGAGGCCGGCGGACATCCTGCGCTGGCACGTGCCGCTGCCCCGCTACGCGAACCTGCGCGCGGCCCCGGTCGCCCTGCGCCACGACGGCGAGTACCTCATCAAGGCGATGTGCCCGCCCAACTACGCCAGCATGGCGGAAGCGGTCGACGCCGTCGTGGCGGGCAAGTTCGGGCCGAAGGGCATCTACGCCGACGAGGCGCTGTTCGCCCGGATCTACCGGGGGGACTTCGGCAGCCGGTACCTGCACCAGGCCGGCGACTACTCCGCCGACGTCATCGCCTGCACGCGGGACATCTGCACCTACATCCACGAGACCCACGGCCGGTTCCCCGCACACTGCGACACGATCCACGTGCCGGGCGTCTGGCTCCAGGCCCACCACGTCGAGAACGGCTACTACGAGCGGTTCTTCCGCGACGGACTGACCGAGACCCACCGCACACACGATCACGACTGGCACGGCCCGTAGCCCGGCATGCGCGGGGTGGGGCCGAGCGGGTCCTGTTCCCCCGCCGGACCCACCGCTTTCGTCACCAAGCGCACCCAGCCCACTACTGTGCGTACATGCCGAATGCGCAGGAGCAACTGAAACTGCGAGAAGTGCCGGGCTGGGCGGTGGGGCTGTGCCTGTTCGGGCTCGCCGTCGGTCTCACGATGGTCCTCTGGTACGGCACGGCCGTGCCCTTCGGAGCCAGGCCCCCGGGGGACGGCGAGCTGCTGCTCCAGTTCGCGGGCACCCCCGCGCGGGCCCGCGCCATCGTCAAGGCGGGGGGCGGCGCCGGGCGCTTCCAGGACGGGCTCGTCCTGGACTGGTGCTGGTTCATCCCCGGCTACGCCGCAGCCCTCGCCGGGGCCTTCGGACTCGGGCGCCTGCTCCTCTACCGCAAGGCCACGCGGCTGTGGTCCCTGCGGGCCCTCTTCCTCACCCCCGTGGTGGTGGCGGCGGACTGCGTGGAGAACGTCTTCCTCTGGAAGGCCATGGACCGCATCAAGGCCGATCCGGCCGGCCCCCGGCCGCCCCTGACCGGCGTCCTGGACGGCGGCCCGGAGCTTGATCTGGAGCGGAGCCTGCAATGGGCCGGGCACTTCGCCCAGTTGAAATGGGCGCTGGTCATTCCGCTGGTGGCCGCGGCCCTGCTGACCGTCGCCACCCTCTGCTCCCGCCGCCTGCTGACCCCCTCCCTGGTGCGGAGCCCGGCCGAGGACCGCCCCCGTCCCCTCGTGGGGTACGTCGACCAGCCCGTCCCGGGCCGGACCGACCTGCCGGACGTGATCCTCCCGCCCGCCGCGCCCCACGACTGGGAACCCCTGGCCGAGTGGACCGCTCCCGACCCCGCCAGGCCCCGGCTGGCCGCGGACCCGGGGGACACCGCGTCGGCCCGCTGGCGCACCCGCGGCTACCAGCTGCCCTCCCGCAAACCCGGCGAGGTCGGCTTCTGCGTCTCCGGCGGCGGCATCCGGTCCGCTTCGGTCGCCCTCGGCGCCCTCCAGGCGCTGCGCCCCGAACTGCTGAAGGCGGACTACCTGGTGGCGGTGTCCGGCGGCGGGTACACGGCCGGCGCCCTCCAACTGGCCCTGACCGACGCCCGGTTCGTGGACGCGAAGGGCAGGCCCACGGTGGCGCGGCCCGGCCTCGCCCGGCCCGCGGACGCGTTCGCGCCGGGCAGCCCGGAGGAGGACCACATCCGCCGGCACGCGAAGTACCTGGCGGACGCCCCCAAGGAGAGGCTGCACGCCCTCGGGGCGGTGCTGCGGGGGATGGCGGTCTCCTTCGGCATGCTGGCCCTGCTCTTCACCGTGGTGGGCCAGTGCCTGAACGCCTTCTACTCGCGGCTGCCCCTCACCGACCTCCACCGCTTCGTCCCGCGGCCGAAGGTGTTCGTACCGACCTGCCGGAACCCGGCGCTCCCGGTGTGCCCCGGGCCGCCGGAGACCTTCCTGCCCCCGTTCCAGCTGTACCCGGACGCCTGGCAGCCCGTCCTCATCCTGTTCGGCCTGGCGGGCCTGGTGTCGGTGGCCTTCGCCTTCGGCGGAGCCTGGACGAAGGCCTCCCGCCCCTCCTGGCTGCGCAGCATCGTGAAGGCGATCGTGGCGCTGGCCGTCGCGGTCGCCGTGCTCTCCATCGTCCTCCCGGCGGTGATCTGGTTCTTCGCCTGGCTGGCCCACGAACAGGGAGTGGTCTACAACGACGGCAGGGGACTGTCCCTGCTCGCCGCACTCACCGGCGCGGTGACCGCGGTCGGCACCTGGTTCACCGTCGTGCACAAGACGGTCAAGCAGCTGACGCCCGCCGGCACACAGGCCGGCCCGTTCCGCAAGGGCCCCTCCCTCGTCGTCCAGGTCGGCGGCGGCTGGGTCAAAGCCGCGGTGTGCTGGCTGGTGCTGTTCCTCGTCGCCTTCTTCTACCTCGCCCTCATGACCTGGACGGCCGTCTACTCGGGCATGTGGAACATCTGGTGGAAGGCCGGGATCCCCATCGCCCTGATCGTGCTGTCGCTCGTCATCGACCAGACCACCTTCAGCCTGCACCCCTTCTACCGCCAGCGGCTGGCCGGCGCCTTCGCCGTCCGCCGCGCGGTACTGAAGGGCGGCTCGGTGGGCGCCCTGCCGTACGACTACAACCGGGAACCAACCCCGCTGCACCCCTACGCGGAGCGGGTGGCCGGCTTCCCCCAGGTCATCTTCGCCGCGTCGGCCGCCGTCTCGCTGCGCAACCGGACCGCGCCCGGGCGCCCGGCCGTGCCCTTCACCTTCGCCTCCGACTACTGCGGCGGCCCCGACACCGGCTGGGTCCGCACCGACACCCTGCAGAAGACCGCCCCGGAGATCATCGGGCGCGACCTGACCGTCCAGTCGGCCGTCGCCGTGTCCGGAGCGGCCTTCGCCTCGGCGATGGGCACCCAGACGACGTTCATGGAACGGCTGCTCGCGCTGTCCAACGTACGGCTGGGCACCTGGGTTCCGAACCCCCTCTACATCGCGGAACTGGCGAAGTACGGGCCCGACCGGATCATGCCGCGGCTGCCCCGGGTGCGGCGGCTGCGCTACCAGCTCCAGGAACTGGTGGGCTGGTTCTCGGACACCACGCCCCTGCTGCTGTGCACCGACGGCGGGCACTTCGACAACCTCGGCCTGGTCGAGATGCTGCGGCTGCGCTGCCGGACCGTCTACGTCATCGACGCCTCCGGGGACAGCCCGCCCCTGCCCACCACCCTCGCACAGGCGGTGACGCTCGCCTACGAGGACCTCGGCGTGAAGATCACGTTCGACCGGGAGGAGGGCCGGAACCTGCTGGACCTGGTACCCGGCAGCGGCGCACCGCTCTCGCCCGAGACGCCGATGGCCGCCCTGAACGCCCGCTTCTCCGCCACCGGCGTGGTGCGCGGCACGATCGAGTACCCGGAGGAGGTCGAGTTCTCCCCGGGCACCCCGAAGACCACGAAGGGGACGATCGTCTTCGTGAAGGCCACCCTGACCCCCGACATGCCGGAGGACCTGCTGAGCTACGCCCTGCGCGAGCCGGCCTTCCCCCGCCAGGCCACCTTCGACCAGTGGTTCGACCACGCCCAGTTCGACGCCTACCGCGCCCTCGGCCACCACCTCGGCACCAAGGCCGCCGAACTCCACCCCGACACCCCGCCCGCGTAGCACCCGCCCGCCGCGAAGGGGTGGCGGGGCAGGTCGTCCGTCGGTGGGCTGCCGGTGCTGTCGGTGTGATGTCGGTGTGGGCTGACACCTTGGGAGAGGTCCGGGGCGGACAGCCGTCCGGCCCTGAGTCCGAGGAGGGGATCTCTCGTGCATGACGTGGTGATCGTGGGAGCCGGCCCGGTGGGTCTGGCCCTGGCCTGCGAGCTCGGCCTCGCCGGCTGTTCCGTACTGGTACTCGAACGGGAGCCGGGGCTCGGCTCGCCGTTACGGGCGGCCCCGCTCGGGAGGCGTGGGCTGTCCGCCGCGTCGGCGGAGGCGTTCTACCGGCGCGGGCTGCTCGAACCGCTGCTGAGGGCGTCGGGTGACCAGGAGGTGTTCGGCGCGGCCCCCGAGGCGGCTGAACCGGGACGCCCCCGGTTCGTCGGCCACTTCGCCGGCATGATGCTCGACGGGGACCGGGTCGACGCCGCCGCCCTCCCCTTCCGGCTCCCCGGACCGTCGCCCGAAGCCGTGATGACGGACCTCGAAGCGGTCGAGACGCTGCTGTCCGAGCAGGCGTCCAAGCTCGGCGTGGACATCAGGCGCGGCGTCACGGTCTCGGCCGTCGCACAGCACGGCCAGAGCGTGGCCGCACGCGCCGGCGAGGAGGTCCACGAGGCCCGCTGGCTGGTCGGCTGCGACGGCGGGCGCAGTACGGTACGCAGGCTCGCGGGCTTCGATTTCGTGGGTACCGAGCCGCAGTTCACCGGCTACACGATGCGGGCCGCGCTCGCCGATCCCGAGCGGCTGCGCACCGGGTTCCACCCGACACGCTCGGGAATGTACCTCCGGCTGCCCGGCGACCGGCACATCGCCATGATGGACTTCGACGGCGGCAGGTTCGACCGTTCGCAGCCGCTGACCCGCGACCACCTCCAGACGGTTCTGCGCCGCGTGTCCGGCATCGACGTGACCATAGACGAGGTCCACCTCGCCTCGAGCTTCACCGACCGGGCCATGCAGACGACGGCCTACCGGCGGGGACGCGTCCTGCTCGCGGGCGACGCCGCCCACATCCACTCCCCCCTCGGCGGCCAGGGGCTGAACACCGGCCTCGGCGACGCCGTGAACCTGGGCTGGAAGCTCGCGGCGACCGTGCACGGGTACGCCCCGGACGGCCACCTCGACACGTACACCGGCGAACGCCATCCGATCGGTGCGGCGGTGCTCGACTGGTCGCGCGCCCAGGTCGCGACCCTGAGGCCGGAACCGTACGCCCGGGCGATCCAGGCGGTGGTCCGCGACCTCCTCGGGACCCGGGACGGGGCGACCTACGTGTACCAGAAGCTGTCGGGGGCGTGGATCCGGTACGACCTCGGCAGTGAGCATCCGCTCGTCGGCCGCAGCGCCCCCGACTTCCGTTTCGAGGACGGCACGCGCCTCGGCGACCTGATGGCGGACGGGCGGGGTGTCGTGCTCGATTTCAGCACCCGCCGGCGCCTGCACGCGTCCGCGGCCGGCTGGGAGGGCCGGATACGGTACGCGGCCGGGACGGCGGCGGACGACCTCGGTTGCGGCGCGGTACTGGTGCGGCCGGACGGCGTGGTCGCCTGGGCGGGCGACCCCCACCCTGACCGCGCGGAGTTCGAGGAGGCCGCCGGCCGCTGGTTCGGCGCCCCGGCCCCCGCACCCGTTCCCTCCTGAGACGCCGGTGACGGCCGCGGCCCCCGAGGCCGCGGCCGTCTAATCCGCTGTCCCGGTGGGGCGGGGGCGGGGGCGGGGGCCGGGCGGGTGGTCGGTGATGTCGAGGGTGAGTTGGTGGGGCTGGAGGATGGTGCGGGTACGGAAGACGGGTGTGGTGCCCGGGGTACGGGTGACCTGGTAGCTGCTGATGAGGGTGGCCGTGGTGATGGTCATCGCGGCGATGGCGAAGTGGGTACCCAGGCAGGTGCGCGGTCCGCCGCCGAAGGGCATGAACGCGTACTTGGGCAGGGGATCGGCGGGGGAGCGCTCCCTCCAGCGCTCGGGTCGGAACGCGGTCGGCTGGTGGTAGTGGCGGGGGTCGCGCTGGAGGACGAAGGGGCTGACGGCGACGCGCTGCCCGGGGCGCAGCGGGTAGCCGGCGAGTTCGGTCGGTTCCTCGACGGTCCTTTCGATCAGCCACAGGGGCGGGTACAGCCGGAGCGTCTCCTTCACGACGGACTCCGTGACGGTCAGGCGCGGGACGTCGGCGGCGGTCGGGAGGCGGCCCGCGAGCTCGCGTTCGGCCTCGTCCCGTACCTGACGGCGGATGCGGGGGTGCCGGTCGAGGAGGAGGAACAGCCAGGCGAGTGCCGCGGCGGTCGTCTCGTGGGCGGCGAACAGGTTGGCGACGATGATGCCGGTGGCCCCTTGAGGGGTGATGGCGCCCTCGTCACGGGCGGTGTTCAGCAGGTCCGCGACCGTGTGCGGGGAGTCGTCGCGGTGGACCGCGCGCCGGTGGTCGACCAGCCGGGACACCTCGGCCGCCAGGTCACGGCTGACGCGGTGCAGGCGCCGCCCGCGCAGGACGCGCCAGCGGGCGGGCAGAGGCAGTACGGGGGGCAGGAGCGCGTCCTGCAACCGGGCCAGGAGGGCGGGCACCCGGCCGGTGTCGGGCCCCAGGCAGAACTCGGCGATGAGGTGCGCGCTGAGGTCCTCCAGCGCGGGGACCGCCTCGACCGTGCCGCGTGCCCGCCAGCCCTGTGCGTGCCGGGCGGCCGTGGCCGCGAGGCGGTCCTCGGCGGCGCGCATGCCGGTGCGGTTCAGGCCCCGTCCCGCCACGCTGCGGGCCCGCATCCACCGGGCCAGGTCCTCGGAGGCCCGGCCCCCGTCGGTCTCCTCGCCCAGCAGGTCGCGGCTGATGGCGTACGTGGTGTTGGTGTGCTTGAAGACCTCCTCGGCGAGGGCCGGCGAGTTCGCGAGGTACAGGCCGTCGTCGACGCGGACGAGATCGCCGTACTGCCGCTGGCGGAGCAGGAAGCCGAGCTGGTCGCGTTCGAAGGCGCGTCGGTTGCCGTACCGCCCGGCCCCGGTGGGGCCGGACGGCACACGGAGCAGCGTCACGACTACCCCTGTACGTAGTGGTAGTAATACGCGCTGCCACGATCCGCCCCGAGCGGGGCGAGGGGACTGGAGCGCTGGATCTTCGCCCCGGAGGGATCATTGGCCAGGGTGGCCGCGTTCGAGGCGGCGAAGGCCGAACCCCCGCCGAGGAGCGCGGCGACGGCGGAGATCGCGACGAGGAGCGACTTGCGCAGGGGGATCAGGGCAGCCATGGGTGTTCCTTTCAGAGGCGCCGGGCGGTGTCTCCGCCTGGTCTGTGCCTCCATTCCGCCCTGAGGAGCCGCCCCGGGCACGTCACGAGGACACGGGACATGCCCCCGCCCTCCGCGTCTGGCACAATCACCGCCCCTGGGGGTGGCGGCTACCTGCCGACCACGTTCATCAGGATGATCGCCGTGAGGTTCGCGAGGATGACGCCGACGGTGCCGATGATCATGGCCCAGGCTCGGGCCGATTCGTCCAGGTGCACGTGTCCTCCCGGTCGGACGGGCCTGCCGGGTGCCCGTACGCAGGCCTTTCCCGGCTCCCAGCCATGGTCACCCGGCCGGCCGCGGACCACACCTCGACGCGGGTTCGCCCGCGCACCCCACGCCGGCCGGCTCGTGCCCCTCGGGCAGGATGGACGGATGCGCACGACGGAACTGGCATCGAGAGCGGAGGCGTTGGCCGCCTCGGGGGAGCGGCGCGTCCTCGGCATCGCGGGACCCCCGGGGGCCGGCAAGTCGACCCTGGCCGCGGCGATCGCGCGGGCGCTGGGGCCGGAGCGGGCCGTGGTCGTCCCGATGGACGGCTTCCACCTCGCGCAGGCCGTACTGGAACGCACCGGCCGCGCCGACCGCAAGGGCGCCCCGGACACCTTCGACGCCGCCGGCTACGTGGCCCTGCTGCAGCGGCTGCGCGCACCGCGGCCGGGCTCCACGGTCTACGCGCCGGCCTTCGACCGCGCGCTGGAGGAGCCGATCGCGGGCAGCGTCCCCGTCGCCCCGGACGTGCCGCTGGTGATCACCGAGGGGAACTACCTGCTGCACGACGCGGGGGAGTGGGCCCTGGTACGCCCGCTGCTGGACGAGGTCTGGTACCTCGCCCCGGACGACGGCCTGCGCCTGGACCGGCTGATCGCCCGGCACGTCAGGCACGGCAAGGACCCGGACCGCGCGCGTGCCTGGGTGGCCCGGTCGGACGAGGCCAACGCCCGCCTCGTCGCCCTCGGCCGCCACCGCGCCGACCTGGTCGTCGACACCGGCTGAACGCATCGGGACGACCCCGGCGCCCAGGATGCCACCCCCTGGGCGAGGCCTGATCCGGCCCTCGGCACTGGCCGGATTCGCAGGCTGGCGCGAACCGCCGTGCCTCAGGAGGATTCTCTGCGGCCGACACGGGCGGGTCCGAAGAGCGGGGGACGGATGAGAACACGCGGGAGAGCTTCACGGGACAGGCGCGTCCGGGCGTGTGCGCCCGCCGCGGTCGCGATCACGCTGCTGTGCACCGGGGCCGCGCCGGCTCCCACGGCGGTGGCGCAGACCGCCGCCGCCTGCTCGACCGACACCGGGGCCACCGGCCTGGCGAGCTCGCCGGTGTCAGACACGTTGGTGTCCGTGCGGCGCGCGGATGGCCGGATCGCGCAGCTCCAGCTCTTCTACGACGCCACCGCGACCCGAGGTCTGCCCTTCGTCTGGCGCCGCGAGCAGAACGGACCCGGCGGCGCGTACGGCGGGTGGCAGCGGGTGAGCGCGGCGACCGTGGGCCCCAAGAGCTACGCCATGACGGCGATCGAGAACTCGGCGGGCAAGCTGGAACTGCTGTTCTCCACCTACGGAGTCTTCTGCCACACGGTCGAGGACGCCGGCGGCGCGGGCGGCTGGAGCGCTGTGGAAGGTTTCGGCCTCGCACCGACGCCGTACCACGGCGGAGTCGTGCTGTTCAAGGAGCGGGACGGCAGTATCGACGCCTTCGCCTCCGGCGCCTACGGCGCCGGCTCGATGGAACTGCGCCACCAGCAGAACGCGGCCGCCGGCTGGGGCCCGACCCGGTCCATGGGCCAGGTCCCGGACGCCGGCGTGGGCCTGAGCCAACCGAGCACCGTGGAACAACTGCCAGACGGCAGGCTGCACGTGGCGGCACGCGAGTGGAACAGGGACCGCACGTGGGAGAGCTGGCAATCGGCGCCGGGCGGTAGTTGGGGGCCCTGGCAGCTGACGTCCCCCTCCGGGACGGCGGCCTAGCCGAGTTCACCGGCCCTGCGCCGCGCGGCCGGATCCACCCTCCCCGCCGGGCTGATCCGACCTGCTCCGAGGCCGAGGCGGGGCGGTCGGCTACTCCTCCGGCTCCCAGGCGCGGAGCAGGTCGAAGAGCCCGCCGTCCCCGTCGATCCGTACGGAGTCCGCCGTGACGCGGTCGTAGAGGAAAAGAACCAGTTCACTGGCCGTTGCCCGGACGGAGACACCCGCCGGCTCCGGCTCCGGCCCGTCGTCGGTGGCGGGCAGGCGACGGAACCGCGCGCCGTCGCTGTCGACCGTCAGCCGCCAGGAGCGGCCTTCGGTGGCGTGGAAGTGGAAGGCGGTGGGCCTGTGCGGCCAGGCGCACGGCGTCGCGACACAGGTGGACAGGAACTCGTCGACGCCGTCGAGTGCAACCTCCCGCGGCAACGGCTGCGGGGCGGCCAGAGAGCCGGCCTGGGCGTCGTAAGTGTGCACCGCCGTCTCCTGCACCCGGTGCCGGGCCACACTGCCGGAGGTCTGCGGCGACTGCGACGCCCGCCACCACGTCCAGCACCCACGCTCCGAACCCGCCTCCCGCAGCGCGTTCAGCAGCGCCCGCGTCGACTCGTCCAGCCAGTCCGACAGCGCCTCCCGCTCCCGCGGCGCGGTCAGGGCCGCGCGCATGGCGACGGCCTCGGCCGGAGGCTCTCCGGCAGGCCCCGCACCGACGACGGCGGCCCAGAACCGGTCGCCCCCGCCCAGGTGCTGGGCGAGGTCGAACAGCGTCCACTCAGGACAGCCGGGTACCCGCGCGTCGAGGTCGGGCGCGGCGGTGACAGCGGCGCGGAAGGCGGCCGACCGTTCGTCGATCAGCCGCAGCAGGCCGGAGAATTCGAGATCATGTTCCACCCGGACTGTCTATCACCCAACTCCGCTGCCCCACCAAGCATTTCCGCGTCACTCCGGCACCGGCCCACCGCAAAGGGCAGGGACCCCTGCGGAGTTCACCCCCGAGCCCGTACTCCCGGTGCGGCTGCCGCACACCCGCACCGCA
Source organism: Streptomyces sp. NPDC001594 (assembly GCF_042893675.1). Classification (NCBI taxonomy): domain Bacteria; kingdom Bacillati; phylum Actinomycetota; class Actinomycetes; order Kitasatosporales; family Streptomycetaceae; genus Streptomyces; species Streptomyces sp. NPDC001594. The sequence goes on along the minus strand of NZ_JBIAVB010000001.1, from coordinate 299,838 downwards.
CACCAGCGGCGGCTGTGGTTCTTCGATCAGCGTGTATGAAAACCCAGACGGCACGGGACATCGCCCATCCTGCAGAGCGCCGTGACCTGCTCCTGCAAGCGGCTCAGGGCGTCCCTGAGGGAAAGTTGACCGATCCGCTCGAAATAGAGGGTGTGGACGCCGGCGCCGAACTCTCCGAAGGGTCGCTCAAGGACGACATCCACCATGGCTTGAACGACGCATCCGGCCGAGGTGATGGTCACACCTGCCGAGAATCGCAGCTCACTGACATCCGCATCGCCCTCCGCGAAAAAGCTGATGCGGTGGTGGAGCCGCAGTTCAGGTCCCGCGGCATGATCTTCGATCAAGACGGCAGGCACCAGCCCGGACTCATCCCCGAAATCGTGCACGAGGTAGAGCTGCGTGGTGAAGCCGTCCAGCTGCCGGTGCAGCCGGTGCGTCGTGGTCAGCAGGAGAGCCGTGCTTTCGGCATCGTCCGCGCCGGTGACGTTCAACATCGTTCGATCATCGAAGTGGACCTGCCGTCTCAGTCCCCGAGGAACCACAGGTGGAGGTGCTGTCCGTCAAGAACCTTCTGGCCCAGGTCCAGAAGCTCACGCGCGAACTCCTCGGTGACCACGCCCGGAGGCAGGCGCGGTACTTCCTTCAGCAGGGTGGCCACCTGACGGCTGTTGAAGACGGTGTCTGCATCCGGCGACAGGTGGCCCAGCATCGGAAACGCTGACTGATCGAGATCGGCCAGTTCGGACCCCCAGACCACACCATGCTCGGCCCGAGCCTTGATCGTGCCGGCCTCACTGCGGACCTGGAGATTGATCACGCTTCTACCCTAGGAGATGATCGCCCTGCCCGGCGACGGGTTCGGTGGTCAGCGGCGGTGCAAGTCGACTCGGCCGGGTCGTCCAGCGACGGAATGGAAGACAGCAGGTCGTAGGTGCAGTCGAAGTGGATCTCGAACATACGGCCGCCGCGCATCGTGTACCCGGTCTCGGGGGATCCCGCCGCGTCCAGGCTCCCGCCCTCGCGGTCCTGTTCCTCCAGGATCACGATGTCCTTGCCCGAGAACCCGCCCTCGCGGATCAGGAACGCCGCCGCCGCGAGCGACGCGATCCCGCTGCCCACCAGATACGCCTTCGCCACTGCCCGTCCCTCCGTCCGAAGCCCGCCGCCGCCCTGCCCGGGGCCGCGGGAACGCGGCCGCCTCGGGCGGAGGAGCCCTCCATGGGTTCCCCGGCTCGCCCCGGCGCGACACCGCAGCGGCCTCCAGGTCCCCGGAACGGCCCAGCACGGGCGCCGCCCGCCGGGCGGGCCGTCGGCCGCGGACTCCCCCCACCCGGATCTCCACCCCCTTCTCCACCTCCGGGTCCAGGTGCGGAAGGCGACTCCGCAGCAGTCTGGAGGGCATGACAGCAACCGAGTGGATCACCGACATCGCCCTCGTCCTGATCGTCTTCCGGCAGCTGCGGGAGGGCCGTCTCGACCACAAGACCTTCCTGCTCCCGCTGGCGATCGTGGCCTTCGTGGGGTACTCGTACCTGGACTCCGTCCCCACCGACGGCAACGACCTCGTCCTGATCGGCGCCCTGACGGCCGTGGGCGCCGCGCTCGGTATCGCCGGCGGCATCTACACCCGGATCCGCAGCCTCGACGGAGACCTCCTGATCAAGGCGGGCGCCGTGTCGGCGGTCCTCTGGATCGTCGGCATGGGGGCCCGGATGGGCTTCCAGACCTGGGTGCAGCACGGCGGCGGCGCCGACGACGTGGCCCGGTTCAGCCTCGCCCACCACATCACCAGTCAGCAGGCCTGGGTCGCGGCCTTCGTCCTGATGGCCCTCACCGAGGTCGTCACCCGGGTGGCCACCATCTACATACGCAGCCGACGGGCCGCGGAGACGGCCGGGACCCGCCCCGTGCTCGGCACCGCGGTCTGACCGTGCCGTATCTTCGGCCTGTGCCCGCAGACCAGAGCGCCCCGCACCACGGCGACGACGACACCGGCCGCGGTGCGGGCACGCGCCCCGTCCCGGGGCACGACGTGCGCGTGCAGTGGGCGGTCTCCCTCGCGGTCGTCCTCGTGGGACTCCTGACGATCCGGCCCATGGGGCCGAGCGGCCGGGGCCTGGCCGTGGCCGCCCTGTTCGTGCTCAACTCCGCCGCGCTGCTGGTCCGTCGGCTGCCCGAACACAAGGTCCCGCCGCGCGTCGCCGTCGTCTGGCTCACGCTCGGGGTCGTCGCGGCGGCCGCCCTGATCGGCCTCAGCAGCAGCGGAACGGGCTACCTCTTCGCGTTCTTCGTCGCCGGCCACATCGGATACCGGCTGGAGACCAGGCAGGCCCTCGTCCTGGCGGGGTTCTGCAGCCTGCTCTGCGGAGCCGTGCTGTACCTGCACCTGGGACCGGGGCACGAGATGCTGCCCTGGGTGTTCGGCCTCACCACCGGCGCCCCGGTCCTGATGGGCATCCTCAACCGCAGCCAGCGGCAGGCCGTACGGGCGGCGATCGACGCGGCGGAGTCGGCCGAACGCGCCGCCCGCGCCGAGGCGCGCACCGCCGTGCTGACCGAACGGGGCCGGATCGCCCGGGACGTGCACGACGTCCTGGCGCACTCCCTCGCCGGGATCAACATGCAGCTGGAGCTGGCGGACGCGCTGATCGACACGGGGGACCTGGAGAAGGTCCGGGAGGCGCACGCCAAGGCCCACAGCCTCGTCAAGGAGAGCCTGAAGCAGGCGCAGTGGACCGTGCACGCCCTGCGTGAGGACGCGTTGCCGCTTCAGCAGACCCTGGCCTCGATGCTGGCCTCCTCGGGCCACGGGGACGTCCTCACCGTCATCGGGACCGTGCGCGAGGTGCCCGCCCAGGCGGTCCGGAACCTGCTGAGGATCGCCCAGGAGGCCCTGACCAACGCCGCCCGGCACGCGCCCGGGGGAGCCGTCTCCATGGAGCTGGAGTTCGCCCCGGCGGCGACCGCGCTGAGGATCCGCAACCGCCCCGCCACCCGCCCGGCGGTCCCGGACGCCGGCAGCGGGATGGGACTGATCGGCATGCGCGAACGCGTCGCCCTGCTGGGGGGCACGCTGACCGCGGGCCCCGTCACCGAAGGCCCGCACCAGGGCGACTGGCAAGTGGAGGCAGTGATCCCGCAATGACCTCATCGACCGGACACGCAGCACAGGAGCAGCAGGTGAAGGTGGTCGTCGCCGACGACCAGGCCGCCGTCCGCGAGCCGCTCGCCGCGGTCCTCGCCCTGGCCGACGGCATCGAGGTCGTCGCAGCCGCGGCGAACGGCACCGAGGTGCTTGCGGCCGTCGCCGCCGGCCCGGTGGACGTGGTCCTGATGGACCTGAGGATGCCCGTCATGGACGGGATCGAGACGACCCGCCGGCTGGCCGGGGAGCACCCGGAGGTCGCGGTGGTGGTCCTGACCACCTTCGCCGACGACGACTCGATCCTCGGCGCGCTGGGCGCGGGAGCCCGCGGGTACCTGACCAAGAACGCCGGACGCCAGGACATCACCCGCGCGATCCGGGCCGCGGCCGCCGGGCAGTCCGTACTCGACCGCGAGGTCCAAGGCCGCCTCCTCGCCACTGCCAGGACCCACGCGCCCTCGCCCGAGCGTCTCCTGCCCGAGGACCTCACCCCGCGCGAACGCGAGGTCCTGGCCCTGATCGGCGAGGGCCTGCCCAACCGGGGCATCGCCGAGCGGCTGTTCATCAGCGAGGCCACGGTCAAGACGCACATCAACAACCTGTTCGCCAAGGCCGGGATCCGCGACCGCGCGGACGCCGTCCGCCGCGCCATCGCGGCGGGCCTGGCCTGACCTGACCTGTCACCCCCTCGGGAGTCGCCGATGTCCGTCCGCCGCGTCGTACCCAATGTCCGCTCGGAGGCCGTCAGGGAGAGCCGGGAGTTCTACGGCCTGCTCGGCTTCGAGGAGGTCATGAACCACGGCTGGATCGTGACGCTCGCCTCACCGTCCAGCCCGACGGCACAGATCAGCTTCATGGCCGAGGACAGGACGGCACCCGTCACTCCCGACCTGAGCGTCGAGGTGGACGACGTGGACGCGGCCTACGCGGCCGTCCGCGAGAGCGGCGCGGAGATCGTCCACCCCTTGCAGGACGAGGAATGGGGGGTACGCCGCTTCCTCGTCCGCGACCCCAACGGCCGGGTGATCAACGTCCTCTCCCACCCCTGACGCCCCCCGGCGGCCGCCCCCGCACGGCCATGGCCGGCGGACGTGCCAGACCGGCCGGACACCCCGTCCTCCGGCCTTGCCGGACAGGTCGTGCTGCCCGCGGCCCTGGCCCTCCCGGGCCGCCGGCTCTTCTGGCCGTTCGTCCCCAAGACCGGCGACCCGGTCACGTCAGACCGGCGGGGACGTGGCAGCGCATCGGCCGGGCCGTCGCCGCCCGGCCCGCCGGGGTCGTCGTCGCCGGCACCGCCGTCCTGCTCCTTGCTCGCCTCCGGCGTGGTTCTCCTGACGGGCCGCCACTTCCGGTGGCCCGGCCACCCCGAGCGCCCCGCCGCCGCCGGGACCGGGCTCCGCTCAAGGGCGGCGCACCTCGTAGAGGAAGCAGCCGTACTCCACCGCCCGTACGTGCACGAGCGCGACCTCCGGGGAGGCGAAGGCCGCGCGCAGGGCCTGGTCCACGGCCTCCTGCACCCGCGCGGGATCGTCGGGCAACCGTACGATCCCTCCGCCTGCGATATGGCCCTCGGCGGTGTAGCGGCGCAGCGCGCGCAGCGCGCCCGTCTCGGCGAACGGATGGAGGGCGGCGGCGGGATCCGGCCCCTCGCAGGGGCCGGTGTGCAGGAAGACCGGGCCCGTCTCGTCATAGGCTCCCGGTTCGGCGCCCACCTCCGCCGCCCACCTGCGCAGCGGAGCGTACGACACCAGCGAGATCCGCTCGTCGGCACGGCTGCGGCGCAGACAGCAGCGCAGAGGCGCACCGGCCGGGTCGAGGGCGTAGGGGCGAGGGACGACGCCTGCGTCGTCGTGGTCGCGGAGCTCCCGCAGAACGTGCGGAGCGATGGCCGCCGGCCGGAAGGTCAGTGTGGTCATGCCCTCAGGTTGCGCGGCGAAGTACGTGCGCGCTGGCCGATATCCGACCTCACGTTCGGTCGCGCCCGGCCCGGGACGAGCGGAGGCCCCTGCCTGTGGGGGAGTGCGGGGTGAGTGGGGCACCCTCAGCGGGCGGCAGCAGTCGGCGGTGGTCTGCCGTCCCCGGACAGCGGTGAGAACGACGCGGCAGCCTTCTACCGGCAGGCTCTCGCCTCGGGCGGCCTCGCGAACATCGCCCGCACCGCCGACCGCCTACGCGGTCACGCCTAGGCCGTCTCTTCCGGATCTTGCCTGGCCCGCGCCGCCAAGATCCGAAAGAGGCGACCCAGCCACCTACCCGGGGTGCCGTGTCGGCGGCGCCGGTCGCTGTGGGCGCTTTGGCCGGGCCTCAGGCTCGCACGCCCGTGACGGGCCCCGGCCCCTGGTCATACGGTGTGGACGCCGGACTCCCTGGGCGCCCGGGCCTTGATCAGCAAGCCGGCGGTCAGCGCCGCCAGCAGCAGGGAGCCGCCGGCCCACCAGAGGGTGTCGCTGTAGCCGTGCATCAACTGCGCGGACTCGGTCTCGTCCGACGAATCGGCCAGGCGGGCGTCAATGAGGGTCACGAGCAGTGCCGCACCGATCGACTCGCCCACCTGCTGGGCCGTCAAGACCACCGCCGAGGCAGCGCCGGAGCCCCGTAGGGCGACGTCGGCGGTGGCGGTGGCGAAGAGCGGCCCGAAGGCCAGGCCGCCGCCGAAGCCCGCGAGGAGCATGCCGGGCAGCACCCGGGGCCCGTACGCGGCGCTGGAGTCGATGCCGGCGAGCAGCAGCGTCCCGGCGGCGGCGGTGACCAGCCCCGACACGATCAGCACGCCGGGCGCGACACGGTCCTGGAGGCGCGCCGAGACCTGCGTGGCGGCGATGACGGCCGCGAAGGCCAGCGGCAGGACCATCACCCCGGTCATGCCCGGTGTGGAGCCGATGACGTAATGCAGGTAGACGCTCAGCGTGGGGAGCAGCGCCAGGAACCCGGCGCCGGTCAGGACCATCGTCAGGGCGCAGCCGAGACGGTCGCGGCGGTCGGGCTGCCCGCCGGGGTACCCGGCCGACTCGGCGCCCGCCGTCGCGGTCAGCCGCCTCAGGAACGCCGCGAGCAGCAGGGCACCCGCTGCGACGAGGCCCAGAGCCAGGGGACTGGTCCAGCCCAGCCGCCCGCCCTCGTCCGTGCCGTAGACCAGCGCGGCGAGTCCGGCGGAACCGAACAGCACGCCGAGCCCGTCGAAACGGCCACCCCCGCCGGGCGGGACGCCCGGCAGCAGGGCGGCCGCACCGGCCACCGCGAGCGCCGCGAGCGGGACGGAGGCGAACTGCGACATCCGCCAGGACGCCAGCTCCGCGAGCCAGCCGCCCGTGAGCAGACCGAGCGCCCCGCCGCCGGCCGTGACCGCTCCGTAAATCCCGAAGGCCCGGGCGCGTTCCCTCGGGTCGGTGAAACCGGTGGACACGACGGACAGCGCGGCCGGTGCCAGCAACGCGGCGAACGCGCCCTGCAGCACGCGCGCCGCGATCAGCAGACCGGGGCCACCGGCCGAGCCGCAAAGCGCGGAGGCCAGCGCGAAGCCGGCCAGACCGGTGATCAGGGCCCGCTTGGCGCCCACGCGGTCGCAGAGATAGCCGCCGGGCAGCAGCAGCCCGGCGAAGGCGACCGCGTAGGCGGTGGCCGCGTTCAACCCGTCGTCGGCGACGCCGAGATCGGCCTCGACGGTCGGCAGGGCGGTGCTGAAGCCCATCACGTCGAGCAGCACCAGCAGCTGCGTCAGGGCGATCACGCCCAGGCCCCACCAACGCCTGGGGTGCGGTGCCGCCGGGTCGGGAAGGACGGCCGGAGGCGGGCCGAAGCCCTGCGCGGCGCCGGGCTCCTCCGCGCCAGGGGATACGGGCTGCTCCGCGGCCGAGGGCGTGGGCGTGGGCGCGTAGGGGGGCGCAGGCACGACCGCCTGCTGGTGCTGGTGCTGGCGCGGCACGGACGGGATACGGGGGTCCCGCTGGGACGCTGCGGCGGGAGTCTCGGGCGCCCAGTCCAGCAACCTCGCGGCACGGCGGCCGAGTTGCGCCAGTATCGTGCCCGGAAGCCACTCCCCGGCCTGTTCGAGCGCCGTCCGGTCGGCGACCTCCTGCGGGGTCGGCCGGGCGGCCGGATCCTTCTCCAGGCAGGCCCGCACGAGGCCGGTCAGCGCCTGCGGAACGCCGGTGAGGTCCGGTTCCTCTTCGGCCACCCGGAAGAGATGGGCGTTCAGCCCCGAGTCGTCGGCGCCGAACAGCAGCCGGCCGGTGGAGGCGTACACGAGGACGGCGCCGAGGCAGAAGACGTCGCTGGCGGGGGTGAGTTCGCGGCCGCGGACCTGCTCGGGGGACATGAATCCGGGGGAGCCGATGAGCATGCCGGTGCGGGTGTGCAGGCTGTCCCCGGTGAGGCTGTCCATCGCCCGCGCGATGCCGAAGTCGATGACGCGGGGGCCGTCGATGGTGACGAGGACGTTGGAGGGCTTCAGGTCACGGTGGATCAGGCCCGCCTCGTGTACGGCCCGCAGGGCGACGGCGAGCCGGTTCGCGAGGGTGTGCACCGAGTACTCGGGCAGCGGCCCGAAGTCCTCGGCGACCACGGTGCGCAGGTCCGGCCCCGGGATGTACTGCGTCGCCACCCACGGCACGGCGGCCGCCGGGTCGGCGTCGAGCACCGCCGCCGTCCAGTCCCCGCCCACCCGCCGGGCGGCGGCCACCTCACGGGCGAAGCGCCTGCGGAACTCGGCGTGCCCGGCGTACTCGGCCTGCACGACCTTCACCGCGACGGTCCGGCCGCCCTCGGAACGGCCCAGATAGACCAGGCCCATACCGCCCTCGCCCAGCCGGGCGATCAGACGGTAGGGGCCGATGTGGGTCGGGTCTGCTGCGATCAACTGGTCCACGGGGACGAAGTATGCCAACAGTCCGGCGGGAATGAACCCGGGCCCGTCGGAAGGGCTTGCGGCAGGCTGAGGAGAGCGCCGGGCCCCTGCTGTCCCGCGGGGTGGTGACGTTCCGGATCGGGGAGGGCGAGGGCGGCCGGAGGCCCCCTTCACACGGCTCGCAGCGCGCCCGCCAGCCGTGCCAGTGCCGCCTTGATCCGCTCCGGCGTCACCCCCTGGGCGCGCTGCTGGAGGAAGACCTCGGGTGCCAGCGGCGCGAGCAGGCTGTCCACCAGGGCTTCCGGGTCGGGGATGCCGGACTCGCGCAGCAGGACGAGGACATGGGTGCGCCAGAAGCCGTAGGCCCCGATGGTGAAGCGCTTCTCGCCGGTCTCGGCGCCCAGCACCAGGTGGCCGTGGGTCTCCAGCAGGTCGACCATGGCGGCGTAGAACGCGGTGAGCCGTTCCCGCGGCGGCGCTCCTGGGCCCAGCGGGGGAGCGCCGCGCAACAGGTCTTCCTGCAGGCGGCGTTCGTGTTCGTCGAGGAGGGCCGCCGCGATGGACGTGACGTCCGGGTAGCGGCGGTAGAGCGTGCCGCGTCCGATGGCGGCCGCGCGGGCGATGTCGTCCATCGTGACCGACCGCGGATCGCCGGCGGCGAACAGCTCGGCGGCGGCGGAGAGCACCTTGGCCCGGTTGCGGGCCGCGTCCGCGCGTTCCCTCGTGTCCATGGGTCGTCAGCCTACCGGAATAAGTGGACGCCATGTCCGGTTGTGGCTCTCGTTCGCCATAACCGGACACCGCGTCCGGTTACCGATTCCGCCGCTACCCTGGGAGCCCCGTCATGACCACGCTGCCGCACCTCGACGCCAGAGCCCGCCGCCGTCAGAACTCCCCGGGAGCCGGAGCCGGAGCCGGAGCCGGAGCCGGACCGGTCGACCCCTTCCCCGCTCCGGCCCTCGCCGGCCGCCGCGCAGCGTCCGCCGCGTCCCGCAGGGCCGCGCGGGAGGCCGCTCGCCGGACGGGGGCCGCGCTGTGAACTGGCTTCTCCTCGCCGCCGCCGGGCTGGTGGAGGTCGCCTGGTCGCAGAGCATCAAGCCGACGGCCGGCTTCACCCGTCCGCTGCCCACCCTGCTCTGCTTCGTGCTGGCCGCCGTCGCCGTCTACCTGCTGTCCCTGGCGATGAAGGGCCTGCCCGTCGGCACGGCCTACGTCGTCTTCACCGGAATCGGCGCGGCCGGTGCCATCACCCTGGGCCTCGTGGTCCACAAGGAGCCGGTGACGTTCGGCCGCCTCCTCGCCCTGGCCCTGATCATCGGTGGCGTGGCGCTGTCGCACGCCACCGCCCCGACCGAGTGAGGAACCGGCTGCCGGCGGACCACCGGAACCTCCCGCTCTCCGGTACGAGGTCACATTCGTCCAATCCGGACCGCCTGCGCACCGCCACGTTCGGCACCTCGGCCGCTCCCGCAGCGGCCGGCCGGTGGCGCCCAGGGTGGTCGCGCCGGAGCTGACCGCCTCCGCGCGGCGGGTGGGCGCCGCCGCCGACGGGCTCGTGCTGTGGGTGGCCAGCGAGCACTTCCCCGGCCCGTCGCTGCGGGAGGCGGTGGCGGCGCACGGGCCACTGCGGAAGAGGCGCTGCGGGCGCTGGGGGCCGGGCTGGCGGAGGCGCTGACCGCGGTGCACGCGGCCGGTCTGCTGCACGGGAGCCTCACCCCCGGCGGCGTGTTCCTCGCGACGGGGCAGGTCCGCACCGGCGCGGCCGTAAGGGCCTCCGACGTCTTCTCCCTCGGCGCCGTGCTCGCGTACGCCGCCACCGGCCGCAACGCCTTCGGCGCCGGACCCGGCTCCGACGCGTTGCTGCGCGTGGTGACCCAGGAGCCGGACCTCGCGGGCGTGCCGCACCCGCTGCACGGCCTGATCGCCGCCTGCCCGGCCAAGGACCCGCGGGCCCGCCCGGCCCTCGGCGAGCTGGTACGGGGCCGGGCCGGAGCCGGGCGACTGGCTGCCGCCCACCCTCGTGGAGATGGTCGGGGAACGGAAGGCCGAGGCCGACGCCCACACCGGCACCCGGGCCCGGCCGGGGCGTCCCGCACCGCCGCCGAACCGCCGGGCGCCGCGCCGCACTCCCGGCCGGTGGGGCGCCGCCGCCGCACGGTGCCGGCGGCGGCGGCCGCGACCCTGGCCGGCGGGCCATAGGGAAGGAAGCCGTGCCCACGCCGGCACCGCCCCCGTGGAGCCGCCGAGAGCCCGGCGCCGGTATCGTCCGCCCTCGGACCAGCAGCCGTACCTGCGGCCTCCCCCGTCGAGAGGGCGATTCCCATGACCAGCCGGCAGGCGAGCACGACGACCCTATGGCGCCCCACCGGCCCCGAGGAGCTGGAACTGGTCCGCGAGCTGAACTGGCGCGCCTGGCCGCCCCGGCTCCCCGAGCAGCCGATCTTCTACCCGGTCCTCAACGAGGACTACGCGATCAAGATCGCCCGCGACTGGAACGTGAAGCACAGCGGTGTCGGCTTCGTCACCCGGTTCGAGGTCGACGCGGAGTTCCTGAGCCGCTACCCCGTCCAGCAGGCGGGCGGGCGGACGATCCTCGAGCTGTGGGTGCCGGCCGAGGAGCTGGACGACTTCAACGCCCACATCGTCGGCGAGATCGAGGTGGTCCACGAGTTCCGCTGAGTCGGCGGCGGCTTGGTGACGGCCCCCGGAGGCAGGTCCGGGCAGGCAGGGCCGGGTGCCGCCCTGGGCGGGGGTGCCCTTACCGTGGGCGAGTGAACGTTTGTGTCTTCCTCTCCGCCGCCGACCTCGACGTCCGCTACACCGAGCCCGCCCGCCGGTTCGCCGAGCTGCTCGGCAAGGCGGGTCACACCCTCGTCTGGGGCGGCTCCGACACCGGTCTGATGAAGGTCGTCGCGGACGGCGTCAGCGGCGCGGGCGGAAGGCTCTCGGGCGTCTCGGTCGACTTCCTGGCGGCCAAGGCGCGCCCGGTCTCCGCCCCCGACGAGATGCTCGTCACCCACAGCCTCGCGGAGCGCAAGGCGACGCTCATGGAGCGGGCCGACGCGTTCGTGATCATGGTGGGCGGCATGGGAACGCTCGACGAGGCCACCGAGATCCTGGAGCTGAGGAAGCACCGCCGGACCGTCAAGCCGGTCGTCCTGCTGAACACGGCCGGCTTCTACGACGGCCTGCGCGAGCAGCTGCGCCGCATGGAGGACGAGGGCTTCCTCCCGATCCCCCTGGCGGAGCTGGTGTTCATCGCCGACGAACCCACCGACGCGCTCACCTACCTGGAACACACCCACCTGGAACACACCGTCCAGAGCGCCTGATTCCACGAGGAGAACGCCGACCTGCCGGGGAGCCTGCGGCCGGTGCTCGATCGGCCGCAGGCTCCCTCGGCCGTCGGACCCCGGCCTCAGCGACCGGTCAGGGCGCGAAGGCGCCGTCGAGGAGGGGGAGCAGCCGGTCCCAGTGGAGCCCCAGCCCGGCGGCGCTGAACGCGTCGGTGTCGGACATGGTGAAGCCGTGGACGGTGTGGGGGTAGATCTCGGAGGTGTAGCGGACACCCGCGGCGTCCAGGGCCTGGTTGAGCTCCTGGAGCCCCTCGGGCGTCAGGTCGCTTTCGGCATGGCCGAGGTGGACCCGGGCGGAGATCGTCGAGAAGAGGCCGGGCCCGTCGGCGCCCACGGGGCCGTGGAACGCCGCGACGGCGGCCACCCGGTCCGGGCGGGCCGCGGCGGTGCGCATGGCCAGGAGCCCGCCGATGCAGTAGCCGGTCACCGCCACCGGGCCGGCGTCGACCTCGGGCCGGGCGGAGAGGAAGTCGAGGTAGGCGTCGGCGTCGCTCAGGACGCGTTCGACGGTGTGTGCCCGGATCAGGGGCATCAGCTGGGCCATGACGCGGGGGCGGGCCTCCTCCCCGATGTGCTCGGGAAGCTCGATGACCGGTGCCGGGCCGTGCCGGTGGAAGAGGTGGGGGACGAGTACGTAGTAGCCGTGTTCGGCCAGCTCGCGGGCCAGCTCCCGCAGTACGGGCCGGATGCCGAACCCGTCCGAGTACATCAGAACCCCCGGGTGCCGCCCGCCGCTGTCGGGAAAGGCGGCGAACGCGTCGGCCTGACCGTCCGCCGTGGGGATCAGCAGTGTCGTGATGGGCATGGATCTCCTGTCGTGGTTGATGTGGCGAACCTCTGATCAACACGACGAAGGGCGGACCCCGCGCGGCAGCGCACGATCCTGGATCGGCCGGCGGGACCAGACCGTCCCGCACGGTGCTCAGCGGAGCACCGGGTCACCGATCCGTGTGTGGCGCGATGCCGTCCCGGTGGTCATGGCCCCAACGTAGACCATGGCCCGAGGCCGGCACCAGCATCACCATCCGCCGCCGTGACACGCGTAGGGCGGAGTTCACCTCGGCTCGGCGCGGATGCGTCCCCCTCCTACAGGGCCGGCGGCGCCGGGGACCGGTCGGCGGGGGCAGGGCCGTTGCGGCGGGTCAGGCGCTGCCACCAGTGGTGGCGGCGCGGGTGGACGGCCCGGCCCATCCGGCGGCCCAGGAGGAGGTAGCCGAGCAGGGCTCCCGCGGTGTTGAGGATGACGTCGTCCACGTCGAAGGCGCGCCCGGTCACCAGGGCGCCCTGGATCAGTTCGACGAGCGTCATCACCACGGCCGTCACCGCCGCCACCCTCAACAGTCCGCGAGCCGGGGGGAGGAGGACCGGCAGCAGCACCCCGAAGGGAACGCCGAGGAGGACGTTCCCGCCGAGCTGCTTCACGGCCTCGCTGATGGACGCGTGGTCGAGGTACGGGCCGATCGAGGCGCCCGGGCGGGTGTTGCTGTGCACCAGTCCGGCCGAGGCCGCCGAGGGCTCCAGGGTGACGTGGGCCAGGACCAGACTGAACAGCACGGTCCCGGCGAAGGCGGCCAGCATCGCCAGCACCCGTACCACGGGCCGGGCGCGAGGCCGGGATAGGGACGCGGGCTCCCGCGCCCTCTCGACCCGCTCCGCCGTCCCCGTGCGGCCCGTCCTCCCCGCCCGCCGCTTCCCTTGCGCCTGGCGCACCGCGGCGAGTTTCCCGCGCAGGTCCATCGACCGCTCCCTCCGTGCTCGGCTTCGTTCCGCGCCGGCTCGTCCCGCAGCTCGGCGAGACCACCCCGGGACCATCCGTCCATCCGTCACTGCTGCTGGCGGCGTACGGTGTCGCCCCAGTAGCCGCCGACCTCCCGGTGGTAGGCGGCGTCACCGAGGTGCGTGTCCCTGACGAATTCCGGGGCGTCCTTGATCTGTTCCTTGGTCCGGTCGACGTAGACCTTCTCCTCGGCGGTGTCGACACGGGTGATCGTGCCGGCCGGCAGGAGCACTTCCCTGCCGAAGATCCAGGGGCCGGTGTCGACGACGATCCAGGAGGCGTCGGTCTCGTACGAGTGCTTGTCGACCTTGCCGATGGCGCCGTCGAGGGCCTCCACCTTGTAGCCGGTGAGGTCCCTGTCCTCGAAGTGGGCGACGGTCAGGTGGTAGGCCCAGATGTTGTCGTTCACGGGTGCGGGTTCCCTTCTCGGTGGTGGGCGGTACGCGGGCGCCCCGGCCGGGCAGCGCCCCGCCGGCAGTCGGCGGCTCGCGCCCGGCTGTTGGGTCGCCCTGCGCCTCGCCTGCCCCGGATCGGCGCATCGACGCACGCCGGTTCCAGGCCGCCTCGCAGGGAGTGGCCGACACCGGTCCGCCCCGGCCCCCGTGCGGGGTACCGGGGCGGAGGGGCGCGCGGGAGTCGCGGCTACAGGGTGCGGGTCAACCGGTCGGTGAGGAGCCGGGAGAAGCGGGCCGGGTCGGGCAGGTCGCCCCCTTCGGCGAGCAGCGCGCTGCCGTAGACCAGCTCGGCGATCTCCGCGAGCGCGGGCTCGTCGGCGCCCGCGGCGTGTGCCGTGCGCAGCGCGATGATCAGCGGGTGGTCCGGGTTGAGTTCCAGGATCCTCTTGACGGTGGGCATCTGCTGCCCCATCGCCCGGTACATCTTCTCCAGGGTGGGCGTCACGTCGTGGGCGTCACCGACGATGCAGGCCGCCGAGGTGGTCAGGCGTGAGGACAGGCGTACCTGCTTGACCTGTTCGGACAGGGTGGTGGTCAGCCAGGGCAGCAGTGCGGCGAAGTCCTGCTCCCGCCGGGCCTTGTCGGCGTCGCTCTCCTTCTCCCCGTCGGCGGATTCCTCGAGGTCGACCTGCCCCTTGGCGATGGACTGCAGACGGTGGCCCTCGAAGGCGGGAACCTGGTCGACCCACACCTCGTCGATGGGGTCGGTGAGGATGAGGACCTCGTAGCCCTTGGCGGCGAAGGCCTCCATGTGGGGGGAGTTCTCCACCATCGCGCGGCTCTCGCCGGTCAGGTAGTAGATCGTGTCCTGGCCGTCCTTCATGCGCTCGACGTACCCGCGCAGGGTGGTGGTCTTGTCGGGGTCGTGGGTGGAGGCCGCCGACACCAGCCGGAGCAGGGCATCGGTGTTGTCCGTGTCCTCGACCAGGCCCTCCTTCAGCGCCCGGCCGAACTGGGCCCATACCTTCGCGTAGCGCTCGGCGTCCTTCGCCTGCATGTCCTTGAGGGCACCGAGGACCTTCTTGACCAGGCGCCGGCGCACGCCGCGGATCTGGCGGTCGTGCTGGAGGATCTCGCGGGAGACGTTCAGCGACAGGTCGTGGGCGTCGACGACACCCTTCACGAAGCGCAGGTAGTTGGGCATGAGCGCTTCGCAGTCGTCCATGATGAACACCCGCTTGACGTACAGCTGCACGCCGGGCTTGGTCTCGCGGGAGAAGAGGTCGAAGGGCGCCTGTGAGGGGATGAAGAGCAGCGCCTCGTACTCGAAGGTGCCCTCGGCGCGCATGTGGATCGTCTCGGCCGGGGGCAGCCAGTCGTGGCTGATCTGCTGGTAGAACTCGTGGTACTCGTCTTCGCTCACCTCGGCGCGCGGCCGGGCCCACAGCGCCTTCATGGAGTTGAGCGTGTCGCCGTCGCCGCTGGTCTCGCGCTCGGTGCCGGCGTCCTCAGTGTCCGGGGTGACCATCCGGATCGGCCAGCGGATGAAGTCCGAGTACCGCTTGACGATCTGCCGGATCTTCGACTCGGACAGGTAGTCCGCGAGCCCGTCCTCGCTGTCGGCGGGCTTGAGGTGCAGGGTGACCGAGGTACCCACGGGAAGGCCGTCGACCGCCTGGATGGCGTAGGTGCCCTCGCCGTCGGACTCCCACCGGGTGCCGGAGTCGGTCCCGGCCCGCCGGGTGCGCAGGGTGACCTTGTCGGCGACCATGAACGCCGAGTAGAAGCCGACGCCGAACTGCCCGATCAGGCTCTCGGCGGTCGCGGCGTCCTTGGACTCCTTGATCTTCTCCAGCAGGCCGGCGGTGCCGGACTTGGCGATCGTGCCGATCAGGTCCACCAGATCGTCCCGGGTCATGCCGATCCCGTTGTCACGGACGGTCAAGGTACGGGCGTTCCGGTCGACTTCCAGTGAGATGTGCAGGTCGGTGGTGTCGGTATCGGTGAGGCTGGAGTCGGTCAGCGATTCCAGCCGCAGCTTGTCCAAGGCGTCGGAGGCGTTCGAGATCAGCTCGCGCAGGAAGATGTCCTTGTTCGAGTAGATCGAGTGAATCACCAGGCGGAGCAACTGGCGGGTTTCGGCCTGGAATTCCAGCGTCTCGACACTGCTGCCCATGGGGGTCTCTTTCTGTGGGATCGTCATGAACGGATGGGGACTGGGACCGGGACGGACGGTTGCCCGTCGTCGGCGTCGGCCCTCGTCGGCGTCGACCGTCAGGTACCGGCCGTCGGAGGGGCGCCCGGGGGTGGCTCGTCCGGTGGCGGGAAGAGGACGTCCGTCCCGGAGATCTGGAGCAGCCGGCGGAGCTGAGGAGCCGGGTTGGCGAGGTGGATCTCGGTGTTGGTCCTGGCCGCTTCGCGTCGTGCGGCGAGGAGCGCGTTGAGCCCCGAGGAATCGCAGAAGGTGACCTGGCTGCAGTCGGTGACGATGTGGTCGGCCCGGGATGCGCGCAGCAGGCCGAGTGCTTCGTCGAGGGCGCGGCTGAGGGCGGGTGCGGTGGTGATGTCGATCTCGCCGGTGGGCCGGACGGTGGCCACGCGGCCGACGATCTCCACGACGGGCTGGGTGCCGTTGTAGGAGTTGCCTCTCTCGGTCACGGCGGTACCTCCATGGTGTGCGGCCTGGGCCTGGTGCGGCCCGTGCCTGGTGCGGTCCGTGCGGCCCGGTCGGTTCGTGGCGGCTCAGGAGCTGCGCTGGTCGTTGCTGTCCTGGCGGAGCCGGTCGGTGTGGCGGGTCATGGCGTCGATGCGGTCCGAGATGCCCGCGTCCTGGGGCCGCAGATGGTCCCGGGACGCGGTCAGGGGCCCGACGAGTCGGGCGGCGTCGTTGTCGGCGAGGGCCAGGTTCAGCTCGCCGATCGCGCCGTCCGCGCTGGCGGGGAGGCCGGTGAGGGACGTGACCTGTCCCGCGAGGCGCCGGAGATCGGCCGCGTTGTCGCGGGCCCAGGCGGTGACGGAGCGGTCGGCGGCACGCGAGTCCCGGGTGGCCTGGACCCGCTGTTCACCCGTGCTTCCCGCGGCGCCCGGGCGCAGGCGCAGGTAGCGGCGTTCGGCGGCCTGCCGGCTGGCGACGCCGAGGGGTCCTGCGAGGTCGGCCCAGCTGGCGCCCCGGCCGCGGGCCGTTTCGATCAGGACGCTCTCCCAGCCGGCGAGCTGCTCGCGGGCCTCGCGGAGCATCAGCAGCGCGGCGAGGGCCGGGTGCGGACCGCGGTCGCCCGCGGGCGGTGCCGTCGAGGTGCCCGGTGAGGACTGCTGCGCGTCCTTCACGGCCCGGGTGATGGCCTCCAGCGCCGCCGCGGCGGCATGGAAGGACACCCGTGCGGTCGGCGGGTCTGCTTCGGTCATGGCACCTCCGTCTGCTGTGTCATCGTCTGGATGACGCTGTGCTTGTCATCGTTTCGATGACATGTTACAACAGGAGCACGTTGAAGCGCATTGGCAGTTCCTGCCTGAACCCACTGGAGGTGTTTCGCGATGTTGATGCGCACCGACCCGTTCCGCGAGATCGACCGGATCGTCCAGCAGCTCTCGGGTACGTCCGGGACCTGGTCGAAGCCGTCGGTCATGCCGATGGACGCCTACCGCGAGGGTGAGGCGTACGTGATCGCCTTCGACCTGCCAGGCGTGGACACCGAGGCGATCGACATCGACGTCGAGCGGAACATGCTGACCGTGAAGGCCGAGCGGCGCCCGGCCGCCAAGGGCGATTCCGTGCAGATGGAACTGTCCGAACGGCCCCTCGGCGTCTTCTCCCGCCAGATCGTGCTCGCCGACACCCTCGACACCGAGCGCATCGAGGCCGACTACGAAGCGGGCGTCCTGACCCTGCGGATCCCGATCGCCGAGCGCGCCAAGCCCCGCAAGATCAGCATCGGCGGCGAAGCGGGCCCCAAGCAGATCTCCGGCTGACCCCTTCGCACATCGGGCCGCGGAGGGCGGGAGTCCCCCCTCCGGCACCCGCCCTCCGCCCCCTTGATCGTCCGCCTTGATCATCCCGCCCTTCGCTTTCCGGAGGTGATGTCGATGCCGATGTCGATGCGCAGGGAGTCGTTCCTGGCCCACGTGCAGGAACGCGGCGAGTACGAGAGCGCCGAGGAAGCCGACCGTGTGGCCCGCGTGGTCCTGGCGCTGCTGGGCGCGCACCTGGTCGGCACGGTACGGGCCGAGCTGGCGGCCCGGCTCCCCGAGGCCTACGCCCTGATCCTCCTGAACCCGCTGCAGGCCGCCGAGCCGCTCTCCCCGGAGCGGTTCGTCCGCGCGACGGCGGCCTGGATCGAGGGCGCCACCGAAGAAACGGCCCTGTGGGACATCGGGGCGGTCCTGTCCACCGCCGCCGCGGCCGCGGGCGACGTTCTTACCCGTGAGGTCCTGCTCCAGCTCCCGCCCGGCTACGACATCCTCTTCGGCCACCCCCAGCCCTCCTGACCCACCGGCCGCACACCGGATCCTTCACACAGAAAGGCAGCCACAGCCGTGTACGACCAGCCTCGACCGAACTCGTCCCGCACCCTCATGACGTTCGACCAGATGCTGGAAAGCGTGCGCTACGAGGGCGCCTACCCCACCCGCGAACGCGCCGCGGAAGCCGTCCACCAGGTTCTGGCCGCCCTGGGCCGCCGCCTCACCGGCGACGAGCGCGCCGACCTCGCCCGGTGCCTGCCCGTCGAGGCCGCCCTCACCCTGACCGCCCAGATCCCCGACACCCGGACCCTCACCGGATGGGGATTCGTCAAGGACCTGGCCGCCCGCACCGGCGCGACCCCCGCAACCACCCGCTGGGACACCGGCGCGGTACTCGCCGTCGTCAGCCGCCTGGCGGGACCCGACCTCCTCGCCAGGATCCTGCGCCAACTCCCCGACGGCTACGCCCTCCTCTTCGGCCAGGCCGAACTGCGCCAACGCCAGCCGGCCGCCTGACCGAGCCGCGCGCACGCCGACACCAGGGCCGGGACCGCCCGGCGGCTCCGGCCCTGAGGACGCGCGGCGATTCCTGCCGAACCAGCGGCGAACCCGCCACTCGGGTCACTAGCGTGGGGGCGTGACTGAGGACTGTGCGGAATGCGGTTTCGTCTACGACCTGGAACTGGCGCCCTCGGCCGCCTCCCTCGCCGGCGAGTACGCGGCGCGGTTCGCCGAGTTCCTGCTGCGGGCCGAGCGGGCGGCACTGGCCCGGCGGGCCGCGCCCGGGGTCTGGTCGCCGCTCGAATACGCCTGCCACGTGCGGGACGTCCTGCTCGTCCAGCGTGAGCGGGTACTCTCCGCCCGGCGCACCGAGACCCCCGTGGCCACTCCGATGGGCCGCGACGAGCGGGCCGAACACGAGGGGTACGCCTTCCAGGACCCGGCCGATGTCGCCCGGCAACTGACGGACGCGGCCTCGCTGTTCGGGAACGTCCTGGACCGGCTGCCGCCCGCGCACTGGGAGCGCACCCTCGTCTACACCTACCCGGAACCCGCCGAGCGGTCCCTGCGCTGGCTCGCCGTGCACACGCTGCACGAACTGCGCCACCACCTGCTCGACGTCCACCGTCAGCTGCCGGGTCCGCCGCCGGCCGCTGACGACTGAGGGCCGCGGACGGGTTTGGGTCCGGCGATCGCGAGCACATGAGCGGACACGAACCATCCGCCACTGACGAGGAGGTCCCCGATGTCGGGTACGGAGAAGGGCAAGGCGGCCGCCGAGCAGGCCAAGGGCAAGGCCAAGGAGGCGCTCGGGCGCACGCTGGGCAACGAGCAGATGACCGCCGAAGGCCGTGCCGAGCAGGCCAAGGGCAACGCGCGCCACGCCAAGGAAGACGTCAAGGACACCTTCCGTCATTAGACCGCGACACCGCTGAACCGCGCGGCGAACGCCGCGACGCGGCACCTGGGCCCCGGCCGTCCTCCCCCTCGGCCGGGGCCCGGCTGCTGTTTCACGGCGCGCAGGCAGCCCTCGCGCGAAGGGCCGCCGCCCTCGCGCGCGGGTCGTACGCCGGCCCGACGCCCTCGATCAACAGGAGGTCCCCCTCGATGTGGTCGGTCCGGAGCCGCAGGATCTCCTGGTAGGCGGGGGAGTCGTACCAGGCCTGCGCCACGGCCAGGTCGGGGAACTCGATCAGCACCATGCTGCCGGGCCAGCTCCCCTCCACCACCCGGGCCGGCGGCCCATGGATGACGAAACGGCCGCCGAAGGGGTCGAGGGTGGCCTGGATGCGCTCCAGGTACTCCAGGATGTCGGGGTGGTGCCGACGGTCGCGCAGATGCGCGAACCCGTATGCGGGCATGTCGCGTTCCTTCGTCGTTCGGTCCGCGTCCCCGTGCGGGACGACGTGTTGAACGTAGCCGCGCGGTCCGGCCGCGACCATTACCGCAGAGGTAATCCCCGGGGCCGGCCCAGCCCCTGGCGACGACGGCGGGTATGACGACCACCTCCAGGCATCCTTGGACGACGTCTCGTCAGGCGGGCGGGGCGGCCAGGCGGAAGCCCACGCCGATCGCCGTCAGGTCCTCCTCGTACGCGCCGTGCCGGCGGGCGCAGCGGGCCAGGTCGCGGTCGTGCCGGAAGGCGCCACCGCGCGTGACGTGGCGGTCGAAGGCCCAGTCCTCCGTCAGCGGCACCTCGTCGGGAGCGCCCGGGTAGGGGGCGTAGAAGGTGGACGTCCACTCGTCGGCGTTCCCGGCCATGTCCAGCACCCCGAAGGGACTGGCGCCCTCGGGGAACGAGCCGACCGGAGTGGTCGTCCCGATCCCCAGGTCGTGCAGGTTGGCCAGGCCGGGGCGGTACTCGGCGCCCCACGGGAACTCCCGGTCGTCGTCGCCCCGGGCCGCGCGCTCCCACTCGTCCTCGGTGGGCAGCCGCACCTCCAGCCCGCCGAGCCGTTCTCCCAGCCACCGGCAGTAGGCCACCGCTTCGTCCCAGGCGACGCCGATGACCGGATGATCGGCCGGTGCCTCGGGGACCGGCCTGCCGGTGGCCGCCGCGTAGAGCGCCCACTGGCCGACCGTGACCTGGGTCCGGGAGATCCTGAAGGCGGGCACGCGCACCAGGGCGCGCGGGGCCTCCTTCAGGTACCACGCCTCCGGCACCCCGGTATCGGCGTACCGGCGTGCCACCTCGGCGATCGCGTCCGCCCGCGTCCCCCGCTGCAGCACCCCGGCCGGCACCTCCACCCAGTCCACCGGATCCGGCTGCCCGCCCTCTCCTACCCGTTCCACCCGCACGTTCCCTCCCCGCCTCGATCGGACACCCTCCCATGATCGTCCCAGCGGCCGGGGCGGTCACCAGTGCGTCCGCGCAGGCGTAGCCGGCCGGGTGGAGAGACATCTCCACCCGGATCTGCTCCCGACGGCTGAGGACAGGCTGCCGGGGCCGCCCTAGCGTCGTGCCCAGACGGCCTTGAACGCCGACTTCCTCCCTCCCTTCCGCAACCGGGGGTTCCCATGTCCACCACCCCGTCCAGCCCCGCACGCCACGGCGAGAACAGCACCGGCACCGCGCGGTCCCGGGCCCTGAGGCGTGCGATGGTCACCACGCTCCTCTACGACATCGGCCTGTCCCTCATGGCGTACTTCGCAGCCGAGGTGCTCGGTGCGACCACCTACGTCGCACTGCTGGCCGGCACCCTCGTCACCGGCGCGCGCATGCTCTGGGTGGCGGTACGCCAGCGCCGGGTCGACCCGTTCGCACTGTTCCTGCTGTTCCTGTTCGGCGCGGGCCTGGCACTGAGCTTCACCAGTGGCGGAGCCAGGTTCATCCTGGCCAAGGACTCCGCGCAGTCCGCCGTGGCCGGTCTCGTGCTCCTCGGCAGCTGCGCCGTCCGTCGCCCCCTCGCCTACCATGCCGCGCTGCGCTTCGCCCGCCAGGCCGGGACGCGGCAGGCGGCCGAGTTCCAGGCCAGGGCGGACACGCCCACCATGCGGGCCCGCTGGCGCCGCGTCACGCTCGTCTGGGGCACCACGCTCCTGATCGACGCCTCGCTGCGCATCGCCGCCGTCTACCTGCTCCCGATCACGGTCGCCTCCAACGTGTCGCAACTGCTCATGTTCACCTTCATCGGCGCCCTGGTCCTGTGGACCGTCCGTTCGATGAAGAGGGAGCGGGAGCACACCGAGCACCAGGGCGCCACGCCGTAGCAGGCCGAGGCTGCCGATATCGACCGCTGTCTTATGTTAGGGATAGTCCCTAAAGATCCCTGATGCAGGAGGTATGTGGCGATGTACGCAACTCTTCTCCGCGTGACGACGGCCCTGGGTGCCGCGGCGGCACTGGCCCTCGGCGGAGCCGCGGCGGCCAGCGCTGATGGTGTGGGCAGCTCGGGCATCGGCAACCCCGGTGTCGGGAGCGCCGGCATCGGCAACGAAGGCGTCGGCAACGCGGGCGTCGGCAACGAAGGCGTCGGCAACGCGGGCGTCGCGAACGGCGGTGTCGGGAACGCCGGGTTCGCCAACTGGGGGCTGGGTACCGCTGGTGTCGGCAACACGGGCGTCGGGAGCCACGGCATCGGGAACTCGGGCGTCGGCACCGCCGGCATCGGCAACTGAGGTGGGTCCACGGACCCGTACCACCGCCTCATGAGGAGCGCCCGGCGGGTCGACCGCCGGGCGCTCCCCTTCGTCTTCGTCGGCACGGCCGCGGGTCAGCGGGCGCGCCGCTATCGTCCGATGTGCTCGGCGCACTGAGCCCGCCGGCCCACTGTCAGGCGTGCGGCTCCGCAAGGCCGGAGGGAGCGGCGGGCTGGTCCTCGTCCGCCGGACCACCACGCGCGGCGCTGGAACCGGTGCGGCGCAGGGCCTGCGCGCCGGTACCGGACGCCGTGAGGTACTCCAGTGTGCCGGTGATCTCCAGCAGGCGGTCCAGCTGAACGGGCCGCGCGTCGAGGTGGAGCCCCGCGCCCGCCCCGCCGGTGCGCCGGCGGACCATCAGGAGCGCCGCCAGGCCGCTGGAGTCGACGGCCGACAGCCCGGCGCAGTCCAGCCACAGGTCGCCCAGCCCCGGATGTTCGCTGAGAGCCCGGTCCACGGCTTCGACGAGGAGGTCGGCGTGGAGGTGGTCGAGGTCGCCGCTCAGCTCGATGCGCACCGTGTCGTGCGAGGCGGAGCACGTCAGGCCGAGCGGGGCGGAGGGCAGGCTCGTCATTCGGCGGTCCCGGCAGTGAGGGAAGCGGCACGGGTCAGGCGGGCGGCCCCGGCCCGCAGGGTGGCGGTGGCACGGGGGAAGTCCTGCAGTTCCCGCTCCAGGAGCTCCAGGGCGGGCAGGAGCGGGGCGGCGGTAACACCACGGGCGTCCAGGACCCCGGCGGTCCACACCAGGAAGCCGCAGAAGAGGTCCTCGTCACCGGTGTAGAGGGCGGCGGCGAGGAATTCGACGATGTGCGAGAGGTCCTCGGCCGTGCGCTCGCGCTGGACTTCGGTGTAGACGCGCATCGCGGGGTAGGAGTCCGCCAGCCGCCTGAACACGGAGCCGACCAGCCGCCGGCGGCTGCGGGCCACCAGGGTGTATTCCTGGTCCTTCAGGTGAGGCAGGTCGTCGATGGGCTGGTGGCCGGGCCGGACCCGCGGCAGCGGGGCGCAGGCCAGCTCGTCGGCGGCGGCGCGGGCGTCGGGCGCCCAGCAGTCCGCGCCCAGCAGACGGGCGTAGCGGCCCCCGGGGCCGAAGGCGGCCCCGCCCACGATCACGGGGATCCCGACGGCCTGGCAGGCGGTGATCGTCGCGTGCGCGGCGGGCAGCCGGGTCGCGAGGGAGGCGGAGAGGGCGACGGCCTCCGGCCCGGTGCGGTGCAGGTGCGCGACGAGGTGCGGGGCGGTCACCCGCGCCCCGAGGTAGTCGACGCGCCAGCCCCTGACGCGCAGTACCTCGGCCAGGAGCCGGGCGGGCAGGGCGTGCCACTCGCCGTCCACGCACGCCACCGCGATCCGGCCGCGCGTCGGCGCGGTCCGCACCGAGGGGTGCAGGGCGACGGCCGTGACGGCCCGGTCGTTGATGGCGGTCGCGGCGTGCTCCTGGGCGACGGTGAGGCGGTTGGCTTCCCACTCCCGGCCGACCCGCGCCTGGACGGGGGCGATGACGTCGAGCAGGAGTTCCTCGGCGCCCACGCCCTCGTCGAGCGCGCGCACCACCGAGGCGATCGCGGCGGATTCGTCGAAGGCCGTCACCGACTCCCACACCCGTGCCCGGAGTTCACCCGAAGCCGAAGCCGAAGCCGAAGCCGAAGCCGAAGCCGAAGCCGAAGCCGAAGCCGAAACCGGGGCCGACGCGGAAGTCGTGGTGGCACCGGCAGGGGCCGGCGCCGGTACAGCGGTGTCGTACGGGCTCACGCGGTGAACCGTCCGCGGGTGTGGCCGTCCACGGCGCTGAGGTGGTTGGTGCGCGGCGCCGAGATCACCACGACGGCCATGTCGTCGTGGCGGCCCGACCCCACCCACTCGGAGGTGAGCATCTGCACGTGCTCCACCACCGCCTCGGCGGGCATCGCCGCGCACTCCGACAGGGCGCGGCACAGCCGCTCCTCCCCGAACATCACCCCGCCCATGGGTCCTCCCCGTGCCTCGCTGATTCCGTCGGTGTACAGCACGCATGTGTCCCCGGGGGCGAGGGTCACACGGGCCGTCTGCGTGGTGATCTCGGGCAACGCACCCACCAGGGTGCCCTTGGTGCGTACCTCCTCCACCCGGCCGTCGGAGCGCAGGACCAGGGGCGCGGGGTGCCCCGCGCTCGTCAGGCGCAGCCGCACGGCGTTGCCGTCCCGGGCCGCGGAGGCGAGCACCATGGTGGCGAAGCGGGCGTTCTCGGTGTTCAGCAGCGAGGTGTTGAGGAGGCTGAGCATCCGGTGGTGGTCCTCGGCCATCGGCAGGAGGGCGTGCAGCGTATTGCGGATCTTGCCGGTCATCACCGCGGCCTCCAGCCCCTTGCCGCACACGTCTCCGAGGACGACCAGGGAGGGCGCGCCCTCGTCGGCGGCGGGGTGGACGTCGTAGAAGTCGCCGCCGACCCGCTCGTGGTCCTGAGACGGCCGGTAGCCGCCGGCGTACTCCACCCCGGAGACCTGGCGCAGCGAGGGCGGCAGGAGCTCGCGCATCAGGGTGTCGGTGATCGACGCCTGCTCCGCGTAGAGCCGGGCGGCCGACATCGCGGCGCCGGCGCGAGCGGCGAACAGGCGGGCGAACACCTCCTCGCCCTCCGTGAACGCGCCAGTGGCTTCGTTGCGCAGCAGCACCAGGGCACCCGCGGGCACGCCGTGCCCGGGCAGGGGAGTGATGACGATCGACCCCAGGGCGTCGAGGCCCTCCGGGACCAGCCAGGCCGGCGCGGCCGCCGGGTCGAGCCACCGGGAGGGGACGGGCGGGAACCCCTGGAGCGCCTCGGCCAGCCCGGGTACCGCCCCGGGGTCGACGGCGGCGCGGGACAGGGACGGGCTGCCGCCGCGGACGCACGAGACGACGGGGAGCTCGCTGCCCTGTGCGGGAGCGATCACCAGGGCGGCGTCGGCGAGGTGGTCGGCCGCCATCTGCGCCGTGACGTCCATGCAGCGGTCGAGGTTCAGGGACGAGAGCAGGAGGTTGGAGGAGCGGACCAGGAACTCGGTGCGCTTGCGCTCCGCGCACAGCGCCTCCCGGGCCAGGCGGTGGTCGGTGTCGTCGATCAGCCACCACACGACCGTGCCGTCGTCACGGGGTGTCGGGTGCGCCTCGTAGGAGCGGTCGCCGACCCGCCCCTGGACGGGTGCGGCATCGGCCGGCGGGCGCGGCGAGGGGAGGGGGGTGACGCAGCGCGCGTGCGCGGACACCAGCCAGCCGGGGACCGCGTCCGCCATCGACGAGCCCGGGCGGGCACGCGGGAACACCAGCCCGGCCGCCTCGTTGGCGTGCACCACGACCGCGTCGGCGTCGGCCACCAGCACCGGGTAGGGTGCCTGGCTCCACGGCCGGGCCGCAGGCGGCGGGTTGGACGTCGTCTCGGTGGTAGCAGCCAATCGTTGAAGGCCCGCTGCGCGGACCCCTCACCTCTTCATCGCGTTCATCACGTCGGAAAAGACGTCGGAAAAGATCTCGGAACAACAGTTGTCCTCCGGCAACCATCCTCCATGGGCCGTACACCTCGCAACCGCACCCCGGGGGGACGCGGTAGCGAAGGTTCATCCCCAGGAGTGACGAACGCGACCATGCGCGATGTGAGCCCCCGGTATCTGGTAGGGCAGGTGATGGAGGAGGATGGACCGGTGACCGAAGGGGAAGCGGTCGTCACGACGACCGGACGACGCGACACGACCGTCATCAGCCTGCGCGGCGAAGTCGACGAGGAGGCCGCTCCGTTGCTGGCCCGCGCCCTCGCGCAGGCGTCCGAGGGCGGCCCGCCGCGCACCGTCGTCGACCTGTCGGGCGCCTCCTTCGTGGACTCGTCCGTGCTGCACGCGCTGCTGACCGCCCAGCGGGCCCACGCGGCGTCCGGCTCGGTGCTCGTACTCGCCGGCCCCCTGCACACCGCCGTCCGGCGGCTGTTGGACGTCACGGGAGCCGCACCGGCCTTCCGTCTGGCCGACAGCCTGGCCGCCGCGATGACATGCTGACCGGCAACCGGCGCCCCCGTACGGGGCGCCGCGGTACGACCCGTACGGCCGGGGGCAGGCGATGAGCATGAACCACCCACCCCCGCCGTCACGCTCCCCCCGGGGCGCGCAGCGGCACCGCGAGGAGGGAGCCGGCGACCTGCACGCCGCACCCCCGCCCGAGTCCGCGGCCGCGGCCCGTGAACACGTCCGCGAACTGCTGCTCCTCGCAGGTGTCAGCCTCGACAGCGTTCCGGCCGCGGACGCGCTGCTCGTCACCTCGGAGCTGGTCACCAACGCGATACGGCACGGACACGGCGTCACCGCCTTCCGGGCGGATGTCGCGGACGGCGTCCTGAGCCTGTCGATCACCGACGCCAACCCGCGGCCGCCCACGGCCCGTACGGGAACGGTCGACCGGCCCGGCGGATACGGCTGGCCCCTCGTCCAGCGGCTGGCGGAGCGCGTCGACTGCACGACCCGCGCCGACGGCAAGACCATCACTACGGCGGTCCGCCTGAGCTGACCGGGTTCAGGCCGTCCTGGTGGTGAGGGACTCCGGCGACGGGAGGCGCAACGGCTTCGCGACCGCGGCGCAGAAGGCCGCGAGCCCCGTCGCCAGGGCCGCCCGGGAGGCCTCCGGCATCCCGGCCATCGCCTCGGCCAGCACCTCCTGCCTGCGGATGCGCAGCCGTTCCAGGTACGTCAGGCCCGCGGGGGTCAGCCGGATCAGCACCTCGCGGCGGTCGCCGGCCCCGGGGTGTCGTTCGAGGAACCCCACGGCCTGAAGACGGTCGCAGAGCCGGGTGGCGGACGGCGGGGCCGCCTCCAGCAGCCTGCCGAGCTCGCTCAGGTTCAGCTGGCCGTTCGCCTCGACGAGGAAGAGCACCCGGGCCTGTGCCGAGGAGACGGGCGGAGCGCCGGCGGTGTCCCGGCTCCGCTCCCAGACCACCTCCAGCAGCTCGATCAGCTCGCTCATCTCCGCCACGGCCGGGGCGACGGGCCCGGCGGAGCCGATCGACCGCTGACTCATGTGACACTCCCTACCGGACGTACGGGCGGCCCTTCCTCGGTGGACCGGCGGCTTCGTCGTCCCCCATCTTGGCAGTTGTGAGAGAGGCGGGTACGGGGCCGGTGACCGAAGTCGTACACGACGAGGGTGTCGGGGGAGGTGGTGGCGTCGAGCGCGTGCTGCGCGGCGCCGCCCCGCACGAGGTGTTCGAGGAGGTCCGCGGCATCCTGGTCCGCGACCACGGGGCGGCCGGTGCCGAGCTGCTGATGGCCGACTACGCCTCGGCACGGCTCCAGCCCGTCACCGCTCAGCCCTACACCGCGGAGTCCGTGTCGGCGCACAACGGCGCCGAGGGGCGGGCCTTCGGCGCCCAGGAGCCGTACGTGGTCACGGGGGAGAGCGGGAGCACCGTGCACCTGCCGGTGACCGTCCGCGGCGACCGGCTCGGGGTCCTGAGCGTCCGCTTCCCGGCCGGCGTCCCGGTCGGTGGACTCCTCGGCCGGCTGCAGGACGTGGCCGACGCGCTGGCCCACGAGATCCTCGTCGCCGACCGCGACACCGACTTCTTCCTCCAGGCGCGCCGGGCCAGGAGGCTGACCCTGGCCGCCGAGATGCAGTGGCAACTGCTGCCGGGACGCTCGTGCTCCCGGCCGGAGTACGACCTCGGCGCGCAGCTGGAGCCCGCCTACGCGATCTTCGGCGACAGCTTCGACTGGTCGGCCTCCGCCGACCACCTGACCCTGACCGTCAACAACGGCATGGGCGAGGGCGTGGAGGCGGCGCTGCTGACCAGTCTGGCCGTCAGCGCCCTGCGCAACGCCCGGCGGGCCGGCCTCGGCCTCGCCGACCAGGCGGCGCTGGCGGACCAGGCCCTGTACGGCCACTACCAGGGGCGCCGGCACCTCGCGATGCTGCTGCTCCGCTTCGAACTGGACACCGGCGAGGTCGAGGTCGTCGACGCCGGATCGCCCCGCCTCTGGCGGCTGCGCGGCGGCATCGTGGAGCCGGTCGCGCTGGAGGCCCAGCTGCCGCTCGGCATGTTCGAGGACACCGTCTACACCTGTCAGCGCTTCCAGGTCCTGCCGGGGGACCGGCTGGTCCTCTTGAGCGACGGCGTCTACGACGTCCTCTCCCCGGCAGGGGAACCGTACGGCCTGCACGCCCTGACCAGGGCGGTCATGAACACGCGGCTGCTTCCGCCCGCGCAGGTGCCGCGGGCGCTCCTGGAAGAGCTGCCGGGCTACCGGGGCGACGTCGACGCCGTCGACGACGCGATGGTCGTCTGCCTCGACTGGCACGGCAGGCCCGGCACGCGTCCCGACGGCCGCGGGCGATAGGGCCCGTCCGCCGGCCTTCCCGCCGGGACCGGGGCCGCCGGCACGCATGATCGCCGCCGGCCCTGGCCTGATCCGGCGCGAAGGGTCGGATCAGGCCAGGGCGGCGGGGGCCGGCCGCGCCGGACGGTGGCACAGTAGGTGGCATGCCCCGCCCCGGCCGCTCCGGCGCGCACGAGGACCCGGCCGCGGTCCTCGCCGCCGCGGCGGACTTCCTCGCGGTGCTGCACGCCCGGGGGCAGGACGGTGTGACACCGCCGGTGTCGCCGTCGCAGCTGCGGGCGCTGCTCGCCGTGGAGGGCGCCGAGGGCATCAACCTGCGGGCCCTGGGGGAGGTGCTCGGATCCCGCCCGCCGTCGGTCACCCGGCTCTGCGACCGGCTGGAGGCCATGGGGCTGCTGACCCGCTCGCCCCACCCGGTCAGGCGGCGCGAGGTGGAGCTGCGGCTCACCCCCCGGGCGCGGACGCTCCTGGACGAGCGGCAGGCGATCCGCCTGCGGGAGCTCTCGTCGGTGCTCGGCCGGATGGCTCCCGGCGCGGTGGACGCCCTGATGGCAGGCCTGACGGCGTTCCACGAGGCAGCCGCGCCCCCTCCCCGCCCCGACGACCCACCCCCACCCCCGCCCCCAGGCCCGGCCTCGGACGAGGCCCCGACCCCGGCCACGGACACCGGCGTCGGGCCGGTGGCCGCGCCGGCTCGGTTGCCGGACGGAGCCTGACGGGCGGGCTCCGTCCCCGGCTTCCGGCCCCGGGCGCGGTTTTCGGCCAGGCCCGACGGGAAGGCTGAATCATTGAGTCCGTAAAATATTGCCCAACGGCAAATGATCACCCTAGGCTTGTCCGACGCAACACGCGTCCGCCGGGCGTCCGCCGTCCGAACTGAGAAGGGACAGACCCGACGCCATGGTGAGCACGTCCGGGCTCGGGGCCCAGCACCCGCCCGCCCCCGCCGCGCAGCAGCCGGTGATCCGGCCCCGGCAGGCCTCCCCGGCAGAGCCGGACGACTCGCTGGCGCTGTGGAACGGCGTACCGCCGCAGGTCCTGCTCATCGAGGACGACGAGGGCGACGCCGTGCTCGTCGAGGAACTCGTGGAGGACAGCGGAACCGAGCTCAGACTCGCCCGGGCCCGCTCCCTCGCCGACGCCGTCCACCTGCTGAAGGCCAGGACCCCCGACTGCGTCCTGCTGGACCTGCACCTGCCCGACGCCCAGGGCCTGGACGGGCTGAAGAAGGTCCTCGCCCTGTCCACCGAGACCGCGGTCGTCGTGCTGACGGGCCTGTCGGAGGAGGGGGCGGGGCTGACGGCCGTCGCGGCCGGAGCCCAGGACTACCTGGTCAAGGGACGTCTCGAAGCCGACGTCTTCATACGGGCCATCCGCTACGCGATCCAGCGCAAGCGCACCGAGCTGGCCGCCGCCGCCCTCCAGGCGGGCCGGCTGCGCGCCGAGGAGAACGCCCGCCTCGAACGCGGCCTGCTCCCCACCCCGCTGCTGCTCGACGACGCGGCCGACAACGTCACCGTATGCGCCCGCTACCACCCCGGACGTGCCCAGACCCTCCTCGGCGGCGACTTCTACGACGTCGTCCAGACCCCCGACGGAGCCACCCACGCCGTGGTCGGCGACGTATCGGGCCACGGCCCCAGCGAGGCCGCACTCGGCGTCTGCCTCCGCGTGGCCTGGCGGTCCTTCGTCATGGCCGGAGCCCGGGGCGCCGAGCTGCTCGCCCTCCTGGAGCGGATCCTGGTGGCCGAACGATCGGGCCCCGAGATCTTCGCCACCCTCGTCTCCCTCACCCGTCCGGCCGGCACCCGCGCCGTGTCCGTCCAGCGCGCCGGGCACCCCGGCCTCCTGCTCCGCTCCGCGGCCGGCGTGGAGCTGCGTACCGTCCCGGGAGGGCCCGCCCTGGGCATCCTCCCGGGCTGGGGCGACGGCTGGCCCGTCAGCGAGGTCGCGGTGGAGGAGGGCGGCGCCGTCATGCTCTTCACGGACGGCCTGATCGAAGGGCGGGTCGGCCCCGGCTCCGACCGCCTCGACGAGGAGGGCCTCCTGGAGATCGCCCGCAAGCACGCCGATCTCCCCGCCGAACCCTTCGTCGACACCCTCATCCGGACGGCGCAGGACCTCGCCGCGGACTGGGGCGGCCTGGCCGACGACGTCGCCGTCCTCCACCTCGAATGGAACCCGTCCTCGTGACCTCCCCCGCACAGCCCGCCGCACCCTCCGCCGGACGAGCCCCGGACCGTCACGGTCCGAGTCTGCGGACCTGGCTGACCACCGTGCTGGTCGTGCTCGCCCTGATGGTCGTCGGCACGGGAGCGCTCGGCGCCGCCCTCCTGTCCCGCACCACCACGGCCGGGAACCGGCTCGTCGACGAGATCCTCCCCGCCCAGCGGGACGCCCTGCGACTGGAGACGGCCCTGCTGGACCAGGAGAACGGGGTCCGCGGCTACCTACTGGCCCACGAGCCCGCCCTCCTGGAGCCGTACGAACGAGGTCTGGCCGACGAGGCCGGGGCCGCCCGGAGCCTGACGACGGTCCTCGACGGCGACGAGGGGGTGCGCCAGGACCTGACCGCCGTGCAACAGGCCGCCCGGACCTGGCGGCAGGAGTTCGCGGCGCCCGCCCTCGCCTCCGTCAAGGACGGCACCGCGCCGCCCTCCGCCCAGGCCGGGAAGGACCGCTTCGACGAGGTCCGCCGCCGCGTCGCCGCGCAGCAGGCACGCCTGGACCGGCTCCAGAACGACGCCCGCACCACCTTCGGCGAAGCCCGCACGCAGCGCGACCGCGTCCTGCTGGCGATCGTCGTGGCCTTCCTGCTCGCGGGCGCGGCCCTCGCCGTCCTGCTCCACATGGGCGTCCTGAAGCCGCTCGCCCGGGTCCGGACCGCTTCCCAGCGCGTGGCGGACGGGGCCTTCGACGAGGAGATCCCCCTGCGCGGCCCCTCCGACCTGAAGGCACTGGCCCGGGCGGTGGAGGCCATGCGGCACCGGACCGTGGCCGAACTGAACACCTCGCTGCGCAACGCCGAGCGGCTCGACCGCACGGCCGCCGAACTCGACGCCCAGGCGGTGGAGCTGCGCCGCTCCAACGCCGAGCTGGAGCAGTTCGCGTACGTCGCCTCGCACGACCTCCAGGAGCCGCTGCGCAAGGTGGCCTCCTTCTGCCAGCTGCTGGAGAAGCGGTACGGGGACCAGCTCGACGAGCGCGGCACCCAGTACATCGCCTTCGCCGTCGACGGGGCCAAGCGGATGCAGGTCCTCATCAACGACCTGCTGACCTTCTCCCGGGTGGGCCGCGTCCAGGACACGCGCGAACCGGTGGCGATGGACGCCCCCCTGGACCGCGCCCTGCGCAACCTGGCGGCCGCCGTGGAGGAGAGCGGCGCGCAGATCACCCGTCCCGAGCGGCTCCCGGACGTGGTGGGCGACCCGACGCTGCTGACCATGCTGTGGCAGAACCTGGTGGGCAACGCCGTCAAGTTCCGTTCGCCCGACCGGCCTCCGCGCGTGGAGGTCGCCGTGGCCGACGACCCGGCCGGCGAGCCGGGCTTCCACACCTTCACCGTCACGGACAACGGCATCGGCGTACCGGCCGAGTTCGCCGAGAAGGTGTTCGTCATCTTCCAGCGCCTGCACGGCCGGGAGACCTACGGCGGCACCGGAATCGGCCTCGCGCTCTGCAAGAAGATCGTCGAGCACGCGGGCGGACGCATCCGCATCGACCCGGACCACCGCGAAGGCACCCGGATCGTCTTCACCCTCCCGCGCGCCGAGTCCGCCGCCGACACGGAGCCACCCGCACGCGCACCCGAACCCGTTCCCGAACCCACCGAAGGAACCCCCCGATGAGCACTCCCTCCGACCGGCCCCAGGCCACCCCCGCCGAAGTCCTGCTGGTCGAGGACGACGCGGGGGACGAGCTCATGACCCGGGAGGCCTTCGAGGACAACAAGATCGGAAACGTGCTGCACGTCGTGCGGGACGGCCTCGAAGCCCTGGACTTCCTGTACCGCCGCGGCGAGTACGCCGAGGCCCCGCGCCCCGACCTGATCCTGCTCGACCTCAACCTGCCCAAGTACGACGGACGGCAGGTCCTCGAACAGATCAAGACGGACCCGGAACTGAAGCACATCCCCGTGGTCGTGCTCACCACCTCGGCGGCCGAGGAGGACATCCTGCGCAGCTACAAACTGCACGCCAACGCCTACGTCACGAAGCCGGTGGACCTCGACCAGTTCATCCGGGCGATCCAGCAGATCGACGACTTCTTCGTCACCGTGGTCAAGCTCCCCCGCACGAGATGAGGCCGGACATGAACAGCATGGACCCGCACGACGCCGAGGCACGCGGCCGCGTCGAGACCCGCCGCGACGGGGACGCACGCATCGTCGTGATGGCGGGGGAGTTCGACATGGACAACGCGGCCGGCCTGCGGACCGCGATGGATCCCGCGGCCCCCGGCGTGACCCGGTTCGTCCTGGACGTCGCCGAGGTGACCTTCATCGACTCGACCGCGCTCAGCATCATGCTGCAAGCGAACCTGACCCACCCCGTGGTCCTGGCGGGTCCCGTCCCCCGCCGACTGGCCCGCCTCCTGGAGATCACCGGCGCCCACCAGGCCTTCGCCACCGCCCCCAACGTGGCCGAGGCCACAGCCGCGCCCCCACCACCCCGGCACCCCTGACCGCCCCTCCCCGCCCAACCGCGCCCGCCCTTCGTCCTCACGACCCGAGGACGAAGGGCGGGCGTCTGCCGTTGCGCGCTCGTCTCGGTGGGGTCGGGGCGCATCTGTCGATCCGTCATGCATGCGGGCGGCAAGGGCGGGCAGGCGAACGTGAGTCCACACGGCGCTGAAGCTCGACTGCCGAGCCGCCGTCCATGCCTCACAGGCGGGAACATGAGCGCGACAGACGACGAGAAACACAAGACGCCCGAAAGGCTCGACATCGCCACGGCGATGCGCCTCGCCACCGAGCAGCTCGCCGAGCTCCTGCGGTGCGAACCCGCCTCCGTCTCCGCGGTGAAGGCCACCGAGGACGGCTGGACGGCAGAGGTGGAGATCGTCGAGCTGGAGAAGGTCCCGGACACCATGAGCGTGATGGCTTCCTATCACGTGGCCCTCGACAGCGAGGGCCGGCTGGTGGGGTACGAGCGCACGCGGCGCTACGCCCGGGGCCAGATCGACCGCCGCTGAGGCGGCGGCAGCGCCCGAAAGCGTCGACAGACGCTGCATCGGAAGGAGTTCACCGTGGCACTCGTCCAACAGAGCAGTGCAACGAGCGGCGGAAGCGGCTCGGGAAATCTCTATGACGTCCTGGAACTCATCCTCGACAGGGGCCTCGTGATCGACGCGTTCGTACGCGTCTCCCTGGTCGGGATCGAGATCCTCAAGATCGATGTCCGCGTCGTCGTCGCCAGCGTGGACACCTACCTCCGCTTCGCCGAGGCGTGCAACCGCCTCGACCTGGAATCCGGACGGAAGGCACCCACGCAACTCACCGACATCGTCGGCGAGATGACCGAGAACGGCGCCAAGGGAAAGTCCAAGGGCGCCCTGACCGGCGCCGTCGAGGCGATAACCGACTCCCTGCAGAGCAAGCGCGAGGAGTCCGAGGAAGAACCCCGTAAGCGGCCGGCGCGCAAGCCGACGTCCAGCCGCTCGTCCGCCGCCCGCCGGGAGGAGTAGCAGGTGCCCACCTACATCTACGCCATCACCACCACGGACCACCCCTTGCGCCTGGCCGACCTCCAGGGAGTGGGCGAACCGGCGACGCCCCTGCGGACGGTGCGGGCCGGCGGGGTCGCCGCGGTCGTCAGCGACGCCCCCGAGGGCTTGCGCGCCAAGCGCCGCGACGTGCTGGCCCACGAGGCCGTCCTGGAGTCCCTGATGGCGGACGGGGCGACGCTGCCCATGCGTTTCGGACTGCTCGGACCGGACGACGACCAGGTGGCCCGGGTGCTGGAGCAGGAAGGCGCGGCGTACCGCAACCGCCTGGCCGAGCTCGCCGGGCACGCCGAGTTCAACCTCAAGGCGGCCCGCGACGAGCAGGACCTGCTGCTCGAAATCGTGTCGGAGTCCGACCGGATCCGGGAACTCAACGAACGCACCAGGACGGGATCGGCCGGGCAGGACGATCGCATCGCCCTCGGTGAGCTCGTCGCGGGCCAAGTCGCCGAACGCCACGACGAGCAGGCCCGCGAGACCCTGGAGAAGCTGCAGCCGGCCGCGGCGCGCGTCGCGCGCGCCGAGCCGGCCACCGGCCACTTCCTCAACGCTTCCTTCCTCGTGCCGGCGGAGACCGCCGACGAGTTCGTGAAGGCCGTGCGTGAGGAAGCGGACCGCCGGGGTGAGGCCTACACCTTCACCCTGACCGGACCGCTGCCCCCGTACAGCTTCGTCTGACCGGTGCGCCGGGCACCCCAGGTGCCCGGCGCACCGGGGAAGGAGGCCGGCCCATGGGGTTCCTCACCACGATCCTGACCCTGCCCATCGCACCACTGCGCGGCACGGCCTGGGTGGTCGACCAGGTGCTGATCGCGGCGGAGCGCGAGTACTACGACCCCGCCCCCGTCCGGGAGCAACTGGCGGCGCTCGTGGAGGACCTGGCCGAAGGCCGCGTGGACGCGGCCGAGTTCGACCGGCGCGAGGACGCGCTCCTGGACCGACTCGACGAGATCGAGGCCCACCGAAGCCAGACAGGAGACGGCTCATGACGCATCAGAGTGATCAAGCGAGGCGGAACGAGGTACACCGGTGACACCGAAGAACACCACGACGGCAGCCGCCCTCGTCGGGGGCTATCTCCTGGGGCGGACGAAGAAGGCCAAGATGGCCATCGGGGTGGGGATGTTCCTCGCCGGCCGCAGGCTGGACCTCGACCCGCGGCGCATCGGAAAGCTGCTCGCCGCCTCGCCCGTGACGGGCGCCCTGAGCGAACAGATCCGCCGAGAGCTGTTCGAGGCCACGAAGTCGGCCGCGGCCCAGGCCCTCACCCGGCGCGCCGCAGGCCTCGCCGACTCACTGCAGCAGCGCACGCAGGCGCTCGGCCGCGACGACGCCCCCGACGCCCCCGAGGCCGACGCGGATGACGGACCCGAACCGCGCAAGCCGACACGCTCGACGGCCGCGACGAAGACCGCCGGCAAGAAGACCACCGGCCGTGCCCCCTCGTCCAGCGGTGGCTCCGGCCGCGGCGCCGGCAAGCCGACAGCGGCCCGCAAGCGTACGAGCGCCCCGCGGAAGTCCACCGCCTCAAGCACGCGCAAGAGCAGCAAGGGCAGGGGGGACAGCGATGAGTGACTCCGTACTCGCCGAGATCAAGAACGACGTGGCGGGAAACCAGGCCACCGAGCGGCTCAAGGAGGAGCTCCGCCACTACCTCACGGCCCGTGCCGAAGACGCCGTCACCCGGCTCGGGGAGCACCTCGGCGACCGGGTCGCCCGGCTGGGCGAGCCGGGAGCCGCGAAGAGCGGCTTCGCGAAGGGCCTCGTCGAGGGGGGCAAAGCCCTCAGCGAGGGGAAGTCCCCCGCGCGGGCCGCGCTCGCGGCGGGGACGTCCGCCTTCAAGGACGCCCTGCGGGAGAAGGCGAAGAGCCTGGTCGGCGCCGGCCGCACGTCCGGTGGCGGCACCGCGAAGAGCGTGACGATCGTCGAGGACATCGACGTCGGCGTCCCCGTCCGCGAGGCGTACGGGCAGTGGACGCAGTTCCAGGAGTTCAGCACGTTCGCCAAGGGAGTCGTCAGCGTCGAGACGGCGGACGACACCACCACCAACTGGAAGGTGAAGGTCGCCAAGTCGACCCGCAGCTGGCAGGCGAACGTGACCGAGCAGATCCCCGACGAGCGCATCGCCTGGACCACCCACGGCGCGAAGGGGACGGTCCGCGGGGTGGTGACCTTCCACCGGCTCACCGATGACCTCACCCGCGTTCTGCTCGTCCTGGAGTACGCCCCGAAGGGCCTGATCGAGAAGACGGGCAACCTGTGGCGGGCACAGGGCAGGCGTGCCCGGCTGGATCTCAAGCTCTACCGCTCGTTCCTCATGCTGCGCGGAGAGGCCACCGGCGGCTGGCGGGGCGAGATCCGCGACGGCGAGGTCGTCGTCGGCCACGACGAAGGGGTCAGGCAGGAGGAGCAGGCCGACGCCGAAGGCGCCTTCGAGGACGACGAGTACGACGAGTACGAGAAGTACGACGAAGACGAGAAGTACGACGAGCCCGCCGACGCTGACCGCTGAGCGGTGACATCAGAGCACACCAGAGAACAGGGGCGCCACCGTGTCCGAATCCTTCGCAGGACGCCTTCCGGCCGCACCGCACGCCGCGGTGCCCAGTCACCACCAGGGCTCTTCCGCGAACCTCGCGGACATCCTGGAACGCGTGCTCGACAAGGGCATCGTGATCGCCGGAGACATCCGGATCAACC
Organism: Streptomyces sp. NPDC001594; assembly: GCF_042893675.1. NCBI lineage: Bacteria > Bacillati > Actinomycetota > Actinomycetes > Kitasatosporales > Streptomycetaceae > Streptomyces > Streptomyces sp. NPDC001594. Next base: position 262,965 of record NZ_JBIAVB010000001.1, on the reverse strand, counting down.
TGCTCGACATCGAGCTGCTGACCATCAAGCTCCGCCTGCTGGTCGCCTCGGTCGACAAGGCGAAGGAGATGGGCATCGACTGGTGGGAGCACGACCCCTCCCTCTCCTCCCGTGCCCGCCCCTCCCGCCCCCTCGACAGCGGGGGCGGGAGGGGCGGGGGCGGCGGCAGCCGGGAGGAGCTCCTGGCACAGGAGAACGAGCGCCTGCGCGGCGAACTCGAGCGCCTGCGCTCCGGCCCTTCCCAGGACCGGCAGGCACGGACGGAGGAGACGCGGTGAGCACACCTCCGATGGCCTACGTGTACGGCGTCGGCTGGGACGGGGAGGAGCTGCGCGCTCTCGCCCGCTCGGTGACCGGCGTCGACGGCCACGCCGTGGCGATCGTCGCCGCGGGCGGTCTCGTGGCCCTGGTGTCGGCCGTGCCGCCCGACGCCTTCGACGAGATCGCCTTGCCGCACCGCCTGGGGGACCTCGGCACGCTGGAGGAGCTGGCCCGGGCCCACCACGCCGTGGTGGACGCGGCTTTCGGTGAGGCGGTGTTCCTGCCGCTCCGGCTGGCCACCGTCTACCTCGACGAGCCCCGGGTGGCGGACATGCTCCTCGAACACCGCGACCGGTTCGCCCCGCTGCTGGCGTGGCTCGACGGCCACGTCGAGCTCGGAGTGAAGGTCCACGTCGATCCGGCCGCCGCCGCGGCGCAGGCCGTCCCCGCCCAGACCGCTGAGCCGCCGGCGCCGAGCCCCGGCCGCGCCTACCTGCAGCAGCGCAGGCGGAAACGGCACAGCACCGAGGACCTCCACCGTGCCGCCGGCGCGGTCGCGGACGAGGTCGAGCGCGCGGCACGGGCGCTCGCGACAGCGACTGTCGTGCACCGTCCCCAGCAGAGCGGGCTGTCCGGCCGGCACGAGACCAACATCGCCAACCACGCCCACCTCGTGCCCGCCGACGCCGAAGAGCGCTTCCGCGAGGCGGTACAGGCGGCGACCACACCTGTGGCCGGGGTGCAGGTGGAGGTGACCGGCCCCTGGGCGCCGTACTCCTTCGCGACCGCCGCCCCAGGGCCGCGAACGGACGGGGAGCCGCGATGAGCACACCGTTCCCGAACGACCCTTCGCACGAGGAGCCGGAGCGGCTGTCCGGTCCGCCGGTCGCACTCATCGACCTCCTGGACCGGCTGCTGACCGGCGGCGCCGTCCTGACGGGGGACCTCGTCCTCTCCATCGCCGACGTGGACCTGGTCCACATCAACCTGCGTGCGGTCATCCGGTCGATCACCGGCGACGAGCCCGGCCCCTGGGCGCGGGACCTCAGCCCCGACGCCGCCCTCGCCCACCGCGCCACAGCACCCAGGAGGTGACCGTGCAGGACCCGCACCCCACCACAGGCGGAGGCGGCAACGCCGTGGCCCAACGGCTTTCCGTCGACCCCGACACGGTGGAACGTGACCTGATCAAGCTCGTACTGACCGTTGTCGAACTGCTGCGCCAGCTGATGGAACGCACCGCCATCCACCGCGTCGACCAAGGTGATCTCGCCGAGGACGAGGAGGAGCGCATCGGCGTGACGCTGATGATCCTGCATGAGCGCATGGAAGAACTGTGCAGGCGTTACGGCCTGACCATGGACGATCTCAACCTGGACCTGGGCCCCTTGGGCTCGCTTCTCCCACGAGAAAACCCCGGCCCGTGAACTTCCGGGCACCGGGGTAGGGCGGGTCCCCTCAGGGCCCCCGCAGGGCCCGAGGGCCGACCGCTCGGGTCGGCCCTCGGGCCGTGTCTCAGCTGGCGCCGACGACGGCGCGGACGTTCTCGATGCTGCCGCAGTCGGACTCCAGCAGCCTCTCGCGCTCCTTCAGGAATGCGGCTCCCAGCTCGGCCCGGCGCTCGTCCGGGACGTTCTCGCGGGCGCCGTTGAGGATCGTCCGCTCCTCCTCGTCCAGGTGGTGGGTGACGGCCTCGACCAGGTCCTCCAGCTTCGCATCCCACTCGTCCGAGCCGACCTCGTCGACCTCCAGCAGGGCCAGGAGCGCCTTGTTGCCCTCCTCGTGCTCCTCCACGCCGTGCTCGACCTCCTCGTCGTCCACCTTCCTGAAGCGTTTGAGCGCACCGTAGACCTCGCTCTCCTCCGCCTCGCCATGGGCGATCAGCAGCGCGGAGAACCTCTTCAGCGCTCCCGCGCGGTCGGCCTCCACGCTGCGCATCTGCCGGAACAGCTCCTCCATCGTCCGGTGGTCCTCGAGGATCACCTCGACGACGTCCTGTTCCTGCCGGTCCGCGGTCATGTGCACTACTCCTCGGTCGGGGATCCGTCGTCGCTCGCGTGCTCGCTCGCGGCCCGCTGAAACCCCCTCGGGGTCTTCCGGGGCGTGCCGGCTCCCGGGCGAGGGGGCCGTACGGCGAGGAGCGGGTCAGCCGGGCCAGGTTCCGGTCAGCCGTCGGATGGCCGTGGCTCCTCCCCGGTCGACGGCGGCCTTGACGAGGGCGAAGATCGCGCCCTGCAGCGCCGCGGCGAGCAGGACCTCTTGCCAGGTGCGGTCCTCGTCGGTGGCGTCCGGGGCGTCGTCGTCGTGGCCGATCATCCGCCAGACCTGCTTGAAGGCCATACCCGCAGCCATGCCGCCGGCGGCGCCGAGAGCGAACCCGACGGGCTTGTAGGCGATCTCGGACGCTTTCACTTGTTCCTCCTACCGCGGCGCAGGAGGAGGAAGACGGCCAGCGCTGTGGCAGCGGCCAGCAGCGGGGTGCGGTGGGTCCGCGCCGCCACGGCGGCCGAGACGGCTTCCTCCCGAAGCCGGCCCGCCAGGAGGGCGGCCCGGTCGGCGGCCTGCTCCTTGACCTCGGCCGCCTTCGCCTTGGTCCGTGCCTGGACGTCGGCCTTGGCGGCCAGTGCCTCCACGGTCCGGCCGAGCTCGTCGCGGGTACGCTCGACCTGCTCGCGCAGATCTTCCGGGGTCGGTGCGTGCCCGTCGCCCCGAGTCTGATGGCTCATCGGTGTGTCCTCTCCCTGATCTCGTTCACGTCGGCCTTGACGCTGTCGATGGTCTTCTCCGGGACGGGACCGCCGGCCCGGGCGACCTGCTTCTTCCCGGCCGCGGCCAGCACCGCGGCCACGGCCGCCAGCGCGCCGCCGATGATCAGGGCCGATGCCCACACCGGCAGGACCAGGGCCAGGGACGCGATCGCGGCGGCGGCCACCGCCTGGGCGGCCAGGAAACCGAACAGGCCGGCGCCCCCGAACAGACCGCCGCCCAACCCGTAGCGTTTGCCCTTGTGGGTCATCTCGGCACGGGCCAGCCGCATCTCCTCCCGGACCAGTTCCGAGATCTGCCGCGACGCCCGGGTCACGAGCTCACCCACCGGCGCGTCGCCGTCGTGCCTGGTACGGCGTCCAAACGGACTCATCGACTCCTCACCTTCCTCCACTCGCTGCTCACTGCAGGCGCTGACGGTCTTCCTCGCTCCATTCCCGGGTGTCGCGCGGCTCGGTGTAGGGCTCCTGATCCGCGGGGAGCCCGCCTGCGATCGCACGCTGGCGCACCAGCTCGGCGTCGAATTCCAGGCCCAGCAGGACGGCCAGGTTGGTGATCCACAGCCACACCAGGAAGATGATCACGCCCGCGAGCGTGCCGTACGTCTTGTTGTACGAGCCGAAGTGCGCGACGTAGAACGCGAACCCGGCCGAGGCGATCCCCCAGATCGCCAACGCCACGAAACTGCCCGGGGTCACCCACCGGAAGCCGCGGCCCTTCGCATTGGGCGCGGCCCAGTACAGCAGCGCGATCATGGCGGTGACCAGGAGCAGGAGGACCGGCCACTTCGCGACCGACCACACCGTCAGGGCGGTGTCGCCCACCCCCAGCGCCGAGCCCGCCTGCCTGGCCAGAGCGCCGGTGAACACCACGATCAGCGCACTGGCCACCGCGAGGACCATGAGCACCACCGTCAGTCCGACGCGCAGCGGCAGCACCTTCCACACCGGCCGCCCTTCCGGCATGTCGTACACGGCGTTCGAGGCGCGGACGAACGCCGCGACGTACCCCGAGGCCGACCAGAGCGCGACCAGTACCCCGACGATCGCCAGCAGCGAGCCGACTCCGGCGTTGCCCTGCAACTGCCGCACCGCGTTGCTGATCACGTCCCGCGCCGCCCCGGGGGTGAGCCTCTGCAGGTTGTCCAGCACCTGCTGGGTCGCCGAGTCGCCCGCGACGCCCAGCAGCGACACCAGGACCAGCAGGGCGGGGAAGAGGGCCAGCACCCCGTAATAGGTAAGCGCCGCCGCCCGGTCCGCCAGCTCGTCGTCCTTGAACTCCTTCAGCGTCCCGCGCAGCACGGCCTTCCAGGACCGCTTCGGCAGCGCCGAGGGCCGGTCCGGCGCCCGCTCCTCGACCTGCCGGCCAGGTCCCGCGGCCTCGCCGCCGGGCCGCTCGTCCCCGGGCTCGGGTGTCCTCGTGGGTTCCATGTTCGGCGCATGTCCACTCTTGCCGTACCCATGCCCCGCGCGACGCACGCGAGCCTTCTGCCGTCGCCCCCTCCCGCGGACCGGACCCACGCCCTAGACTGCGACCGCTTCAGGATCGGGCGATCATCGAGAGGGCGTGCGAGATGAAACGGGTACTGGTCGGCGTATGCGCGGCTGTGGCGTTAGTCGTGTCAGCGGGGAGCGCCGCCACGGCTTCCGAAGGTGCTCCGCCGCGCACCACGCACGGCCCCTGTCAGTACACCCAGACCCCGGACGAGCCGCCGGCGCGCCCCGTTCCGCTGCCGCCCGACCCGCGGCGCACCCCCAGCCGCGGCACGGTGGACATGGCTGTTCCGACCAGCCAGGGCCCGCTCCCGCTGCGCTTGGACCGGTCCAAGGCGCCGTGCACGGTCCAGAGCTTCCTGCACCTGGCACGGCACGGGTTCTACGACCGCACGGTGTGCCACCGTCTGACGGCGTACCCGACGCTGAAGGTCCTGCAGTGCGGTGACCCGACCGGTACCGGTGAGGGCGGCCCCGGGTACAAGTACAAGGACGAGCTGCCGGTCGACCTGCCGCCGGCACCGACCGACCCGACCGGCACCCGCCGTCTGTACGGGCGCGGCCTGCTGGCGATGGCCAACGCCGGTCCCGACACGAACGGTTCACAGTTCTTCGTCGTCTACGGCGACTCCGCGCTGCGACCGAACTACACGGTGTTCGGCACGGTCGGCGCCGACGGCCTGGCGACGCTGGACAGGGTCGCGGCCGCGGGCATCGAGCCGACCGCGGAGAACCCGGCGCCGGTCGACGGCACACCCGCACTGCGGACCGAGCTGTTCCGGGTCCGGCCGTCCTGGCCGTACTGACGCGTCCGTGAGGTGGCCGCTCAGATGGGGGCCGGGCCGGTTCCCGCGAGTACCTCGGGCCGCAGCAGGGCGGTGAGCCGCTCCGCCGGCAGCAGACCCCGTTCCAGGACGAGCTCGGCCACACCCCGGCCCGTGGCCAGGGCCTCCTTGGCGATGTCGGTGGCGGCGGTGTATCCGATGTGCGGGTTGAGGGCGGTCACCAAGCCGATGGAGTTCTCGACGGTGGCCCGCAGCATCTCGGTGTTGGCGGTGATGCCGCTCACGCAGCGTTCCGCGAGGGTCAGGCAGGCGGCGCGCAGGTGGGTGACGGACTTCGACAGCGAGTGCAGGATGACCGGCTCGAAGGCGTTGAGCTGGAGCTGTCCGGCTTCGGCGGCCATGGTGATGGTGATGTCGTTGCCGATCACCTCGAAGGCGACCTGGTTGACGACCTCGGGGATCACCGGGTTGACCTTGCCGGGCATGATGCTGGAGCCCGCCTGGACCGGCGGCAGGTTGATCTCGCCGAGTCCGGCGCGGGGCCCGGAGGACAGCAGGCGCAGGTCGTTGCAGGTCTTGGACAGTTTGACGGCGACGCGCTTGAGGACGCCGGACATCTGGACGAAGGCCCCGCAGTCCTGGGTGGCTTCGACCAGGTCGGGAGCGGTGACCAGGGGCAGGCCCGTGATGTCGGCGAGGTGCCGGCGGGCGGCCTCGGCGTATCCGGCCGGGGCGTTGAGACCGGTGCCGATGGCGGTGGCGCCGAGGTTGATCTCGTGGATGAGGCCGAGCGCCTCCGCGAGCCGGCTGCGGTCTTCGTCGAGCATGACGGCGAAGGCGGAGAACTCCTGTCCGAGCGTCATCGGCACGGCGTCCTGGAGCTGGGTGCGGCCCATCTTCAGCACGTCGTGGAACTCGGCGGCCTTGCGGGCGAAGGCGTCCTGAAGGACGGCCATGGCGTCGAGCAGGCCGCGCACCGCGAAGACGGTCGCGACCCGCACGGCGGTCGGGTAGACGTCGTTGGTGGACTGGCCCAGGTTGACGTCCTCGTTGGGGTGCAGGTGCCGGTACTCGCCCTTGGCGTGGCCCAGCAGCTCCAGCGCGCGGTTGGCGACGACCTCGTTGGCGTTCATGTTGGTCGAGGTGCCGGCGCCGCCCTGGATGACGTCGACGACGAACTGGTCGTGCAGCTTGCCGCCGCGTATCTCACGGCAGGCGGCGACGATCACGGCCGCCTTCGCGGGCTCCAGCAGGCCGAGTTCCCCGTTGGCGAGGGCCGCGGCCTCCTTGACGGCGGCGAGGGCGTCGATCAGGTGCGGGTAGGCGGAGATCGGCGTGCCGGTGATGGGGAAGTTCTCGGCGGCGCGCAGGGTGTGGACGCCCCAGTAGGCGTCGGCGGGGACGTCGCGGTCTCCGAGCAGGTCGTGTTCGCTGCGGCTGGAGGCGGTCATGGGTGTGCGAATCCTCTTCCTGAGGTGGGTGGGTCAAAGTGGGGGAGGGGAGGGCGGGAGTCAGGCGGTGGCGGGGGCGCCGGGCGGGGTCAGTGCCGCCACCGGCCGTACGCCGCCGACGGTCCGGCCGCCGCCGGTCACCGGCTCGCCCGCGAAACCGGCGAGCAGTCCCGGTTCGACTCCGGCACGGGCGAGGGCCGCGGCCGTCACCGGGACGCGTGCCCGGTCCGCCCCGTCGGCGATCTTCACGGCGACGGCCCGGCCGTCGGGCAGCGCGGCGACCTGGACGCCCTCGAAACCGTCCTTGGCCAGCAGCCCGGGCACCGCGCGCATCAGCTCGGCCGTGTCCCGCCCGGTGCCCGAGGCCATCTCCGGATGGACGCGCAGCGCGCCCGCGACCCGGTGCTCGGCGGTGTCCGGCGCCGCCGTGGCGATGCGGGCGGCGGCGCGGGCCAGGCCGTGCAGTGACACGGCGAACAGCGGGGATCCGCAGCCGTCGACCGTGACGTTCGCGACGCGCTGGCCGGTGAGTTCCTCGACGACCTCGGCGATCGTCCGCTGGAGCGGATGGTCCGCGTCGAGGTAGCTCTCCAGGGGCCAGCCGGACAGCCTGCACAGGTACAGCATCGCCGCGTGCTTGCCGGAACAGTTCTGGGCGAGCCGGGACGGCCCGCGGCCCTCACGCACCCAGGCGTCCCGGACGGCCGGCCCGTAGGGCAGGTCGGGGACGTTGCGCAGGTCGGCCTCGGTGAGACCGGCCAGCTCCAGGATCAGCCGGGCACCCGCCAGGTGGTGCTCCTCGCCGGAGTGACTGCCCATCGCGAGGGAGAGCAGGCCTCCGTCGAGCGGCAGTCCGGCCCGCACCATCGCGACGGCCTGGACCGGCTTGAGCGCCGAGCGCGGATAGCAGGCGGCCTCGATGTCCCCGATGTCCATCCGGACCTCGCCGTCGCCGTCGAGGACGACGACGGAACCGTAGTGGACTCCCTCGGTCACCCCGCCCCGCACGACGTGGGCGACGGGGGCGTGCCGGGGCTCGCGGATCGCGGGCGCGTCCGCGGGGAAACTGCTGCGCATCACTGCCTCGTTCTGTGGTGGGTCGCTGCTGACCGGGGGCGGCGACCGCCGCCCCCGGCGCAGGGGGACGGGTGGCGTCCGGCTCAGCCGTCGCTCCCGGCGGCGGCGCGCGCCACGCGGCCGCGGACCGCGTACCAGCCGGCGACCAGCGCCGCGGCGATCAGCGGTACGCACAGCACGGTGGTGCGCGCGGCTCCTCCGTCGGCGTACATGAGGACCAGGACGGAGGCGAGGAAGGCCAGCGTCACCAGTTCGGTCCACGGGGAGCCGGGCAGGCGGTACGCGGGGCGGGTCAGCTCGCCGCTGCGGGTCTTCCGCCAGAAGAGGAGGTGGCAGACCATGATCATGCCCCAGGTGGCGAGGATGCCGATCGCGGCGAGGTTGAGCACGATCTCGAACGCGTCCGCGGGGACCACGTAGTTGAGCCCGACGCCCAGGACGCACATGCCGCTGGTGAGGAGGATGCCGCCGTAGGGGACCTGGGTGCGGCTGAGCCGGGCGGTGAAGCGCGGGGCGGAGCCGTTGACGGCCATCGAGCGCAGGATGCGGCCGGTGGAGTAGAGGCCGGAGTTGAGCGAGGACATGGCGGCGGTGAGGACGACCAGGTTCATCACGTCGCCGGCCGCCGGGACGCCGATGTGGGAGAGCACCGTCACGAACGGGCTCTGGCCGGCGCTGTAGCTGCTCCAGGGCATCAGCATCGACAGCAGGACGACCGAGCCGACGTAGAAGAGGCCCACGCGCCACATGATCGAGTTGATCGCCTTCGGCATGATCGCCTCGGGGTTCTCCGTCTCGCCGGCCGTGACGCCGACCAGTTCGACGGAGGCGTAGGCGAAGACGACGCCCTGGATGATCAGCAGCATGGGCAGCAGGCCGTTGGGGAAGATCCCGCCGTGGTCGGTGATCAGGGCAGGGCCGGGGACGGCGCCGTCGACGGGGTGCCGGGTCACCAGGAGGAAGATGGCGATCCCCATGAAGACGACCAGGGCGCTGACCTTGACGATGGCGAACCAGAACTCCAGTTCGCCGAAGATCCGCACCGAGATGAGGTTCACGGTGAGGACCACGGCCAGGGCGATGAGGGCGATCACCCACTGGGGGACGTCGGAGAACAGGTGCCAGTAGTGGGTGTACGTGGCGACGGCCGTGATGTCGGCGACGCCGGTGGTCGCCCAGTTGAGGAAGTACATCCAGCCCGCGGTGTAGGCGCCCTTCTCCCCGAGGAACTCCCGGGCGTAGGAGACGAAGGCGCCGGAGGACGGCCGGTACAGGACCAGCTCGCCGAGCGCGCGCACGACGAGGAACGCGAAGATCCCGCAGACCGCGTAGGCGACGAACAGGGAGGGACCGGCGTCGGCGAGGCGGCCGCCCGCGCCGAGGAAGAGTCCGGTACCGATCGCACCGCCGATGGCGATCATGTTGACGTGCCGGGGCTTCAGGGACTTGCTGTAGCCGGTGTCGCCGGCGTCGACGTGACGGGTCGTGGGGCGCTTCTCGTCTTTGAGGAACTGCTCGCTCACGCCTCGGGTCTGCCTTCCGTAGGGGTGGTGGTGCGCGGGGGGCGCACGATGTCGGTGAGGGTCGTCTCGACCCGTAGCAGGTGGTGGGACATGGCTTCGACCGCGTCGTGCTCGCTGCCGTCGACCAGCGCCTCGAGGATCGCCCGGTGCTCGCAGTTGGACTGCTCGCGCCGGCCGCCCAGTTCGTTGAGGAAGGTCGACTGCCGCGCCAGTGCGTCGCGGATCTCCTCGATGACGCGGCGGAAGACGGGGTTGCGGGAGGCCTCGGCCACCGCCAGGTGGAAGACGGTGTCCATCGCCACCCACGCGGTGGTGTCGGTCTCCTGTTCCATCCGGTCCAGCAGATGGGCCAGGTGGTCCAGGTCCTCGGGGGTGCGGCGCAGCGCGGCGTACCCGGCGACCGGGATCTCGACGTGCCGGCGCACTTCCAGCAGGTCGCTGGCGGCGTAGTCGCCGAAGGTGGGGTCCTCGACCGTGTTCGCCAGCACGAACGTGCCCTTGCCGCTCTTGGAGACGGTCAGCCCCATGGCCTGCAGGGCCCGCAGGGCCTCCCGCAGTACGGGCCGGCTGACTTCGAGGGTGCGGCACAACTCGGCTTCGGAGGGGAGCTTGTCGCCTACGGCGTACTCACCGCGCTCGATGGCGCTGCGCAGGTGGCCGAAGACCGCTTCCATGGCGCTGACGCGCCGCGGAAGGGGGCCACCTGTCTGGCTGTCTGACAGGTTCACGCTGTGATCCTGCGGGGTGTGCCCCGGGGTGTCAAGACACCTGTGTCGGGAAAATCCGGCCCGGGGCGCTGCGCACCGTACGCGTATCGCGTCCGGCCGTCCGGGCGGGACCGGCTCGTCCGGGGGAGCCCGCCGCAGCCACCAGGGCCTGTACGACCCGCGTGCCGACACCCATCTCCGGGTGCCATTGGACGCCCACGGCGAAGCGGTGCCGGGTGCTCTCGATCGCCTCGACGGTGCGGTCCGCCGCGCGGGCGGCGACGACCAGCCCCGCGCCGAGGCGGTCCACCGCCTGGTGGTGGTGCGTGGCGACCTGGTGCGTCCCCGGCATGAGGGCGGCGATGCGCGTCCCGGGCACCGTGGTCACCGCGTGGGCGCAGAAGTGGCCCCGGTAGGGGTTGTGGCCGTCGTGGCCCACGCGGTCGGGCAGGTGCTGGATGAGGGTGCCGCCCTCGTGTACGTTCATCAACTGCATCCCCCGGCACACCCCGAGCACGGGTATGTCGCGGGCGAGCCCGGCCGCCAGCACGGCCCGCTCCCACCTGTCGCGCTCGCGCACCGGCGGCCCGGTACGCGGATGGGGCACGGCCCCGTACAGTGCGGGATCGAGGTCCTCGCCCCCTGCCAGCAGGATCGCGTCCAGACGCTCGACCACGTCGGCCGCCGCCTCCGGCGCGTCCGGCGGCAGCAGCACGGCACGGCCGCCGGCGGCCCGGACGCAGTCCGCGTAGGCCGCGGGCAGCACCGCGGCGGGCAGGTCCCACTCACCCCACTGCGCCTGGGCGAGGTAGGTGGTGAGTCCGATGAGTGGTGGCTGGGGCATACCACTTCCTTTCGGGGCATGAGGGGTGGCCGTCGGCGGCCCGAGCCGTACCGAGGAACGCCCCGCCACGGCAGGCTGCGGCGGAGGGCGAGGCGGTACTGGCGGAGGTCACCGGGTCGGCGGGGGAGGGGTGTTCGCGGGCCAAGGGCGCAGGCTTGCGTTTTTCTTGCCGCTGGCAAGAATCCTCCTGGCGTTCATCTCCAATCACAAGAAAACACATCTTCGCGACAGATAAGTGAGCCTTAACCCCGTGCACGGACTCGACCCCCGCCTGCTCGCCACCCTCGAAGCCGTCGTACGGCACGGCTCCTTCAGCGCCGCCGCCCGCGAACTCGGCTACAGCGCCCCCGCCGTCTCCCAGCAGATCGCCGAACTCGAACGCCGCGCCGGCCTCAGGGTGCTCGAACGCCGCCCCGTTCGCGTCACACCGGCCGGCGAAGTCCTCCTCGGCGCGGAGCAGGGCGTCCGCAGCGCGCTGGCGGCGGCCCAGGCCGAACTCGGCGCCATGCGCGCCGGTACGGCCGGGCGGATCCGGCTCGGCGCCTTCGCCTCGGCCGCCACCGGCATCGTTCCGCAGGCGCTGGCCCGGCTCCACGCGGTCTACCCCCACGTGCAGGTCAGCCTCAGCCAGCTGGAGCCCGAGGCCGGCTACAACCGGCTCAAGCGGGGGGACATGGACCTGGCGCTGAGCTACGACTACGACTTCATCCCCGTCCCGCCGCCCCGGACGCTGCGCCGGACGCTGGTCGCACGGGATCCGGTGGTGGCCGTCGTCCCGGCGCACCACCGCCTGGCCGGCCGTGAGGTCATCGACCTGGCCAGCCTCGCCTCGGAGACGTGGATCGCCGCTCCGGAGGCCGCGCTGCGCCTGGAACTGCTCTCACAGATTGCCAAAACGCCCGGCTTCCAGGCCCGCCTGCAATACGAGGGGGACGACTTCAACACCGTGCTCGGGTTCGTGGCCGCGGGCCTGTGCGTGGCCGTCATGCCGCGACTCGCCCTGCCCCGCACCCACACCCAGGTCGTGGCGCGCCCCCTGGCCGAGCCGCAGCTGACGCGCTTCATCTACGCCGTCCGCATCGACACCCGGCACACCCCGCGGGCTGTCCTGGACCTGGAAGGGATGCTCGCCGCGCAGGCGCTGGCCGCGCTCTCGTAGAGCACGGCGTTCCGAAGCGGTGCGGGTGAACGGATCGCGGACGCCACGTGAAAAGCGGCCAACTTGACGGCCGTCGCACGCGCGTAGACCCCACCGGCATGCCGGACTTCCCACCGTGTCCGACTATCGGACGCGGTGGCTGAAAGTTAAACTATTGTCTGACGGGCCCACTATGTTTGCCGCGGTTGACGTTCCACCGAGAGGAAACCCCTCATGACCTCAGCCGACCGCGCGCCCAGAACGGCGCGCGTCCTCACCGGCTACCGCCCCGAGGACGGCTTCATGGCCGCAGAGCTGGACCCGCCCCCGGCCGAATACGTATGGCACGACGAGAACGCCGAGCAGCAGGACGGGCGTTACGGACCCGGAGTCGGCTACCGGCAGTGGCTGGCGGTGGACGCACGCGACGGCGCCGTCTGGTTCGGCGACACCGACTGGCGGGCCCCGCAGGAGTCCCCCGGCAGCCGCATCCCGGGCATCCCCCGCAGGGCACTCGGCGACGGGACCGTCCCCGGCCCCGGAATCATGGTGCAGCTGCTCGGCCACCTGAGCCACGACGAACAGCGGGGCTGCACGTGGCACTTCTTCAGCGCCGAGGAACTGCACGCGCTCGCGGAGCGCGTCCTGCCCGCCGTGCAGCGACTCGTGGACTCGATCCACCGGATCGGGCCGGAAGGCGAGCTGGAATGGTCGGCCGAGGCGGCCACCGCCTGGGACGACATCGAGCAGGCCGCGACCCCCGCCTTCGACCCCTCCGGGGAACTCCGCTGGCCCCGGCCGCGCATGACACCGGTCCCGGCCTGGCGCGTCGAGGTCGGCGCCTTCCTGGACGCCAACCCCGAGCTGTGCGAACCCTCCTGGGCCGTGGCCGCCGACGCCGAACTCGACGCCTACGCCGACTACCACCCCACCACCGGCTACGGAGGAGTACCAGGCAGGATCTGCCACCTCGCCGGGAGGCACATCGAGGACGGCTTCACCTTCTACGGCCACCGCGCCGCCCTGTACGCCTACCGTGCACAGGCGTCCGGCAACCGCACCCCGACCGACGCCCGTGCCTGGCTGGAGACCACGGAGACCGGCAAGAGTACCTGGGAAGCGGCCAAGCCCCCCGGGGCCAACCTCGCCGACGTCTCCGACTGCGTGCTGATCGACCTGACCGACAGGTTCCAGAACACCGCGCGCGAACACGGTCTCGTCCTGACCGGACTCGACACCTACCTCCGCACCCTGCGCGCCGAGGAACGCGCCGGCGTCGACCGCCAGCTCCGCTTCGAAGGCGAGGAAGTCGAACGCCTCGAGAACCTGCTCAAGGACTTCCGTGCCGGACGGAACCGCACCGTGGCACGGATCCTGGCCTGGTCCGACGGACGCGGCGACGCCGAGATCGCCCGCCTGGCCTCCCTGCCCGATGAACACGTCAGCCAGTGGCGAGCCCGCCTGAACGACGAACAGACCCCCACGCCCCCCGGGCCGTGAAGCACGCCCGGCTTCGACCAGGCGTCAGGCTCCGGCCTTGCGCTTGTTGTAGACGTCGAAGCCGACGGCCGCCAGCAGGACCAGGCCCTTGATCACCTGCTGGTAGTCGGTGCCCACGCCGACCAGGGACATGCCGTTGTTCAGCACGCCGAGCACCAGACCACCGGTGAGCGCACCGAGGACGGTGCCCACACCGCCGCTCGCGGAGGCGCCGCCGATGAAGGCGGCGGCGATCGCCTCCAGCTCGAAGTTGATGCCGGCCTGCGGCGTACCGGCGTTGAGCCGCGCGGCGAACACCATCCCGGCAAGGGCCGCGAGGACGCCCATGTTCACGAAGGCCAGGAAGACGACCCGCTTGCTCTTCACCCCGGACAGTCGCGCCGCCGCCTCGTTGCCTCCGACGGCGTAGGTGTGGCGGCCGAGGATCGAGTTGCGCATCACGTATCCGAAGACGGCCAGCAGGACGCCGAGCAGCAGCAGGACGATCGGGGCGCCGTGGTAGCTGGCCAGCAGCAGGGTGAAGGTCACCACGGCCGCGGTGATCGCGCCGAGCTTCACCAGGAAGAGACCGGCCGGGAGCGGCCGCAGCCCGTACGAGGCGGCCCGCCGCCGCTCGCGCACCTCCTGCAGGACCGCGACGGCCAGCACCGCGAGGCCCAGCAGGAGGGTGAGGTTGTGGTAGTCGGTGTGGGGGCCGACTTCGGGGAGGAAGCCGCTGCTGATGTTCTGGAAGCCCTTGGGGAACGGCGCCACCGACTGGCCCTGGAGGAGGATCTGGGTCCCGCCGCGGAACAGCAGCATGCCGGCCAGGGTGACGATGAACGAGGGGATCCCGAGGTAGGCGATCCACAATCCCTGCCAGGCTCCGGCGAGGGCACCGATCAGCAGCGCGGCCACCAGTGCCACGGGCCAGGCCGTGCCGTGCTCGACCATCATCACCGCCGCGGCCGCCCCGACGAAGGCGGCGAGCGAACCGACGGACAGGTCGATGTGCCCGGAGATGATGACGATCATCATGCCGATGGCCAGGATGAGGATGTAGCCGTTCTGCTGGATCAGGTTGGTGACGTTGAGCGGCTGGAGCAGGATCCCGCCCGTCCAGAACTGGAACAGCAGCACGATCATCGCCAGCGCGAGCAGCATCCCGTACTGGCGCAGGTTGCCGCGCAGCGCTCGGGCCAGGACGGCGCCGGCCGAAGGCCGTCGGCCGGTCTCCGGCGTGCCGGGCGTGGAATCCGGGGTGGTCTTGGTCTGCGCCATGCCTCACACCTGCTTGTCGGGGGATGCCGCGCTCATGGTCATGAGCCGCATGAGGGATTGCTGGGTGGCGTCCGCACGTCTGACCTCGCCGGTGATCCGGCCGGCGGCCATGGCGTAGATCCGGTCGCACAGGCCCAGCAGTTCGGGGAGTTCCGAGGAGATGACGAGCACCGCCCTGCCCTGGGCGGCGAGCTGGGCGATGACGGTGTAGATCTCCGCCTTGGCGCCGATGTCGATGCCCCGGGTGGGCTCGTCGAGGATCAGCACCTCCGGCTCGGCGAAGATCCATTTGCTGAGGACGACCTTCTGCTGGTTGCCGCCGCTGAGCTTGCCGGTCTCCGCGAACACCGAGGGGGCCTTGATGTTCATGGTCCGACGGAAGGATTCGGCGGACCGCGCCTCCTCGTGCCGGTCCACCCAGCCGCGCCGGGCGACCTTGCCGAGGGCGCTCAGCGAGATGTTGCGGCTGATGTCGGCGTTGAGGTCGAGGCCGAGCTGCTTGCGGTCCTCGGTCACGTAGGCGATGCCGTGTCCGATCGCCTCCGCCGCCGTCCGGGTCCGGATCTCGCGGCCGTCCAGCCGCACCCGGCCGCCGGTCCAACGCCCGTACGAGCGGCCGAAGACGCTCATGGCCAGTTCGGTGCGGCCGGCGCCCATGAGGCCCGCGATGCCGACGATCTCGCCTCGCCGGACGTTCAGCGAGACCCCGTCGACCACCTTGCGCCGGTGGTCGATCGGATGCCCGACGCTCCAGTCCTCGATCTCGAAGGCCACCCCGCCGATCCGCGGGGTGCGTTCGGGGTAGCGGTGCTCCAGGTCGCGGCCCACCATGCCGCGGATGATCCGTTCCTCGGAGATGCCCCCGGGGCCGATGGCGAGGGTCTCGATGCTCCGCCCGTCGCGCAGCACGGTGACGGTGTCGGCGACCCGGGCGATCTCGTTCAGCTTGTGCGAGATGAGGACGCAGGAGATGCCGCGGGCCTTGAGTTCGAGGATCAGGTCGAGCAGCTTGCGGCTGTCCTCGTCGTTGAGGGCGGCCGTCGGCTCGTCCAGGATGAGCAGCTTGACCTTCTTGGCGAGCGCCTTGGCGATTTCGACCAACTGCTGTTTGCCCACGCCGAGCTCGGCGACCCTGGTGTGCGGACTCTCGTCGAGTCCGACCTGCCGGAGCAGGTCGGCGGCATGGGTCAGGGTCCGGTGCCAGTCGATCACGCCCCGGGTGGCGTGCTCGTTGCCGAGGAAGATGTTCTCGGCGATGGACAGGTAGGGCACCAGCGCGAGCTCCTGGTGGATGATCACGATCCCGCGCCGCTCGCTTGCCCGGATGTCCCGGAACCGGCAGGGGGAGCCCTCGAAGTAGATCTCGCCTTCGTAGGCGCCGTGCGGATACACCCCGCTGAGCACCTTCATCAGGGTGGACTTGCCGGCGCCGTTCTCACCGCAGACGGCGTGCACCTCGCCGGCGGCGACGGTCAGGCTGACCTCCGAGAGGGCCTTGACACCGGGAAACGTCTTGCTGATCGACCGCATGTCGAGGACGGGTCGGGCCATGGCTGCGCGTCCGTATCGTCGGGGCGGCGCGGTGCCCGCGGGCCTTGCCGGGCACCGCACCCGCCGGCTGCTACTTGAGCTGGTCCGCTGTGTACTGGCCGCTGTCCACCAGGACCTCGCGGTAGTTCTCCTTGTCGACGCTGACCGGCTGGAGCAGCTGCGCCGGAACGGTCTTGACGCCGTTGTGGTACTGACGGGTGTCGTTGACCTCGGGCTTGCCGCCGGTCAGCACGGCGTCGCCCATCTGGACCGCGGCCTTGGCCAGTTGGCGGGTGTCCTTGTAGACGGTCTGGGTCTGCTCGCCGGCGATGATCGACTTCACCGAGGCCACTTCGCCGTCCTGACCCGTGACGACGGGCAGGGGCCGGCCCGGTGTGCCGTAGCCGACGCCCTTCAGCGAGGAGATGATGCCGATCGAGATGCCGTCGTACGGCGAGAGCACGGCGTCGACACGGGCGGCCGTGTACGACTTGCTCAGCAGGTTGTCCATCCGGGACTGGGCGAGACCGCCGTCCCAGCGCAGCGTGGCGATCTGGGCGAGGGAGGTCTGGCCGCTCTGCACGACCAGCTTCCTGTCGTCGATGTACGGCTGGAGGACGCTCATCGCGCCGTTGTAGAAGAACGCGGCGTTGTTGTCGTCGGGTGAGCCGGCGAACAGCTCGATGTTGAAGGGGCCCTTGCCGTCCTTCAGGCCGAGCTTGTCGACGATGTAACCGCCCTGGAGGACGCCGACCTTGAAGTTGTCGAAGGTCGCGTAGTAGTCGACGTTGCCGGTGCCGCGGATCAGCCGGTCGTAGGAGATGACGGGAACGTGGGCGTCGGCGGCCCGCTGCAGCACGTTGGTGAGCGAGGAACCGTCGATGGCGGCGATCACCAGCAGCCTGGCTCCCTTGGTGATCATGTTCTCCACCTGGGAGACCTGGTTCTCCACGACGTTGTCGCCGTACTGGAGGTCCGTCTTGTAGCCCTTGGCCTGGAACTCCTTGACCATGTTGGCGCCGTCGTTGATCCAGCGCTCCGACGACTTGGTCGGCATCGCGATGCCGACGAGCCCGCCTTCGGCGTGGCGACCGCCCCCGCCGTCGCCCGCTCCGTTGGCGCTCTGGCCGCAGGCCGCCAGCGCCAGCGTCATGCCCAGGGCGGCGAGGCCCGCTGAAAGCTTCCGCACAGTTCCTCCAGTGATGGTCCGCGACCGGCACGGCGCGCCCCGGCGTCTCCGGCCTGGAGATCCTGAGTGTTAACGCTCACAAGAGAGTCGTCAAGGGTCTGTGCGCATCGTCGTGCAGGGTCAACTGGGTTGCGGGAGAGAGGCCTTGCTCAGCCTGCTATATCTGGACCGGGCAGGTTCGCGAGGGCGTCAGCGGGCTGGGGCCGTTGAGTGTTAGCGCTAACATTTTTCTCCCGGTCCGGCTTGTGGGCGCCCCGGGTCAGCGGGCGCCGAGGAGGTGCTCGAGGGCGAGCTGGTCCAGCTGTTCGAAGGCCATGCCGCGGCGGCCCGCGGCCTCGACGTCGAACCCGTCGAACGCGGACCGGTCGGCCAGGAGCCCGGCCAGGCCGTCCTCGGCCGTGGGGAGGGCGAGTTCGGGCAGTCTGGAGGCGGCGAGCGCGGCCTCGACCTCCGGGTCCGACCGGAAGGCGCGGGCGCGCTGCGCCAGGAGCAGGTAGTTGCGCATACAGGCGGCCGCCGAAGCCCAGACGCCGGCGTGGTCCTCCGTGCGCGGCGGTTTGAAGTCGAAGTGGCGTGGGCCGTCGTAGCCCGCCGACTCCAGCAGGTCGACCAGCCAGAACGCCTGGCGCAGGTCGCCCGCGCCGAACCGCAGGTCCTGGTCGTACTTGATCCCGCTCTGGCCGTTGAGGTCGATGTGGAACAGCTTGCCGTGCCACAGGGCCTGGGCGATGCCGTGCGGGAAGTTCAGTCCGGCCATCTGCTCGTGGCCGACCTCCGGGTTGAGGCCGACCCGCTCGGGCCGGTCCAGCGTGCCGATGAAGGCCAGGGCGTGGCCGATGGTGGGCAGCAGGATGTCCCCGCGGGGTTCGTTGGGCTTGGGCTCGATCGCGAAGCGCAGGTCGTAGCCCTGCTCCTCGACGTACTCGCCCAGCAGGTCGAAGGCCTCCTTCAGCCGGTCGAGGGCCGTGCGCACGTCCTTGGCCGCCCCCGACTCCGCGCCCTCGCGGCCGCCCCAGGCGACGTAGACCGAGGCGCCGAGTTCCGCGGCCAGGTCGATGTTGCGGATCGTCTTGCGCAGTGCGTACCGGCGCACGTCGCGGTCGTTGGCGGTGAACGCGCCGTCCTTGAACACCGGGTGGGTGAAGAGGTTGGTGGTGGCCATCGGCACCTTCAGCCCGGCCGTGTCCAGGGCGGTGCGGAAGCGCTTGACCGCCTGCTCGCGGGCGGCGTCGCCGGCGCCGAAGGGGATCAGGTCGTCGTCGTGGAACGTGACCCCGTAGGCGCCGAGCCCGGCCAGCCGGTGCACGGTCTCGACCGGGTCGAGGGCGGGCCGGGTGGCGTCACCGAAGGGGTCCCGCCCCTGCCAGCCGACGGTCCACAGGCCGAAGGTGAACCTGTGCGCGGGGGTGGGGACGAGCGGGTCGCTGCTCATGAGGCGCTCCGGATCGGGCCGAGGTCTATTTGTAAGGGCGAAAAACAAATTAGTATGCCGAGACGCCAGAAGGAACCCCACCGGAGGGACCCCATGCCCGCACAGCGCGTCGTGATCGGTGTCGACAGCTCGACCCAGTCCACCAAGGCCCTGGCCGTCGACGTCGAGACCGGCGCCGTACTGGGCCAGGGCCGCGCCGCGCACACCGTGAGCGAGGGCCCCGGACGCGAGAGCGACCCCGAACAGTGGTGGCGGGCGCTCGGCGAGGCCACGGCGGCCACCGGCTGGGCGGACCGGGCCGCCGCCTGCTCGATCGCCGGCCAGCAGCACGGCCTGGTCACCCTCGACACGGCGGGCCGGCCCGTGCGCCCGGCACTGCTGTGGAACGACGTCCGATCCGCCCCGCAGGCCGCCGCCCTCACCGCCGCCTTCGGCCCGGCGGAGCTGGCCCGCCGCACCGGCAGCGTCCCGACCGCCGCCTTCACCGCCGCCAAGTGGGCCTGGCTGCGCGCGCGGGAACCCGCCGCCGCCGACCGCGTCGCCGCGGTCCGGCTTCCACACGACTTCCTGACGGAGCGGCTGACCGGCGAGGCGGTGACGGACCGCGGTGACGCCTCGGGAACCGGCTGGTGGGGCCCTGACGGCTACGACCGGGAGGTGCTCGCCCGGATCGGGCTCGACTCCGGCCTGCTGCCGCACGTCCTCGCGCCCGGCGCCCGGGCGGGCCTCGTCCGGGCCGGGACGCCACTGCGCGAGGGCGCGCTCGTGGCCACCGGGACCGGTGACAACATGGCCGCCGCCCTCGGACTGGGCCTGACGCGCTGCCGCCCGGTGCTGAGCCTCGGGACCTCGGGCACCGTCTACGCCGTCGGCCGGACCCGGCCCGCCGACCCGAACGGAACCGTCGCCGGCTTCGCCGACGCCCTCGGCGGCTGGCTGCCGCTGGCCTGCACGCTCAACTGCACCCTCGCCGTCGACCGCTTCGCCGCCCTCGCCGGCCGCGACCGCGAGGACGTCGAGGAAGGCGGCACGGTGGTGGTGCTCCCCTACCTCGACGGCGAGCGCACCCCGGACCTCCCGGGCGCCTCAGGTCTGGTCCACGGGCTGCGCCACGACACGACACCGGGCCAGCTGCTCCAAGCCGCCTACGACGGCGCCGCCCACGCCCTGCTCACGGCCCTGGACGACGTACTGCGCGCCTGCGGCGACGACCCGGGAGCGGACGAACCCCTGCTGCTGATCGGCGGCGGAGCCGCGGGCAGGGCCTGGCAGCACACGGTCCTGCGGCTGTCCGGCCGGCCCGTCCAGGTGCCCGAGGCCCGGGAACTCGTCGCGCTCGGGGCCGCCGCGCAGGCCGCCGCCCTGCTCACCGGTGAGCCCGCCGACGCCGTCGCCCGGCGCTGGCGGACCGCCGAGGGCAAGGTGCTGGAGGCCGTACCCCGTGACGACGACACGCTCGAACGGATCACCGGTACGCTGCGCCGGGCACGGGCCCTGCAGGAGGTCCCGCCGGACGAACGACAGGGGGGACGGGACCGATGACCGGGCTCGGCAGGCGGGCCGGAGGCGCGCGGACCGCCCCCGCCTCCCAGCAGGGGATGCGCCGGCAGAACCTCGCCGCGGTGCTCGGCGCCGTCGCCGCGCACGGCCCGCTCTCCCGGGCGGACGTCGCCGGACACACCGGCCTGACCAGGCCGGCCGTCTCCTCCCTGGCCGACGAGCTGATCGGCCGCGCCGCCCTGACCGAGACGGAGACCGCACCGAGCGGACGCGTCGGCCGCCCCGGGCGGGCCCTGGCCCTCAACGACCGGGGCCCCGCCGGCCTCGGCCTGGAGATCGGCGTCACCCACCTCGCCGCCTGCGTCGTCGACCTGCGCGGCGAACCCCGGGTGTGGCGCCGGCTGGAGCGGGCCAACGCCGGCCGGCCCGCCGGACGGGTGCTGAAGGAGGCCGCCGCCCTCGCCGCCGACGCGCAGGCCGAGGCCGCCGCCCTCGGCCTGCGCGTCGAGGGCCGCGTCCTGGCCGTCCCGGGAGTGGTGCCGAACGCCCCCGGCGGAGTGGTCGCCCACGCCCCCAACCTCGGCTGGAAGGACGTCCGGCCCGCCGACCACTGGCCCGACCCCGACACCGTGCCCGAGCCGGAGAACGAGGCCAACCTCGGAGCCCTCGCCGAGCAGTGGCGCCAGGGAGACCCCGCCGAGACCTTCGTCCACGTCTCCGCCGAGGCCGGAATCGGCGCCGCACTGGTCATCGGCGGCCGGCTCTTCCGCGGCGCCCGCGGCTTCGCGGGCGAACTAGGCCACCTCCCCGTCCACCCGCGGGGCGCACCCTGTCCCTGCGGGGCCCGCGGCTGCCTGGAGCAGTACGCGGGCCAAGCCGCCGTGCTGCGCGAGGCGGGGCCGGCAGACGCCGGCGACCCGGTGGCCGTACTGGCCGGGCGGGCGGCCGCCGGGGACGCGGCGACCCTGCGCGCCCTGGACCGCGCCGGCCGGGCCCTGGGCCTCGCGCTCGTCTCGGCGGTCGACCTGATCGACCCGGACGGCCTCGTCCTCGGCGGTGCCTACGCCGAACTCGCCGACTGGCTCCTTCCGCCGATACGCGCCGAACTCGCGGCCCGGGTCACCGTCAGGCCCTGGAACCCCGAGGCGGTGCGCCCCTCCGCCCTGGGGCGCCGCGGACCGGTACTGGGTGCGGCGTGGTCGACCGTGCAGCGCATCATCGCCGACCCCACCCGCCTGCCCGTCCACCAGGCCGGGTGAGTCCTCCGCGGCCCCCGGGCCTACGCCTCGCCCGGGGCGTGCAGGCGTCCCGTCCGGGCGACGCGGGAGTACCAGAGCGCGCTCGACTTGGGCGTGCGCTCCAGGGTGTCGTAGTCGACGTGGACGGCGCCGAAGCGCTTGGCGTAGCCGTAGGACCACTCGAAGTTGTCGAGCAGCGACCACAGGAAGTAGCCGCGCACGTCCGCCCCGTCCGTGATCGCCCGGTGCACGGCCTCCAGGTGCGCGTGGACGTACGCGGCGCGCCGCAGGTCGTGCACCCTGCCGTCGGGACCGACCTCGTCCGCGAACGCGGCGCCGTTCTCGCTGATCACGAGCGGCAGGCCGGGATAGCGGGCGGCGGTGCGGGTGAGCAGGTCGTAGAGCGCGCCCGGGTCGACCGACCAGCCCATCGCGGTGCGTTCGCCCGGCGCCCGGTGGAAGGCGACGTCGTCCGCGCCGGGCCAGGGCGAGTGCTCGCTGTCGCCGTGGCCGTCGTCCTGCGGCCGCTCGGCGCCCGGCGCGGCGTGCGAGACGACCGTCGGGGTGTAGTAGTTCACGGCGAGGAGGTCCAGCGGCTGGTGGACCGTCGCGGCGTCGCCGTCCCGGACGAAGGACCAGTCGGTCAGGTGCGCGGTGTCCGCGAACAGGTCTCGGGGGTAGGAGCCGTCCAGCATCGGCCCCAGCCAGATCCGGTTGCCGACGGCGTCGATGCGGCGGGCCGCCCCAAGGACGTAGGTCAGCGGTCCGGCGTGGTGCTGACGGCCGGCCGAGGGGCGAAGACGCCCCGCGCGCGGCGCCCTGGGGACGGTGGTGTCGGGTGTGCGGGCCATGAGGTCAGCTCCCCGCCTTCGTGCGCGGTCGGGAGATCAGGATCCGGAGGCCGCCGGCGAGCAGGAGGAGCAGGAGCATGACCCAGGCGATGGCGGAGGCCTGGCCCAGCGCGCCGGTCACCCATCCCTTCTCGTACATCAGCAGGCTCAGGGTCTGGAACTGGTTGCCGCTGCCGCCGCTGATCCCCACGCTGCCGCCGAAGAGCAGTGGCTCGCCGAACAGCTGGGTGGCCCCGATGGTCGAGACGACGGCGGTGAAGAGGATCGTCGGCCGGATGGAAGGGACGGTCACGCTGAGGAACTGGCGCCGGCGCGAAGCCCCGTCCAGCGCCGCGGCCTCGTACAGGTCCCGCGGTACGGCCTGCATCGCCGCCAGGTAGATGAGGGCGTTGTAGCCCGTCCAGCGCCAGGTCACGATCGTCGAGATCGCGATCTGCGCGGGCCATTTGGAGGACTCCCAGTCCACCGGGGCGAATCCGGCCCAGCCCAGGACCGAGTTGATCAGACCGTAGTCGGTGTTGAACAGCTGGGCGAAGACGAGCGTCGCCGCCGCGATGGAGGTGGCGTACGGGGCGAGGACCGCGACCCGGAAGAACCCGCGGCCGCGGAGCTTGTAGTTGAGCAGCTGGGCCAGGCCCAGGGCCATCAGCAGCTGGGGCACGGTCGAGAGCAGACCGATCGTGAAGGTGTTGGCCAGCGCGTTCCAGAAGAACTCGCTGGTCGCGAGGGAGCTGTAGTTCGCCGTTCCCTTCCACTGGGCCTGCCCGCCGAGCTCGACCCGGTGGAGCGAGAGCCAGCCCGTGTAGATCAGGGGGAAGAGGCCGAAGGCGGCGAAGGTGAGGAAGAAGGGGGCGACGAAGACGTACGGGACGGCCTTCAGGTCGAGGCGGTGGAGCGTGCTGCGCCAACCGACGCGGCCGGGGGGCCGCCGGCGGCCGCTGCCGCCCCGGACTGGTGCGGCGGGCGGCGCGGAGCCGTCGCCCGCCGCCCGTACGGAGGTGGCCACGGGGGCTTCCTTCCAGGTGGATGCGTGCGGTGCTGTCAGGGACGGCGGCCTACCGGTCGATCTTGTCGGCGACCAGCTTCCTGACGTTCTCCCAGGCCTTCGCCGGATCGGTGCCGCGCTGCTCGATGTCGAGGATTCCGTTGTCGGTGAGGAAGGTCTTCACCTGCCCGTCCCAGCGGCTGATCGGGGCGGGCGTGATGCCGGCCGCGGCCTGCGAGCGGGCCTCACCGAGGCCGGGATCGCGCCCGACGAGTCGCTCGTGGCGATCGCGGACTTCACCGAGGAGGGCGGCGGGCTGGCGATGCGCGCACTGCTGGAACGCGCCCCCGGGCTGGACGCGGTCTTCGCCGCCTCCGACGTCATGGCGGCCGGAGCGCGCGGGGTGCTGCGCGAGGCCGGCCGACGGGTCCCCGAGGACGTGGCCCTCGTCGGCGTCGACGACTCGGTGGTGGCGCGCCTGATGGATCCGCCCCTGACGAGCGTGCGCCAGCCCATCGAGGAGATGGGCCGCACGATGACCCGGCTGCTGCTGGAGAAGATCGCCGAAGGCCCCGGAGCCGGCTCGGCGGCGGGGGAGGGGCATCTGCGGGTCCTTCCCACGGAGCTGATCGTGCGGGAATCCTCCTGAGCGGTGGGGGACGTGCGCCGGCTCCGGACGCTGCCGGGGCCCGGGCGCGTGCGGGCCGAAGCCGTACGGAAACCGGGTGGTTCCCGTGCGGCTCCGGCCCCTTCACCGGCGGTCCGTCACAGGGCCGGGTGGGCGTTGTTCATGAGCTCCTGGAACTGGGCGGAGAACCACTGTCCGGCGAGCGGTGCGTCCGGGAGCGCGCCCGACATGCTGTTGCCGTTGCGGGCGTTGCCCGTGTAGGTGGGGTCGCGCATCCGGTCGAAGCCCTTGCCCTCGTTGTTCGGGATCTCCTTGCTCGCCCCGTCCGACTCGCCCGGCGGCTTCATCCACACGTAGGCGTCGATGCCGGGGGCCGGTGCCGCCTGCGGCCGTTCGCCCAGCCCGGCTCCCGCCTGGTTGCCGTTGAGCTTGAACGTCGGGGGCACGGCGTTCGTGCCGTTGTGGGAGGCGTTGAACCCGAAGGAGGTCGAACCTCCGGTGGCCAGCGACCCGTTGTACGAGAGGCTCTTGGCCGTCACGGCCGCTCCCGACTGGGTGATCGCGGCGTTCCAGCCCTGGGTGACCTGCTGGCCGTTCGCGTAGCTCCACTCCAGGGTCCAGGCGGCGAGGGGGTCCCCGGTGTTGGTGACGACCACCTGGGCACCGAACCCGGTGTTCCACTGGTTGGTGATCTGGTATTCGACCTTGCAGCCGGCGGTGGCGGCGCCGGCGGGGGCGCCGAAGACGGTGGCCGTGACGAGGCCGAGGGCCGCCAGTAACGCGGTGCGGGACCGGTGGGAGCGCTCCCACTGTGCGGACGGCGCCCGGCCGCGTCAAGGTACGGGGAGGACCGACAGCTTTTCGTCCGGGAATTCCCCCGGCTCCGCTCGCCGGGTCAGAACCCCGGTGCCAGCCGGTGGTACGCCTGGTTCCAGCGCAGCTCGCGCCGGAACTGCCTGGGCGTGGTGCTCTCCTCGATGAGGAGCAGTTCCACGCGGAGCATTTCCGCGAGGTCGTCGAGGTGGTCGGAGGTCAGGGCGGTGCTGAGGACGGTGTGGTGGGGCCCGCCTGCCGTCAGCCAGGATTCGGTGGAGGTCCGCAGGTCCGGGCGGGGCCGCCAGACCGCGCGGGCGACGGGCAGGGCCGACAGCGGGTGAGGGGGCGCCACGACGTCGACGTCGTTGGCCACCAGGCGGAAGCGGTCGCCGAGGTCCGCGAGGCCGACCACCACGGCCGGACCGGGGGCGGCGTCGAACACCAGCCGGACGGGGTCCTCCCGTCCGCCGATGCCCAGGGGGTGGATCTCGCAGCGGGGTCGGGCGGTCGCGAGGGTGGGGCACACTTCCAGCATGTGTGCGCCGAGGATGAGCTCGTTGCCCGGTGTCAGGTCGTAGGTGTAGTCCTCCATGAAGGAGGTTCCGCCGGGGAGGCCGGTGGCGGCCGCCTTGAGGGCGCGCAGCAGGACGGCGGTCTTCCAGTCGCCCTCCCCTCCGAAGCCGTATCCCTCGGCCATGAGCCGCTGGACCGCGAGGCCGGGCAGCTGGCGCAGTCCGCCCAGGTCCTCGAAGTTGGTGGTGAAGGCCCGGAAGCCGCCCGCTTCGAGGAAGGTGCGCAGACCGGCTTCGACACGGGCCGCGTAGCGCAGCGCCTCGTGCCGTTCGCCTCCCGGCCGGAGCTCGGGCGCCAGGTCGTACAGGTCCGCGTACTCCCCGACGAGCGAGGCCACGTCGCTCTCCTGCGCGCTGTCGACGACCTCCACCAGGTCGTTGACGCCGTGGGTGTCGACGGAGACGCCCAGGCGCAGCTGGGCCTCCACCTTGTCCCCCTCGGTGACGGCCACGCCGCGCATGTTGTCGCCGAAGCGGACGGCCTTGAGGGTGGCCAGTTCGGAGCGCGCGGCGGCCGCCCGCACCCAGACGGCCACCCGCGCGATCGTCCCCGGGTCGGTGACGTGTCCGGCCACGGTCTTGCGGGGCACCCCTAGGCGGGCCTGGACGTGCCCGAACTCGCGGTCCCCGTGGGCGGCCTGGTTGAGGTTCATGAAGTCCATGTCGATGGTGCCCCAGGGAAGGGCCACGTTCGACTGGGTGTGCAGGTGCAGCAGCGGCTTGCGCAGGGCGTCCAGTCCGGCGATCCACATCTTCGCCGGCGAGAAGGTGTGCATCCAGGCGATGAGCCCGGTGCACCGGTCGTCGGCGTTCGCGTCGAGGCACAGGCGGCGGATGGAGTCGGGGTCGGTGAGCACCGGCTTCCAGACGACGGGTGCGGGGATGCCGGAGGCGTCGTCCAGCGCGGCGGCCAGCTGCCGCGACTGTTCGGCGACCTGTTTCAGCGTCTCCTCCCCGTAGAGGTGCTGGCTGCCCGTGAGGAACCAGATTTCCCGGGCGGGGGGCGTTCGGCTGGGCACATGGACTCCTGGAGGGGACGTCCCGCCACGCGTCGAAGCGGGCGGGCGGGCGGGGGTGGGCGGGCGGCGGCGCGGGTCAGCTCGCCGTGTGCGTCGTGTCGCGGATGTGCCTCAGGCGGTGCAACTGGCCGTCGGCCGCGAAGCGGTCGTGCAGGAGCCGGTATTCGGCGTAGAGGGCGTCGTAGGCGTCGGCCCGGGAGGCGTCCGGCGTGTGGACGGCCGGAAGCCGACGGCCCATGGCGGTACTGGCCGCCCGTACGTCGCCGTAAGCGCCCGCGGCCACGGCGGCGTGGATGGCCGACCCGAGGGCGGGTGCCTGGTCCGACGCGGCGAGGGAGACGGGGCGGCGCAGCACGTCGGAGTAGATCCGCATCAGCAGCCCGTTCCTGGCCAGTCCGCCCGCGACGACGAACTCGCGCACCGCCACGCCGCCCGCCTCCAGGGCCTCCACGATGACGCGGGTGCCGAACGCGGTGGCTTCGAGCAGCGCGCGGTAGAGGTCCTCGGGGCGGGTCGCGAGGGTCAGACCCGCGATGACTCCGGAGAGGCGGTGGTCGACGAGGACCGAACGGTTGCCGCCCAGCCAGTCGAGGGCGACCAGGCCGTGGCCGCCGACCGGCTGGCCGGCGGCCTTCCGGGTCAGCAGGGTGTGCAGGTCCTCGTCGCGCTCGGCGGCTTCGGCGAGGTAGTCCGGCGGGACTCCCTGGTCCAGTACCCAGGCGAAGATGTCGCCGACCGCGCTCTGGCCGGCCTCGTAGCCGTAGGTTCCCTCGATGACGCCGCCGCTGACGACTCCGCAGATGCCGGGGACGTCGACGAGGACGGGGGCGTTCACGACGTGGCAGGTGGAGGTTCCCATGACGGCGAGCAGCTGGCCGTCCTCGACCGTCTGGGCCGCGGCCGCGGTGACATGGGCGTCGACGTTGCCCGCGGCCACGGCGATCCCGGGGCGCAGCCCGGTCCAGGCCGCCGCCTCGGCGCTGAGCGGGCCCACGCGTGAGCCGAGCGCGGAGAGCGGGAAGGCGAGGCGGGTGCGGGCGAAGTCGGCGAACCGGGGGTTGAGCCCGGCCAGGTACGCCTCGCTCGGGTAGGCGCCGTCCTGGTGGATGCCCTTGTATCCGGCGGTGCAGGCGTTGCGGGACTCGGTTCCGGTGAGCTGCCACACGATCCAGTCGGCGGCCTCGATCCACCGCGCGCAGCTGTCGTACACGAGCGGATCCTCCTCCAGCACCTGGAGGGCCTTCGCGAACTGCCACTCGGCGGAGATCCGGCCGCCGTAGCGGGCGATCCACTTCTCCCCGCGGGCGTGGGCGAGTTCGTTGATGCGATCGGCATACGGCTGGGCCGCGTGGTGCTTCCACAGCTTGGGCCACGCGTGCGGCCGTCCGGCGAGCTCCGTCTCGGCGAGGGGGGTCCCGTCGGCGAGGGTGGGCAGGACGGTGCAGGCGGTGAAGTCGGTGGCGATGCCGATCACCGCCGCGGGATCGATTCCGGCCGCCGCCACGGCCGCCGGGACGGCGCGGCGCAGTACGTCCCGCCAGTCCTCGGGGTGTTGCAGGGCCCAGTCCGGAGGCAGTGGCGAACCGCCGTGCGGCAGGTGCCGGTCCAGCACGCCATGCCGGTAGGTGTGGACCGCCGCCGCCAGCTCCTGCCCGTCGCGGATCCGCACCACCACGGCGCGGCCGGACAGGGTGCCGAAGTCGACACCCACCGTGTAGCGCTCCGGTTCGCCGGAACGGGGGGTGGGCGTGAGGGGGTCGGGTGATGTCAACTGAATGCCTTTCGAAGGGGTGGTGGTGTCGAACGCCATGCAGTGTGAGCGCTAACAATGTCGAGGGCAAGAGGGTGCGTCCAGATCGCGCGACAGGGCGCCCGATCTCGCGTCCGGCGCGATAACAGACAGGTAACGTGAGCAAGAGGGTTGAGAACCACACTTGTTAGCGCTCACAATGCGACGGCTCCCCTCCTCAGCGGCGGCCCCGTGTCGCCGCACTCGGCCCCGCCGCGCCCACCGCCGTGCGGAGCCCCTGCCGTAGGCCCCGAAAGGACACCCGTCATGGCGCGCAGAGCAGTCCTCGTCCTCACCGCCGCACTCCTCGCCTCCTCGGCGCTGACCGCCTGCTCGACCCAGGGCCCCGCGGCCGGCCCCGCCCCGGGCCCGGCCGCGGGGGCCAAGGCGGGCTCCACAGGCAAGATCACCATGGGCTTCGCCCAGGTCGGCGCCGAGAGCGGCTGGCGCACCGCCAACACCAAGTCCGTCCAGGAGGCGGCGAAGAAGGCCGGGATCGAACTCAAGTTCTCCGACGCGCAGCAGAAGCAGGAGAACCAGATCAAGGCGATCCGCACCTTCATCCAGCAGAAGGTCGACGTGATCGCCTTCTCCCCGGTCGTGGAGTCCGGCTGGGACACGGTGCTGAAGGAGGCCAAGGACGCGGGCATCCCGGTCATCCTGACCGACCGGGCCGTCGACACCCGGGACACCTCCCTCTACAAGACCTTCCTGGGCTCCGACTTCGTCAAGGAGGGCAGGTCCGCGGGGGAGTGGCTCACCGCCG
The DNA here is from genome assembly GCF_042893675.1 of Streptomyces sp. NPDC001594. Lineage (NCBI taxonomy): Bacteria > Bacillati > Actinomycetota > Actinomycetes > Kitasatosporales > Streptomycetaceae > Streptomyces > Streptomyces sp. NPDC001594. Next base: position 233,845 of record NZ_JBIAVB010000001.1, on the reverse strand, counting down.
CGTACGCCGGCCGGCAGGAGCCGGTCAACATCGTCGAGCTCCAGGGCACCACGGGCTCCGCCCCCGCCAACGACCGCAAGGCCGGCTTCGCCGAAGCCATCCGGGCCGACGGCAGGTTCAGGGTCGTCGCCTCGCAGTCGGGTGACTTCACGCGTGCCAAGGGCAAGGAGGTCATGCAGGCGTTCCTGAAGTCCCAGAAGGACATCGACGTCCTCTACGCCCACAACGACGACATGGCCCTCGGCGCCATCCAGGCCATCGAGGAGTCCGGCAAGAAGCCAGGTACGGACATCAAGGTGATCTCGGTGGACGGGATCAAGGACGCCTTCGTCGCGATGGCCGAGGGCAAGATCAACGTCGTGGTGGAGTGCAACCCGCTCCTCGGCGACCAGCTGATGGCACTGGCCGAGAAGGTCGTCGCGGGGGAGAGCGTGCCCGCCCGGGTCGAAACCCAGGAGGGCGTCTTCCCGCAGGACAAGGCCGCGGCCGCGCTGCCGTCCCGGAAGTACTGACACGCGGCGGCCCCCGCCGCCGGAGTCTCCGCGGCCCCGGCCGTCCCCTCCCGGTCCCGCCGGTCCGCGAGGCCCGGCGACCGAGCCCGCTCCACCCGCACACGAGAGGAGGGCGGATGACACCTCCGTCCACGCCGCCGCCCAAGGGCACCGGCGGCCCGCGGCCGGTCCTGGAAGCCCACGGCATCCGCAAGCGGTTCCCGGGCGTACTCGCCCTCGACGGAGTCGCCCTGCGGCTCTTCCCCGGCGAGGTGCACGCCCTGATGGGCGAGAACGGCGCCGGGAAGTCCACCTTGATCAAAGTGCTCACCGGAGCCCACCCCGCCGACGGCGGCACCGTCCTCGTCGACGGCCGGCCCCACTCGTTCACGGCCCCCCTCCAGGCGCAGCGGGCCGGAATCAGCACCGTCTACCAGGAGGTCAACCTCTGCCCCAACCTCTCGGTCGCCGAGAACATCCTCATCGGGCGCGAGCCGCGCCGGTTCGGCCTCGTCCACTGGTCCGCGCTGCGGCGGCGGGCGGCCGAGCTGCTGACCGGGCTGGAGCTCGACCTGGACGTCGCCGGCCCGCTCGGCGCGCATTCCCTGGCGGTGCAGCAACTCGTCGCCATCGTCCGGGCGGTGGACGTCTCGGCGAAGGTGCTCGTGCTGGACGAACCCACCTCCAGCCTGGACCGCGAGGAGGTGGCCCAGCTCTTCGGGCTGGTGCGGCGCCTGCGGGACCGCGGTGTGGCCATCCTGTTCGTCACGCACTTCCTGGACCAGGTGTTCGACCTCTGCGACCGCGTCACCGTCCTGCGTGGCGGCCGCCTGGAAGGCGAGTACCCCATCGCCGAGCTCACCCCCGTGACGCTCGTCCAGCGCATGATCGGCGGTGAACTGGCCGCCCTCGACCGGCTGTCGGGCCGGGGTCGAGGCCGGGGCCGCGGGCCAGGAGCCGAACGGGCGGCGGGCGAACCGTTCCTCCGGGCGCGACGGCTGGGCCGTCAGGGCTCGATCGAGCCCTACGACCTCGACATCCACGCCGGCGAGGTCATCGGACTGGCCGGCCTGCTGGGCTCGGGCCGCACCGAGGCGGCGCGCCTGCTCTTCGGCGCGGACGGCGCGGACGCCGGAGAGGTGAGCATCGAGGGCCGGAAGGTGCTCCTGGGCAGCCCCCGCCACGCCATCGCCCGGGGCATCGCGTTCTGCTCCGAGAACCGCAAGTCCGAGGGGCTGGTGGGCGATCTCACGGTCCGCGAGAACATCGTCCTCGCCCTGCAGGCCGCCCGCGGCTGGACCAGGCCGCTGACCCGTGCGAAACAGGAGGAACTGGCGCGCCACTGGATCGGAGCCCTGGACATCCGCCCCGCCGACCCCGAAGCACAGGTGGGCCACCTCAGCGGAGGCAACCAGCAGAAGGTCCTCCTCGCGCGCTGGCTGCTGACCGAGCCCCGGTTCCTGATCCTCGACGAACCCACCCGGGGCATCGACATCGGGGCCAAGGCGGAGATCCAGAAACTCGTGGCCCGCCTGGCGGACGAGGGCACCGCCGTGCTGTTCGTCTCGGCGGAGCTCGAAGAGGTGCTGCGCCTGAGCCACCGCATCGCCGTCCTCCGCGACCACCGCCTGGTGGCCACCCTGGCGAACGACGACACCGTCACGCCCGACCGCCTGCTGACGACCATCGCCACCGGAACGGACTCATGACCCACCAGCCCGCCACATCCGGGGCCGGCGGCGGCACCGGGCGGAGAACGGCCGGCCACCGCCTGCTGTGGCCCGCGCTCGTCCTGCTCGCCCTGCTCCTCGGCAACCTCGCGTTCCACCACGACTTCTTCTCGGTCCGGGTGCGTGACGGCCACCTCTACGGCAGCCTCGTCGACATCCTGCGCTTCGGCGCGCCCCTCGTCCTCGTGGCGCTCGGGATGACCCTCGTCATCGCCACCCGCGGGATCGACCTCTCGGTGGGTTCCACCGTCGCCATCGCCGGCGCGCTCGCCTGCGGGTACATCTCCACCGCGGCGCGTCCCGGCAGCGTCGCCACCACGCTCACGGCCGTCGGCCTCGCGCTCGGGGTCGCCCTCCTGCTGGGCCTGGCCAACGGCTTGCTGGTCTCCGGTCTGGGGGTGCAGCCCATCGTGGCCACCCTGATCCTCATGGTCGCGGGCCGCGGCGTCGCCCAGCTGATCACGGACGGCCAGATCGTCACGGTGACCAGCGCCCCCTACAAGATGATCGGGGGCGGCTCCTGGCTGCTCCTCCCGTTCGCCGTCCTGCTGGCCGCCGTCCTCGTCGCGCTCACCGCCTTCGCCACCCGCCGCAGCGCCCTCGGCCTGCTGATCGAGTCCGTCGGCGGCAATCCCGCCGCCAGCCGGCTGGTGGGCATCCGGGCCGGTGGTCTGCTCGCCCTGGTCTACGTCTTCAGCGCCCTGTGCGCCGCCGTCGCCGGGCTGATGATCAGCTCGAACGTCTCCAGTGCCGACGGCAACAACGCCGGCCTGTGGATCGAACTCGACGCCGTCCTCGCCGTCGTGGCGGGCGGGACCACCCTGACCGGAGGGCGTTTCTCCCTCGGCGGGACGGTCCTGGGAGCCCTGATCATCCAGACGCTCTCCACCACCGTCTACACCCTCGGCGTCCCTCCCGAGACCACCCTGGTCTTCAAGGCCTTCGTCGTCGTCATCGTCTGCCTCGTGCAGTCCCCGGTGTTCCGGGCCAAGGTCGTCCGCCGCCGTGGCGCGGCCACTCCCGGATCCCCCGTCACGGCGGGCACCACCCCGCAGGAGCAGGAGGCAGGAGCATGAGGACCGCCACCGTGAACGCCGCCGCGCGAACGGGCCGCCCCTTCGCGACCGTTTCGCCGCGCACCCGGACCCGGCTCCCCCTGGTCGTCACCGCGCTGCTGCTGGTCGTCGTGTTCGGGGTCGGGTCGGTGCGCTACGAGGGGTTCCTCTCCGCGCAGGTCGTGCTGAACCTGCTGATCGACAACGGATTCCTGCTGGTCGTCGCGGTCGGCGCGACCTTCGTCATCCTCACCGGGGGCATCGACCTGTCCATCGGCTCCATGGCGGCCCTGTCGACCATGATCACCGCCTGGCTGGTCGAGTCGCACGGCTGGCCCCTGGCCGCCGTGATCCCCCTGGTCCTGCTGGTCGGCGCCGGGGGCGGGGCGCTCATGGGCTGGATCATCCACACTTTCGAGATCCAGCCGTTCATCGTCACCCTGGCCGGCATGTTCCTCGCCCGGGGGCTCTGCTACACGATCAGCACCGAATCCCTCACGATCAGCGATCCGGTCACCGCGGGGGTCGCCCAGACCAGGCTCTACGGCCCGGGCGGACTGTTCGTCTCGATCCCCGTCCTGATCGCCCTGGCGGTGCTGGTGACCGCCTTCGTCGTCCTGCACCACACGCGCTTCGGCCGCAACGTGTACGCGCTGGGCGGCAACGAGTCCTCCGCACGGCTGATGGGTCTGCCGACGGGCACGACCAAGATCGCCGTGTACGGCGTCAGCGGCCTGTGTTCCGCGCTCGGCGGCCTGCTGCTGACCTTCTACACGCTCTCCGGCTACGCCCTGCACGCCATGGGCATGGAACTCGACGCGATCGCCGCCACCGTGATCGGCGGCACGCTGCTGACCGGGGGCTCCGGCTTCGTCCTGGGTACCGCTCTCGGCGTGCTGGTCCTCGGCGTGATCCAGACGCTGGTCAACTTCCAGGGCACGCTCAGCTCCTGGTGGACCCGGATCGTCATCGGTGCCCTGCTGCTCGTGTTCATCGTGCTGCAACGCCTGATGGGCGGCCGCGGGCCCGTCGCGCGCTGACTCCGGGCCGCGTGCGCGGCGGTGTCCTCCCGCGGGCGGGTCCGGTGCCCGGCCCCCCGGCCGGGCACCGGACCCGCCGGGGGTCACCCGCCGGGGAGCGCGATCCTGCGGGCCGTGCTGGCGCGCACGATGAGCTCGGGTGCCACCACCAGGTGCGTCGGCTCGTCGGCCCGGCCCTCGATGTGGTCCAGGAGCAGTCCGATGCTGTCGCGGCCCAGCGAGGCGAAGTCCTGCCGGATCGTCGTCAGCGGGGGCGGGAAGAACTCCGCCTCGGGGATGTCGTCGAACCCGGCGACCGCCACGTCCTCGGGCGTGCGCAGCCCGGCTTCCCGCAAGGCGCGCAGGACACCGAGGGCCATCTGGTCGTTGGCGACGAACACCGCGGTGAGGCCCGCTCCCGCTCCGCGCGACGCCCGGACCCGCCCCGCGAGCTGCTGCCCGGCTTGGTATCCCGACAGGGGGCTCCAGTCGCCGCGCAGCAGGGGCGGCACCTCGGCTCCCGCATCCCGCAGCGCGTCCTGCCACCCCTGCGTGCGGGCCTCGCTCTCGAGCCAGTCCGAGGGGCCCGCGACGTGCCAGACGGTGGAGTGGCCCGAGGCGAGGAGATGTTCCGTGATCATGCGGGCGCCGAGGTTCTGGTCCAGCGACACGCCGGGCAGCGCCAGGGTGTGGCCGCCTTCCACGGTGACCACCGGGCACGGTGCCTCCAACGCCGCCAGGGCCCTCACCGCGGCGCGCTGCGGGGTGACGGCGACGATCCCCTCCACCCCCCAGCCGGCGAGGTGCTGCATGGCTTCGGCGAGGGCCGTCTGCGTGGCCGTCCGGAGCGTGACGGCGGACGTCAGATAGCCGCGGTCGCGCGCCGCCTCCTGCACCCCCGCCACGGTGCTGGCCGGCCCGTGCAGCGTGGTGTTCACCGCGATGACGCCCAGCGTGTGGGTCCGGCGCGTGGCCAGGGCCCGGGCCGCCGAGTTGCGGCGGTAGCCCAGCTGCTCGATGACCTGCGTCACCGCGGCCCGGGTCTTGTCGCTGACGTTCGGGTGGTCGCTGAGCACCCGGGAAACGGTCTGGTGGGACACGCCTGCGACGCGCGCGACGTCCGTCATCGTGGGCGCTCGCGAGACGTCCGGGAGCTGGGTCAACTCTCTTCCTTTCCCCATCGAGCGGCCTTCCCTCAAGGTACCGAAACCGGCCGGGAGACGGTCGGCGGAGTATCGATGTTCGCGCTCACATTATGCAGCGTTCGTCATGGGCTGTGAGCGGGAATCTCCTCGCAACATCTTGAGGTTATCTATTGTTAGCGTTAACAATCTCAGGGGCGGCAACCGCAGCGTAGTCGCGGTGCCGACGCGGCCCGCGATCGGTCAGGTGGCGGAAAGACGGTGAGAGCGCAGTGAGCGAGACCCATCTCGAGGAGCTCCGTCGCGAGGTCCTCGCGGCCAACCTTCGCATCCCGGAGGCCGGGCTGGCCACTCTCACCTGGGGGAACGTCAGCGGAGTGGACCGGGACGCCGGCGTCTTCGTCATCAAGCCGTCCGGGGTCGCCTACGCCGACCTCACCGAGGAGGACCTGGTGGTGGTGGCGCTGGAGGACGGAAGGGTCGTCGACGGGCACCTCAGGCCGTCCACCGACGCCGAAACCCACCGGTGCCTCTACCGGGCGTTCCCCTCCATCGGGGGCGTCACCCACACCCACTCGGCGCACGCCGTCGCCTTCGCCCAGGCGCGCCGCCCCATCCCGGTGCTCGGCACCACGCACGCCGACACCTTCAACGGCCCCGTCCCCGTGACCGAGGACCTCACCGCCGAGCAGTGCGCGAAGGACTACGAGTACAACACCGGCCAGGTGATCGTCGCCCGGATCGGCGCCGACCCCCGCCGGGCCGAAGAGGTTCCCGGAGCGCTCGTCTCCCGACACGGCCCCTTCACCTGGGGCGCCACCGCGCGGGCCGCACTGGAGAACGCCGTCGTCTGCGAGGCCGTGGCGGAGATGGCGCTGCACACGCTGGCGCTGGGGTTCCGCCTCGGGGGCGTCTCCGAGCCGCCGCGGCACCTTCTGGAGCGGCACTTCACCCGCAAGCACGGACCGGACGCCTACTACGGCAACGCCCGCCGCACCGCGGGGAGCTGAGACCGCGCACCGCCCCGCACGGCACGAGGACGCCGCCCGTCCGCCCCTGCGCGGTAGGAGGCACATCAACACCCTTGGCTGTAAGCGCACTTGACGGACCCCTCCGGCTGCCGGCTAATTGGGAGCGCTCCCACACCCCGGTCTAGGAAGGCTCCGTCCGTGCCTCCTGTCACCCCCCGCGCGCCCGCGCGGCGCGCCCCGCCGTACTCGCCGGCCTCGCGCTCGCCGCCGGCGGCCTGTCCACGACCGCCCTCACCGTTCCGGCAGCGGCCGCCGCCCCGTGGCCGCCGTCGCCGGCACACCCGTCCGGGTCAACCAGCTCGGCTACCTGCCCGACGGCCCCAAGCGGGCCACCGTGGTCAGCGCCTCCACCACCCCCCTCGGCTGGCAACTGCGCGACGCCGCCGGCACGGTGGTCGCCACGGGCACCACCACCGTGCGCGGCGCGGACCAGGCGTCCGGCCAGTCCACGCACCTGGTGGACTTCGGCGCGTACACCGGCGCCGGCCCCGGCTACACGACATCTCCCCGTCGCTGTACGACTCCCTGCGCGCGGACAGCATGTCGTTCTTCTACCAGCAGCGCAGCGGGATCGCGATCGACGCCGCCCTGGCGGGCGGCAGCGCTTGCGCCCGCCCCGCCGGACACCTGGGCGTCGCCCCCAACACGGGCGACAGCGACGTGCCCTGCCAGGCGGGGGCGTGCGACCACCGCACGGACGCCCGCGGCGGCTGGTACGACGCGGGCGACCACGGCAAGTACGTCGTGAACGGCGGCATCTCCGTCTGGGAGATGGTCAACTCCTTCGAGCGGGCACGCCGTACGGGCGGCGACGCGGCGCTCGGCGATGCGACGCTGCGGATACCGGAGCGCGGCAACGGCACGCCGGACGTGCTGGACGAGGCCCGCTGGGAGCTCGAGTTCCTGCTGCGGATGCAGGTCCCGGCCGGTCGGCCGATGGCCGGGATGGCCTTCCACAAGCTGCACGGCGCCCGGTGGACCGCCCTGCCGACCCGCCCCGATCTCGACGCCGAGCAGCGTGAGCTGCACAAGCCGTCGACCGCCGCGACGCTGAACCTGGCGGCTTCGGCCGCGCAGTGCGCCCGGGTGTACGCACCGTACGACGCCTCCTTCGCCGCGCGCTGCCTGGACGCGGCCCGCCGCGCCTGGACGGCCGCCAAGGCCGACCCGGACGTGCTCGCACCGGCGAGGGCCTGCCCGCCGACGACATCGCCCGGCTGCGCGGTCTGCTGACCTCCGCCGCCGACGGCCACCTCTCCACCATGGCCGGACAGGGCTACCCGGTGCCGCTCCCGGCCACCGGGTACGCGTGGGGCTCCAACGGCTCCGTCGCCAACAACGCGATGGTGACGGCCGTCGCGTACGAGCTCACCGGCCAACAGCGCTACCGAGCCGGAGCGCTGGAGTCCCTGGACTATCTGCTCGGCCGCAACGCGCTCGACCTCTCCTACGTCACCGGCTACGGCGAACGCCACTCCGAGAACCAGCACCACCGGTTCTGGGCACACCAGAACGACGCCTCGCTGCCCCACCCGCCGGCCGGCTCCTTCGCGGGCGGCCCGGACGCGGCACTGGAGGACCCGGTGGCCAAGGAGAGGCTCACGGGCTGCGCGCCGGCGGCGTGCTACGTGGACGACATCGGCTCCTACTCCACCAACGAGGTGGCGATCAACTGGAACGCCTCGCTGGCCTGGCTGGCGGCCTTCGCCGCCGAGCGGCGCGGCGCCCCGGCGGCGTCCGCGGCCCTGGTGTTCACCCCGGCCAACTGGGCGACGGCGGCGTCGGTGTCCTGCGCGGCGGAGACCCGGACCATGGCGTACACGGCCTGGGTCTTGGCCCACGTCCAGTTCTCGGTGTTGTAATCGTTGTAGCAGAGCTTGGCGCCGGGGTCGGCGGCGCGCGCGGTGCGGAACGCGACCTCGATCCAGTCGTTGCCGGTGCGCTGCAGGTTGGAGTCGCGCCGGGCCCCTGAGCTGCCGTCGGCGAAGGCCTCGTTCACGACGTCCCACTGGGCGAGCTTGCCCTTGTAGTGGGCCATCACCCCGTTGATGTGGCTGGTCATCGCCTGGCCCGGCGCCCCGCCGCGCCACCGAGCGTGCCCTCGGCGGCCTGTGCGGCCGGGGGAGCCGCCAGCACGCTGGCCGCACCGCGGACGGCGTGTGGCCCTACCGGCCCGGTCTGCTGACGCAGCGGCGCTGACACCGCGGCGCTGCGAACCCGTCCGCCCCGGGCGTGCCGTCGTCCGAGGGCGCGGGCCCCGAGCCCCTGCGGGCTGGATCAGCCTCCCCCGAGCCTCGACCGGACCGTGCGGCGGGCGTCGCCGGCGTCGTCCGCGAGCAGGGCCAGGTCGGCGAGTTCCCGGCACTCGGCCAGGGTGCGGCCGGCCAGCGCCGCCCGCACCTCGGGGAGCGAGGCGGGGGCGGCGGAGAGGCTGGTGATGCCGAGACCGACCAGCACCAGGGCGAGCGCCGGGTCCGCCGCGGCCTCTCCGCAGACACCGGCCGGACGCCCGTGCGCGGCCGCCGCCCGGGCGGCGGTGGCGACCAGCGAGAGCAGGGCCGGCTGCCAGGGGTCGAGGAGTTCGGCGAGGGAGCCGAGGGTCCGGTCGGCCGCGAAGGTGTACTGGGCGAGGTCGTTGGTGCCGATGCTGAAGAAGTCGCAGACCTCGGCCAGCCGGTCCGCCCGCAGGGCAGCGGCCGGGACCTCGATCATCGCTCCGGCCACCGGCAGGCCGTGCGCCCGGGCCCGCTCGGTGAACGCGGCGGCCTCCTGGGGGGTCGACACCATCGGGGCCATCACCCACACCTGTGCCGCACTGTCCTCGGCGGCGGCCGCGATGGCGGCGAGCTGCGTCTCCAGGAGCTGCGGGTCCCGGGCGGCCGTCCGCAGGCCGCGGACGCCGAGGGCCGGGTTCTCCTCGTCGGAGCGGGTGGCGAAGGGCAGCGGCTTGTCCGCGCCCGCGTCCAGCGTGCGGACGACCACCCGGCGTTCCGCGAAGGCCGAGAAGACCTGGCGGTAGGCGGCGGCCTGTTCGGCGAGGTCCGGCGCCTGCGTACGGTCGAGGAAGAGGAACTCGGTGCGGAACAGACCCACGCCCTCGGCGTCGGCGGCGGCCGCCCCGGCCAGCTCGTGCGGTGCGCCGAGGTTGACCAGCAGCCCGACCGGGTGGCCGTCGGCGGTCCGGCCCGGTCCCCGGAAGCCGGCCATGAGCTCGCGGCGCCGGCGCTCGGCGCGGGCGGCCCGCGCCACCGCCTCCGGACCGGGATCGGGCTCGATCACCCCGTCCGCGCCGTGTACGAGGACCCGCCGGCCGTTCTCCAGCCGCGCGGCCGCGGCGCAGCCGACCACGGCGGGCAGGCCGAGCGCCTTGGCGAGGATGGCGGTGTGACTCGTGGGGCCGCCGCGGACGGTGACCAGGGCCAGCACCCGCCGGGGGTCGAGCAGGGCGGTGTCGGCGGGCGCCAGGTCGTCGGCGACCAGGACGTACGGGTGCCCGGGGTCGGGCAGGCCGGGGTCGGGGAGGCCGAGCAGGCGGGCCACCGCGCGGTCGCGCAGGTCGTCGAGGTCGGCGGTGCGTTCCGCGAAGTGCCCGTCGGCGCCGGCCAGCGCGGCGCGGAAGCCCTCGAAGGCGGCGGCGAGCGCGTGGGCGCCGTCGGTGCCCTCCGCGGCGAGGGCGGCCGCCCGGTCGGCGAGGACCGGATCGGCGGCCATCATGGCCTGGGCCGCGAGGACTTCGGCGCCGGGGCCGCCGGCCCGGGCGGCGCGCTCGTACAGGTCGCCGGCGACCGCCCCGAGGGCCTCGCGGACCGCCGCGGCCTCGGCCGCCGGGTCGGTGACGGGCCGCGCGGCGGGCAGCGCCGGTGGGGGTGCCATCCGGGCGACGGGTCCGGCGGCGCTGCCGGTGCCGACGCCGATCCCGTGGAGGAGCCGGCTCATGCCGTGGCGTCGAGGTCGGAGGCGAGCAGGGAGGCGAGCGCCTCCAGGGACTCGGGGGCCCCGTCGCCGGTGGCGGTGAGCTCCAGGGTCTCGCCGTGCCCGGCGGCCAGGGAGAGGACGGACAGCAGGCTGCGGGAGTCGACCGGCGTCTGGCCCGGGCGGCCGACCGTGACCGTGGCCGGCTGCCGGACGGCGGCCTGGACGAACAGGGACGCCGGGCGGGCGTGCAGGCCGTTCTCGGAGCGGACGGTGACCTGGATCGAATGCATGGGATTCCTTCTGGGCAGAGGGTCGCGGGCCCGGGTGGGAGCCGGGCCGGCAGGGGGGGTGGCAGGGCGCCCCCGCACGGAGGTGCGGTGGGGGCGGCCGTGCTTCATGTCCGGTCCTCGCGTCCGGGGGCGTTGGCCGAGGACCGGGCCACGGGTGGTTTCACGCCCGTGTCCGTGTTGTTTTGTTTGGTTCTCCGTCCGCCGACAGAGCGATGTCAACACATTCGGGCATAGGGAAGTCCGGGAAAGTCGCGCAGCTCAGAGCCTTGCCTTTTCTCTGGAGGTGCGTAAGGTCGGCATTCATCAGACGTGAACAGACATGAAACGGACTCGATCCCACATGTACGCACCCGAGCGGCAGCAACAGATCCTCCACCTGGCCCAGGAGCGCGGCAGGGTGGAGGTGCCGGCGCTGGCCGAGGAGTTCCGCGTCACGCAGGAGACCATCCGGCGAGACCTGAGCGCCCTCGACCGGGCCGGCCTGCTGCACCGGGTGCACGGCGGCGCCCTGCCCGTCGGCGCCCTGCACCTGGAGCCGGGTCTGGCCGAACGGGACTCCACCGCCGCCGCCGAGAAGGAACGCATCGCCAAGGCGGCGCTGGCCCTGTTGCCGTCCGAAGGCAGCGTGATCCTGGACGCGGGGACGACCGTCTCCCGGCTGGCCGCGCTGCTGCCCGTCGACAGCGCCCTCACCGTCGTCACCAACGCCCTGCCCGTCGCGGCCCGGCTGGCCGACCACCCCGCACTCTCCCTCCACCTGATCGGGGGCCGGCTGCGGCACCGCACCCACGCCTCCGTCGACGCCTGGGCGCTGCGCGACCTGGCCGACGTCCACGCGGACGTCGCGGTGGTCGCCACCAACGGCTTCTCGCGGCAGGACGGTCTGTCGACGCCTGACCTCACCGAGGCGGCCGTCAAACGCGCCATGCTCGGCAGTGCCCGACGGGTGGTGCTGGTGGCCGACTCCTCCAAGTTCGGCACCCGCCACTTCGCCCGGTTCGGCACGCTGGACCAGGTCGACGTCCTGGTCACCGACACCGGACTGACGGACGAGCAGGCCGCCGAGATCGAGGACCGCGGACCGGAAGTCGTCCGCGCGTGATCGTCACCGTCACCCCCAACCCCAGCCTCGACCGCACCTACGAGCTCGCGGCCCTCGCCCCGGGCGAGGTGAACCGGGCCGTCCACGACCGGCTCGACCCGGGCGGCAAGGGCGTCAACGTCTCCCGCGCCCTGGCGGCCGCCGGCCATCGCACCCGCGCCGTCCTGCCCCTGGGCGGATTCTCCGGGCAGCTGCTGCGCGAACTGCTGCGCCGCCAGGGCATCGAGGTCGCCTCGGTCGCGATCGCCGGTGACACCCGCATCAACGTCTCCGTCGCCGAAGCCCACGGCCGGCTCACGAAGATCAACGCGCCGGGCCCCGAGCTCAGCGCCGCGGAGTCGGCGGCGCTGCTGGCGCTCGTCCGCGAGGACCGCGGGGGGAGCGGCGCGGGCTGGCTGGCCTGCTGCGGCAGCCTGCCCCGCGGGCTGGCACCCGAGTGGTACGCCGAACTGGTCGCACAGGTCCACTCCGGTGGCGCCCGCATCGCCGTGGACACCTCCGGACCGGCGTTGCTGGCCGCCCTCGCGGCCCGCCCCGACGTGGTCAAGCCCAACCGTGAGGAACTCGCGGAGGCCGTGGGCGGCCCGGTCCTCACCGTCGGCGACGCCGTCGAGGCGGCGCACGAACTCCGCGGCCGCGGCGCCCGGCAGGTCCTCACCAGCCTGGGCGCGGACGGCATGCTCCTGGTCGCCGAAGAGGGCTGCTGGTACGGCAGCGCACCGGTCGCCGTCGTCCGCAGCGACGTGGGAGCGGGCGACGCCTCACTCGCGGGCTTCCTCGGCGCCGGCGGCACCGGCCCCGGGGCGCTCGCGGCGGCCGTGGCGCACGGCGCCGCGGCCGTACGCCTGCCGGGGAGCGTCATGCCCGCCCCGGCTGACCTGGACCCGGCCGCGGTGGTCGTGACGGCGGACATCCCGCGGGAACGACCGCTTCGCGGCTGAGCACGACCCGCCGGGCGGACGGGCACACCGAACGCCGGCGCTCGGCCCCGCCGTGTGGGACGGCAGGGCCGCCATGTTCCGGGGGCAACGGAACACCGTCAGCCACCAGTTGAAGGATTGACACGATGAGCGACCCCAGCGGACTGATCACCCCCGCACTCGTCGATCTGCACCTCGCCCCCGAGGACAAGGGCGAAGCCCTCCGCGCCCTCGCCCAGCGGCTGGTCGCCGAGGGCCGGGTCACCGACCTCGACGGCTTCCTCGCCGACGTCGCCGCCCGCGAGGCCCAGGCCCCGACCGGGATGGGGGACGGCATCGGCATCCCGCACTGCAGATCACCCCATGTCACCCGGCCGAGCCTGGCCTTCGGCCGCAGCGTCAGGGGCGTGGACTTCGACGCGCCGGACGGACGGTCCGCCGATCTGATCTTCATGATCGCGGCGCCGGCCGGCGCGGACGACACCCATCTGCGGATCCTCGCGGACCTGGCCCGCCGCCTGATGGACCCCGCCTTCACCGGCGCCCTGCGCGAGGCCCGGAGCCCCGGCGAGGTCGCGGCCCGGATCAACGGCGAGGAGGCACCGGCCGACGGACCGGCGGCGGCCTCCACCGGCGACGGGCCGCGGCTGGTCGCGGTAACCTCCTGCCCCACCGGCATCGCCCACACCTACATGGCCGCCAAGGCCCTGGAACTGGCCGCCGCCCGGGCGGGCGCCCGGATCGAGGTCGAAACCCAGGGCTCGGCCGGGACGACGCCACTGACCCCCGACGCGATCGCCGCCGCCGACGCGGTGATCCTCGCCCACGACGTCGAGGTCCGGGACCGGGCCCGCTTCACGGGCAAGCCCACCGTGGACGTGGGTGTGCGGGCCGCCGTCAACCGGCCCGACGACCTGGTCGCCGAGGCGGTCCGGCTGGCCGCCGGGAGCGGCGGCGGGACCGTCCGCGCCACAGGGGCGACGCCGGCGGGGGAGCACGGGGCCCGGCGGTTGCGCCGGTACCTGATGACGGGCGTCGGCTACATGATCCCGTTCGTCGCGGCCGGCGGCCTGCTGATCGCCCTCGCCTTCGCGATCGGCGGCTACGAGATCGCCTCCGCCCCGTCCGTCCTCGGCCACTTCACCTGGTCGTCCCCGCACAGTTGGGCGGCGATGCTGTTCCAGACCGGCAAGGCCGCCTTCGGCTTCCTGGTCCCCGTACTGGCCGGATACATCGCCTGGGCGATCGCCGACCGGGCGGCGCTGGCCGCCGGCATCACCGGCGGCGCCGTCTCGGTGGCCGTGGGGGCGGGCTTCCTCGGCGGCATCGTGGCCGGTCTGATCGCGGGCTTCCTGGTGCTGTGGATGCTCCGGTGGAACGTCCCGCGGGCGGTCAGGGGGATCATGCCGGTGGTCGTGGTCCCGCTGCTGTCGGTGGCCGTGGTCGGCTTCCTGATGTTCGTGGCGGTCGGCTCACCGATCGCCTCGGCGATGAACGCCCTCACCGAGTGGCTCAACGGCCTCTCCGGCTCCCACGCGGTCCTGCTCGGCGCGCTGCTCGGCGCCATGATGGCCTTCGACATGGGCGGCCCGCTCAACAAGGTCGCCTACACCTTCGCCGCGGGCGCGCTCACCACCGCCGGTACCGCCCCCGACGCCGGCAGCCTCAAGGTGATGGCCGCCGTGATGGCCGCCGGTATGACCCCGCCGCTGGGCATGGCCCTCGCGACCGTCCTCCGGCGCCGGCTGTTCACCCCCGAGGAGCGCGAGAACGGCAAGGCCGCCTGGGTGCTCGGCGCGTCGTTCATCACCGAGGGCGCGATCCCGTTCGCGGCGGCCGACCCGCTGCGGGTCATCCCGGCGGGCATCGCCGGCAGCATGACCGCCGGCGGTCTGGTGATGGCCTTCGGCTCCACCCTGCGTGCTCCGCACGGCGGCATCTGGGTCCTCCCGCTGATCGGCGGACCGCTGCCGTACCTGGTCGCGATCACCGCGGGCACGCTGGTCACCACGGCGGTGGTGGTCGCACTGAAGGGCATGCGGACACCGGCAACTTGCGCGGCCCTGGCCGTGGGCCCGCCCGGCCCCCGGCACGGCGAGTAGCGGGCCCGGGTGCCGGAGCCGCGCTCGGTGGTGCGGGACGGGGGTCGTGGGCGCCAGCGACAGTGGAGCGAGCGCACCAGTAGTCAGCTAGAGATCCGCAATCCAGGGATGCCCGGGGTGTATGCGCTCGAGTAGCTCGGCCAGGGTCTCGCGCTGAACCGGGGACATGTGAGGGACGGTCGCGTCGAAGTCTGCTTGATCTTTTCGGCGGGCGTGCTTGGCCTTGAACAGCAGGACCAGTTCAGGCGCCAGATACGGGATGCCGTCTCGGGTGTGCTCGATGATGTCGCTGTAGGGAAGCCGGACCTTCTCATCGCGCCGGCAGATCCAGGTGTCGCCGTCGTGCGGTTCGCGGAACACGTCGAGCAGGTAGTTGCCGGTGGCCGGATCGCGGAGCCACGTCTGATGTACCGCCGCCAGCGCCTCCGGTGCGGCGTCCTCCCAGATCCGGCCGCTGCCTGCCGCGTCGAAGACGTATCCGGGGAAGCGGTGGCGGACCTCGGGAAAGCTCGCGGCCGGAATCGCGATCTCGATGTCCCCATGAGCGCGCGTCTGCCTACCACGGAACAGGTCCAGCGCCCAGCCCGCGGCCACGTACCAGGGCGTGCCGATCCCGGCCAGCTGCTGCGCGACCTCACTCGGGGTCCAGCAGGAAGACCACCTGGCGTGGAGCGCCTCGATCCCGCCGGGTAACAGTTCGATGCCGCCGCTGGGCAGTTGCTCGCTCATCGCAGGAATCTATCAGCGGTCTGGAAGAGAGCCCCAGGCCAAGGGTCTGACTCGAGCCCCAACTCGCGCTCGACGGCGCGCTCGCCGGGTCATCTGGCCGGCGTGGAAGGTGGAGGTGAGGACCTACGTGCCGCCTTTACCCCAGGGCGACGTTCTCGTAGTCCAGCAGGTCCAGCAACTGCGCCCGGTGGAGGGCGGCGACCGGTTCGAGCAGGTCGGGGTGGCGCAGCAGGGGTGCGGCGTCGTGTTCACGGGCGCCGGGGCGGGTCAGGCGGGTGACCTCGCCGGCCTGGCCGTGATCGGCCAGGTGCTGGGCGTCGGCGGCGAGGCCGGGGGAGGCGAGGAGGCAGGCGGCCCAGCTGACCACGGTCTCGTCCACCCAGGTCCGCCAGCCGTCGCCGGTGTCGTCGCCCTGGTCGGCGCCGGTCAGCCAGTCGAGTCGGGCGCTTCCGCCCGGGCCGAGGAGGTGCAGGAGCTCCGCGTCCAGTGCGGTCGGGTAGCGCAGGGCGGCGGCGAGGGTGACGGCTTGCCGGGCCTGGGCCTCGGCCAGCGCCTGGCTGAAGGCGCCCGGGGCGGGTGGGAAGGCGGTCAGCAGCCAGCGGGTGCCGGCGGCTATGACGGGGGTGAGATCGGCGGACACGGCGGCTTCCTCGGGGCGTGCTCGCCCCGGCCGGTGCCGGGTCCGCGAGCTGCGGCGCGAAGCTGCGCCGCTCCGCTGGTGGCCGACCAGCGTAGCCCGCGGCGGCAGGCCTGCGGCATGACGCACGTCACGGTCCGCCCGGGGCGGCCGCACGACGGCCGCCCCGGGCCGCAGGTCAGGACCTGCCGCGGCCGCTCATGAAGTCGCGCGCCCGGTCCACCAGGCCGGCGCCCGGCGCGAGGAGCTTGCTGGCCGTGGGGCTGCTGGGCGCGGAGGGGTGCGGGCGGGTGGGGGCCATGGACTTGGCACGGCGGATCTTGTCGCCGAGCTCGTCCAGCTGCTGCGGGGTACAGGCCCTTCTCAGCATCGGGAAGAGGTTGGTCTCCTCGTCCTGGACGTGCGCGGTGACCTCCTCCATGAGCTGCCGCAGGAGCGGGCTCATCTGCGCGTCGTCGGTCGGCATCTTCTCCAGCTGCTTGAGGATCTTCTCGACGCGGGCGTGGTCCTGGATCTCCTTGTCCGCCATCGGCCCGCCGCCCTCGACGTGCTCGCGCACCGCCGGGTAGAGGTACTGCTCCTCGGCGACCGAATGGCGTACCAGCTCGATGGTGACCTCGTCGATGAGGTCGCGGAGCTCCTGACCGCCGCCGGCCGTGCTCCGCATGCGGCCGAACATCTCCGCCACCTCCCGGTGGTCGGCCATCAGCTCGTCGATCACGTTTCCGCCGTGTCCCATGTCATCTCCGTGTGCGTGGTCCGGGTCGGGCCGCTGCGGCCCGATGCATCGGTTCCCCGCCCGATGCGCGGGCGCCCGGCCGTGCGGGGCCTCTCACCCGCTCGGGGGAGGCGGCCGGCGCCGCCGCCGGTCCCCGCCGCGCGGGCGGAGCCGGCGCCCTGCCGGTGTCCACGGCGGTGCCTGCCGCCGCGCAGACGGTGAAGACGGCATCGGCGTCGAACCGGGCCACGGTCACGGCAGGGGCGTTCCGCCGGTGGCGTTGACGATCTCGCCGGTGATGTAGGAGGCCTGGCCGGACGCGAGGAAGACGTAGGCGGGCGCGATCTCCGCCGGCTGCGCGGGTCGGCCCAGGGGTGACTGCTCGCCGAACTTCGTGGGGTCGGGCATCGTCGCCGGGATCAGGGGTGTCCAGACCGGACCCGGCGCCACGGCGTTGACCCGGATGCCGCGCTCGGCGAGCATCTGGGCGAGGTTGTGGGTGAAGGAGATGATCGCGGACTTGGTCATGGCGTAGTCGAGGAGGTGCGGGCTGGGCTGGTAGCCCTGCACGGAGGCGGTGTTGATCACGGAGGCACCGCGCGGCATGTGGGCCAGTGCGGCCTTGGTGAGCCAGAACATCCCGTACAGGTTGGTCTTCATCACCCGGTCGAACTGCTCGGTGGTGATCGCCTCGATCCCGTCGGGCTGGGCCATCTGGTAGGCGGCGTTGTTGACCAGCAGGTCGATGCCGCCCAGTTCGCCCACCGTCTTGTCGACGAGGGCGGTGCACTCGCTCTCGTGCCGGATGTCGCAGGCGACGGCCACCGCTGTGCGCCCGGCCTCCCGGACCAGGCGGACGGTCTCGTCGGCCTCGCCGGCTTCCTCGGGCAGATGGGTGAAGACGACGTCGGCGCCTTCCCGCGCGAAGGCCAGGCAGACGGCCCGGCCGATCCCGGAGTCCCCGCCGGTGACCAGCGCCTTGCGGCCGACCAGCAGGCCGTGCCCCTGGTAGGAGTCCTCGCCGTGGTCGGGGCGGGGATCCATCGCCTCGGTGGAGCCGGGATGCTCCTGGTCCTGCTCGGGGAACGGGGGGCGGGCGTGCAGCGAGACGGGATCGGTGAGACGGGGCTGGTCCTGGGAGGGCATCACGGTCTCCTTCCGGCAGGTTCACGGGGTCAGGTGGTGGACGGGTGGGCGGGGGCCCTCAGGCGGCCATGGCCGCGGCCTTCCCGCAGGACAGACCCCGGACGGACCGGCGCGGCGGCGCGCAGCGGCGTGGTGTCGCGGGGAGTGCCCATGTGGTCCGGCTACCCCGAAGGTCAGGCCGTATCCCGCTTGACCGGATACCCACCGGTCGAGGAGGCGCTCTGCCTCAGCGGGCGGCTACCGGCCCTCCACCCGCGCGACAGCCCCCACCCCCGCCCCGACGGCCTGGCCGTGCCGCGCCGTCAGGGCGGGACTCCAGGCCAAACCGGATAAGTCATCCGCATCTGCTATCGTCAATCAAACGGATAGTTTATCCACATAGGCAGAACGGGATTCCCCATGAAGCAGGCAGCGCTCGTCACCGCCGGAACGGGCGGTATCGGACTGGAGACCGCCCTGGGACTGGCCGCCGCCGGGCTCGCGGTGACCGTCGTCGGGCGGGACGCCGCACGGGGCGCGCGGGCGGTCGAGGAGATCAACGCCACGGCCCCGCGGTACTCCGCGCGGTTCCTGGCCGCCGACCTCGCCTCGCTCGACGCGGTCCGCTCCCTCGCCGGGCGCGTGGCCGCCGACGGCCCGCTGTCGGTCCTGGTCAACAACGTCGGAGCGATGTTCCCCCGCCGGCAGGACTCGCCCGACGGCATCGAGGCGTCGTTCGCGGTGAACCACCTCTCGCCGTACCTGCTGACCGAACTGCTGCTCCCGGTCCTGCAAGCCGGTGCGCCCGGCAGGATCGTGAACGTCACCTCGGGCGCCGTCAGGGTGGGCAAGCGCGCGTTCGACGCCGTCGAGCCGCCGGGCGGCTACTACGGCTTCCACTGGTACGGCCGCGCCAAACTCGCGAACCTCGCCTACACCCTGGAACTGGCCGAGCGCCTCGACGGCACCGGCGTCTCGGTGTTCGCGGCCGACCCCGGTGGCGCCGCGACCGACATGACCCGCGGCACCATGGACGATCCACGCATCGTCTCCCCGCGGCTGCGACTGCTGTGGCCCCTGGTGTGGCGCACGTTCGAACGTTCCACATCCGGTCCGGCCTCCTCGGCGGCAAAGCCCTCGATCCACGCCGCCACCGCCCCTTCCCTGGCCGGTCTGACCGGCCTCGTCATCGGACCCCGGGTGACTCCCGTGCCCCCCTCGCGCGCGGCCAGGGACCCCCGCACCGCCGAGGCCGTGCGCCGGCTCAGCGAGCGCCTCGCCCCCGTCGGGACGGCGTGAGCAGGGCGCCTACCGCCGCACCCCGGGGGCGGATGGGTCATCCGGTTAGACTTCAGGCATGACGACCGCCCCCTTGCGCAAGGACGCTGCCCGCAATCGGGAGCGGATCGTCGCCGTGGCCCGGGAAGTGGTGGACGGGGGCGCACCGCTGCAACTCAACGACGTCGCCCGCCGTGTCTCCATGGGCGTGGGGACCGTGTACCGCCACTTCCCCACCGCCGAGGCGCTCCTGGAAACCGTCGCCGCCCCCGGCCTGGAGGCGCTCGCCGCCCACGGCGAACAGGCCCTGGCTGACGAGGACCCCGCCCGCGCCCTCACCGGCTTCCTCACCCGCACGGTGGAAGCGCAGGTCACCGACGCCTCGCTCTCCGCGGTCACCGCCGCGCCCACCGACGCGCTGCCCCGCACCACCGAGCTGAAGCAGACCCTGTCGTCCGTCGGGCGGCAGCTCTTCCGTCGGGCCCTCGACGCCGGCGCCGTGCGCGCCGATGTGACCGCCGACGACCTGGTACCGCTGATGTGCGGCATCGCCTACGCCGCGAACGTCCATACGGCCCCCGCGGCACGCGCGGAGACCGCTCGCCGCTACCTGGCAGCGCTCCTGGAAGGCGTACTCGTCGACCGCGCCGACCGCGCCGACCGCGTCGCTCCGTAGCGCCGGGAGGTCCGACGCAGACGCAACTCCTTCGCATTAAGCTGGGGGCATGAGTGCCAGACCCACCTCGCGCCCCGGCGGGCGCAGCGCCCGCGTCCAGCAGTCCGTGCACCAGGCCGTCCGCGATCTGGAGGCCGAGGTGGGGCGGGACGCGCTCACCGTGCCGCTGATCGCCGCCCGTGCGGGAGTGACTCCCTCCACCGTCTACCGGCGCTGGGGGGACCTGCGGGAGCTGCTGTCCGACGTGGCCGTCGAGCGGTTGCGCCCGGACGCCCCGCCCGCCGACCACGGTGATCTCCGGGCGGACCTCGCGGCGTGGGCGGTGCAGTTCGCGGAGGAGATGTCCTCCGCGGCGGGCCGCACATACGTCCGCGACGCCCTGCTGGGGGACCCCGAGCAGGGCAATGCGCTGCGCTGCTCCGACTACGCCGCCGAACAGCTGAAGGCCATCGGGGTGCGCGCGGCCGGGCGCGGGGAGGCCGTCCCCGACGTGGAGACCCTGCTGGACGTCGTCGTCGCCCCCCTCCTGTACCGCATCCTGTTCCGCCCCTCGGGCCTGTCCTCGACCTACACCGACCGCCTCGTGGCCACGGCGCTCGACCCGAGACCCGCCTGGGTGCCTAAAAGCTAACCGTTTGCGTTTTGGTGGAAGCGGGGCCTACTCTCACCTCAGGCAAAAGCAAAGGATTCGCGTTTGCCTGAGGAAGAGGTGCCCTCCTGCGCGCCCATCCGAAAGGACCCGCCGATGGCCAGCGCCACCGCCACGCCCCCTCCGGCCGCCTCCCGCACCAGCACGGGATGGGACCTCGGCGACATCGTCGTGCGACGCGTCGACGAGATCGAACTGCCGCGCCAGACCGGGTCCTGGCTGCTGCCCGACGCGACCAAGGAGGTCCTGGACGAAGCACCGTGGCTGCGCCCCGACTTCGCCGACGCCGACGTGCCGCGTCTGGCGAGCCACAGCTTCGCCGTGGAGGCCGGCGGGCTGCGGATCGTCATCGACACCGGCATCGGCAACGACAAGCCGCGTGCCAACCCCGCCTGGAACGGCCTGGACACCGACTTCCCGCAGCGCCTGGCGGTGGCCGGCTTCCCGCCCGAGTCCGTGGACCTGGTGATCACCACGCACCTGCACACCGACCACGTCGGCTGGAACACCCGCCTCACCGGCGGGGACTGGGTACCCACCTTCCCCAACGCCCGCTACCTCGCGAGCCGCACCGAATGGGACCACTGGGCCACCGCCGACCTGGACGAGCCCCGACGCCAGATGTTCCGCGACTCCGTCACCCCCGTCCGCGACGCCGGACAGTACGACCTCGTGGACGTGCCCGCGCGAGGACACGAAGTGGCCCCCGGGGTCCTGCTCCTCCCCGCCCCGGGCCACACCCCGGGACAGGTCGCCGTGGAACTGCGCGGCGGCGACCGCCGCGCGCTGATCACCGGCGACAGCATCCACCACCCCGTCCAGTTGTCCCACCCCCACGTGAACAGCTGCGTCGACGTCGACCCCGCCCGGGCCGTCCGCACCCGCTCCCGGCTCCTGGACGCCCTGGCGGACACCGACGCGCTGCTCCTGGGCACCCACTTCCCGCAGCCCACCGGCGGCACCGTCCGCCGGGAGAACGGCCGCTACCGGTTCCTCGCCGAGCACGGAGCCGAGCTCCCCGTCGGCGCGCCCTGACCGCGCGGCCGTCCGCCACGCCGTCCCCCACCCCACCCCGAGAGGGAGAACCCCATGGCCGCTGACGAACTCACCCCATCCGAGGCCGCCCGCTGGGCCGCCCGAACCGGACTGGTCCTGCCCGCCGAACGCCACGCGGCCGTCGCCGCGGTCGCCAACCACATCCACAGCGTCGTCAAGGTCCTGCACGAGCTGGACTTCGGGGACGTCCCGCCCGCCGCCGCCTACCGCGCCGCACCGCACGAGGAGGAGAAGCCCGATGCGACCGTATGAACTGTCCCTCGCCGCCGCCGCGGACGCGATCCGTGCCCGGCAGCTGTCCCCCGTCGAACTGGTCGACTCCGTACTCGACCGCATCGCGGAGGCGGATCCGCACCTCGGCGCCTACGTCACGGTCACGGCGGAGCAGGCGCGCCGGTCGGCCGGCGAAGCCGCACACGAAGTGGCGCACGGCCGCCACCGGGGACCGCTGCACGGCATCCCGATGGGGCTCAAAGACCTGATCGACGTCGAGGGGATGGCCACCACGGCCGGCTCCCGGGTCCGCGCCGGCCACCACGCACCAGCGGACAGCACGGTCGCCGCACGTCTGAGCGCGGCCGGTGCGATCCTGCTCGGCAAGACCCACACTCACGAATTCGCGTTCGGCCTGACCACCCCGCAGACCCGCAACGCCTGGGACCGCGATCGCATCGCCGGCGGGTCCAGCGGCGGCTCCGCGGTCGCCGTGGCCTCGGGCACCGCCACCTTCGCCCTGGGTACCGACACCGGCGGGTCCATCCGGGTGCCCGCCGCGCTCAACGGGGTCGTCGGCCTCAAGCCGACCTACGGGCTCGTCCCCCGTCACGGCGTCACCTCCCTGTCCTGGTCGCTGGACCACGTCGGCCCGATCACGCGCACCGTCGAGGACGCCGCCCTGGTCCTGACCGAGCTGGCCGGACACGACCCGCGCGACCCCGCCTCGCTGCCCGTGCCCGCCGCGGACTACCGGCCTCCGGCCGGAACGGACCTGACCGGGCTGCGCGTCGGCATGCCGCGCACCTACTACTTCGACCACGTCCACCCCGAGGTGGAGACCACCGTCCGGCACGCCGTCGCACAGCTGGAAGCCCTGGGCGCGCGGATCGTCGAAGTCGACATCCCGATGACCCGCTACGTCCAGGCCACCCAGTGGGGCCTGATGGTGCCCGAAGCCGGCGCCTACCACGAGGGCAGCCTGCGCACGGTCCCCGAGCGGTACCAGCAGGACGTCCGCATCCTCCTGGAGGCGGGCGAGCTGATGAGCGCCGGCGACTACCTGCGCGCCCAGCGCTCGCGCACGCTCATGCGCGCGCAGTGGGCACGGATGCTGGAGGAGGTCGACGTGATCGCCGCCCCGAGCGTCCCCATGACCGCGGTACGGGCCGGCGAGGAGACCGTCACCTGGCCCGACGGCACCGTCGAGAGCGTCTCCGACGCCTACGTACGCCTCTGCGCCCCCGCCAACATCACCGGGGTGCCCGCCCTGACCCTTCCGGTCGGCCACGACGTGACGGGCCTGCCCATCGGCATGCAGCTGCTCGGCCGGCCCCTCGGAGAGCCCGCGCTCCTGCGGGTCGGCCACGCCTACGAACAGACCCACCCCAGCCGGGCCCTCGTGACCTCCACTCAGGAGAGCCAGTCCTCGTAGCGGGTGGGCGCGAGGTGGGCGCCCTTGTCGGTGAGGACGTCCCCCTGGACGACGGCGAACATCCCGGCGGTGGGGTCGGTGACGACGGTGCGAGGGTCGCCCTTGTGGGCCAGGGTGATCCGGCCCAGCTCGTCGAGGGTGAAGATCTCGGGGCCGGCGATGTTGCGGATCCCGTTCAGCGGGGCGCCCACGGCGACCTCCGCCACCGACGCGGCCACGTCCTTGGCGGCGATCGGCTGGATCGGTGTGGAAGGCAACCGGACGGTGTCGGCGTCGGCGGTCCAGGACATGACGGCGTCCATGAACTCCATGAACTGCGTAGCCCGGACGATCGAGTAGGGGATCTCACCGGCGGCCAGGAGGTTCTCCTGGAGCAGCTTGGCCCGGTAGTAGTCGAGCTCGGGCACCTGGTCCGTGCCGACGATCGAGAGGATGACGACGTGGCCGACGCCTCCCTCTCGAGCAGCGGCCAGCAGGTTGTCCATCGAGGTCTGGAAGAAGGCCCGGGAGGCTTCGTCGAAGGTCGGGGAGTTCGTCAGATCGACCACGACGTCCGCGCCCGCCACCGCCGCCCCCAGTCCCTGGCCGCTGACGACGTCCAGACCGGTGGACTTCGAGTGCGGAACGGCTTCGTGCCCGGCGGAGTCCAGGTTCTCGACGACCTGAGACCCGATCAGTCCGGTACCACCGATGACGGCGATCTTCATGACAGGCCTTTCGTCGGAGCCACAGCGCGAATATGGCATATGAACCATTCCGCAAGCACGGAAGCGGCGCCGAGACAAGCCGACAAGGGCCGGGGCGGGGACGGCAAGTCGGTGCCAAGTGCGTGCCAAGGGGCGGCAGGGACCGTACGCCGAGTTCGCGGACGAACCGTGGACCGCCGACGAGGACGCGGGCCCGTCCGGTGTCCGCGGACCGGACCTCCTGGACCAGCTCGGCCGGCAGGCGCGACTCGCGGCGGAACACCTGGTGGATCATCGCCATCTCGCGGGTGTAGGGGTGGACGGTGGGGCCGGAAACATCTTGGGTGGTCATGCCAGCCAGTCTTCGGAGCCGCATTGCCGACCGCTTGCAACCCACTTGCCGCACCCGTCCGCGCACCGGCCCGCGGAGGGCGGCTGCCGTCCAGGCCCGGCGCCGGGTCAGGGCGGACCGGGACGACCCGGCGCGGCGGTGGCCGAAGCCAGTGCGTCGCGTGCCAGCCCGCGCAGCCAGGCATGAGCGCTGTCGGTGTCGTACCGCTGATGCCATGACAGGTACACGGGCGCCGACGGCAGTTCGAGGGGCAGCGGGAGGACGACCAGGCCCAGGTCGGCGACCGCGGAGCGGGTGGCGGCTTCGGGGACGCTGATCACCAGGTCGCAGTCGCGCGCGAACGCGAACGCGGCTGCTTCCGTGGGTGCCGTCGCCACCACGCGGCGGCTCAGGCCCAGCGGGGCGAGGGCCTTGTCGAGGGCGTTGTCGAGGTTTCCGCGTCGTGAGACGGTGACGTGCTCGGCTGCGGCGTACTGCCGCGCGGTGAGGGTCCCGGCGCGCGCGAGGGGGTGGCCCCGCCTCACGACGACGACCAGGCGGGTCTCGCCCGCGTTCTCGGTACGGATGTCCGGCGCGCTGGGACGGTGGGCGTTCGCCTCCAAGTCGACCTCCCCGCGCCGCAGTTCAGGTGTGTCGACACTCGATTCCCCGATGAAGCACAGCCGCACGCCGGGCGCCTGTGCGCGCACGGACGTGAGCAGCGCGGGTCCGCTCAGGGCGACCAGGGAGTCGTGCCAGCGCAGCGTGAACGTGCGCTCCAGCGTGGCCAGATCGAGTTCACGGCTCGGCGCGAGGACCCCCTGGACCTGGTGCAGGAGCTCGTGCACCTGGGCGCGCACGGCGATCGCGTACGGCGTCGGGGTCATCGTGCGGCCGGTGCGCACCAGGATCTGGTCCCCGGTCGTGCGCCGGAGCCGGCCCAGGCTCCGGCTCATCGCGGGGGCGGTGACATGCAGGCGCGCGGCCGCCCCGGCCACACTGCCCTCCTCCAGCAGCGCGTCGAGGGCGGTGAGCAGGTTCAAATCCAATTGCATGCCAGTAAGCCTAGACGTGCCTGACATGCAGTTGAAGTCAACTCTGGGACTCCATACCGTTGAGGCACGAGCGCACGACGCAACACCCGGCTCGACCCGGACGCGTCACCCGTCCCACCCCACCCCTCCCGGTCAGGAGCACCGCCATGCCCGAAACACCGCAGACCACCGCCACCGCCGCTGCCTTCACCGCCGCCGCTTCTGACGCCGACGTGCTGGCCCAGACCGTGATCGCCGTGCAGGCGGCCGGTTCGGCGCTGCGCGAGCGCTTCGGCGAGGTGGTCCGCTACGAGACCCGGGAGCAGCTGATGCGCGCGCTCGCCGCCAACGACGACCTGGCCCTCGACATCCTGCGCCCGCGCCTCACACGGCTGCGCCCGGAAGCCGGCTGGGTGGAGGACGAACTCGACGGCGGAGCACTGCCCGCCGGCGAATGGTGGGTCGTCGACCCGGCCGAAGGCAACGTCAACCACCTGCACGCCCTGCCGGAATGGGCGGTCACCGCCACCCTCGTACGCGACAACCAGCCGCTGCTCACCGTGGTCCACCTCCCCTTGACCGGCGAGACCTACACCGCGCTCGCCGGAGCGGGCGCCCACCTCGACGGACGGCCGCTGCACGTCTCGCGGACCGCCGACCTCGGCCTGGGCATCGTCGCCACCAGCCAGGCCAGGCCCGATGAAGACGAGGAGGTCGTGCGGCGCGTCGGCGCCTCGATCACCGAGATGCTCTTCGACGCCCTCGTCGTGCGGACCGCGGTCCCCGCTACCCTGCACCTGGCGAACGTGGCCGCCGGCAGGACCGACGTCTTCTGGCAGTTCGCCGGAGCCCGCGCGGACCTGCTTCCCGGGACGCTGCTCGTCCGGGAGGCCGGCGGACGGATCTCCGACGCCGAAGGCCGTCCCTGGACCCCGCAGAGCCACAGCTTCCTCGCTGCCGCACCCGGCGTCCACGCCCAAGCCGTATCGACCCTCTCCCGCCGACCCTGACGCCAACAGCCCACCCACCCGAGAAGCCGACAGGAGACGAATAGCCATGACCGACATCGCAGTTCTGGGAAACGGCCGCGTCGGCGCCAACCTGGCCGCCGCCCTGACCCGAGCAGGGCACCGGATCACCGTGGCGGGCCGCAGGACGGGCGCCGCCGCCGACGCCGCACGCGGCGCCCGCATCGTCATCAACGCGACACCGGGCGCCGGCTCACTGGAACGTCTCACCGCCCTACGAGAGGAACTGCGGGGCAAGATCCTCATCGACGTGTCCAATGCCACCACCGACGGCCCCGACGGCCTGCCCGCACACCTCCTCTACCCCGGCTCCAGCCTCGCCGAGCGGCTACAGGAGGCGCTCCCCGAAACCCATGTCGTCAAGACGCTCAACACCATGCTCTTCCCGGTGATGACCGCGCCCGCCATCCTCACCCACCCGCCCACCGCCTTCCTCTCCGGCGAAGACCCCAAGGCCAAGCAGACCGTCCACGACCTGCTCACCGACCTCGGCTGGAGGAAGCAGTGGATCAGCGACCTCGGCGGGATCCGGACCGCCCGCGCCACGGAGGCCGCGATCCTGTTCGTGCCGCCCGTGATCCGCTCCAGCGGACTGGCACCCTTCGCCCTCTCCCTCGCCCGCTGACCCCGCACCCGCACCGCAGGCGGCCGTCCGGGAATTTCCCCGCGAGATCGAGGCGCGCGCTCCGCCGCCCGGGCCCCCGCGTTCAACGCGGGCGGGGTCTGGTACCTGCACCAGACCCTCCAGCCAGGCGACCTGGTTCACCCAGCGCACGTTCTGAACCGGTGACGGCAGGCTCCCACGACGGGAACGTCCGCCGCGGGGGCCTGCCCGTGTCCACGGGCCGGCTCATGTCGGGCAGGCTGTCTACCGGGGCAGACGTGATTTCGGCCGGGGTGCGGCGTCGAGGAGGGCCCACCAGGCGTGCCCGTCGTGGTCGGCGTGGGTCCCGCAGGCGTCGACGGTGCGCAGCAGCGCCACCTCCTGTGGCATCCCCGTGCTCGCCTCGCCGGCCTGGTGGTTGAGGGCCAGGACGAGGACCTTGGCGTCCTGGTCGGCGAGGTGGACGCTGACACGTTTCCCGCCGGCCGCGACCGCGGCCTCGACCAGGCCGTGGACGGCCTTGAGGAAGTCGTGTTCGTCCAGGAGCGGATAGTGCCACTCGGCGACCGCGAGCGCCGCCTGCCCGGCGGCCTTCCGCGGCGCCCACTGATCCGCCCTGAACGTCAGCACCCTCGCCCGCCGCCCGGTGGCAGACGCCGGCTGCGTCACCGGCTGCGGCCGCGGAGCCTCGACGGGCTTCTTCTGCGGCGGAGATTTCGGAGGAAAATGCGGCCGAACCTTTGGACCCCTGGTTTCCACAACCTCACTCATACCGCACCACGCTACGCCGCTCGACCCCCCGCGCGCACCGTTCGTCACCCGCGCCGCCCCGCAACGCAGTCGAGGCCGGAGCATCCGCCTCTACACGGCGGCCGGCAGGACGTGTTCGCCGGTCTTGTCGGTGCTCAGGCACAGGGAACAGACGACCGCGGCATGGGCGACGCAGGCCGCGAGGTCGGGGCGCTCGTAGGGCTGATGGCAGACGTGACAGTCCAGGGTGACCGAGCTCGGGTTGCCGTCGACGTCCAGCAGGGGCTCGGCGATGCCGTCGTCGGCGCGGCGCAGGTAGTAACGGCCCTTGGTGACGACCGCCGCCAGCGGGGTGACGACGAAGGCGATGAGGGCCGCCGCCACGGGCGAGTACGGCTGGAGGCTGTCTCCGAAGAGGTGGAAATACAGGGCGATCGACAGGCCGGAGGCGGAGACGAAGGACACGACGCCGACCGGATTGACGGCGTGGAGCATGCCCCGGCGGAACTCCGGCTGGAGCGGGGACAGTTTCAGCACGTACTTGTTGATGCCGATGTCGGTGGCGACGGTGACCACCCAGGCGATCGCGCAGTTCGAGTAGAAGCCCAGGACGCCGCCCAGGAAGCTGAACATGTCCGCTTCCATCAGGGCCAGTGCGAAGCCGAGGTTGACCAGGACGAAGACCATGCGGCCGGGGTAGTGGCGGGTGACGCGGGTGAAGGCGTTCGTCCAGGCCAGCGAGCCGGAGTAGGCGTTCGTCACGTTGATCTTGATCTGGCTGATGACCACCAGGACCACGGCCAGCGGGACGACGGCCCAGGGCGGCATCATGGCGTCGAAGGCGCCGCGGAACTGCCGGATGGGCTCGGGCGCGGCGGCCGGTCCGGCCTCGGCGAGGACGTAGACGGCGAGGAAGACGCCGATGGCCTGCTTGAGCGCGCCGAGCAGCACCCACCCGGGACCGGCCAGGACCACCGCGGTCCACCAGGCGCGCCTGTTCGCCTCGGTCCTGGGCGGCATGAAGCGCAGGTAGTCGATCTGTTCGCCGATCTGCGCGATCAGGGACAGGCACACGCCCGCTCCGAGCATGACGGAGGCGGTGCTGACGGCGCCGTCGCCGTCCGTACCGGCGTAGGACAGGAACCGTCCGACCGTGCCGGGGTCCTCGGCGACCAGGTACACCAGCGGGCCGACCATGAGCAGCAGCCAGATCGGGGTGGTCCACACCTGGAGTCTGCTGAGCGCCTTCATGCCGTACACGACCAGCGGGATCACCATGAGGGTGGAGACGGCGTAGCCCAGCCACAGCGGCAGCCCGAGACCGAGCTGGAGGCCCTGGGCCATGATCGAGCCTTCGAGGGCGAAGAAGATGAAGGTGAAACTGGCGAAGATGACGCTGGTGAGGACCGAGCCGTAGTACCCGAAACCGGAGCCGCGCGTGATGAGGTCGAGGTCGATGTTGTAGCGCGCGCCGTAATGGGCCAGGGGGAAGCCGGTGACGAAGATGACGACCGCGGCGACGGCGATGGCCACGAGGGCGTTGCCGTGCCGTGGGCCAGCCCGATGCCGGCGCCGATGGAGAAGTCGGCCATGTAGGCGATGCCGCCGAGGGCCGTGGTGGCCACGACCATGGGCGTCCAGCGGCGGTAACTGCGGGGTGCGAAACGGAGGGTGTAGTCCTCCAGCGTCTCCTCGACCGCCTGGTCGGGAGCTGTCCTCGCCGTGTCCGGCACGGCCTGGGGTGACTCGGTGGTGCTCATGGAGACGCCTCCCGGTGGGGGTGGTTGCCAGCGCTGCGCTGCGGTCGGCCACGCTAGGAAGCGGTTGTTACCCCGGGCGCGCGGGGCGGTGAACACCATGTTGCCGGGGCCGGCCCGCCTGCGCGCGCACGGCGCCCAGCAAGCACAGAACGGAACGGTGAGAGCCCGCTCCACCTGACAAGCCCCCGATCGCCGACCCCGCCCGTCAGTCGTAGAAGAAGAGCTCAAGGTCCTCGATGGACCCCGGCCCGGTGAGGAAACCCTCAGCCTTCGCGATCTCGCCCTCTGGTGGCCGTACGCCCTTCAGGAGCTGCTGCATCCAGATCTCGCCCTGCTCCCCGACCGCATAGATGGCCGACAGCAGCTCGGCCATGCCGGCGGGGTGTGAAGGGCTCCGCCCGACGACCGGTTGGAGCACCCAGCCACCTGACCGGGCCGCGAGCCGCAGCACCCCGGCCCAGTTCGCGATCCTCCCGATGCGCACATGCCACGAGTCCTCGGTGAACGGGGCCATCCGCCCACCGTGGAGAGGGTTCGTGGCGGCAGCGATGTCCTTGATGACCTGCCGTTCCACGGCGTCACGGACCCAGCGCCCTTCCTGCGCTTCTTCGATGGCGGCCTCCCACCACGCCCAGCCACCGTCGAGTCGATCCGCGAATGTGTCCATGCGGACAGACTTCCATGCGCCGTGCCGCGAGCATTCAGGGGGCGCCGTCGCGGTGTCCGCATGCCGGTCCGGGTGTACGTCGGCACGGGGACCTCGTCATCATGGGTTCATGATGCACAGCGACGACCAGCTCCCCGACTCGCCGGCGATAACCCTGCTCAAGGAGCTGGGAGCGGAGACGGCCAAGCACTCCGGGGGCACGCTCCTGACCCACCTGCTGCGCGTGGAGGCGATGCTCGCCGAGTGGGGTGCGCGGCCCGCACTGCAGACCGCAGCACTGTGTCACGCCTTCTACGGCACCGACGGGCTACCGCTGGTACTCCTGGAGCTGTCCGAGCGGGATCGCCTGGCCGCGGCGATTGGAAGGGAGGCGGAGGAGCTCGTGTACTTCTACGCCAGCTGCGACCGCAAGGCCTCCTACCCCAGCCTCGCCGCGCCGGAGGGGGAGCCGGTGACCTTCCGGGACCGCTTCACCGGTGAGGAGTTCACACCGTCCCTGCGGCAGCGTCGCGACTTCGCCGAGCTCACGGTGGCCAACGAACTGGACCTGGCCAAGGTGAACGAGTCCTTCCGCGAGCGCAACGGGGCGGGCCTGCTCCAGTTGTTCACGCGTTGGGCGCCCCTCCTGTCGGAAGCGGCCCGCCGGGAGGTGACCGCGGTCCTCGGCTGAGACCGACCGACCTCGCACCGGCCTTCACGACGCGTGCCCTCGTCCCGGTCTGCTACGGGTCGGCGCCCCGCCGCGCTTCGTCCGGAACCGCGCGGTGCGCACGACACGCGGGCGGTTTCAAGAGTCGGGGTGTCAGCACTCCTCGCCGCGCCGCACTCACCGACCTGGCCGGCGTTCGACCCGCCCGACGCGCTACTTCGCGAAGCGCCAGGTGACGTCGAGCTTGCTCTTGTCGAGCGGGGCGAGTGCCTTGAACGCCCCCGGGGTGAGGTCGAGACCGTGTCGGCCCGCTCCGGGAGCCTCGTCGAGGACAGTCGCCGTGACGGACTTCCCCTTGTAGGTGATGACGACCTTGCGCCCGCAGTTGCTCGACGGGTACCCGGGCCCGAACATGGTGGGGTCGAGCGCGACGGCGAGGTCGCTCTCCTTGATCACCTTCCCGCACGCACCCAGGCCGGGGGAGTAGAAGGTCGCGGAGCCCTTGTAGGTCTCACCCGGCTTGTCCGGCTGAGGGGAGGGAGTCGTGGTCTTGCCCGGCAGCGGGCTGCCCGACGGAGCGGGCGTCTTACTCGGCCTCGGCGGCGGCGCCGTCGTACCGCCCGCTTGCGGAGCCAGTGTGGAGCCGACCGGCTCCGCCACCGCGGTGGCGTTCGGCTCCGCCGCGACGGTGGCGTCCGGATCCGCCACCACCGTGGCCGCCGGCTTTGCGGCGACCGTCGCGGCCTCGGCCGCGACGGCGACGTCGGCGGTCTCCGAAGCGGAGGCGGTGGCGACGGTGATCACGGCGCCGGAGCCGGCGGCGAGCACGGTAACCGCGATGGCGGCCGTGGCGATTCTCGCTTTCATCGTTTTCTCTCTCTGAAGTATCGCGTTCCAGGGCTGCTTCGCGGGAAGTCATCGACGGTGCGCCCCTGTGCACGGTCGCGTGCGCACCACGTCCTTGCACGTCAACGGAATCGTCCGGGGACCAAGGACTGCGGCGTCCAGTGGTGCTCTGACCGGTAGCCGCGCATCTCGTGTCGTGCCGGCACGTCCGTCATCCTGGGCCATGACGACACGTGGGAAAGCTGCGGTAGGACACCTTGCCCCGGTACCGGTGGTCCGCCGTGGCCGGCCGTGGACAGGCCTTGTCCGCGGCATCCGAGCCGAGGGGACGTGCCCGTGTCGGACCAGGCTTTCCGGCTGTAGCCGATGCCTCGGGGCCATTCCCTTACCCCGTACTGCGTCGGTGGGGCAGGGGACGGTGCGAGCAGATGTCGCGAAGTCCCTGGAGCCGGGATCGGCTGCCTGAGCCGAGGGCGCCGGCGCGATGCTCACGCATATCGCGGTCAGGGCGGCCGCGATGCCGCTTCGGATGCTCATCAGGGAACTCTCTCTCCCCCGGCGGCTGCCGGAGCCGTGCTGTGCGTGTGCCTTCAGCCAACCGGCGGCAGCGTGCGCAGACCATGCAGTTCCACCCGCAAAACTCAGACCGGACTACTTTTGCGGGCCCCACCCCGCCAGCCGGTGCAGCTCGCCGGTGCTGGCGGGGAGCCTGGCCGAGGTGGACCAGTACATGTGCGGCTTTGGTGCAACCGGTCGGCGACCCACAGCGCTGCGGGCGGGGGGTGGGGATGCGATGGAGCAGAGCAGGGTGTGACGGTGCTGTTCAAGGTGGACGCGGAGCGCATGCGCGATGCGAGGAAGCCTTGGACCGTCGTAGCGAGCGGGGCTCCGTTTCGGGATGATCTCTTGGTCCGCGCGGATCGAGCTTCCCGAAGGGGCATGGTGGGACTGGGACATCGTCGCCTGGGGCCGCCGCCTTGCAGGATCCTGTGTTTCGTGCGCCGACGCCTGACGAGGTCCGGCTCATCGCACGTCAGGTCGGCGAGGCCCCCCCCCGTACTGGTTGCCTTCGAGGCCGACGCAGGCGGCCCGAGCCTCGCTTCCGGCCTGGTCGCGGCTGGGCAGCTCGACATCGTCCAGGGAACCGTCTTCCGCTACTGGCGCGAGAACCTCACGGCCGGGGAACGTCTGGCTCCCTGGGTGAAACCTCCGGCTTGACCGGCTCGTTCGAGTGCGGCCGTGACCTACGGGCGCGTAAGGCGGGCGGCCCTGGTCGGCGTGGGGACCAGCTTGAGCCAGGCCGACGCCCTACGGGCCACCGCCAAGCCCAACGGCAACCGCGCGCTCACCGCGTACTCGTTTATCGGCGCTCGCGGACAGACGACCCGTCGGTGACGGATCAGTCCCACCAGAAGTCCCAGCCGCGGGCGCCGATGATCCGCCCGGCGTACGCGCTGAGCGTGTTCGGCCGGCAGCCCTGCCAGACGTTGTCGGGGCAGACGGCGAAGTGCTCGGCCGCGACCAGGAGGGCGTCTTCCTCGTTCATCGGCGGCGCGGCGACGCTGAGGTGCACGGTGGAGAAGCCGGCTGCCACGACACGGGCGCCGAACCGGTGCTCCCAGTCGCGGATGACCGCGGAGAACTTGGCGGTGTCGTTGTCGTAGTTGAGAGGTCCGCACCAGCCCGCGACCGCGAGGGCCTCGGCGCCGGACGCAGCCGCGACGAGTCCCAGCCGGGACCACGGCCGGCCGGCGAGGAACACCTGCGCGTACTCGGCCGCCAGTTCATCGGGATCGCTCGTGGCCGACCGCGCGGGGGCGGTGCCCGGCCAGTCCTGCCCGAAGGGGGCCGTGACGGCGAGACGTCTCTTGGCGGAGAGCATGGCGTCCTCATCGACGGCGGTGTACGTCGCCCACCACTGCTCCAGGAGACCGGCGGGGGAGTGGCTCGCCGGAGAGGACATCCGCTCCGGCATGAGCTCGCCCGAGCCCCACGGCCGGAACTCGTCGTCCTCCGGATCCAGCGCGTCGAGCAGCAACGGCCACAGGCCGGAGCGGGAGTGCTCGGCATGCACCCGGGCCCACAGTCCAGCAGTGGCCGGCCGATCGCTGCACCACAGCGGCTGCACGTCTCCATGACCTTCGTCGGATGTGATCATTCGTCCGGGTGGGAGCGGGGTGTCGAGGTCGTCAGCCACGGCCGGCGCCCGGATGAGGGCGTCGCGGAAGTCGGCTGCGCTGTCGTCGTCGAACGGGCCGACGTTCCAAGTCCCCACGTTTCCCCCCGGTTCTGGTGCTCTGACCGTCGCATCCTGACAGAGACCACTGACAGCGCCGGTCTGCCTTCCGGCCGCATCGTCCCGGGGTGCCTGAAGGCCGCGCATTGCCGACACGTACTCTGCAAGCGTGCGTCGGGTGATCCTGATGCGTCAGGCGAGGCCCTGGGGCGCCGTGGGCGGCTCCCACGCTCTGAGGTGTCGGTGCCTCAGGAACGACCAGGAGGTTGACCGGTGATCACCCTGACCGCGGCGGGCGGGGTTGCCCTGGTTGAACTGGGCATGGCCCTCACGCCGGGACCGAACATGATCCACCTAGCCTCCCGCGCCATCACCCAGGGCCGCAGGGCGGGCATCGTCAGCCTCAGCGGGACCGCCGTCGGGTTCCTGTGCTACCTGGTGGCGGCGGCTGCCGGCCTGTCCGCCCTGTTCGCCGCGGTGCCGGTGGCGTTCACCGTGGTCAAGCTCGCCGGGGCCGCCTACCTGGCCTACCTCGCCTGGGAGATGCTCAAGCCAGGCGGCCGCTCGCCGTTCACCCCCCGGCACGACCTGCCCCCGGTCTCCGACGCCCGCCTGTTCTCGATGGGGCTGCTGACCAACCTGCTCAACCCCAAGATCGCCCTGATGTACGCCGCACTGCTGCCCCAGTTCCTGGACCCGCAGGCAGGCCCGCCCTGGGCGCAGCTGCTCCAACTGGGCGGCGTGCAGATCGTCGTGGGCATCGCCGTGAACGCACTGATCATGCTGGGCGCGGCACGCGTCTCAGGGTTCCTGGCCACCCGGCCCCGCGTCATGGCCGCCCAGCGATTCGCCGCAGGCGGCCTGCTCGGCGCCTTCGCCGTGCGCACCGCGCTGTCCCAGACCCCCGCCGCCCCTTGACCGCTCGTGCCGTGCGGCACCCGTAAGACTTTCGTCACCAGGTCAGAGCTGGTGACAGCCGTCGCGGCCGCGTTGAATGACGGGTGACGGACCGGCGACGAAAGGCAGTTCAGTGACGGAGACGAAGCGACGAGGACGGCTGCGGGCCACGCCGGCGACCGCGGCCGCGCTGGTACTGGGCCTCGGCGCGTACTGGTTCCAGCCGTGGAAGCTGTGGCAGGACGCGACCGTCCACGAGGCCCTCCCCACGACCTCCGCCCAGGGACCCGCGCCCCCGTCCTCGGCGCTGCCTCCCGGCCCCCAGACCCTGGCCCGGGGCACGCTGATCAGCCACGAGCACACCACGACGGGCACTGTGGAGCTGATCCGGCTCCCCGACGGCTCCCGCACCCTGCGGCTGGAGGACCTCGACACCAGCAACGGCCCGGACCTGCGCGTCTGGCTCACCGACGCCCCGGTGAAGGAAGGGGTGGC
This sequence comes from Streptomyces sp. NPDC001594, assembly GCF_042893675.1. NCBI lineage: Bacteria > Bacillati > Actinomycetota > Actinomycetes > Kitasatosporales > Streptomycetaceae > Streptomyces > Streptomyces sp. NPDC001594. The sequence goes on along the minus strand of NZ_JBIAVB010000001.1, from coordinate 198,549 downwards.
CGGGTGGTCCGTCTTCGACGACGGCAAGCACACCAGCCTGGGCAGGCTCAAGGGCAACAAGGGCGACCAGAACTACGAGATCCCCACCGACGTGAACCTGGCCGACTATCGCAGCGTCACCATCTGGTGCGACCGCTTCGACGTGTCCTTCGGCGCGGCCGCCCTCACCGCAGCCTGACCCGCCACCGGCCCGGCCGCACGCAGGGGACAGCCCGGTAGGGTCGGTCCATGTGTACGGCCGACCACGACCGCATCGCCCTCGACCTCCTCGACGCCCACCTGGAAGACCTGTGGCGGGCGGCCGTCGAACTCCAGAGGGGCAACCGGGCCGTCGTCCCCCGGGCGCCGCGCGAGCTCGCCGACGCCGCCGCGGACGGCGCGGCCACGGCGCTCCTGCGATGGGGGTACGGGCAGTTGGACGGCATCCCCCGCGCGCCGGCCGAGGTGTTCGCCCGGAGGGTCGGCGACACGGTCATGGAGCTCCGTCGCCGCCGCAGCCCCTGGAACGCGGCGGCCCTGCGCCTGCTGGCGGACCCGTACGTCTTCCTCGCCACGGGCCCGCGCCGACACGAGGACTGGGCCGAGGACGTGATCGCCCTGATGCACCGGAAGGTCCCGGACCCGCGTGGCTGGCTGCGGATCGACCCCGACCGCACCAGCGATGCCGGCCACGCCGTGCCGGCGTACCCCTTCGAGCCGCCGCCCGCCGCCGGGTTCCAGGACCGCCTGCACGAGCTGGAGCCGGCGGGGGCCGTCACCGCGCTCGCCGTCATGGCGGAGGAATGGGACGGCGACCGGCCCGTGAGGCACCGGCCGGATCGTGACGCCCTGCTGGACGCGGCACGGCTCCTGCTGGAGCGGTACGGGCCGGACGCCCGGTTCTGGACGAACGCCCGGGACGCGGCATCGGACCCCGCCCGGGACTTCGTCCGCGCCGGCCTCAAGGGCACGAGGGCCCACCGGTTCCTCACCGACGCGTACGTCAACGGCCTCGACCTCCACGAAGAGCTGGGCGTCGTGGCCGTGTCCGGTGACGAGGTCGGGGTCTTCTGGTCCATCGGCGCCCACTGACACGCCGCACGGCCGTACCGCGGGCCTCACTCCTCCGTGGGCCGCCCGCCCCCGTACGGTCCGAGCGGCACGCTGCGGTCCCCCGACCGTCAGCCGGCTCCCCTACACGTGGTCGAGGCCCCCATGCCGCTCGCCGGCCTCGTCGGCACGGCGCCCTGCGGCGAAGGTGCCGTCCTGGGGAAAACCGGGGTGTTGGCCCGGGCCGCCGGTCAGCTCGGCCAGCGGGGTGGGGGAAAGGGCAGCGGGATCTTCGCCGGTCTCCAGGAGGGTATCCGCGGCTCCCACGATCAAGGGATCCGGGCGGCCGACCGCCGCCTCGTCCTTGCTGGCGTAGTCGATGCGCCACAGCAGGCTGCGCATCGCCTCCAGGCGGGCGCGCCGCTTGTCGTTGCTCTTCACCACGGTCCAGGGTGCGTGGACGGTGTCGGTGGCACGGAACATCTCCACCTTGGCGGTGGTGTAGGCGTCCCACCGGTCCAGTGAGGCCAGGTCGGTGGATGAGAGCTTCCACTGGCGCACCGGGTCGACCTGACGGATGGCGAAACGGGTGCGCTGTTCGGCGCGGGAGACGGAGAACCAGAACTTCACCAGCACGATGCCGTCCTCGACGAGCATGGCCTCGAAGGCCGGACACTGGGCGAGGAACTGCCGGTACTGCTCGTCGGTGCAGAAGCCCATGACCTTCTCCACACCCGCCCGGTTGTACCAGGAGCGGTCGAAGAACACGATCTCCCCCGGCCCGGGAAGGTGGGCGACGTAGCGCTGGAAGTACCACTGCCCTGCCTCCCGCTCGCTGGGCTTGTCCAGGGCGACGATGCGGGCGCCGCGGGGGTTGAGGCGCTCGGTGAGACGCTGGATGGTCCCGCCCTTGCCCGCCGCGTCCCGGCCCTCGCAGATCACCACCACACGGGCACCGGTGTCCCTGACCCAGCGCTGCAGCTTCAGCAGCTCGATCTGCAGGATCCGCTTCGCCCGCTCGTAGTCGGCCCGCCGCAGCTTGTGATCGTAGGGGTAGTTCTCCCGCCAGGTACGGATCGGCTGTCCGCCACCGTCCAGCAGCACCGGCTGCTCGGGCCGGCTCGTATCCACGCTCAGGCCTGCGAGCAGCGCGTCCTGCCTCTCCTGCCCACGCTCTTTCCGTCCGCTCACGCCGGTCGCCTACCCGCCCTCCCGAGTCACTACCGTCTCCGGGGCCACAAGCTGGGCGGGGCGGACGCAGGAGTGCTCGACCTGCGCCGCGCCTGGGAGCCGGAGGAGTAGGAGCAGGCCGCAGCGGGGGCGGCCGGACCCCATCTCGACCATTCCGGCGTCGAGTGCGCCGAAGTCCCGCAGCCCCTCCTTGCGGAGGTTGAGATCCCGGTCCTGGAAGCGGCTCATGGAGTCGAGCCGGGCGAGGAGGGCACCGCGAGGACCTCGAAGCCCGCGACGACCTCGGAGCCGCCCTCAGGATCGGGGCGGTGGCGGCGGGGGCGCCGATCACGTAGGCCAGGAACGACATGCCCTGCCCGGCGCTGTGCGCGGCCAGGAGCCACGTCATCGTGCCCCACGTCGGCAGCGCCCCGGCGACGACCCCCTTGAACGCGTTCAATTGAACAAGTTCAAAATAGCCCGTCCCGCGGGTTCGCAACGGGCGGACTGGGCGGGGTCAACATGGCCTCCATCCCGCCGTGGCTGTGGGCCGGGGTCCAGCCCACAGGTACCCCGCCCATCCTGCCGGGCCTCAGGTGGCTCGACCATGTGCCGACCGCACCCGGTAAGGCCATGGAGCTCTTCATCACCGGTTGGTATCCCACCGAAACGGAACCCCCTCCCGCCGCCGCGATACCCGGCTCCGTCCCGCCGGTATTGGCCGACTTCTACCGCCTCGCCGAGAGGCGACCGGCGATCCTCGGAGGACAGAACGGATGGGCTTGGTCGATCCCCTGGGATCTCGAGGCCGCCGACGCCGCCCCGGAAGTCCGGCTCACCGAAGGGGACGAGCCGGCCCCCGAACAGGAGCCGCTGAGCACGTTCCTCCTGCAGTTCTCGCCGTACGAAGCCGCGATGGCCGCCTCATACCTGGCGTTCCCCATGCCCTCCCGAAGCAACCGCTGCCCCGGCTGGAGAGCTGTTCGCGCCGCGTGCCACTGCGACCGTTCATGTCTCCCGTCTCCCCGGTGGACTTCCTCGTCGGACCCGGCGTGATCGCCCACGTCACAGCGGGCTGGCCCGACGAAGACGAGGTCAATGCCGGCTGACCGGCTTCTCCTGGATCCGTCCGAGGGCCCGCTCCGCTCAGGCGATCCTCCGGCGCCCGGCCGCCTTCCGCGTTCTCACCCCGCTGACGACGAGCGCCAGCCCCACGGCGACGACGCCGAGGTAGGCGGTGGACGGAAGGTCGACGACCTTGTGCAGCCAGCCCCACTCCGTGCCGAAGAACGTCTGCGAGACGAAGCTGAGGGCCCCCTGGGCCCCTATGACGTAGCCGATGCTTTCGAGCGTGTATCCGATGGTTGTTCGCACGGGTCCAGCCTCTCGCGGACGGGGCCGTGAGAGCGTCCTTCGCAGGGCCGAAAGCACAGTAGACCGAAGGATGCAGTCGCGGCCCGATGCCGACTGGCGCACCCGGGCGCGATGGCCTACCCGGACCCGGGCCATGTGCCGGCCGTAGTGGTCCCGGTGGCGGCCTGGGACGTCGCTGCGGCATGAGTCCGGCGGGACGCGGGGCTCCGGAGGATGGGCTATGAGTCGTTGTCACCGCGGAAGGTGCGCCGGTACGTGTCCGGGGGCACGCCAACCGCGCGGCTGAAGTGCCGGCGCAGGGTGGTCGCCGTGCCCATGCCGGCGTGCACGGCGATCCGTTCGATGGGAGTGTCCGTGGTCTCCAGGAGCTCCTGCGCCCGCCTGATGCGCTGCACGTGCAGCCAGCGCAGCGGGGTGAGGCCGGTGTTCTGCTGGAAGACCCGCGCCAGGTGACGGGTGCTCATCCCCGCGCGGTCGGCAAGGTCCTGTACGGTCAACGGCTCGTGCAGCCGGTCGAGGATCCAGTCCTGCAGAGCGGTGAATCCGTCACCGCTTCGAGCCGGGACGGGCGCGGCGATGTACTGGGCCTGGCCACCGGCGCGGTGCGGCGGCACGACCAGGACGCGGGCGAGCGCGTTGGCGACTGCGGCGCCGTGGTCGAGGCGCACCAGGTGGAGGCTGAGGTCGAGGGCGGCGGCCTTGCCCGCGGCGGTGAGGATCTGCCCGTCGTGGGTGTAGAGGACATCGGCGTTGACGCGCACGTGCGGATAGCGCTCCGCGAGCCGGGCCGCGTGCAACCAGTGGGTGGCGGCCTCGCGCCCGTCCAGCAGTCCGGCGGCGGCGAGGACGAACGCGCCGGTGCACAGCGACGCGATACGGGCGCCGCGCCGGTGGGCGTCACGGAGCGCGTCCAGCAGTTCTCCGGGCGGATCGGCCTCGATGTCGTCGCAGGACGGCACGATCACGGTGTCGGCCCGGCCGATTATGTCGAGCCCGTGCGGGGTGTCGACGCGCAGCAGGCCGCCCAGCCGGGCGTCCCGCGGTCCGCAGACCGCGAACTCGTACCAGGGGTCGGCCAGGTGTACGCGGTCCTCGCCGAAGATCTCCATGGCGATGGCCGCCTCGAACAACATCGCCCCGTCGTACACCGGCATCGCCACCAACGTCATGTCCGAAAGTGTACGGGTGGCGTCCTTCCCGACACTCGTGCGGATGGCCGTTTGCTCCCAAGCTCGATGCCATGAACACGAACGCGAACACGAACGCAGCGCGGCGGACCGTCGCGATCTTCGGGGCCTACGGCCACACGGCCCGCTTCCTCATCGACGAGTTCCACCAGCGCGGCTTGGGTCTTTCCCTCGGGGGCCGCGACCCGGTCCGCATGGCCGCCCTGGCCGAGGTCCACCCGTACGCCCGCATCCATGTCGCCACCGTCGACGAACCCGGTTCCCTGGACGCGCTGGTAGCGGGCGCCGCGCTGGTGGTCAATGCCGCGGGCCCGTTCGGCGACACCACCGGGCCGCTGATCGAGGCAGCGCTGCGCGCCGGCATCCACTACATCGACATCACCGGCGAGCAGCCCGTCACCCGCCACGACTTCGAGACCTACCGGGACCCACTGGCGGACAGCGGCCGGCTGTTCCTGCCCGCACTGGGCTTCTTCGGAGGTCTGCCGGACCTGCTGGCCACCGCGGCGATGGGGGACTGGGCGGCCGCGGACGACATCTCGGTGGCGTTCGCGCTCGACAGCTGGCACCCGACAGCCGGTACCCGCAAGGCGGGGGCGCGCAGCGCGGGCAAGCGGGTGACGGTGAGCGGCGGTCGCCTGGTGCCCTTCGACGACGACCAGGACGTGCCGGCGCACTGGGACTTCCCGGCACCGGTGGGCAGGCAGCCCGTGCGCGCGCTCGGGACGGCCGACCAGATCACCATCTCACGGCACCTGAAGGCCCCCGAGGTCCGGGCGTTCATGAACGAGGCGCCGCTGGCCGACCTTCGGGACCCGCGCACGCCGGCGCCCACCGCCGTGTCCGAAGACGGCCGTTCCGCGCAGTCGTGGCTGATCGACGTCGTGGTCAGCCGCGGGGCCCAGCGCCGTGCCGCCACTGCGGCCGGCCGGGACATCTACGCGGTGACCGCCCCGGTGGTCGCCGAGGCGGCCGTCCGGATCCTCGCCGACCGGACCCCGCCGAGCGGCACGGCCTCCGGGATGCGCGCCCCGGGCGAGGTCTTCGACGCCGAGGACTTCCTCTCGTCGCTCGCCGACATCACCTGGTGGCGCCGCTGACCGACACCTCCAGGCCGCACTTCGACGGACTCCCTTGGGCGTGTACGGGGGTGTCAAGGGTGAGGTCGTCGGCGGCCGCCACCTACGCGTGGCCGAGCCGGAACGTGCCCCGCTGACCACCCCGATCTGGTACGAGTACCAGCCGGGCGGGGTCGTCAAGGTGATCACCGCCCCCGGCGCGCGCAAGGCCCGGCTCATCGAGGAGGCGGGCCGGTTCGCGTTGTGCGCGCAGGTGGCCGATGTCGAGGACTACCGGTACGTGTCGGTGGAAGGTCCGGTGACCGAGATCAGGCCGACCTCGAAGCAGGAGCGGTTCGACATGGCCGCGCGCTACATGGGCGACGCCGCCACCGGCTACGTGAACGCGACGGAGGAGTCCGCGGCCGACTACGTCGCGATCCACATGCGGCCCGAACGGTGGAACACCTTCGACTTCCGGCGGATGCTCGACCTTGAGGAGCCGAACAGCTGATCAGCGACCGCCGCCCGGTCGGTGGGCGCTGAGTTCGCCGTAGGCCCGCAGGGCGTCGGCCGGGTCGCCCGGTCCGCCCCGCCCGTCCCACCCGTTGCGCAGCACGGCGTCCAGGAAGGCCAGGGTGGCCCCGGCGACGACGCGTGGGCTCCGGGTCCGGCCCAGGGAGCCGACGATCGTGGGCACCGGCGGCAGGTACAGGGGGCCGTCCGTGAAGGTGAGGTGCGCGGCGCCGGGGACGGTGAGCCGGTAGCTCGTCGCGGTGTTGGCGGCGAGTGCCCCGGTCAGGCGGGGCAGGTAGCGCGGATCGGTCCCCGTGGTGACCTCCTGGGTGAGCGCGAGCGCCGGCCGGTCGAGGGCGGGCGTGGCGGGGCCGTGCGGGAAGCCGTCCAGATCGACGACGGCGGCGAACCGGGGGTCCTGCCGGGCCGCCTGGAGCGCGGCGGCACCGCCCATGGAGTGGCCGGCCACCGCGACCCGGCCGGTGTCCAGGCGTCCGGTCAGCGGGTCGGCGGTCCCGTCCGGCCCCTGCCCCGGCTGTCCGCCGAGCGCGACCTGGCTGCCCTGCGCGACCTGTCCGCCCTGCTGGGCCTGGCCGTCCTGACCGGTCAGCGCGGTCAGCCGGGTGAGGACGAAGCCGAGGTCGGCGGCCCGGATCGCCGTCCAGCCGGCCGCCAGCTTCGCGTCCTCGTCCGCGTCGCCGGAGGAGCGGGTCGCGGTGGTGACCGTCCGGCCGTCCGAGAGGACGACGGCGGCCGAGTCGTACGGGTGGTCGAGGGCCGCGACCACGTAGCCGTGACTGGCCAGTTCCTCGGCCCAGGCGGTGTTCTGGGTGCGCACCCCGCTCGACCCGGGTGAGAACAGTACGACGGGGAACCGCCCGCCCCCATCGGCCACCGGGGCGTCGAACACCGCACGGCTGCGGGCCCGCGGCACACCGTCGATCAGGAAGCCCGGCAGCCCGACCCCGCGGGCGAGCGACTCGGAGACGGTGCGCGCCTCCTCCGCCGTGCGCCCGAGGTACTGGGCCCGCCGTACGCCGTCGGGGCTCTTCCGCGCGGGATACCAGAGCTGGACGACGACCGTGCGGCGGTCGTCCGCATCGGCGGTGAAGGTCTCGGGGCGCCGCGGATCGGTCCACTGCACCACCCGGGTGCCGACCGCGAAGTCGCCCGTCGGCTCGGGGAACACCGGCACCGGGAAGGCCCAGGCGGCCACCGGGCCGGCGGCGATCAGCCCCAGGCAGGCCGCCGATCCCGGCAGCGCCAGCCACCAGCGGGCCCGCCACGTGGGCCCCCCGGTCCGGCGTCGCAGCAGCGGGGCACAGGCGAACGGCAGCGCGCAGCCGGCGCCCGCCAGTACCGGCAGCAGCTGCCAGCGGACGCCCGTCAACCCCAGTACGAGCGCGGACGGCACGAGCAGTGCCCCCGCCGCGACCGTGACGCGCGAACGGGCGGCCGGAGGGAGCCAGCGCGCCGCCACCAGCGCGACGGCACTCGACAGGACGAGGGATTCGAGGGGGGACATGGACAGTCCCGGGATGATCTCGGTCACCCGGTCATCGTCGGCGCCGCGTGCGTGCCGCCACATCGCTCCCGGGTCGCCCTCGCGGGCCGCCGGGGGCGCCCGGGGTCGCAGTCCGCGACGGCTGCCGGTGCCACCGCAGTGGCAACCGGGCACACCGCGACGGTGTCCGCGGTGCGACCGGGGGAGGGGCCGGGGGTCCTCCTGCGGTCGCATCCCGGCCCGTCGTCATCAGACGGTGGGCGCATGCGCCGCGAGGGGCCCGCGCTCTACCGTGTCAGGGCCGCGGTACCGGCCGGGCCGCGCGAGGCGGGTGATCCGCGGGCGGCCCGGATCCGGCCGCCCGCGGCGGCGGCCCCGACCGGGGGCGCCACGGCGCCGAATCGACAGGGACGTTGGATGACCAAGGCGGCAGCGGAAGCCGGCAGTGCCCTCCGGGTGCGCCGACCGGACCGGGGCCGGCCCCGGTCGGCGGGGGCGTTCGCGGTGGCGCGCCGGGCCACCGGGCTACCGCCCCTGGTGTGGGACTCGCTGCTGCCGGCGCTCCTCCTCGTCCACGTCCTGACCACGTACGCGCCGCCGGAACTCCCGGTGGCCGTGGTCCTCACCGCCGCCCTCGCACTTCCCCTGCCGTGGCGGCGCCGCGCCCCGCGCGCGGTGTTCGCCGCCGTCACTGCCGCGGCCTTCGTCCAGTGGCTGGTGGGCATCCCACTCCCGGCGGACATCGCTCTGCCGGTGGCCCTCTTCACGGTGGCCGCGAACTCCGGCCGTCGCGGCACGCTCCTGGCCGGCGCCGTCGTGCAGGTCGGGGTCCTGCTGGCCAGCCTGCGCTGGGCGTCGGAAGGCGCGTTCCTGCCGCCCTTCGTCGCCGTGACCGCGACGGTCGTCGCCGCCGCCGTCCTCGGCGTGAACGTACGCACCACGCGCGCCTACCTCGCCGCGGTGGAGGAACGGGCCGAACGCCTGGAGCGGGAACAGCAGCAGCAGGCACGCCTGGCCGCCGCCGCGGAGCGGACCCGGATCACCCGCGAGATGCACGACATCGTCACCCACAACCTCTCCGTCATGGTCGCGCTGACCGACGCGGCGGTCTACGCGCAGCACCGGTCGCCCGAGCGGGCGACCGCCGCGATGCTCCAGATCTCCGAGACGGGCCGGCAGGCCTTGACCGACATGCGGCGCTCGCTGGGCCTCCTGCGGACCGGTGAACCCGACGCGGAGCGCCACCCGTTGCCCGGCATCGCCCAACTGGAGGCCCTCGCCGACCAGATGTGCGCCGCCGGCCTGCCGACCCGGCTGGAGGTCCGCGGAAGCCACGAGCACGTCCCCGCCACGGCCCGACTCACCGTCTACCGCCTGGTACAGGAAGCCTTGACCAACACCCTGAAGCACACACCGCCGGGCACGACCGCAGAGGTACGGGTCCACTGTTCGACCGCGGCCGTCACCGTGGACGTCACCGACAACGGCCCCTGTCTGCCGCCGCCCGCCGCCGCACCCTCCGGCCAGGGCCTGTCCGGCATGCGCGAGCGCGCTGCCGCCTACGGGGGGCAGCTGCGGGCCGGACCGCTCCCGGGTGGCGGCTGGGGGGTCGGAACCCGCCTCCTCCTCGACAGCTGTGGGGCGGTGTCCGCATGACGATCCGCATCCTCGTCGCGGATGACGAAGCGCTGCTCCGGATGGCCTTCGGCACCGTCCTGGAAGCCCAGCCCGACATGACACCGGTCGGCGAGGCGGCCGACGGCGACCAGGCCGTACGCCTCGCGCGGGAGCTGCGCCCCGACGTCATCCTCATGGACGTCCGGATGCCCGGGACCGACGGCATCGAGGCGACCCGGCAGATCGTCGAGGTCTCGCCGGGGAGCAGGGTGCTGATCCTCACCACCTTCGACCTGGACGAGTACGCCTTCGCCGGACTCCACGCCGGGGCCTCGGGCTTCCTGCTGAAGAACACCAGGCCCGAGGAGCTCCTCACGGCGATCCGCAACGTCGCCGCCGGGGACGCGGTGGTCTCCCCACGGATCACCCGGCGCCTGCTGGAGAGCCTGCGCCCGCACCTCCCCGAGGGCAGCGGCGGCGCCCGCGCGGTCCCGTCCGAGCACGCCGAGCGGCTGGCCCGGCTCAGCGCGCGGGAGCGCGAGGTGCTGGTCCAGGTGGGCCGGGGCCTGTCCAACACCGAGATCGCGGCCACCCTGCACCTCGCGGAGGCGACCGTGAAGTCCCATCTGGGGCGGATCCTGCCGAAGCTCGAACTCCGCGACCGGATCCAGGCCGTGGTCTTCGCCTACGAGAGCCGCCTGGTCCACCCGGCGTAGGACGGGGTGTGACGGGCACGCACCGATCGCCCGTGGGACAGGACCCCACGCGGCCGCTGCGGCCCGCCCTGTGGTGGCACACCGTTCAGCTACTGGCCGCACAGCGCACCGCTGTCCGTGGCGCTGCCTCGGCGCTTTGTCCACAGGGCCCGGTAGGTGAGGTGAGCCCGTGCCGTCTTCTGCGTACGCTTCCACCAGGACGGACACGGCGGGGGCGGTGCGCATGAAATCGGAAGCAGCAGGAAGCCATTGGGAGTCGACTCTCGATGCGGTGGTGGTGTACGCGAGGGGTGCGGTCTGCCGTCGCCTGGCGCACGGCATCGTGCCCCCCGACGGCAAGGTGCGGGTGACGGGACTGCCCCGGTCGCTGGAGCCGGGCTCGCTGCGGGCCCGCGTCCTGGGCTCCTCCGGAGTGCGCGTCACCGAGGCGCGAACGGAGGTCGAAGCCGCCGCACCCCGTGCGGAGACCCCCGACGGGCTGCGCGGCGAGGTGGAGCGGCTGACCGGCGCCCACGCGGCGGCGCGGGCCCGCCGGGACCGGCAGCTCGGCCTGATCGCCGAGGTCAGGGGGCTCAAGCCGGTCGCACCCGCACGGAGGGATGACGAACCGCACCGCCGGACCCCGGTCGACTCATGGCTGGACCTCGCCGACTTCGTCGACGAGCGGCTGGAGCGCCTGCACTCCCGCCTCGTCGAGCTGGAGCAGGCGCTGAGTACCGTCGAGCACGAGCTCGCCGTTGCCGCCGACCGCCTGGCCCGCGCGTCGACCGACGCACCCTCGGCACACGTGGAGACGACGGTCTGCGCGGTCTTGGCCCTCGATCTCACCGGGGGAGCCGGAGCGAGCACGCACTCCGGCGACGCCCTGGCGGCCGAGGCGGAAGCGGAAACGGCATCCGCAGCGGCGCCGGGCATGGAGCTGGAGCTGGAGCTGGAGCTGGAGTACACGGTCCCGGGGGCCCTGTGGGTGCCGACCTACCGGCTCACCTGCCACCAGGGCGACACCACCGGCCGTCTCCTGATGCGCGCCTCGGTCGCCCAGCGCACCGGCGAGGACTGGTCCGGTGTACGCGTCGCCCTGGCCACCGCCGATCTCCGGCGCGGCAACGACCTCCCCAGGCTCCGCTCCATCCGACTCGGCCGACGCCAGGACGCCCCCGCACCGTCCGGCTGGCGCGAGCCCCCGGCCGGGTTGGGGGACCTGTTCTCCGGATACGACGCGGCGGGCCGCCGCCCGGCAGACGCGGTGAGACCGGCCCCGACCGCAGGAACGCCCGCGGGCTTCGGAGCCCGGCCCGCGGCGGCCGGGCCCGTACCGGCCCCCGCCGCTCCAACCGGAACCGCCGCACCGGCCGCTCCGGCAGGGGGCGCCGCTCCGGCGCCCCTACTCCCACCAGCCCCTGCCCCGCAGGGCTACGGTGGCGCGCCCGTCCCCGCCCCGCAGGCCCGCGTGCGGCGGTCCGCGGGCCGACCGCACGCCGGCGGCGCGGCCTCCTCCGCTGGGGCACCCGGCCCGGCGGGGCCGCCCGCGGCTCCCGGCGGTCTCCCGGCACCCGCCGCGCCCCCGACGGCGGTGGTGGGACCCCCGAGGCCGGGCGGAGCCGATCTCGACTACGCGGCCCTCGTCCTCAGCGGCCCGGACGAACCGGCCGCACGCCGGGGCCGGTTGTTTCCCGGAGCCCCCGCCGATCCGGTGGCGCAGGCACACCGTCGGCGCGCCGAGGCGGTCGCCTCGCTGCCGCTGCCCGGCCACGCCGTGCGACCCCGCGAGTCGGCGGGCTCGTTCGACCACCGGTTCGACGCCGCCGCCCGCACCGACATCCCTTCGGACGGGACCTGGCACACGGTCACGGTCATGGAGACACCCGTAGGGCTGCGCACCGAGTACCTCACCGTTCCTTCCGTGGAGCAGACCGTGTACGCGACGGCGGTGCTGTCCAACACCACCGACCAGGCCCTGCTCGCAGGCCCGGTCGAGGTCGTCGTCGACGGTGAGTTCCTGCTGACCGCGGCCCTGCCCACGCTCGCCCCGGGCGCCGTCCGACGGGTCGGTCTCGGCCCCGCCGAGGGCATCCGGGTCGCTCGCCGCACCCACCTGAACGAGTCGACGTCGGGCCTGCGCAACAACACGACCGTGCTCCACCACCGCGTCCACGTCGAGCTGGCCAACGGACTCGCCCGACCCGTCACCATCGAGGTCCGCGAACGGATACCCGTCACCTCGGAGCCGGACGTCCGGATCGATGACCGCGCCGACTGGACGGCCCCAGAGCCCGGCACGGGCCCCGAGGACCACGCCCCCGGCACCCGCCTCTGGCGGCTCGACCTGCCCGCAGGCGCCACCACCGCCCTCGAAGGCGGCTACGAGATCCGCATCCCGACCGGCAAGGCCCTGGCCGGCGGAAACCGCAGGAGCTGACAACCGCCATGACCACGGCCCCGAAGCCCATCGCCCTCCCCGTCACCGCCGTCACCTGCCTGGAGGACCGCGCGCACGTCGAACGGTCGGCAGTCCTCGACCTGGACGCCGGTGTGCGCAGGCTGCGCCTCGGCCCCGTCAGCGCGCTCGCCGTCGACCGGACGCTCCACGCAGCCCTGACCGCCGATTTCCCCGCGAGCGTGCTCGACGCGCGGATCGTCCGGACCTGGACGCCCCGCGGGCCGCGGCCTGCCGGGGACGACTCCGCCCTGCGTCTGCGCGTCCACGCACTCGAAGAGGAGCGAAACGCCCTCGACCTGCAACGGGACCGGCTGCAGGCCCGCCTCGGCGCGCTCGGCCACCTCGCCGCCGACCTCCTGCGGGACATCTCCGAAGGCGCCGGCGCGGGCGAGACCGACCCGACCCGCTGGGCCGCCGAACTGGACCGCGTGGACAGCGAACGCGAAACCCACGGGGAGCGACTGCACACCCTCCAGGCCCGGTTCACCGCACTCGAAACCGAACTCGACGCCACCCGGCGCGCGATGCTCGCCACCGAGCCGGAGCCCGCGGAACTGGTCGGCCACATCGAGCTGACCGTCCACGCCGAGACCGCCGGCCCGGCCGAACTGCGCCTGACACACCTCTCCCCGTGCGCCATGTGGCGGCCCGCCTACCGGGCGGTGCTCGACGGGGACGCCCTCACGCTGGAGACCGACGCCATGGTCTGGCAGCGCACCGGCGAGGACTGGTCCGGCGTACGCCTGACCCTGTCCACAGCCCGTTCGGCACGGACCACAACCCCGCCGCGGCTGGGCGAGGACAGGCTCACCCTCACCGACCGCTCCCCGGAGGAGCGCCGCACGGTCGACATCGAGCTGCGCGAGGAGGAGACGGCCGACCTCGGGCCGACGCCGGTACCGGGCCTGCCGGGTGTCGACGACGGCGGCGAGACACGCGTTCTGAGCGCCCCCTCAGCGGTGTCCGTCCCGGGAGACGGACGCGCCCACCGAGTGCCGCTCTCCGCCTTCACGACCGCGACGGTCAGTGAGTACGCCTGCAGCCCCGAAGCGGCGCCCCTCGTCACCCAGGTGGTGCGCTTCGACAACCTCTCCGGTCACGCCCTGCTGTCCGGTCCCGTGGACCTGGTCCGCGCCGGCGGGTTCATCGGCCGGGGCATGCTCGACATGACCACGCCCGGCGCCCCCGTCGAACTCGCCTACGGCAGCCGGGACGACCACGCGGTGCTCCGGCACACGGAGGAAACCCGGGACACCACGGGGCTCCTGCAGAAAACCGTGGTCACGCGCACCGTGCAGGTACACCTGTCCCGGTTCTCCGCACCCGGCGACCAGGGCGACCGCGTGGTGGTCGTCCGCGAGCGGATACCGGTCTCAGAGGTCTCCGCCGTGGAGGTCCGCCTCCGCAAGGACGCCTGCTCCCCGGCCCCCGACGCGGTCGACTCCGAGGGCATCGTCCACTGGAACGTCCCCCTCCCGCCCGGCGGCCGCAGGACGGTCAACCTGGTGTACGAGCTCTCGGCGAGCTCCAAGGTCACGGGACTCTGAGCACCGCGCGCCCCCGACGTTCGACCTGGCTGTCCCTCGGCGCGGCGGCCGAGGGTGAGCCGACCCGGCCCAACCGCTCGGCACCACCAGTGTTCGCCCTCGAGCGTCGGGTGAGAGGATCAGGGGATGTCTCTGCCTCAGCCTGACGATCTGACCTCGCTGGTACTGCGTACCGAATTCGACGACGACGGAGCCTGGGGCGCGGTTCGAGCCGCACTCGACGCCGCTGACGAGTACTGCCATGCCACGTATGTCAGCGAGCCCCGCTTCGCCGGCGTGGAGGTGCAGGCATTGATGGATGAAGAGGTTGCTGCGGATGACGAAGACCAGATCATGCACGTCTTCCTGGCCGACGCGGCCACGATGAAGGATCCACATCATGCGCTCCTGGCCGTGGACCTCTCCGAAGAGCCTGGACGGACGTTCAGGCTCCCTGCTCAGTGGTTCCCTGATGTTTCGGCCAACCTCAGCATCGCCAACATGGACTTTGCCGAGTTCGCCGATGCCACTGATGCATCGGGAACCTTCCACGGCTTTTGACACGGGACCGGTCGGCTGCGACGGGGTCCACGCCGGGAAGGGATGGCCGGTAGCCGGCCCAGTCAGCGAGCCCCCATTTTTTCGACAGATCAGCCCGCACGGCAGCCACGTGGCACAGCCCCCTATGGCTTGATCGATGCGGCCGATCTGGCCGCCTGCTCGATCTTCGCGTAATAAGCGTTGCGGGCTTCCTCATCGATCTGCATCTCGTGTTCGGGCCGCATCCCGGTTCGGCCATCGATGTCTTCGCGCAGGATGTCGGCGTGCCCGGCATGGCGGTTGGTCTCGCCGAGGACGTGGACCAGCATGGCGAACAGGTTCGTGTTGTGATGAGGCTCCGGCCACCACGGCACGTGGCCGGGGGCGTCGAGGGGAAGCTCGTTGATCGTCGCGTCCGAGTGTTGCCACGTGCGTCGGTAGGACTCGATGATCTGATCGCGGGTCTCGTCCTCAGTCGCCCACAGATCGCTGCCGTCATGGTCCTGCCACCGCGGCAACGCTTCCGGGGAAGGGCGGTCGAAGACCTCGCCGAAGTACCTGGCCTCGACGCTGGCCACGTGTTTGACCAGGCCGAGGAGGTTGGTACCGGTCGCTGTCAAAGGGCGGCGGGCGTCGTATTCGGACAAGCCGTCGAGCTTCCAGAGCAGCGCCTCGCGGTCCCGACGCAGTCTTCCGTGCAGGTTGTCCTTGGCGAATTCGTCGATCATGTGGCATCAGCCTGCCATGGACAACTCGCGGCCTCAAGATCCCTTACGCGGTCAGCGACGATCGGGAGACGCTTCCTCCCGACAACGTGCGGAGCTCCCGACCTGGGGAGATGAACAGGGCCGGCCCTGATATCGCTCGTGCCGACGGGCCCGGAGGGCTTTGCCACGTGGGAGGAGTACCACTCCTAGCGTCGCAACCGGCGATGCCAGGCCTGTCGCCGGGGTGTAGGACGCCAGGCAGTCGCAGCTGCCTCCAGGTCGTCGCGGGTGCGCATGGTGTGCGGGTAAGGCCCCAGCACACGGATGTCCGGGATGTCGAGCAGCATCGGCAGGTGAGGGACGAGGAGTACGGCGGTAGGCCCGTGGCGCGCCGCTGCTGCCCAACGCCGGGCTGGCGTTGTCGGGAGAGGCTCGTCGGCGTTGTCCAACACCAGCAACCACCGCCGCGCCCGGCTCAACTGCCGCCACACGATGTCGGGCAGACTCGCCAGCCCTGCCCGCGCGGATTCCAGCTCCGCCTCGGGCGGTCTACAAGCCAGCGCCACCTGCACCATCTGCTGCCCCAGCTCGGGGGAATCGCGCCAACGCACCCAAAACACTCGCCAGCCCGCCGAGTCGGCCTGCGCACAGAGTTGCGCGGCTACCGTTGTCTTGCCCATCCCGCCCGCCGCGCACAACACCGCGAACCGTCCTTGTGGCCGCCGCAGCAAGCCCGGACGCCTTGCAGGACGAACTGCCGGTGGCCTGCCGCACGCACCGTCCGACCCGACCGGCGCGCCGCCTCTACGGACGCGCCCTGCTGGCAATGGTCAACGCCGACCCGGGCACGAACGGATCACGGTCGTTCGTCGTCTATGGCGACTCCGCGCTGCGCCCGATGCCCGGGCCGGACGCTGTCGGCGGTCATTCAGACGCCTGCACCGGGCTTATTTCGAAGGCTCCGCATACCCGTAGTTGGTAGGGAATCTGCTCGGCCTGGAAACTGTTCGGCGGATAGACCTTGACGTACGTCGCGGTCGCCCGGCAGCTCGCCACGCCCGGGCTGTTGGTGCGCAGAACGGCAGTCACGGTCTCACTCGGGACAACGGACACCGTCTCCACCGGCTCGCCGGTTCGGATCGCCGAAGTGCCGATCTGGCGGTGTCGTACGTCCACGACACTGACGCCCGGGTATCCGCGCAAGGCGCAGGTGTGGGTCGATGTGTTGGTGAACAGGATCGGGTAGTAGAGCGACCCCGCCGCGCCGTCCGGGTCGCCGACGGCCAGGTCCAGGTCGGCCACATGGCACGTCGTGGTCCTTGGCAGGGTCGACGCCTGGGCTGCGCCGACCGAGGCGCCGGTGGTTGCCAGGAGGGCCGCGGAAGCGATGGTCGCGCCCCGGGTCAGGATGTTGCTCATAGCGCCAACTCCCGTGTCGGCGAAGAAATGCCCATCCGGTGACAGTCAAGGGGCCGGGAGGTATCCGGCTCTTCGTAGCGCGGGCCGACCGGGGAACATGCCCAGTGCTCTCGCCGAGGTTCGACCCGCCGGCGTGATCCTGTGGCTGAACGGCGCGTGCCCGGTGGCACCATTCTACCGACCCGGCGCCCCTGCGTCCTTTCGGCACCGCCTCTGCGTGATGCGCTGCCGGGACGAGTCGACCTCAATGATCCGCTACGGCCGGCGTGGGCATCGGCGCCGTTCCGGCGAGGTCGCGGCAGCGGGACGACAAGCTCAGCTTGCCGTTTGATCTTCGGTGTCCCGCGGAGCAGGTTCGGTTCCGGCGGCGAGGGTGAGTTGAGCGGTTCATGACCAGGGCTCCTGAGGGGGATCCCAGCTCACTGCGACGTCGGTGTCGTGGAAGTCGCGCGCGAGTTCCGTCACTCTCTGGGCCGCCGCGGCTCGCGCGTCTTGCCAGTCGATGTTGATCGGCACGTTCAGACGCCCGCAGAGCATGCCGCCTTCCATGGTGAGGACGCTGTGGCGCCAGCCCTCTAAGGTCTTCAGCAGCACGATCCCCATCAGGATGCCCCAGTCGGGCCGCAACTGGCCGGTGGCGAGGATTCGTCCGACGTCGTAGCGGGTGACTGGCCGCTTGTTCTTCGATCCGGGCGGGCGGCCGGGGCCGAGCCGGCTGGGTTTCGGGGCACGGGCTGGCGTGCCGTCTTCGCGCAGGTTCGCACTCGGGCGGGGGTGAGGCTGTTCGGTTCCGCTGGTCGTTCCCACGGCGCGCGCAAGTGACCGGGCGAGACGGAGTTGGGCGTGTGCGGCCAGGACAAGCCGGATCCATCGGTCGACCGCTGCAGAGTCCCGGAGCTTGGGACGGGTCCAGCCGAGTACCCAAGCCTGCACGGTCGCCGCCGCGTACCGCTCGGTGTCGGTCACGGTGCCCACCGCGGTCTCGCGCCAGGTTTCTGGACGGCCGAAGGCGAACTCGCCACCGCGCTTGGGCGGGCGGCCGCCCGTCTATGCTGCCCGGCTGGCGCCCGCTCCCCGCTCGCCGCTCTCACCCCGGTCGTTCCAGGCCGGTACCGGGTCCTGCTCGCGGAGGTGGCACGCATGGCCCGGGCGGGCCGGGTCGCGGCAGTGTACTGGCGCCGCCGTCACGACGACTTCCCCGCCCCGGTCGGCGGTACGGGGGTGTACCCGCAGTTCGACTGGGCGGCGATCGTGGGGTGGCTGCCCGGCGTGCAGTGCCGTTCCCCGGGTCATCCCGACACCCCAGCGGGCCCGGCCCGGGCTCCCAGGACAAGACCGTTCCGGACCCATGGCTGAGGGGAGCGGCGAGTCACACCGTGAGCCTCAGGTGGCGGAGCCGGCGGCGGCGCCGGTGGCCAAGTCGGTGCCCCAGCGGGCGATGGCGGCCTCCAGGTCCAGGGGGCCCGTCTTCGGTGCCTCGCCGGCGGCCGCCCAGCCCTCGCGCGGTACCCGCCACATCACCTCGAACTCGTTGCCGTCCGGGTCCTTGGCGTAGAAGGACATGGAGCGGTGGTGGTCGGTGGCGCCGACCAGCGCCCCGCGCTCGCCGAGTGCCCGGCCGATCTCGGCCAGCTCGCCCAGCGTGCCGACCTCCCAGGCCAGGTGGTACAGGCCGACCCGGCCCGGCTGCGGGCCGGGTGCGTCGGCGCCGATCGCGAACAGGCCGAGGTCGTGGTCGTTGGACGTTTCCTGGGCGCTGAGGAAGGCGGCCCGGCCGGGAAACTCGGTGTCGACCTTGAAGCCCAGCACCTCGGTGTAGAACGCGGCCGAGCTCGCGACGTCGCGGACGTAGAGCACCGCGTGGTTGAGGCGGCGTACCGGCATCGGGGTTCTCCCTTGCAAAGTTCAAACTTGAATCGAATAGCTTCGAAGATAGCGAGTGATTCGAATTTGAACAACTAGCGGCCGGACCGACCCCCAGCCCCGTCTGGGTTCAGGACCCGCGTCGGCCCGGGCACCGGCGAGGCTTCGCCCAGGGCGGAAGGCCACTCCCTTCGCCCCGCGCCCCAAATCCTTAAGGTGAGGGGGTGAGCACTCATACGTCGAACGAGTCCCGCGTCACCTCCCTGCGCCCGCAGGCCCCGTCGCCTGGTTCCGGCGGGGCGGCCAGTGCCCCGCGGCGACCCGCGAGCGGTGCGCCGAGGGAGCCTCTGTGGCGTGACCTCGTCGGCGACGTGCTGCGGCGCGAGCGGATCGCCCAGGAGCGCACGCTGAAGGACGTCTCGGAGGCGGCCCGGATCTCGATGCCGTACCTGTCGGAGGTGGAGCGCGGACGCAAGGAGGCATCCTCCGAGGTCCTCGCGGCCGCCGCCCAAGCCCTCGGGCTCGGCCTCGCCGACCTGCTGCTGCTCGCCGGTGACGAGCTGGCCCGGCACGCCCGGAGCCGGGTGGTCCGGGGCCGCACGTCACCCACGGCGCAGTACGACGGCTTCTGCCTGGCCGCCTGACCGGACCGGGCCACGGCCGGTAGGACGGGGCGGGCCCCCGTCCTACCGGCCGGCTCGCCGGCCCTCGGCCACGGCCGCGCGCGCTCAGACCAACGCGAACCGTCGGCTCAGCACCTCGTCGGCGAGCCCGTAGGCCACGGCCTCCTCGGCGGTGAACACCTTCTCCCGGTCCATGTCCGCGCGCAGCGTAGCCACGTCGTGCTGTGTGTGCCGGGACAGGACCTCCTCCACCTGCGAGCGGATGCGGACCATCTCCTTGGCCGCGAGGCTGAGGTCGGAGACGGTCCCCTGCCGGCCGCCGCTGGCCGGCTGGCCGAGCAGCACCCGCGCGTGCCGGAGCACGAACCGCCGCCCGGGATCTCCGCCCGCCAGCAGCACCGCCGCCGTCGACGCCGCCTGACCGACGCAGAAGGTGGAGATCGGCGCCTGCACGAACGTCATCGTGTCGTAGATCGCCATCAGCGAAGTGAACGAACCGCCCGGCGAGTTGAGATAGATCGAGATCTCCTGCTCCGGGTTGGCCGACTCCAGGTGAAGGAGCTGCGCGATGACCACGTTGGCGACCCCGTCGTCGATCTCTGTGCCGAGGAAGATGATCCGCTCGTTCAGCAGCCGGCTGAAGACGTCGTAGGACCGTTCGCCCTGCGCGGTCCGCTCGATCACGTAGGGAACCGTGTACGACCCCATGTCACAGCCCCGCCCGTCGGCGCGGCGTGGCCGGACGGATGTCGGCGAGCGACTCCACCACCCGGTCCACCATCCCGTACTCCCTGGCCTGTTCGGCCGTGAACCAGCGGTCCCGGTCGCCGTCCCGCGCGATCGTCTCCTCGCTCTGCCCGGTGTGCTGGGCGGTGATCCGCTCGACGGCCTTCTTGGTGAACTGGAGGTTCTCCGCCTGGATCTCGATGTCCGAGGCGGTGCCGCCGATTCCCGCCGAGGGCTGGTGCATCATGATCCGCGCGTTCGGCAGCGCGAACCGCTTGCCGGGCGTCCCCACGGTCAGCAGGAACTGGCCCATGCTGGCGGCGAAGCCCATCGCCAGCGTCGAGACGTCGTTCGGGATGAGCCGCATCGTGTCGTAGATGGCGAGACCCGCGGTGACCGACCCGCCGGGGCTGTTGACGTACAGGCTGATGTCGGAGCGCGGGTCCTGCGCCGACAGCAGCAGCAGCTGCGCGCACACCCGGTTGGCCGACACCTCGTCGACCTGGGTGCCGAGGAAGACGATCCGCTGGTCGAGCAGCCTCGCCGCGAGGTGGTCGTCGAAGTGGCCGGGCGGTGTGCCGCCCTCCTCCGCGCGGGGCGCGAGCATGGTGAGGGGAATCATCTCTTCTCCTTGTCGAGGCGGGATGCCGTCGACTCCACTCTCGACCTCGGGAACCCCCCGGACGCCGTTCCTCTGCCCCTGGCAGATCCGCCACGGGCGGACACGAGGTCACGGCCCTCGTACCTGGAAGGCTTCCACCCCGCCGGCACCCTGGCCGACCCGGTTCCGCACTGGTACCGGCCGGGGGCCGGGCAGGCCCTCATCGACCGGACGGCACGTCAGCTCCTGGACTCCACCCCGCTGATCGACCGGCTCGTGACCGACCAGGCGGCCTACGATCCGCGCCCCTGCCTGGCCCCCCTCCGCTCCGAGGAGCGATCACGACGGGCGCTCTGGCTCCGGGCGGGACGGGCGGGGCGGGCGCGGCAAACGGTGCAGGCGGACCTCGGTGAGCCGTCCGTCAGAGACCCGGGCCGTCATGTACGTGCAGTAAGGCTGCCGGCGCCGGTCCGTCGGGGAGCCCGGGTTCAGCAGCCGCAGCCGGTCTCCCGCCGTGCTGTCCCACGGGATGTGACTGTGGCCGAAGACCAGCACGTCCACGTCCGGGAACCGCACGGCGCAACGCTGCTCGCGGCCCTGTGCCGGGCCCGTCTCGTGCACCACCGCGACGCGCAGATCGCCGAGCTCCGCGTAGGCGACCTCGGGCAGCCGTGCCCGGAGCCCGGGCCCGTCGTTGTTCCCGTACACACCGATCAACCGGCGCGCCCGCTCCTGGAGCAGGTCGAGCGTGGCCGTGTCGGTCCAGTCCCCGGCATGGATGACGACGTCCGCGCGCGGGACGCGTTCGAGCAGTTCCGCCGGCAGCACCCTGGCCCGCGCGGGAATGTGCGTGTCCGACACCAGCAGCAGCTCCACGGACCCACGCTAGCCGCTGCGGTGGGTGCCGCTCCATCGCCGCTCCGGCCTGTCGCTGCGCCCGTTCCGGCGGATTCGGGCTCAGGGGCGGGTGCCGAAGGGGCCGAGGACGCCGCGGTCGAGCCGCAGGGATTCGACCATGGTCCAGGCGTTGTCGTAGGTGAAGACATCGGCCCCGCCGAGCCGACTGGTCCAGGCCGGGGTGACTGCGTCGGCCGTGGTCTGGGTGAGGATGTCGAGGTATTCCTTGAACACGGCCCACGGGTTGTCCGGGTACTTGGCGAAAAGAGGCCCCACGTCGGTGAATTCGGTGATGGCCTTTCTGCCGTAGTACTCCAGGTCGCGCAGGTACTCCTGCTGGATCTTGATGTCCTGCCGGGTACCCAGACGGGTCAGGTGCCCCGCGATGTAGGTCGTGAAGTCGAACTCCAGGAGCTGGTCGTGCGCGTTGATCCAGCCGGGGATGTCGGTCGACACGACGAGGTTCCTGAACGGGACCCAGCCGGGGTAGACGATGTCCACCACGTTCAGGACCCTCTGGCGCGGCGCGTGGATGAACAGGTTGTCCGGGGTGTGGTTGGGGCCCTTGTAGTGGAGCTCCAGGACCTGGTCGCCCACCTCCAGACGGTAGCTGCTGGAGACGACGCGGTTCGGCAGCGGCGGCCGGCTGGACTCGGGTACCCGCTTGAGCAGGTGGGCGGTCTGCTCGTGGGCGATGATCACCGGATTCGGGAGGCTCGCGTCGCGGAGCTTGGCCGCCGCGCCGATATGGTCCGCGTGGTGGTGGGAGTACACCAGGTGGCTGATACGGGCACCCGGCGCCACCTCCTCGATCGCGCGCAGGATGTTGCCCCCGAGCGTCGGCGGAGCGTCCACGACGATGACACGCCGCCCCTGGCCGTGGTGACGTTCGGTCACCAGGAACATGATCTGGTAGAAGCCGTCCGTCAGCCAGTACAGCCGCTTGCCGATCTCCTGGACCAGATAGCCCTTCGCAGGGATCTGCGGACCGATCGCGGTGGGCGGAACGGGCGCGTACGCGCCCGGTGCGGCAGCGGCCGCAGCGGGGTTCGCGCGTACGGATTGCAGCACGGGCACCGATGCCGCCAGTGCCGAGTACTTGAGGAAACTGCGACGGCCGGCCGGGTCGTGAGCGACGGGAGGAACGGGTCCCCCGCCAGGAACTGTCGTCATGGCCTCTCCCAGAGAATGTGGACGAATCGACGGTGTGCAGCCCTCCTGCCGACGGGGCAAACCTAGGGGCTGCACCGCGCTTCACAGATGAGCCACGCTGTGCCCTGTTTTACCGACTTGTGCCGCACATGAACGGCGTGATGCTGCGAAGCCTGACCGGCATCGGGCCCCGGCCGCACGGGGTGACGCCGGTGTGGGCGTACACGATCGCTGCCGGGATGCGATGACCCAATTCGCTGGTGGGCTCGCCGCCGATCCGCTACATTGAACGCGTTCAACTGAACATGTTCAGATTATGGGGGAAGTCATGAATGAGGTCCGCGTCCGGGGTGCCGTCGTACCCGTCCACTGGTTCCAGAAGGGTCTGGCCGTGGCCGCGCTGGCCCTCGCCGTGCCGGTCGTCGTCTGGGGGTTCTTCCTGGGGTTCGGTGTGGTGTTCCTGGTGACGGGCCTGGTCGTGGCCGTTCCGCTGGTGTGCCTGCGCGCGCCGCAGGGGTTCGGCTCCGCCTCTCTGGTCGTGTCGTGCGCGCTTCTCGGGTGGGGGGTGCTCGGCGTCCTGGTGGAGATGTTCCTGTTCTGGCCGTCGGCGCTGCTCCTGATGTTCGCCGCGTTCGCGGATCCGCGCCGTCGGCCGGTGGCCGGCAAGGTGATCGCCGGTCTCGGTGCCGTGCTGACAGCGGCGGCGCTCGCGGGCTGCGGTGCCTTTGCCTGGGACTTCTACATCGGCCCCGCCATGGCCGAACCTCACACCTACCGGGCTCAGGTCGATCCCAGCTGGTTCCGCCACGGCCTCGGGAACACCGAGGACCGCCTCAAGCCCTTCGGGGCGACGCGGGTGACGGGGTCGGAGTCCGACCAGGGTGCCTACCTGCAAGTCCGCTTTCCCGAGGTGCTCTCCGCGTCGGAGCGCGAGAGCCTCAGGAAGGAGATCGCCAACCTGCCCGGCGTCCGCGGGGTCGGGCTCTGCCCGGTGCGCGAGTGCGGGTGACCCCAAGCCGTGACGCGCGCGGATCCGACCGGGCATCAGGAGCACAGCCGCGAGCTGACGCCCCACCACTTCCACCACGACCGCACATTCACACCTCGACCGAGGGGCAGAGGACCATGGGCGAATCCCACCCGCTCCTGACATGCTTCCTGGCGGCCGCAGCCGGTTGCTTTCCGCCTGCCGACGGGGGTGTGACGGTGCTGCCGCCGGCGGCCGGTGGACTCGAGTGCTCGGTCGCTTTCACCGGTCACGCCGTTGTCGCCAGCGCCATGCCCAGCCAGGCCGTACACGACCATGGGCCGGACGGCTTCGGCGCGTCGCTCTCACCCGGCTTTCTGCGTCACCTGGCCGGTCCGACGCGCTGGATCGACCCGGGCTGGCATCCCGCGAACCGGTCTTGTCGTCGGCCACGACATCGTGGGAGGGGTCTTCGCGTTGAACGGTGGTGATCCCGCTGCTGGGGGCGTTTTACGACGGAACGCGCCGGCCCGGCTGGCGTGAGGAGGCCGCGGCTCACCGGGCTTCGCCGTCGGTCCTGGTGTGTCGGCGACGGTCGCCCGGCGCACCGGGCCGAGTTCTGCGGGCGGGGTGGGGCGGCCAACACCCGACGGCTACCGCCGCGGCGGGGGAGAGCGGCGGGGCCGGGGCCGAAGGGCGTATGGGCTGTCGGCCGCCCGCATGCGGGAAACTGACCCACTCGCCCGGCTCCATGGCCATCCGGCTCCGCATGCGACACCCTGAGATCCGTGGCCCGCCCGCCCCAGCCGCCTCAACGACCCGACCCCGGAGTCCACCCGTGCACATTCGCCCGACCCTGGCCGTGATCAGCGGCCAGCCGGCGTCCGGCAAAACCACCCTCGCCCGAGCGCTCGCCCAGCACCTGGGCTGCCGCGCGATCCTGCGCGACGAGATCAAGCAGGGCATGGTCATGAACCACCCCGGTCACGACCCCGACGGCGACGACCCACTCAATCTCCCGGCCCTGGAAGCGTTCTTCGCGACGATCGCCGTACTCGTCCGAGCGGGTACGACCGTCGTCGCCGAAGCCGCCTTCCAGGACCGTCTCTGGCGTCCGGGGCTCGAGCCGCTGACGGAGTTCGCCGACCTGCGGGTCATCCGGTGCACCACCCCCACGCCGACCATCGCCCGGCGCATCACCGACCGCGTCCAGAGCGACAGCCACAGGGCCGCCCACGGTGACAGGGCCCTGCTCGCGGACATGGAGGCCGGCACTTACGATCCCGACCGGTTCGTCCCCATCAGCCTGCGCGCCCCGAGCCTGCTGGTCGACACTTCCGACGGCTACGCGCCCGGCATGGCGGAGATCCGGAGATTCGTGCTGGGGCCGGGCCGCGAAGCCGCAAGCTGAAGGCCCCACCGCGGCGACGGACGGGGCAACCGACTGACGTGGTCCGCTCCGTCTCTCCGACTCCTGCACGCTGCGACCACCTCCTACCGCTGACGCGTCTCCGTCTGCGTCTCCGTCTGCGCCCATGCCAGGTACGACTCCGACGCCCCCACCGTCGGTAGCACGATCCACTGCGGTACGTCGTAGCTGTGGTTCGCGTGGACCCACTCCTGAAGGGCACCCACCCTGTCTCGCGTCGTCTTGAAGGAGACCCGGTACTCGCGTTCGTGCTGCACCTCGCCCTTCCACCAGTAGAACGCGGTCATCCTGGCGTCCACGTGAGCCCCGGCGGCCAGCCGGGCCTCCACTGCGCCACGTGCCAACCCGTACGCCCTCTCCTCGTCGTCCTCCGTGGTCTGCGCGATCACGATCGGGTTGTCGACGTCCGGCACCGCAGCCTCCTTGATCGGGTTCTCAGCGACCCTACCCACTGGCTTGTGAGAGTCCGCGTGCCACGACCACGGCGGTTCGACACCGAGCCTGGGGACCATCACCGCTGGTGGTGCACCACTTCGGCAAATCTTCACACCTGCTACCGGAGGGGCGCCCGTTTCCCCGCCGCACCGCGATATGACCGTAATGTCCAAGGTGTTTGATGGCTATGTGTCCCGGTATGTCGGGTGAGGTTCGCGGGCTCCGCGTATTCGTTACTCGATCTTGTGAAGGCGTTGCGATGATCCGGCGAATGAATGGGGAGGCCCTTCACCTGAGTTCGTGCCCCAGGTGGCGGCGCGCGTCAACACAGTTGGCATGACCACTCGTTCGCGTGCTTACATCTGCCCACCGCCGCTCCGGTTCTCGGAAGGCCCGCCCGGGTTTTGACCCGGGCCCGGGCTGCGGCGGCGGGTGTATCCGTGGCCGTTTTCCCCTTGCAGTCACGGCAATTGACGAATTCTCATCTGAAGGAAGGGTGCGCAACCATGCGTAACGACATCGAGACCCGCGAGATCGACGACACCGAACTGGACGCCGTCGCCGGCGGTGTGGCGATTTCCGGTGGCCTCGCCGGCGCCGTCCTCGGCGACGTCCAGACCGTGCTGGGCACCGTGACCTCCCTGGGCACCGTCCAGGCCGCCACGGCCCTGCCCGGTCAGGTCACCGGCATCGCCGGCGTGCAGGTCGGCGTGGCCGGTCTCTGAGTAGGGCCGGTTGTCGCCCGTGAACCCCGGAACGCAGCCGTTCCGGGGTTCACGGCGGCTCACGCAGTCGAAGGAATAGTCCGTGCAGTTCCGCCAAAAGGCGCTTTCCAAGCTGCAGTCGCCCGAAGAACTCGATCTGCCCGTACGATTCGCGCGCCCGCAGGGCCGACTCGTGCTGGCGGTCACCGTGGTCGTCATGGCCGCCGCGAGCATCTGGGCATGCACCGGATCCGTGTCCGCGAAGTTGAGCGCACCCGGAATCCTCACTCACCCCGAGGGCAGTTACCTGTTGCAAAGCCCGTATGCGGGACAAGTCACCGAAGCCCTCGCCAAGGAGGGCCAGTTGCTGCCCTCCGGCGCGCCCCTCGTCCGGGTCGCCACGGACCGCGGCGAGCAGGTCGTACGCCTGGTGGCCGGCGGGCGGGTGACGACGCTGGTCGCCAAGACCGGTTCGGTCCTGACGACCGGCGCGGACGTCGCGACCGTGGAACGCGTGCAGAACCCCGCCGAGCCGCTGAACGCCGTGCTCTACGTATCCGGCCCGAGCGGCGCGGCCATCCCCGTGGGCGCCGCGGTCGACCTCACCGTCCAGTCCGTTCCCCAGCCCCGGTACGGGGTGCTGCGCGGCCGCGTCCAGGCGGTGGGCCGGGCGCCCCAGACGGCGGCGCAGATCGGCGGCTTCCTCGGTGACGGCCGGCTCGCCGCACAGTTCACCCGGCAGGGCAATCCGGTCGCCGTGGTCGTGCGGCTCGAGCGCTCGTCCGCGACCGCGTCCGGCTACCGCTGGTCCTCCCAGGACGGTCCCCCCTACCCGGTCGACTCCGCGACGCCGGTCACCGGAGCCGTCCACCTCGCCGCGCAGCGGCCGATCGACTGGCTGCTGCCGTGACCGCCCCGCAGCGGCGGGGGAGCACCGGTCGCCGCTCCTCGCGCCGCCGTCCCGTCTCCGCCCCGCGAGGCCGTACGCCCCGGCCCGTACGCACCCCCACCGTGCTCCAGATGGAGGCGGTGGAATGCGGCGCGGCCGCGCTGGCCATGGTGCTCGGCCACTACGGGCGCTTCGTCCCCCTGGAAGAGCTGCGGGTCTCCTGCGGGGTCTCCCGAGACGGCTCCCGCGCGAGCAACCTGCTCAAGGCGGCACGGGGTTACGGGCTCGCGGCCAAGGGCATGCAGATGGACCTGGCCGCGCTCGCCGGGGTGCGGCCCCCGGCCGTCCTCTTCTGGGAGTTCAACCACTACGTCGTCTACGAGGGCATGGGCCGCCGCTTCGGCCGCCGGGGCGTCCACGTCAACGACCCGGCCAAGGGCCGGCGTTTCGTTCCCATGGAGGAGTTCGACACCGGCTTCACCGGCGTCGTCCTCACCTTCGAACCCGGCCCGGGCTTCCGCCGCACCGGCCGCAAGCCCGGCGTCCTGGCCGCCCTGCCGGGCCGCCTGCGCGGCACCTCGGGCACCCTGCTCGCGGCCGTGCTCTCCAGCCTCCTCCTGGTGGCCGTCGGCGCGGCCGTGCCCGCGCTGAGCCGTACGTACATCGACATGTTCCTGATCGGCGAGCAAACCTCGCTCCTGGGCGTGCTCTTCGCGTCGATGGCGGCCACCCTAGTCCTGACGGCCGTGCTCACCGCCCTCCAGCAGGCCAACCTGCTGCGCGGGCGCATCATCTCCTCCACCCTGGGCAGCGCCCGCTTCCTACGGCACCTCCTCAGGCTTCCGGTCGCCTTCTTCTCCCAGCGCGGCCCGGCAGACCTGGTCCGGCGCCTCCAGTCCAACGACGCGGTCGCCGAGACCCTGGCCAGGGACCTCGCCGCCGCCGGTGTGGACGCGGTGGTCGTCGTCCTCTACGCGGTGCTGCTGTGGACGTACGATCCGCAGCTCACCGTCGTCGGCATCGGCGTCGCCCTGCTCAATCTCGTGGCCATGCGCATCGTGATCCGCGTACGGGCCACCGGTACGCAGAAGCTGCGCGCTGAGAACGCCCGGCTCACCAACACCTCCTACAGCGGTCTCCAGCTCATCGAGACGATGAAGGCCACCGGCGGCGAGGACGGCTTCTTCCGCCGCTGGGCCGGCCGGCACGCCGTCACCCTCGACGTGCAGCAGCGCCTCGGCATGCCCAGCGCCTGGCTGGCGGTCGTCGCGCCCACGCTGGCGGCGCTCAACAGCGCGCTGATCCTGATGATCGGCGGCCTGCGGGCGGTGGAGGGACACCTCTCGGTCGGCCTGCTCGTCGCCTTCCAGGCACTCGTCACGAGTTTCACCGCGCCGATCACCCGGCTGAACGGCGTGGCCGGACGGATCCAGGACTTCGCGGCCGACGTCGCCCGCCTCAAGGACGTCGAGAACTTCCCCGTCGACCCGCTCTACACCCGACGTGAGCCCCCCGCCGCGACGCGCCGCCTCCACGGCCGGGTGGAACTGGAGGGCATCACCTTCGGATACAGCCCGCTGGACGCCCCGCTCCTCCAGGGGTTCTCCCTCTCAGTCGGCCCCGGCCGGCAGGTCGCGCTCGTCGGCGGCTCCGGCAGCGGCAAGTCCACCGTCTCCCGGCTGATATCCGGCCTGTACACCCCCTGGGAGGGCACGATCCGCATCGACGGCATGCGCCTGGAGGACATCCCGCGCGGCGCGCTGGCCGCGTCGGTCTCCTTCGTCGACCAGGACGTCTTCCTCTTCGAGGGCACGGTCCGCGACAACGTCGCCCTCTGGGACCCCTCCATCCCCGACGAGGCCGTGATCGCCGCCCTGGAGGACGCGGCCGTCTACGAGGTCGTCGCGCGGCGGCCCGGCGGCATCCACAGCCGGGTGGAGCAGGACGGCCGGAACTTCTCCGGCGGCCAGCGCCAGCGACTGGAGATCGCCCGGGCCCTGGTGCGCCGCCCCAGCGTCATGGTCCTGGACGAGGTGACCAGCGCCCTGGACGCGGCGACCGAGCAGACCGTCATGGACAACCTGCGGCGACGCGGCTGCGCGTGCGTGGTCATCGCCCACCGGCTGAGCACGGTGCGCGACAGCGACGAGATCCTCGTCCTCGACCGGGGGAAGGTCGTCGAACGCGGGCGGCACGAACAGCTGCTGGCCGCGCGCGGCCCGTACGCCGAACTGGTCAAGGAGCACTGAGGTGGCATCCCCGTACCCGTACCCGTACCCGTACCCGGCCCACGCCCAACCGGTTGCCGTCGTCGCCCCGGACCCGGTCGTGGCGGCCCTGGGCGGACTCGGCGCGGCCGTCGACTGCGCGGGTGTGCGCAGTCTGTCCCTGGAGGGGCCGCTCGTCCTGTGGCTCGTCGTCGAGGGTGACCTGGACCTGTTCGCCGTCGACGCCGCGCAGGCCGGACACTGGCACTTCCTGGGCCGGCTGGAGACGGGCACCCTCCTGCTGGGCCCGCCCGACGGCCCCGGGCACACGCTGGTGGGCCGCCCCCTGCACGGCTGCCGACTGCACCGCATCGAGCTCCACGAGCTGGGGAGCACGCCGTACGCCGACCCGTGGTCGTACGACCAGGGCCAGTACGGCGCACCCTACGACGCCGCGCCGCTGAGCCCCCTCGAGTACGCCTTCGCGCTCGGCGTCGGCCGGGGCCTGCGAGTGCTCTACCAGGCACCCCTGGAAAACCGGGCCGGCACCTCCCGGGGCGGGACGGACGACGACATCCTGTGGATCCCGGTCAGCCCGGGCAGCGTGGGATACGGCGCCGCGTACGAGGGGTACGGCGCCACCGGTGCCCTCCTCCTCGACGCGACGCTGTGGCAGGGCATGGTCGAGCAGCAGCACCGGCTGCTGGACGCCCTGGGGGACTGGATCGAGCAGCTCGAACGCACCCACGAGGACCGCGCGGCAGCCGGGATCCGGGCCGGCGAGGCCGCCCGTACCCGCGCCGACCGCACGCTGCTGGCGTCCATCGGCCGCTCGGGCCGGGGCCCGCGGCGCGGCGCGAGCGACGACGCGACGTTCGCCGTGTGCCGACTGGTCGCCGCCGCGGCCGGCATCGCACTGTCCGAGGGGCGTGCGACGGGCGCCGCCGCCTCCGGCTCCGGACGTACCGACCCCGTCGAGCAGCTCGCGCTCGCCTCGCGGATCCGTACCCGTACGGTCCGCCTGGGCGGCCGGTGGTGGCGGGAGGACAGCGGGCCCCTGGTCGGCCGGCGTGAGGCGGACGGGACCCCGGTGGCCCTGCTGTGGCGGCGCGGCGGCTACGAGGCCGTCGACCCGGCCCGCGGAACGCGCGAGCGTGTGGACGAGGACACCGCGTCCGCCTTCGAAGCACGCGGCCTCATGTTCTACCGTCCGCTGCCCGAGGGGGAGCCGAGCCTGCCGCGGCTGCTGCGCTTCAGCCTGCGCGGGACCGGCAGGGAGCTGCGCGGACTGCTCCTGGGCGGGGTGGTCGCGGTCGGCCTGGGCGCCCTCGTACCCCTCGCCACCGGAAAGGTGCTCGGCGAGTACGTACCCCGCGCCGAGGGCGGCCTCATCGTGCAGACCGCGCTGGCGCTCATCGCGACGAGCCTCGTCTCGGCCGCGTTCATCCTGCTGCAGAACGTCTCCGTCCTGCGTATGGAGGGCCGTATCGAGGCCACCCTGCAGCCCGCCGTATGGGACCGGCTCCTGCGGCTGCCGGTGAGCTTCTTCGCCGGCCGCTCCACCGGCGAACTGGCCGGCGCCGCCCTGGGCATCGGCGCCATCCGCAGCGCCCTGTCCGGCATCGGCTCGGTGTGCGTCCAGGCCGGTGCCGTCGCCGCGGTGAACCTCGCGCTGCTCCTCGCGTTCAGCGTGCCGCTGGCGCTGGCGGCGATCGCCATGCTGCTCGTCATCGCCGCCGTGTTCCTGGGCCTGGGGCTGTGGCAGCTCCGCTACCAGCGACAGCTGATCGAGCTCGGGCACAGGCTCGACAACCAGGCGTTCCAGACCCTGCGCGGGCTGCCCAAGCTACGCGTGGCGATGGCCGAGAGCTTCGCCTACGCCGCTTGGGCGAAGGAGTTCGCGCGCACCCGCGAGCTCCAGCAGCGCATCGGCCGGATCAAGAACGCCGTCACCGTGCTCAACGCGGTCTGTCTGCCGCTGTGCACCCTCGTGATGTTCATGCTGCTGGCCGGGCCGGCCCGGGGCAGCATGTCCGCCGGTGACTTCCTCACCTTCAGCACCGCCGTGACGATGATGCTGGCTTCGGTCACGCAGCTGACCGGCGCGCTCCTCTCCGCCGCCGCCGTACAGCCGATGTTCGAACAGCTCAGGCCGCTCCTCGCCGAGCCCCCCGAGGTCTGCGGATCCTCCACCATGCCCGGCGAGCTGAGCGGCGCCATCGAGGCGAGGAACCTCTCCTACCGCTACAGCGCCGACGGCCCCCTGGTCCTCGACGGCGTGTCGCTGGACATTCGCCCGGGTGAGTTCGTCGCGATCGTCGGAGCCAGCGGCTGCGGCAAATCCACCCTGCTGCGCCTGCTCATCGGCTTCGACCGGCCGACCGCCGGCAGCGTCCTGTACGACGGCCAGGACCTGGCGGCCCTCGACCAGGCGGCCGTCCGCCGCCAGTGCGGGGTCGTCCTGCAGAACGCCCAGCCCTTCTCCGGCTCGATCCTCGACTGCATCAGCGGTGCCGAGACGTACTCGCCGGACGAAGCGTGGGAGGCCGCCGCGATGGCGGGCCTGGCGGCGGACATCAAGGCCATGCCGATGGGCATGCACACCATCCTCTCCGACGGCGGCGGCACCGTCTCGGGCGGCCAGCGCCAGCGCCTGATGATCGCCCAGGCCCTCATACGCAAGCCGCGCGTCATCTTCCTGGACGAAGCCACCAGCGCGCTGGACAACGAGGCCCAACGCGTGGTGACCGACTCCACTCGCGCGCTGCGCTGCACCCGCGTGGTCATCGCCCACCGGCTCTCCACGGTCATGGACGCGGACCGGGTGATCGTCATGTCCTCCGGCCGCATCGCCCAGCAGGGCCCACCGGCCGAACTCCTCGCGGACCCGGCGGGCCCCTTCCGTGAACTGGTCCGCCGCCAGATGAACTGACCGGGCGGGCGACCCCTGTAGGAGCCGGCCGGCCCGGAGAACCACCGCGCACGACGGGCGGAGTCGAGGACGGCCCGGGAGCGGTCGAGGAGGCCGGCGTCGCCAAACGAAGGGCTCGGCCCCGGACGGCGCGGCGGCCGGATCCGGTGCCCGGCCGCTGCGGACGGCGAGCCGGCGCCCCCACCGCGCCGGCCTGGGCGATCAGGCCCCCGGCGAACTCCCCGCCGAGCGATCGGACGACCACGAGGGCGCCGACCGTGAAGAAGACGCAGCGGCCCAGCTTCCACAGGGCGCGCCCGATGGGGTTCGTCCAGTACCAGTGGTTCCGCCGTACCTCACGCCAGTTCGGCGCTGAAGGGTTCCCGGACTTTCGCGGTGCGGCCCACGGGCAGTA
Organism: Streptomyces sp. NPDC001594; assembly: GCF_042893675.1. NCBI lineage: Bacteria > Bacillati > Actinomycetota > Actinomycetes > Kitasatosporales > Streptomycetaceae > Streptomyces > Streptomyces sp. NPDC001594. The sequence goes on along the minus strand of NZ_JBIAVB010000001.1, from coordinate 165,927 downwards.
CGGCCAGCGTGGACGCGGTGATCACGAAAGCGGCGGCGTCCGCGACCGGTCCCCAGCCCGGGCCGATCACCGCGCTGGGGCGCTGGCTCGCCCACCTGCTGGTGACGATGGGGGACCTCTCGGCGGACGCGGAAGAGGACGGTGCCGCGCAGTCGGCCTACGAGGCAATGCTGGATCGCCTCAGCGCTGCCGAGTAGCCGTGGCCGACGATCCGTGTGCCTTCTGGCGGCGGACGCACAGCCTTCGCCGTGTACGCCAACTCGCCGTCGAGAGGCCCAGCAATGTCGATGAGAAGTAGCAGCAGCTGAGAGCGGTGAGTCCGGTCGGGATGACGTCCCGCTGAGTGGGGTAGACCGTGAAGTTCTCTGTGCGGGGTTGGCACCGGTGTGTGATGGCGTTAGCTGGCCGGCATGCCATGTCTGCGTACCGATCGTCTCCTGCTCCGCCGGTGGCGCGAGTCCGACCTTGAACCATGGGCGGCGATGAACGCCGATCCCGAAGTCCGAGAACACCTGGGGGAATTGCTGACGCGGGAGCAAAGCGATGCCGCGGTGGCACTCATGCAGACCGAGTTCGACGAGCGAGGCTTTGGGTGGTGGGCGCTCGAAGCACGGGAGACCGGCGAGTTCATCGGTCGCGCCGACCTGGACGAGGTGGACGAGGACATGCCGTTCGCAGGGGTGGATATCGGGTGGCGGTTGACGCGTTCGGCCGACGACTTCGAGGATCCGAGCGTGCCCGAAGGGCCGCTTCGCCAGTGCGTGCTGTACCGGACCGCCCGCAGAGAAGTCAACGGGCTACACCCGGCGGGACACCAGCTTCTCGTCGTGCAGAGCACAACCATGGCCCTGTAACAAGCACCTGGGTGCTCTCCAAACTCGGGTTCTGGCTCGCTTTCCGTGAAGCGGTCACACACTGTTCAGTGACATCGGCCGCTGAGATGATCACTGCTCACCCATAGCTGAGGAGTCGTGCCCCAGATGTGAACGTCAGCGGACCAGGGATCAGCTGTGCACGCAAGCCGTTTGAGCTGGACCCCGAGCTGGCCTGGGGCGAGGATGACCGATTCACTCGGACCGAGTCCACGACCGTTACCAGCGCAGGCTGAGGCGCCTTCCGCTCGCTGAGCAGGGCCTTGTGATCCGGCTGACGGTCCAGCGCTTCATCTGCGGGTCGGCGCACTGTCCGCGGCGGCCGTTCGCCGAGCCGTTCTCCCGGCTGGCCGTCCCGCACGCACGGCTCACCAGGCGGCTCAACCAAGCCCTGGAGCGAGTGGGGCTCGCGCTGGCCGGGCGGGCCGGCGTCCGGCTGGCTGCCCAGCTGGGCTTCGGCGCGCGACGGATGACCAGGTCCGATCGCCCTTGGCATCACCCTGAATCAGGCCCAGGCTCTGGCCGACGCGCTCCGCGGCGACGGCCAGTCATCTTGTGAGCTTGGTCGGACGTAGCCATGAGCGCTCAACCTCGTTGATGGACACAGTACGAGAGTCGGCACTCTGCCGTCCGCCGCCTGGTCGCCCTCGCCGTTTCGGCACGGGTGTCGGCAGCCCAGCAGGACCGGCCCTGCGGAGTCAGAGCGGTTCTCAGCCGTGCTCTGAACGGCCGCCTCGAGCTCTCGGGGCCGGCCTACACAACAGCAGAACCGCACCCCACACCACGTTTTTTGTCGTGGCGGCCTCATGGAGAGGTGCTCAAGCCGACGGGGAACGCCTGACGAGACGCCCGTTGAGGACGACCTCCAGCCAGGTGTAGCAATCACCTATCCACAGCCCGACCTCCGCCCCACACCCCGCGCACGCCAGATTCGGACCATCGTGCCCGCCCGGCCCGCAGCACCCGCCCCAGCGGCTGGGGATCTTCGTGGTACCGAGCAGGTCGTATGGGCTCAACAGCAGGTCCACCCCTGGCCCGTGCCCCGCCTGGGACGTTCCGAAGCCCTTGGGCAGCGCGCCCCAGGTGATGCGTCCAGGCTGCGGGTCACGGGCGAAAGTGCCTGCCGCCATCCTGGGCGGGCAGGGCTCAACAGGAGAGTCGAGCGGTGTCCATGCCTCGCCCTCTGCCGGCGGGTGGACTTCGCGGACCGGCGCGGACAGCAGGGCGCTGCACGCGGCGCACGAGAAGACCTCGGCACCAGCAGCCTGCATGTCATCTCCCCAGTCCTTCGGCGCCGACGAAGCTACCCCACGTCCCTGACCCAGCCCAGCCGGTAGCGATCCGATTGCAAACGGGCAGCGAGGCGATCCGCACCCATCATGCACGGACCTGTCGGCGCCGATGATTTCCGGCTTGGGCGCGAGTCTGTCTTTCGACACCAATCTTCTGGAAGGCGGCCTGATGATGACTCTGCATGACTTGCTCGAGGCCCACGTCGGTGCCGGTGCGCTGCCGGGAGCGGTCGGTCTTTGTGGCCCGGGGTGACCAGGTCGAGGTGGTGGCTGTCGGCGTGCAGGACGCCGGGGGCGGCGTTCCGATGGCGAGGGACTCCACTTCCGGCTCGCCTCGACCACCACCGCCGCCCCGTTGCTGATCCTGGTGGAGGAGGGCACGATCGCCCTGGACGATCCGAGCCCTGGCCCTCCAGGAACAGTCGGCCTGAACGACCGGATCGCCGAAGCCGACCGGGTGGACGCGGTGACGCTCCCCGTTCGTGACGGCATCACGATCGCCCGCCGCCGCTGATGCGGCCGCTCCGGCCCGTGGCAACGGATGACCTGCCGGGGCCGGCAGCCTCCATCGGCGGGCGCGGCCCCGCGCCCGGCCGGCTGTCAGCCGGTGGGGATGCGGGTGAGGGTGTCTCCAAGGAGGCGGGTCGCGTCTTCGGCGTCGGGGTACTGCCCGGCATCGGCGTGGACGCTGCCGAAGGCGGGCCCGCCTTCGGGGGAGAGGGCGCGCCAGTGCAGGACGGGGGGGGAGGGAGGGCGGTGGCGGCGGCCCCGAGGAGCCAGACGGGGGACCGCTGTCACAGACGGCGGCTACCTTGCTCAGGAACAGGTAGGGGCGCAGGAGCAGGGAGTGGTCATGGTCGTCGAGGTGGGGTACGCGCAGGCGTGGGACCCGCAGGCCCGGGCGGCCTGGCGGCCTCTGTCCACCGGAGAGGCCCGGGAGCGGGACGCGGCCGGGCTGCCGTACGTGGTGGTGTACCGGACTGCGGGCCGGGACGTGCCGCTGGAGGTCCGGCTCGTCTCCTGGCGGGACCATCACGTCGGGCTGTGGGTGTACGACGACCAGGGCCGCCGTACACACGACCTGGACCTGAGGCTGCTGGACGACCCGGAGCGGCTGTTTCACCGGTACTCCGTCGCCTGGAACTACCCGGCCCCGGAGACGGCGGAGTTCGATCCGAAGTGCCCGCGCGTCATCCTGGACCTGTTCCCGGCCGGGAGGGGGAGGAGGGTGGAGGAGCCCCGGGGCTACGCCACCTCGGCCGGTCTCCGGGAGGACGACCGCTGGATGGACCGACCCGCCTTCGGGGAGTGGCCCCTGCTCTCGGCGCAGCTGCACGGGTTCACGGAGCCGCCGGTCTTCGAGGCGGCCGAGGTCCTCGAGGGCGATGTCGGGGAGGCGCCCGCCTCCTGCTGGCGGCCGCCGCGTCCCGCGCAACCGGGTCGGATCGGGGAGCTGTTCCGGCCCGGGGTGCGGGTCACCGACGGGTACCACCCCGAGCAGACGGTCGTGGAGCCGCACCGGGTCGGTACCGTGCACGTCCCCAGCGGGCTGCTGGCCGTCTCGGGCCTGTTCATCAGCCACGAGAACGGGCCGCACATCACGGTCCCCGTCCCGCCCGGGGAGTACGTGCTCGACGAGGCACGGGTGGCGTTCAGCTACCACTGCGAGTGGCGCAACGCCGAGGTCGAGACCACGGAACCCACGGCCGTCCGCCTGCTCCTCAGCGAGACCCCTGCGGCGTCCTGGGAGATGGCACTCGGGGCGGACGACGACCGCCGCATCTTCATCGAGAAGCAGATAGCCGGATTCGACACGGACGGCGCCACCGGCTGCTTCGCCGATGCCGGGTCCTTCGAGTCGCTCCTCTCGCTCTTCGAACGGGGGCTGATCGACGGGGAGCCGGACCTCGACGGGTACGAGGACCTGGCCGACGGGTCGACATTCATCCACCACACCTGGGACAGGTCCACCGGCGGCGAACTGATGGCCTTCGCGACGACCGGGGACGGTACCTACCCCGTGTGGCTGGGGCGCTGCGAGGCCGGCGAGCTGGTCAGCGTCGTGGTGCTGATCGAGGGGATGCCCGAGATCCTGCCCGAGCGGGACGGGGCCGCCACCCATGTCTGACACGGCGTACGTGACATACGAGGAGTCCTGGCACACGGGGTCCCGTACCGGCGGTCGGGCGCTGTCCCCCGACGAGGCGCGGGCGCGGGACGCGGAGGGGCTGCCGTACGCGGTGGTGTACCGCGCTCCGGGTCGCGAAGTGCCGCTCGGGGTGCGGATGGTGGCGTGGCGGGCCGGCACCGTCGACGCCTGGGCGTACGACGAGCAGGGCCGCCGGACCGCCGAGGTGGAACTGCGGGTACGGGACGACGAGCGGCGGCTGCTGCTGCGGCGGCTGCTCGTGCGGCGGTACCCGGACGCGGGGACGGCGCAGGACGCGGTGGACTGCCCCCGCACGGCGGTGGAGGTGTCCGCCGACGGCACGGCCCGGATCTCGCAACAGCCCGCGGGCATGCGGGGCGACTCCCTGGAGGCCGAGGTGGAGGTGGCGGACGGGGACCTGTGGATGGTCCGGCCGGGCTTCGACGACTGGCCGGCGCTGCCTGTGGCGGACACGCTCCCGGAGTGGGTCGGCGTGCTGCCTGACGCGGAGTCGCCCGGCTGGCGGCAGGTGCCGTCGCGGCTGCGCGGGCCCGTCGACTTCGACCGGGTGTTCCGGGCCGGGGCGGAGATCCCCGGGCTGAAGGTCCTCGACCCGGTGCCGTGCGGCAGCGTGCGCGTGCCGAGCGGGATGCTGGCGGTGGCCTGCCCGGACACCGGGGAGGGGCTGTCCGGGATCACGGTGGAGGTGCCGCCGGGCGCGTACCCGATGGAGGCGGCCTGGGTTGAGGTGGGGGAGGAGCACTGGGGGTCGTACACGGAGGCGGTGGCCGTCCGGCTGCTGATCGGTGAAGGCCCCGTGGCGGCCTGGGAGATGGCGCTCGGGCCGGGTGACGACACGCTCCGGCTCCGGGCCGGTACGGCCTTCGGCTTCGGCACGGACGCAGCCGCAGGCGCGTTCGGCGACGCCGAGGTATGGGAGGAGTTGCGGGACCTGCTGGCGCGGGCGAGGCGGCGGGGGTCCCCGGAGTACGACCGGCTCTCCAACTCCGTCGTCGGCATGCACCTGGACGGTGGAAGCCTCGGGGCGGACCTGGCGGTGTTCTGCACGGGCGGCGACGGGGTGTACCCGGTGTGGGTGGGGCGGTCGGCGTCCGGGGAGGTCGTACGGGTGGCCGTGCAGACGGCCGTGCTGGATCTCGAACCCTGAGGCTGTTGCGTCAAGTGCGGTGCCAGGAGGAGGGACAGCCCCACCGGGAGCACCCCGGCTCACACCGTTGGTGAGACATACGCGGTGCCGGCCGGGCCGTCCACCAGCCACGCGCGGGCCGGTTGCGAATCGATGCCGCCCTCGACGGGGATTTCGAACCAGGAGCCGCCGTCTTCCGGGGTGAAGGTACCCGAGCAGGACGTCGACAGCCCGCCATGACGTGCTGGTGGGCTCGCACGAGCCTCGAGTCGAGGTCGCGTGTGCCGGCTCGACCCCACGCCTTCGCCGAGCCCCTGGCCGCCGTCTCAGAGGCAGGCGAAGAAGGCACCCATCCGGCGTCGTACCTCAGCGAGTGTCACGACCGGGTCGCCGGTACCGATGAGCCCGGCCCGTGCTGTTGCTGTCACCAAGCCGCCTGTATGGAGTTGTGCGACGAGCGAGCCGTAGTCCGTGAACGCCCAGTGGTTCGCCGCCGGGAGCAGCGCGCGGCGGCCGGAAAGGGACGCCCAGGAGGATTCGATACGGGCGGCGCCGTCGAATCCGGCGGTGCGGAAGAGCAGCAGCGGCCGGGCGAAGGCGACCGGCGCCGGGTACAGGTCGAGGTAGCCCTCCAGGTTGGCGACCGCGCTGACCCGGTGGTCCTCACGCGCCGCGTACACCGCCGCGGTGCCGCCTGCGGAATGCCCGTACAGCCCGATGCGGCTGGAGTCCATCACCCGGGCGAGGGGCAGTTCACCGAGCCGGTCCAGAACCAAACGGAGGTCAGCGATCCGGGTGTCCACCATCGTGCGGAAGGTCAACGGGTCCGGCGGCCCGAGCAGGACGGTCCGTCGTAGCCCGGTCGGCAGCTCCACCTGAGAAGCGTCACCGGGGTGGTCGACGAGCACGACCACCCGGCCGTGGCTCGCCAGGTCCTCGGCGAGGGTCGTGCCGAGCGTGCGGGAGTCACCGCCGCCCGGTGAGTACACCAGCACCGGCCGACGGCCGGGCAGAGGCGGCGCACCCACGTGGCCGTGGGTGAGGAGCGCACCCCAGTCCACGGCTCCCGGCCCGGGCAGGCCGGGATGAACGTGGGGCGCAAGGTCGGCGAATTCCCTGGCCTCGGCCGGAGTGAGCTGTGGCGCCCGGGACAACCCGTGCACCGATCGAGCCGGGTACAGGATCGTCAGCATCAACTCCCTTGCACCACCCACCCACGGGTCCGAACGGGCCGGATCCCTCAGGTGGGCCACCTCCATGCCCACCGGGTACGGGCCGGTGGGCGCGGGCAGGCGCAGGACCAGGCCGTGATCGGAGGCGGACGCAGCCGTGGGCAGCATGGCGGCGGCACCGGCGAATAGGGTGCCTTTCAACAGAGTGCGTCGTGAAGTCATACGGACATCCTTGGCGCGGGGCCGTCACGACGCGAAGGTTCAGGCCGTGGCCGAAGGGCTGGCCCAGGACGAGGAGCTGTGAGAGTGCTGCGAGTCCACTTCACTCCGGAAGACCTCGCCCGTACCCGGTTCGCAGTCCGTCCAGCACCCCTCCAGGAGCTGCACGCCGCCCTTACCACAACCATGGAACGCAGCGGCGGCCCACTGTTCGCGCCGTGGCGCGGTCGCATCCTGCGCTCCCTCCCGGCCTCGAGCAGCCCGCTCGCCGACCTGGCTCCGGCAGGCCACCCGGCCTCGTTCCTCGACGTCCTCGGCGACACCGTCGCCGAAGGCTTCGGACGAATCCGCGCCACCAGCGCCGGTCTCGTCCGCTCCGAACTGGATCGGCTCTACGCGGCGATGCCCGCCCCGGGCTGGATCCGCGACCTGCACGCGGGGCGGGAGACGGCCTGGCACACCCTGCGCCGCGCCCAGCGGGCCGCATACGAGACGGTCCTCGCCCCCGTCTGGTCCGTTGTAGAGGACCTCCACCGCGAGGAATTCACCCGTTACGCCCTGACGATCGCCGAGCACGGCCTGGCCGCAACCCTGACCGGCCTCGCCCCGGGCAGCCGGATCCATGAGGGTGTGTGGGAATGGCCCGGCGCGGCGCCGGACCGCGACGTCCGCCTCGACGGGCGCGGCTTGGTTCTGCTGCCCACCTTCCACCACCCAGCCGGCCCACTCCTCCAGGACGCCCCCGGCCGTCCCGCGGTCCTGACCTACCCGGCCGGCCCCGGGCTCCCGCCCGGCGCGGGAGACCCGGCCGTCTTCGCCGAGGGCCTCGCCGCCGTCCTGGGGCGCACCCGGCTGGACGCCCTGCACCTCCTGGCCGAACCTCACACCACGACGTCCCTGGCCCGTGCTCTCCACGTCAGCAACGCGACGGCTTCGTCCCACGCGGCCGCCCTGAGATCGGCGGGCATGGCGACGACGACCCGCACGGGCCGCTCGGTCACCCACCGGCGCACGGCCCTCGGCTCGCTGGTGGCCGGCGCTCGGTCACCGTAGTGCCTGGGCGGCAGGAGCCTCGACCAGCAGTCCCGGCGCCTGACCGGTTTCCGAGAGGGATGGCGGACGCGGAGTCACTCGGTGCGCGGCCACTCGTACACGGTCGACTCCACCGAAACGTCCCGCACCCCCTTGAGACGGACGTCCGTCGGAGGCTCGAACTCGAAGCGGTGCAACGGGTCGTCCACCAGACGCAGGGTCGGCCCGCCGGCGCCCTCCTCGAGGCGCGAGGCGATCACGAGGGTGTAGTTCTCGCCCTCCGACCACGCCCTGATGAACTCCGCACGCGTCAGGTTCAGCTCACTCGGGACAGCACGTCCGTGTGCCTTGATCTCGTAGTAGCGCACGTTCGAGTCGTAGGCGTCGGCACCTACGCTTGGTGCGCCCCGCTGGTCCGTCAGTTCCACCCCCTGCTCTTCAAGGATGCGGCCGAGGGCGTCGAGGGCGAGGTCCTCCTTGTCGCGGCCCGTGTATTCGAGCGCCGAAGCCTGGTTGCGGAGCGGAGCCCCGCCGGGCCTGGGGTGGGGGAGTGGGGCCGGGCGGCGGCCAGAGGACACCGCCGCTCGTTGCGGGCCAGCGGCATCACGGCCCGGTGCGCTCCCGGTACGGGAGACCCCGCTGGGCAGCCCGCGAAAGATGGCCGCGTCCACCAGGGGGCGCCACGGTGCTGCGCCGGGCCCTCGACAGCGGAGACCTGCTGGCCCCGGAGACGGGACTGCTTCGTCCCGGCCGGTCGGCCAGGGCAAGACCCAGGCCGCTTAGGGCCGGCGTCGTTGTCGAGGAAGAACAGCCACACGACGGCATCTCCCGCCTTACAGCGCCTCGGCGCCGGCGGTTCGGCCGCCGGGAACGCCGACGCTCTCCGGCAGGCGAACGGTGAGAGTACGACTCCGGGGCAGTCGTTGCCGACCACGACCACCCGGACATTTGACGCCGCGCTGCGCGACGAGCCTCGCCTGCGCGGCGGCCTCTTGAGCCGGGGAGCGGGAGCAGGCGGCTTGCCGACTCTCCTGTAGGTCGTCGGGTGTGTTCGCGACATGCAAAAGAGGGCGTCTCCGCCACTAGCATCATCGTATTCGCCGATACCTGGAGTTTGCCGCTATGCCGTTGCCGCGTCTCGGAGTCGTCATCGTGACGATGGGCACTCGCCCGCACGAACTGGAGGCCCTCCTGGCCTCCGTGGAGAAGCAGGATGTTCCAGCGGCGCGGGTGGTGCTGGTGGGGAACGCGACGCCTCTCACGGACATCACGGCGGACATCACGAAGATCCCGCTCGAGGAGAACCTGGGCTGCCCCGGTGGCCGCAACGTCGGGTTGAAGCTGCTGCGTGAATCGGGCGACGTGGACGTCGTCGTTGAGCTGGACGACGACGGGCTCCTCATCGCTGATGACGTGTTCCGCAAGATCCAGCAGCTGTTCGCGACGGACCCCAAGCTCGGGATCGTGGGCTTCCGGGTCGCGGACGAGCACGGACACACGGAGCGGCGCTGGGTGCCGCGGCTTCGTGCCGATGATCCGATGCGCCGTGGCCTGGTGACCGCCTTCCTCGGCGGGGGCCATGCCTTCTCTGTCCCGATGCTGGAGCGGATTGGCGACTGGGCCGGCGAGTTCTTCTTCGGGCACGAGGAGACCGACCTTGCCTGGCGTGCTCTGGATGACGGTTGGAAGATCCTCTATGAGCCCGACCTTGTTCTTCAGCACCCCAAGACCTCCCCGGCCCGGCACGCGGTCTACTACCGCTTCACGGCGCGGAATCGAGTGTGGCTTGCCCGGCGGCGGCTTCCTCTCCCCTTGATCCCGGTCCGGTCTCTCGGCGGGCTGAAGGCGTGGTGCGGCGGCTTCGTGGAGGGGCTGCGCAATCCGTGCGGTCCCCGCAAGGCGATGAAGTGGCGCACTGTGTGGCGGATGACGCGGCTGGGGCGTCCCCCGCTGATCTGAGCGTCAGGACAGTGGACGCAGATGACGGTCAGGGGCCAGGGGCGTGAGGGGCTCTGCGGGTGACCGTTCGGGACGACGGACCGGGCGGTATCAGCCACTGCGGCCTGGACCCCACCGCATGGCCGAGGGCGTGCTGCGGCTCCTCGACCAGGTGCACTGGGACGAGGGATGGCTCCATCGGCTCACCGGACGCACGGGCCAGCCGCCGGTGTGCGCTGAGGGCCTAACTTCTGGTTCCTGCTGGAAGAGGCCCTGGCCAAGTGAGTCGAGGGCGCCGTGGAGGCTGTGGCGGCGAACCGGGCGAACTTTGCTGCCCTCAACCCGACCGGGCGCCTGCCCATCGCCTTGTCGGGAAGAAGAACCGGGCCAAGAGCGCCCTGACCTGCTCGTTAAGGACTTGGGCCCCTGCCACCCCTTCCCGGTCATGCGAGGCACGGGGTGACGCCTGCGTCGGCACGTGCTGACCCTGCCGGACGGCTTCATCGAGCACATCAGCATGGCGGCCGGCCGTGCCGCGTTCGCGCTGTCCGGCCTGCCCGCCGGCTGAACGACGCTGCCGGGTGGGCGGGTGAAAGGGGAGAGAGAGGCTGCCTGGCCGCCTGGGCGACCACGATACTGGCCGCCATGACCAGCACACCTGAAACCTTCGCTGCGGCCCCGTTCTCCCGGATCAAGATCCGGACCGGGGCCCTGGTGTTCTGCGGCGGCGACGTCGCCCTCATCCGCCGCGACCGCGCCGACTCCACGCACTACACCCCGCCCGGCGGCAACGTCGAGCACGGCGAAGACCTCGACGCCGCCCTCGCCCGGGAACTCGCCGAGGAACTGGGCCTCGACGTCGACCAGGCCGAAGGCGGTGACCTGATGTGGGTCGTCGACCAGCGCGTCACCCGCCCCGGGCCCACCCCGCCGCCGCGCAAGCTCCACCTGATCTACCGCTTCCACATCACCCCCGAACTGCGCGCCACCCTCGCCGAGACCGAACTGGACGAACTCCCCGACGGCAGCCACGAGACCGGCGTCATCGAGTGGATCGACTACCGCAAAACCGCCGAGCTGCCGATCTTCCCGCCCATCGGCCCGGCCCTTGCCGCCCTGCCCGACCCCCGCACCGCCGTCACCGACGCCGCCCTCGAAGCCGTCACCGACGACAACTGCACCTGGGTGTGACCGCCGACCTGCCCCGCGCAGGGTGCACACGCAAGCATCCGACCCGAAGAGGAAGGAGACTGCGGTGACCGTCGAAAACGCCGCCCGCTGGGACGACCTGTTCGGCCGCGACGTCGACGAACAGTCAGTGCAGTGCGTCCGGCCCCGCCGACACCCCCTCCCAAAAACGACACCGCCCGCTCGCCTCCCGGCGGGGTCTGCGCACAATCGGGGCGTGCAGATCCTTTCGTTCCCCGAGGCAGCCACCCCCGCCGGCCTCCGCGTGCAGGTGAGACAGATGCAGGACCGGGCGTGGCCGTCCGGGTCCGGCTCCGACACGCCTGCCCAGGCCACGACCCACGACCCCGCGCTGTGCCCCCTGTCGATGCTGCTCGTGGACGAGGGGAAAGTGCTGGCCGCGCTGGACATCCTGTTCAAGGAGATCATCCATGCAGGCCGGGCCTTCTCGGCCGGGGGGCTGAGCACGGTGGTGACGAGCGAGCACGCCCGCGGCCGTGGGTACGGCCGGCACCTGGTGACGGCGGCGCGCGACACGATGATCGCCCAGCACCTGGACCTCGGTGTGTTCACCTGCGACCGTCCGCTGCGGGCGTTCTACGAGAGCGCCGGCTGGAGCGTGCTCCCGGGGGCCGTCCTCGTCGGAGGAACACGACAGGCTCCCTTCCCCAGCGACCAGCCCGGCTACGACAAGATCACGATGTCGGACTTCTTCTCGGCAGCGGGCCGCGAGGCGCGGACGACGTTCCAGCACTCCCGCATCGAGCTGTATCCCGGGGAGATCGACAAGCTGTGGTGACGGCTCACGCCGCACGATCAGCCGGCCGCCGGCTGTCGGGCCTCTGAGCGCACCTGCAGCGTCATGGCGGCGAGCCGGTCCAGATCGATGCTCTCCGGGGCCGGCTGCGGGCCGTCCGGGTTGACCAGCGCCACCAGGGCCATGGTGTTCCCGTCCGACCATGCGCACATGGGCATGTCGACCCGGACGTCCCCATCGCCGGGCCGGGTGAGAACCTGGCAGCTCACCGTGATGTCGCTGCCCGCCGGGGTGATGTCCTTGGGCGGGACAGGAGCCTGCACCTCGGACGGCGCCGAGGCTCCCGACAGCAGGGCCGTGCGGGATCTGTCGTGCGGGGTCGTGAAACGGCCGTACGCCCCCGTCACCATGAGGATCTCTCTGGTACCCGCCGAGCCCTTCTCGTACTGGGCGGTGACGCGTGTGAGCTTCCCGGCAGCGGTGCTGGAAGGCCCCATGGGCGCATCGTCCTCCGAACTCGGCGGCGCGTCTTCAGACCGCTGGTAGGAGCCGCCGAGCAAGGTGTCGGGCAGGGAGAGCCGGTACTCCTCCGGCGCGCTCGCCATCCACCGCACCCCGAATCCCGCGGCGAGGAGGCCCACGACCGATACGGCGACGATCAGTACCGTCCTCCTGCCCCGCCGCCTTCCCGCAGGGCCGTCTGCCCCCGGGGCGGTGTGCGACTGCTGCGAGGTCCCGGACGTGTCGGGCGGGCTGGGCAAAGGCGACATGGTCATGATCAGACCCTACGGTCTCGAGGACCCCCGCCCAACGCCGGTCACCCCGCCCCTGCTCCGTCCCGGCGCCGAGCAGGGGCGGGGGAGCGGGGGCAGGTGGCCGGGGCGCGGCGGACGGGCAGGGCCGCCCCGCTCGCGAGCACCGCGCCGGAACCACCCGCCACCAGCGGGGTGCGCGACGGGACGCCGTTCGCCGCGCGCTGGGGCTGTAGCCGCTGGAGTGGCCCTCGGTGTCGTACGACGAACCGGCTCGCGCCCGGCCCGGTGCCGCCTCGAGTGCGGCTGCTCCGGCCGGTGTGAGGGTGCCGGGCGCGGGCACACGCCCGGCATGCGACTCTCCAGCGACGCGTGCCCGGGTGCTGGCGCCACCGTGCGCGAGGGCAGGGCGCGCCGGGCCGGTGCCTGGCGGTCCTACGCCGTATCCGCCGCAGTCGTCGCGGCGGCCGCCGGGCTCGGAGCCGTGGCCGTCGACCCCGACAGCCCCTGGTACCGGAAGCTGCGCAAGCCTCCCTGGCAGCCGCCCGGCTGGGCGTTCGGCGCGGTGTGGACTCCGTTGTACGCGGGCATCGCCTGGGCGGGCGGCCGCGCCTGGAACGCGGCGCCACCCGGCGGGCGGACCGCTCTCGCCGGAAGCTTCGCGGCCAACCTGGCACTGAACGCGGGGTGGAACTGGCTGTTCTTCCAGGCCCGCAGCCCCGCCGCCGGCCTGTCCGGCACCCTGGCACTGGACCTGAGCAACGCCGAGCTGATCCGCCGCACCGCCCGCGCCGACACCGCGGCCGCTGCGGCTCTCGTGCCGTACGCGCTCTGGTGCGGCTTCGCCTCCGCCCTGAACGCCTCCCTCCTCCGCCGCGACCGGCCACGCCGACCCGCCCCCGCAGCGGGCCCGGCATCGCGAAGCTGTGTTCGACGGCGGCGCGTTCGCGGGTGAGCAGGCGATTGCCTCCTTCTGCGCGTCGGTGAGGCGGTGGTTGCGGGTGGCCCTGCGGCTGGTAATGATCACCGGGTCCTCGGGATCGTCAAACCAGGTCGGTGAAGCCGAGGTCGGCCTGTACTCCGAGCCTGGCCTTGCGCAGACTCCGTTATCCGCTGGTACTCCGGGGTGAGGACCTCCACCCCTATGCCCCCGACACGGTCCGGCATTAGCCGCATTCCGCGCGCTACCGATCTCCGACCAGCACGAGAACCCCACCGAAGCGACACACCAGCCCCGCTGACCGGCAAGAATCAGGATGACGCGGCCACGTAGTTAAGGGTCGCCGTTCCCGCAGGGCCCTCGCCGACCGCAGCCGGCGTGATCCGGTACAGCAGCCCCAGAACCCGGCCACGACCGTGACGTCGGACTCGGCACTCACCCTGCTCACCAGCCCAGCTGGGAGTAGGGGCGGCCTTCGGCGATCGCGGCGATGGCCGTTCGGGTGTAGGGGACGATCCTGTCCGGCAGCTCCTGCCGCGGCCACCACTGCCAGGTCAGGCACTTGTCCGGCTCAAGGACCTTCGGTACCCCCTCCCACCGGCGGGCCTTTAAGACCAGCTGCATCAACGGCAGCTCGCCCACGGCGTCGACAACGTGGACGACGTGCGCGAGCTCCACGTCCCCGGGGTCGATGACGAGACCGGCCTCCTCCCTCGCCTCGCGGACCAGGCAGGCGAGGGCGGACTCCTGCTCGCACCGGCCGGCGAGGTAGTGCCAGGTGTCGCCCGCGTACTTCGAGTCGGGGTGGCGCAGCCCGAGGAGCACCCGGCCTTCGGCGTCTTCGAGGTGGAGGTGGACTCCGATACCGTTCAGCACCGTCCGGCTGCCCCCGCCCCATACGGCGGGAGCCGCGTCCGGCCCGACATCCGGAGGGTTCTCGGCCGCGTGCCTGCGCAGCAGGTCCCGGGTGGCGGGGCTCAGGCGCAGCCGGTCCAGCTCAGCGAGGGTGAACCAGCGCAGCAGCACACCCTCGTGCAGCGCGAGACGGTCGGGGTTGCCGCGCCACCGGCCGGCGAAGACGCGTACGGGGACGCTGAGGCCGTCGATGCTGGTGGCGGCCTCCACGGCGTAGGGTTTCACGTCCTCAAGGCGGAGGTCGGGCACCTCCTCGGACAGCTCCCTCAGCAGCGTGTCCTCCAGGCTCTGGGCGCCGTGCGTGCGGCCCCCGCCGAGAAGAGCGAACGCCCCCGACTGCCAGATGACGCCCGGCTTGTGGTCGCGCAGGTGGAGCAGGTAGCGGCCGGCCCCGTCGTGGATGAGCGCGGAAGCGTTCACCGGCTCCGGCCGGCCGTCCAGCCGCGTCGCCAGGAGTTTCGCGCGCAGTGTCGGCGAGATCACCTCCGGCTGGGGGAGCCACTGGGCGCCGGACACCTCCTCGTCCCGCGGCACGATCGCGGGCGGCTCCTCGCCGGCGAGGTAGAAGACGTAGCGGAAGTCGTAGTGGCGGTGGGCCGGTTCCCCCTTCGCCGGGTTCGCCTCGATGTCGTGGACGTCGATGTCGATGGGAGAGCCGAGCAGCTGCCGGGTCAGGCAC
Source organism: Streptomyces sp. NPDC001594 (assembly GCF_042893675.1). Classification (NCBI taxonomy): domain Bacteria; kingdom Bacillati; phylum Actinomycetota; class Actinomycetes; order Kitasatosporales; family Streptomycetaceae; genus Streptomyces; species Streptomyces sp. NPDC001594. The sequence continues at coordinate 150,875 of NZ_JBIAVB010000001.1, read as the reverse complement.
AGGTCGCCCGGCGCGATCCCGGCCTCCTCCGACACCTCCCGCAGCGCCGCGGCGAGCAGCGTGCGGTCCCCCGGTTCGATGTGGCCGCCTGGCGTGAGCACGAGGCCGCCGGTGGCCCGGTTCCGGATGTGCATCACCCGGCCCTGCCGGTCGATGACGACGGCGCTGCACGTGACGTGCCCGGGCAGCGTCGTCCGGGCGGTCGCGTCGACGGGCCGGTCCAGCGCGGCGAGGAGTCCGGCCAGGGCGGCACGCTCGCCGGGGTGCCGGCCGAGGTACGCCTCGACGGTGGTGCGGATCGCGGTGGAGCTGGGTGGCATGGGCGTGGTCTCGCCTTCGACGGAGTGTGCGTGGTGGGGGGGCTGGGGGGAGGTCGCTCCGGTGGATCAGCTCGCCGTTTCGTGGCCGGACGGCTGGGCGCCGCGGGGGCCGGGAACGCCGTCGGGTGCCGGCGCGATTCCGTACTGGGCGGCCTGGGCGGTGAACATGCCCTGGTACAGACCGCCCTCGCGGGCCATGAGTTCCTCGTGGGTGCCGTCCTCGACGACGCTCCCCTGGTCGAGGACGTAGATGTGGTCGGCGTGCATGGTCGCGGCGAGCCGGTGGGTGACGAGCACGACCGCGTGCCCCTCCTCGGCCAGGGACCACAGCCCCTCGAACGCGGCGATCTCCGCATGGGGATCCAGCGCACTGGTCGGCTCGTCGACCAGCAGGAACGGCGCCTGCCGGTACCTCGTGCGAGCTGTCCCCAGCTTCTGCCACTGGCCTCCCGAGAGCTGGACACCGCGCTCGTAGCCCTTGATCACGATCGAGTCCCAGCCATGTGGCAGGCCCTCGACCAGCTCGAGCACGTCCGCCTCGCCGGCGGCCTTGCGGACGCGGTCCATGTCCCGGGGGCGGTCACCGGCGCCGATGGCCACGTTGGCGGCCGCCGTCATCTCCCAACGCGGGAAGTCCTGGGCCAGCAAGCCGACTTCGGCGAAGATCCGGGCGCGGTCCGCCTCGCGCAGCCCGACCCGCTCGCCCGACTCACCCACCCACCACACGTCTCCCTCGGCCGGCAGCAGCAGCCCGGCCAGCAGCTTGGTGAGCGTGGTCTTCCCCGACCCGTTCGCGCCGACCAGGGCCGTCACCTTCCCCCGCGGCACGCGCACGCTCACACCCTTCAGGGAGGGGCCGTCAGCGCCCGGATAGGTGAACGACACCGCCTCCGTCCACACCTCCCGCAACGGGGCGGGCAGCGGCGCACCGGAAGAGGGGATGGCGTTCTCCCCGGCGATCTTGATGGCGTCCTCGGTGTCGGTGAGGAACAGCAGCTCCTCGTACAGCCGGTTGACCTGCTGCACCAGCGACGTGAGCCGCGCCGTCGACGTACGGATGGCGATCACCGCGGTTCCGCCGACGGCGAGCGGGAGACCGCCGGTCGACAGCAGCCACCACAGCACCCCGTAGCAGGCCAGCGACGCCAGGCCGGCGAACCCGCCCGCGACCAGGTCCGTCGATGCCTGGGCCCGGGCCAGGCGCCGCTGCTCGGCCTCCGTCTGCCTGGACATCTCCTCGTAGCTGGACAGCAGCTTCGTGCCGGCGGCGTGCACGCGGAGCTCACCGGCGGCGTGCGGGCGGGTCAGGTAGGCCAGCAGGGACGCGATCGCCCTGCGGTGGTCGACCCAGGTCATCCGGGAGAGGTAGTCACGGCGGGCCGAGCGGACCGCGCCCCACCCCTTGGGCAGGGCGATCGCCAGCAGCATCGGCAGCAGCGCCCAGTGCAGCGCCGCGAGCACGACAGCGGCCGCCGCCATGCCGATCACCACATTGCCGACGCCGACCGACAGCCGCAGCATGCTGCGGGCCGAGTCCGTGCCGAACCTCCCCGCCTCCAGGATCCGCTGGACCTCCGGCCGCTCGGTCGCCTCCACCTCCACGCCGGTGACGGCCGTGTAGTACCGGGCGGAGACCGCCCGCTCCACCTGGGGCTCCAGCCGGCCGGACATGGCGGTCGACCAGGCAGACAGGACGGCGGTGGCCACCGCTACGACCGCGAGCACCGTCAGCGACGGCAGTGCCTCGCGGAGCTTGTCCACGGTCGGACCGTCGGCGAACAACTGCGCGAGCACGCCGTTCACCGCCACCAGACCCCACCCGGCCGCCACGCCCTGCCCGAGTTCGGCGGCAACGACCCCCGTCAGTGCGTGCCGGTCCGCCTCCCAGCCGGTGCGCAGGACCATGCCCACCATCCGCGGCAGCGCGGCTGCCATGTGCCCGAACTTCAGCCTGGTCAGCGGGCCTTCGTGGCGGACGAAGGACTGGTCGTAGCGCAGCCGGCCCCCGTACAGTTCCCGCTCGGCGTCCGAGATGTTGTCCGTGTCTCCGGCCTTCGGACCGACCGCGATCTCATCGCTGCCTGTTTCGACTGGCGTCAATGTGTTCCCCCCTGGTGCACGTGGTGGCGTCGTTGCCGTGCTCAACGACGCCGCACGATTTCGAGCACCTGTTCCTTTCGGACGGCTTGCGCACCCTGTGATTCCGCGGTTTCCCGAAGGTGCGCGGTGCACCGACCCTTGCCGCACAAGGGCCCGCGGCTCGACGACGGTTGGCCGAAACGCCGACGTTCGGGCGCTGGTCGGTGCGACCTCGTGGGGGGAGTGAGATGCCGGTAGGCCTCGGCGAGGCCGGCGGCCTGGGCGTTCCCAGCGACCGAACACCTTCTGCGGGGCTGGTTGGTCGCGCTCGATGGAGTTGAAGTCTCCAGCGACGATCAGGGGCGGCATAGCCGGGAAGGTGGAGCCGTCGCAGCGCTCCTTTGGGCGGCGGGAGGAGACGTCCAGGCCGAGGAGCCCGATGCCTTGGCCGCTGACGGTGCCGCGGGCGGCCGGGGCGCGGTGGGGTGTGACGGCGACCGGGCCCTCCACCCCCTAGGCGTCGGCCGCATGGCGGGCCGTGGCCTCCGCGCTCGCGCCCAGCTGTGCGGGAGCTGAGTCTGCGCAGGGGACGTCGGCGTGGTGGGATGCCCTCCTGTGGCATGGCCACGCGGTCTCCCTCGACCACCTCAAGGCGAGGCACCGCTCGAGGGCCGTCCCGTAGCCGCTGCCGCCATCACCGACGCGGCATACGCTACTGCGACTGGCGAAGGCCCGCTCCCACAACGAGTTCACAGTGCCCTTCGGCAGGCGACGAAGCGACGCACGGGCGTCGGCAACGGTGGCGTTGACCAGCCAGCGAGCGAGCGACTGCCGGGGCGACCCCCAACGTTGGGATGATTGACCCTAATCGATCGATATGTCCAATTCTTAAGAAGTCGCCGAAAATAGGGTTCCAGTCGCATAGAGTCGCAGGTCAGCAAGCTGCTTCCCGCGCCCGCGGCGGTGGTCCGGTCCCGTTCTATGGGAGCCCTCTAGACGCGCATGCGGATGGCCCGGACGGCCGCGCAGGGAGGGCAGGACCAACCCCGTCGCGCGAGGCAGCACTGGATCGCGGCGGCAAGCCAGTTGGCTGGATTCGGGAGTGTTGTGGGGTTGTCCGGCCCGGCATCCCCGGGCCGGACGACGCCCTCAATTGCTTGTCGTAGCCAGCTTCGCTGCGAAGCCAAGGAATACGGCTCCTGCCCCTGTCGTGAGGCTCGCAGACAGCTTCCGGCGGCGTCGGAACTGGGCGGCGAGATACGTTCCGCTGAAGATCAGTATGGTGACGTACGCGATGCTGATGACTTGGTAGACGGCGGCCAGCAGGGCGAAGGACAACGCCGGATACGCGTACTGAGGGTCGACGAACTGGACGAAGAACGAGAGGAAGAACAAGATCGCCTTCGGGTTCAGGACCGTGATCACCAGTGACCGCCGGAACAGCCTTCCGCCCTTCGGCAGGTCTGGTGTGGCCGGGGCATCCTCCACAGCCTTCTCGTGCCGGCGTCGCCACATGGCCCAGGCCGCCCGGATCATGCCTACGGCGATCCACGTCAGGTAGCCGGCACCCGCGTACTTCACCACAGCGAACACCAGCTCGTTGGCCTCCAGGAGCGATGCCAGGCCTGCGGCCGTCGCCACCATCAGCAGAGTCTCTCCGAGGAACATCCCGGCTGCGGCGCGGTAGCCGGACTTGACCCCCAGCTGTGCGGCGATCGACAGCGTGAACAGAGAACTCGGGCCCGGTAGCAGAATGATCAGCAGCGCCCCTATCGCATAGGTTGGTAGATTCTGCACTCCCAGCATTTCGGCACCCTTCTTTTCTCCCCGCCGATGCGTGACGGGGCGACCGCACTGAAGGAGCGCGGCTATCCGACGTTGTTCCCCGTGCGCACGTTGTGCGCGGTCACCATCTCGTCGACCTCGTTGATCCGCTCAAGGGCATAGCTCTCGCTGATGTGGGTGAAGTTGTCTGCCCAGAAAGCGCTCAGCTCGTCGATGTCGAGCAAGTCCTGATTGCCGAACCTGGCGAACATCTCCTCCCTGGCGTCCCGCGTCAAGGTGATGCCCAGCGCAGTCAGATAGCGGTCGACCTCCTCGCTGCTCTTGAAGAAGTTCGGCTGCTCGTAGTCGACCAGAAGATCCCATGCGGGACTGTTCGGCAACGGAATAAAGCGGGAGAACTCCACCGAGGAGAGCTCGACCTCGCCCAGCATCTGCCGGATGCCGGCGATGGTCCGGTCCAGCGTCTCCGGCCGTTCGCCCGGAGCGCCGGCGATGTACGAGGCATGGACCGAGATGCCGGCCTTGTTCAGCATGCGGATGGCTTCGAGGTTGGTCTCGCCGGTCGTCTTGTTCTTCCGCTGCGCCTCGAGCATTTCGGGATCGGCGGCGTCCAACCCGATGTTGGCACGGGTGACGCCGAGCCGCCGCAGCTTGTCGACGTTGTTGCGCTTGGTCAGCCCGAGGGCACGTGCGTACACCATGACCTGCAGCTCGCCGTCGTCGATGCGGCGCTTCAGGTGGGACGGGGTGGAGTCGATGAGGGCGTCCACGTAGCGGGGGCTGGCGGTGAAGCTGTCGTAGACCTCGAAGAAGAGGTTGATGCCGTGGTCGCGGTTGTACTGGTCGATCGTCTTCCAGAACCCTCGGGGGTCTCCTGTATTGACCGTCAGGTCCGCGATGGAGCAGTAGGTGCAGCGCTTATGCCGTTCTCGCAGCCGCGTGCGTTGTTCACGGTCACTGGTCGCACCTCATGTCCGTGGAGGTGGCCGAACTGGGCCCGGTAGTTCTCGGGGTATACATCGAGAACGTCGTCGATGAAGGAAAGGTCAGGAATCGTGTTGCGCAATGAGAGCGCGTACTTCGGGGCAGGATTTATGCGAATCCCGTCACCTTCCCGGTAGGCGAGAGAGGAAACCTCCGTTAAGTCCTCTTTGCCGGAGAGCAGGGCGCGCATCAGCTGCACGAACGGAATCTCGCCGCCATCGTTGGCTATGACGTAGTCGATCTGAGGCCGGTTACGGAGAATCATCTCGGGGAAGAAGATCGCGTGATCGTCGCCGAGGACGACCCGCGCACCGCATGCCTTGGCCGTTTCGGCGATCTTCAGGGCCTCGGAGTAGGTCGGCGTCAAGGCGCTGATGCCGACGATGTCCGGTGCGAAATCCCGGACGGTCTGCTGGACGGTCTCGGTGTTGCTGATGCCGCCGTCGACCACTCGTATGTCGACGCGGTCGCCCAGTGCCTCCCGTGTGGCCGTGGCTAGCTGCACGATGCCGATGTGGGGGTAGCAGGCGTAGTTGGAGGCGTTGCGGTTTTCCGTGGGGTTGGGGGCGTTCGCGAGCAGTAACTTCATGGGCGTTCCACCACCTGGTGAAAGGGGATCGACACGGACGGCCGACGGAGGCGCATCCGTACGGATCATGAAGATTTGCGCGGGTGATGTGCGTGTACTAGACATCAATCAGCCAGCGTGGCGCTCTAATCGGACATCGTGGCTCTTTTGACCGTGAGCCTCTGCACAGACCGGCCCCCCGACCGGACGCTGACAGGGTGCCGGATGAAGCGCCGTCCCTCCCCACGCTGTGCCCACGCCCAGCGCCTCCGTCTGGATCTCAAACGGGCGTTCGGCCGACTGCGCCAGCGTGCCAGCGCATGGCCTGGGCTCAGCGGGACCCAGGCGCCCATCGCATACTGGGACGGGCACCCGGTAGACGCCGTACGCCTCGCCGACTCGGGAAGCGCGTTCACTCCGGAATCCGGCACGGCGCAGATTCGGCTGGAGAGCATCAAGGTGCGTGCCTTTGGCCAGCTCGACCGGGCCAGCGATGCCTTGGCGGCCCTCAGTGCCGCCGACCGCCTACGAGAACAGCTCGGCGAAGGCGACGAGCTGCTCGGCGGATGATGGCCTTCCCCGTCGAGAAGCAGCTGTTCTACTCCAGCAGCACGCACTTGTGGCTGGCGGGCACGCAGCACCTCAGCGAAGCCGAGGCTCGTGCCGACGCAGCGGTGGAGCTGTTCCAGTCCGCGCCTCCGGAGCAGCAGAGACTCGGTGAGATGTCCCTGGCCCGTATGGACCTGGCGATGGCTCGGCTGGGCCGAGGGGACATCGACACCACGGCTCCCGAGACCGCGACAACATGAGCGGGGTGATCCAGGCGGCCTTCGCCGATCACGCCCCCGGGGCCCATCGGCTGGTCTCGGAGGCATTGCGCCGACGGGTGTCCACGGCCGACGTCCCCTGGCTGGCCGCCCTCGCGAAGCGCACGGTGGAACAGCCGGGTCCGGCCGCCGCTGCGGCGCGTGCGCTCTTCGACCGCTTCGGGCCGGAACTGGCCGACTGGTGTGCCGACCTGTGGCACACCGGCCCGTGTCCCGACCCGAACGCCAAGCCGGCCGCGCTGCGCCTGTGGGGCGACGTGGTCCGCCTGGGCGCCGCCGACCGGCCGTCGCTCGCTGCGCAGGCCCGGCTGGCCGCGAAGGTCCGCAACCGGCAGTGGTCCACGGCATGCCAGGTCCTGCGGCATTGGAACGGCCACGAGGTCTCCCCGCTCGCGGCCGTCAGCGGCGAGCCCGGCTGGGAGGAATGGGAGGGCGCGCTGGCCTGGGCGGTCGTCCCGGACACCTCGGCGGGGGAACTGGCCCTGCTCCGCTCGTTCCTCCGCTGCCGTTTCGCACCCCTGGCCGGCCGGGACGCGATCGCCGCGGCGATCGACACCGTGGCCGGCCAAGTCCGGCTCTCCACCAACACGGCCGCGATCCACTCCTCGGGGGCCGGCTTCCTGACCGAACGCCTCTGCGACGTCGACCACGCGCACGCCGTCGAGGTGGCGCTGGAGGTGGCCCGCCGGACGGCCGGCTCCGGCCTGACCGACCCCCACCACGTCACCCCCCTGGGCTGGAAGTGGCAGAAGCCGCTGACCCGGCTGGCCTCGACCGCCGGCCGCGGGGACTGGCTGCGGCTGATCGGAGGTCTGGCCGACGGCCCCCAGGTGCTGCTCCAGAAGGCCCTCGACACGGCCGCCGCCCGCCGCCGTGACGAGGACGTACGGGCCGACGCCGCCCGCGCCCTGGCGACCAGCCCATACCGCAAGGTGGCGACGGCCGGCCTCCGCGACGCCGCGGTCCGCCACCGCAGGACCCCGCTGGAGGAACGGCTGTGGCCTGCCGTCCTGCAACCCGCGGGTGTGTGAGGAGGGGCGCGGGCAGAGATCCGAGCCGGCGGCGGGGGCGGGCCTCGCGGCCCTGGATCAGGAAGCCGTCTGCCATGCCTGTGTTCCGGACGGAGCCCGCCGGTGATCCGCACCCTGTAGCCCTTGCCGCGGGCTACGGTCACGCCTTGGTCGAGTGTGGTGCGCTCGTCTCCCCCAGACCGGTGAGGCGGTGGGAGTCGGCGAGCTTGGCCTGTTCCGCGTGGGTGCCGGGCCGGTCCGCGGCTGCGCCGTGTGGACCCCGGGGACCGGGAGAGCGGGCGCCGGCTGGCGGCCGGGTTGCCCCGGCGGGGTGACCGCCAGGACGGTGCGTCAGATCACGGCGAGCCCTCCACCAGCAGCTCAACCCTCGATGCGGCGTCCAGCGCAGCAGCCGTCCCGCCCGGGTCAGGGTCGCCAGGCCGGGCAGGGACGCCCAGAAAGGAATGACGCGCACCGCATCAGAGGCGCGGGGTCCGAAAGATCGCCAAGGCCGCGAACCCCCTGCTGACGTCGGCCCAGCCCGGGGGGAAGGATACGGGCGTGGTGGCCCTCGGCCCGGTGTGCTCCGTATGTGAAGGCAACCATGTTCCTTTCTGGGGGCCTGAACCTCGTCGGCGAGGGGTCAGGGGGCTGGGGGACAGAGGTCTCGGCCAAAGCGCAGTGGGGCAGGGGAGACGGGATGGGCGGTGGTTTGCAGCTCTGACCTGTCGTGAGCGGGTTCCGAGCGGCTGTCGATTTGAGCCATACCGAGCAATTTTTCGCAGAATGAGGCATTCCGTGGCTAGCGTTCCGTTCGCCGCGGGGAACGTCTCCTCCCTCCGTCATGCCCTGGGACGGGGCTAGTGAGCAGGGAAGGGGAAAATGATGGGTACACGGCGCAGGAACGCGGCTGGCGTGCTGGCGGATGTTGCGCTCCTCGGGATCGGCGGCATCACGCCGGCGAGCGCTGAAGGAGAGTTCGAGTCCCACATCTCGTGGTGGACGGCGCCGACGGAGTCGCGCCGCTGGACGGACAACAACACCAGCTCGGACTACACCGGCATCTACTTCTCGGGCTGCCGCTCCGATGACGACCGGTACGGCTACAACTACGCAACGCTGACTCTGTGGAAGGACATTCCCAACGCCCCGGACCGAAAGTTCGGCACCCGCGACAACTACTGCTCGTGGGTGGACTACGGCGACCCGGACAGCAAGGGCAACTACTACTTCCAGCTCTCGGACGTCGGCAACGGCGACTACATCAACATCGACTACGTCAAGGTCGGCTGGTAGCCGAGACGGGTCGGATTCACGACCCGCGATGGTCCCGCCCGGCACGGGCGGTAACAGAAACAGGGAGGGGTCGAGTGAAGATCGGTTTGAAGTCGTGGGCCGGGGCGATGGTCGGTGCCGCGCTACTGGGCGCGGCGTCGGTGATCCCAGCGCACGCGGAGGGGGTCTTCGAGACGTACATCAACTCCTGGCGGGCGGGTAACGAGTCGCGCCGCTGGACGGACAACAACACCAGCTCGGACTACACGGGTATCTACTTCTCGGGCTGCGACGCGGACGGCGGCGGCGGGTTCAACTACGCCGGGCTGCAGCTGTGGAAGGACATCCCTAACGCTCCGGACCGTGGCATGGGGTTCCGGACGAACTACTGCTCGTGGGTGGACTACGGCGACCCGGACAGCAAGGGCAACTACTACTTCGAGCTGACGGACGTGTCCCACGGCACGTACCTCTCGGTCAACTACGTCAAGGTCGGCTGGTAGTACGGTCGTTGAATCAGTAGTACGAGGGTCCCGGTGGATTCAGCACCGGGACCCTCTCCTCTCCACTGTCCCACAACCAAAGCCATCCCACCGCGGTGGGATGGCGGATTGTACGTTCCTCCATGTCTCTTATCTTTAATCATGTTTCGTTCCGGTACGGGCTAAAGACCCCCGTCTTCAATGACTTCAGTCTCCGAATCGACGCGCGGGCAACCGTCCTCCTCGGACCGAACGGAGCCGGGAAGTCCACACTGATGGCTATCGCCGCCTCCCATCTGTCTCCCACCTCCGGGTCGGTCACCTGCCACGGACGCACCGCAAAAGGCCGCCGTCTGGCGGCTTACCGCAAGAGCGTGGCGTGGATCCCCCAACAGATCACCCCCATGCCCGGGCTGACCGTACGCGAGCAGGTCGCCTACGCGGGATGGCTCAAGGGCATGCCGAAAGACCAGGCGTGGAAGGCATCCGGGGAAGCCCTGCGCCGCGTCGACCTCACCCCCCTTGCGGGGCGCAAGAGCCACCAGGTGTCCGGCGGGCAACTCCGCCGCATGGGCATCGCGGGAGCACTGACCCACCGCAGTGAGCTGATCTTGATGGACGAGCCGACGGCCGGCCTCGACCCGACACAGCGCCTGGTCTTCCGTGATCTCGTCGGCGATCTCGTCGGCAGCGTCCAGGTGATCGTCTCCACGCACCAGACCGAAGACCTCGCCGATCTGTACACGCACGTGGCCGTCCTCTCCCAAGGCCGGATCCGGTTCCAGGGCAGCCCTGCCGAATTCCACGCCCTGGCACCGGCCACCGCAGGCGGACGCGAGCAGGCCGAGGCCGCCTACGCGATGCTCGTCGGACGGGAGATCTGACCGATGCGCCTCGCCACTCTCCTTCGGTCCTCCTCCGCCGCGTTCATGCTCGTCTTTCTCGCCGGCTACGTCCTGTTGCTCCTGTCGGAGCCGATCACGGCGGGCACCGTCCACGGTTACGGGCCATCTGTCTTCGGGAACGCCTCCTACACGATCCCGTTCGCCGCCGCCGCATGTGCGGCGAGCGGAGCGTGGGAAGGCGCCCGCCTGCGCCGGGGCAACGTCTTCGGACAGACTCCCTCCCGCAGCCGGCTCGCCATCGCCTTGCCGTTACTCGCCCCTGTGTGGGCGATGGGAGTGGCCGGGATGCTGATCGCGGTCGGTATCGGGGTCTCCGCGGCGGGAACCCTGCCGCCTTTCTCCCATCTGGGCATGTTCGTGGTGTTTGCGATGTTGATGGCGGCCGCCACGCTCGCCGGGTACCTCTTAGGCGGTCTTCTTCCGCAACTTGCGGCCGCGCCGTTGGCGATGGTCGTCGGGTTCTGCGTGACCGCGTTCCCTGGATCATGGGACACACCGTGGCCTCGCCACCTGGTCGCGGGTGCCTATGACAGCTGCTGCTCGGTCGGGTCGGTCATCGACCCCATGGTGGTATGGGGGCCGCTCCTGTTCACCGGCGGAATCATCGCCGCGTGCCTCCTGGTCATCGCCCAGGCCAGGCGCTGGAAGCCTCTGGTTGTACTGGTCGCCGCTTCCGCTGCCTCAGTATACCTTGTGGTGAACGTGAGCTACAGCCCAGTGATCGACCGGAATCCCGACGCACTGGTGTGCGACACCGCGGGCGCCCCGGAGGTATGTCTGTGGCCCGAGACACCAGACCGCTCCAGGATCGTGGCGACAACCCGCACCTACAGCGGACGCCTGCGGAGCGCCGGGTTCCCCATGCTCTCTTCCTTCACCCAAAACCGTGACCTCAAGCCCGGACAAGCCCACTTCGGAGGCAAGGGCCAAGTGCGCGAGCAGGACGTCGCCGCCAACCTCGCCAGCACGCTCCTGCCGCCCATACCCGAGTGCGCTAGGACCAGCCACAAGTACCCTGCGTATCCCGCCCGGGGACCACTTAGCGCTTGGCTGACCGCCATCGCCACCCAAATGCTCCCGGCGCCGGTCCAGGGCCGTATCTCACCCGATGACGCGAAACTCGCCCAGAAGATCCTCACGCTGCCTTCCGACCGTCAGCGCGCCTGGTACGAGACGAACCGGGCCACTCTCACCGGTTGTGACCAGACGCCGACCCTGAATCCTGAAGGGGCAGGCCGGTGAACTGGTGGGCCGCATCCCGCAACGTGCTCGCCCTCGCCGTCGTCACCGCTGCGACGGCCGGTACCGGCCTGGCCTTCGGGCAGAGCCGCATCCCAATACCCGCAATGGTCGGTGGGGCCGGACACTTCCTTCTCGGCGCACTGATCACCGTCACTCCTGCCGTGATCTGGCTTGCTTTCACCGGCCGCGCCCGAGATGCAGCTGAAACGGTCGCAGTGAGGGCTGTCCACCGCCTCGACGCCCTCCTCGCCGCTGCTTGTGCAGTCCTCTCACTGGGCATGGCCGTTCTCGGACACTTCATGGGCGCCGACGCCGTTGCTTTGGCGATCGGCCGGAACACAGCCTTCTACCTTGGCCTGGCGCTCATCCTCTCCCCCCTCACGGGCGCTCGGATTGCAGCCCCAGCCCTCACCGCCATACCCCTGATCCTCGCTGTTGGGGGCTGGAAGAGCGGGGGGCGCGAAGCCCAAGCGTGGGCTGTCGTCCTGCACCCCTCAACCAGCGTGCCCGCCCTCGCGGCCGGTATCGCAGTCCTCCTTGCCGGGACTGTGTTCAGCAGCCTCAAGCAGCCGCGCGGCACTTTCTGAAAGAGAGCCCTCCGCATATCGACGCCGCGTTCGCCAATTCCATCCCTCGCCGGATGCGCCAGGCTGGACTGCACCGCTTGATCGGGTGGTCCCCACCGGACGGAAATACCGATGCCGGATGGTCCAGCTTCTCCCGGACATGGACGACGAGAACGTGATCAGGGCCGAAGTCCGGGGGCGCGAGACGGCAGTGGTGGCGGCCACCGAGCGGATCACCGATCTGTTCGGCGGCAGCGGCGCGCGCCTTCCGCAACGAACGCCGGGAGTCGGTCAGCTCCTGCTCATACGCCGCTGGCTGAAGCTGGTTCCAGGCCCGCGTCAAGGGGAGGAGCGACACGGTCCGCGCCGCCGAGGAGGAGAAGGCCCGGCGGCGGCCGCTGTCGGAGCCGCCATGGCGGTGGGTGGAGTACGGCATCGGCGTGCACCCCGGAGTGCGCCCGCCCGCGTCCGTGCCGCTTGACCAGCCGTGGCCGGCCCGCCACCGCTGAAAGCGTCCCGCGAACTCCTCCTCAACGCCGCCGTCCGGGCCGGTCTTCTATGCCGGCCGGAGAGCAGGCTCGGCCTGTTGCACCGCTGCCGCCAAGCGGCGCATGCGCGCCGCCGGCGAGCGGAGAGGGCTATAGCGGGGCGAGGCGGGCGGCGTGGTCCAGGGCCCGCAGCAGTTCGTGCTGCCACCCCGCGTGCGCGGGGTGTCGTAGGGATGCCAAGTCACCCGGTTGCGCGCCGCTTTGGTGAGTTCAGCGGCGTCGGCCACGGGTGGCCCAAGCGCTGCCGACACCCGCGACGTGGAGAGCGAGGAGCATGAGGCCGAGGATCATGAAATTGCCGGACGAGAACACGTGGTTCGTCGAGATCTCCGCCGCGTTGATCAGGAAGCTGATGAAGAACAAGACCGCGGCCGCGATACCAAGCATGACTGCTCCTTCCGAAGGTGGGATGCGTGTGCCCGCACATCGCGGCCCCATGCGGGTTCGGCCCAGTCCCGGACGCCGTGGTGGAGCGGAGGTCAGGGCAGAGGGGCGCCGCGTGCCGTCAGCCACAGGTCGTACCACTCCTCGTGGCTGAGGTCCGGTTCACGTCGCGTCGCGTCCGCGCAGGCGCGGATGCGGGCCGGATCGGTGCTGCCGATGACCGGGGCGATGTGCGCCGGGTGCCGCTGCAGCCACCACAGCAGGATCGTCTCCGGCGTCGTGTCCTTGGCCTCGGCGAGGGTGGTGATCAGGTGCGCGGTGCGTTCGTCGTCAGGCGTCTGCGGCCGCCCGGTGTAGCGGCCCTGGGCCAGCGCGCCCCATGCCTGGAGGCGCACGTCGTTCTTACGGCAGTACTCCAGGGTGCCCAGGGGGAATCCGTTGTCGGCGGCCGCCGCGGTGTTGACCAGGACGCCCGCTTCCAGCCAGTCCCTGCGTGCCAGGCTCATCTCCAGTTGGTTGGCCACCAGCGGGAGTTCGAGGTGGTCCTGCAGTTCCCTGATGGCGGACGCGCCCATGTTGGAGACGCCGAAGTGACGCACCAGCCCTTGCCGGTGCAGGGAGGTGAGCGCGGCCGCCACCTCGCGCGGGTCGGCCAGCGGGTCGGGCCGGTGGAGCAGGAGCACGTCGATGACGTCCGTACGCAGACGCTCCAGGGATTCCCCGACCCTGCGGAGGATCGTTTCTCCGCGCAGGTCGTAGATGCCGGGGCGGACGCCGTCACCGAGACGGATGCCGCACTTGGTCTGGATGACGATCTTCTCCCGCAGGCCCTGCGCCCGGCTGAGCACCTCTCCGAAGACGGCTTCGCCCTTCCCGTGGCGGTAGATGTCCGCGTGGTCGAAGACCCTGATGCCGCTGTCCAACGCGGCCTCGATCGCCGCTTCGGCGCGCTCCACGTCGGCCGGGCCATAGGGCATGTCATCCCAGTCACCGCCCAGCCCCATGCAGCCGTACAGCAACCGGTGAGTTTCGGAGGAAGCCGTCATGGCCCCCACCCTAGCCACAGCCCGGTCGCGATCCGTGCGCACATCTGGGGCCCGTCGGCTTCGGACCGGCCCCCGGCGCACGGATCGACACCGCGGACGGACCGCGCCTCCGGCACGTCCGCCCTCACGCCCAGGGGCGGCGTGTCGTCGTCGCCACGTGTCGCCGCCCCTCTTCAGGGTGAACGAAGGCCGAGTACCGCACCGGCGGCGGCGGGCCGGTCGAAGACTGGTCGGATCTGCTCGGCGCCCCTCCTGTCGGTACGAGGACGGCGAGCTCGGCGAGGAGTTCCTCGCCGGTGCCTTGGGTGCGACGACTGCTCGCCCTGCGGGACGGCGTACGGCAGGCGGACTGGTGGGCCCCGAGGAGGGCGCGGGCTGGGGCCGGCCTCGTGCTCCTGGCTCTGGACGCCGTCTGCCATGCCGGCGTGCGGGGTCGGCCCTGCGGCGGTGGCCCTGCCCGGTCACCAGTGGGTGAGGTCCACGAGGTAGCGGCAGTGCGGATCTTCCGTCTTCGCCGCCGTCTGACCTTCCTCGCCGAGCAGGGAAGGCAGTGCGGCCAGGAGAGCGGTCAAGGCCCCTCCGGGCCTGACGTCGGCGGCGATCACGCCCGGCACCTCGTCGCTGTCCGTGTAGAGCCGCAGCAGACCGCCCTGGAGGAGCAGGAATCCGGCCCGCGAGGAGCACCGCGGCGACGGCGAGCGGTGAGAGCGGCATCGCGGTCTTCATGGCGGGACGGTCGCACGGAAGACGGTGCGCGGTGCATCGTTCGTGCCGCTTTCATCCCGATGGCTATTGCTCGTAGAGGGTGTCAGGGGCTGGTGGGGTCGGTGAGGCAGAACTGTTCGAGGAGGAGGGGTGTGCCGAGGGCGAGGGTGACCAGGCGGCGGTGCGTGGCTTCGAGGGTGCGGCGGGCGGCGGGGAGGCCTGCGGCGAGTGCGGGGCGGCCTGCGGGTCGTGCGGGGCGGCCTGTGCGGGGCGGACGGGGGTGTGGTGAACCAGAGTTGGCCATGTCCGCTAGGAGGAGGGCGTCGCCGAGGTCGGACTTCTTCCGGGAAACGCGCGGCGGCTGGCGGAGCACCGTGGACCCGGTCGTGAGGACGCTGCATCAGCTCTGACCGGGGCCCCACTCCTTTCCCCGTGGGCGCCCTCATCTCTCAACCCTCAACTCCCTTGCTTGAGGCCCGCACGGCGGCCGCCGAGGTCCGCCGGGTCCTCTACCCGGCCGCGCCGAGAGGCCAGGTGCTGCGCCTGCCGGAACTGACCGGCATCACCCGCTTGTCCTGATCGAGCCGGTCCCGCCGTTCTGACCGCCGGGCTCCGGCCGGCTCAGCGGCCGCGGACGGCGGTGAGCGGGGAGTGGTGCGCTCGGCGTGTACGGGTCGAGGGGCCCGGGAAGTCGGGGGACGGCTTCCCGGGCCGGTGTCGCTGTACCGCGGGGGAGCGGTATGCATGCCGTGCGACATCAGAAGGAACGATTCCCCACCCGGAAGGTCACGGCCGTGCCGGCCTTCCTTCGTGGAGCGGCGGCAGGACCGGTCTTCCGACCTCGACGCACCAGCAGGAGCGTCAGAGGCGGGCGGCCTGCTCCGCAGGCCAGGCGGGCAGCTCGGCGGGCGAGACGGATTCGGCCCCGTCGGCGTTTGAGTCGATGACGCAAGGCACCCGTACGTCGGGGTGATCATGCCGTGGCGGGCGGGTGATCCGCTCGGGCATGGAGGCGTGTCGGGCATCTGTGCGATCCGATCATCCGTCTGCTGTACGCGTGACTACTCCCCGCCGCCCCCGCCACGCCAGCCTGATCGCCGTCTGCGCCGCCGCCCTCACCGCCCTGCCGCTCGCCGCCGCCGGCGTCTCGGCCTCCCCGCTGCCCCACCGCGCTCCCGCCGCGCCGGCCGACGGCAAGGAGGTGCTGCGCGAGCGCACCTTCCCCCTCCGGGCGGACGCGTTCCGCGACCTGTGCACCCCGGCACCGTTCGGTGCGCCGCGCGAGCACACCTTCGTCTTCTTCGACAACGTCCACGTCACGGCGGTCGAGGACGGCATCGACGAGGACGAGGGCACACTGACCTGGAGCGGGCACGTCAAGGGCAAGCCCGACAACAGCGTCGTCCTGTCCATGCGCGGCATCTGCAGCACCGACCGCACGCCCCCGGGCACCCTCGTCGTGGAGGTCCTCGCCGACCTCGGCGAGCGCGTCTACCGGCTGGTCTCCCTCCCTGGCGACACGCCCCGGATCCGCGCCACCGAGGAGGACCCGGACCACCGCCCGCGCCGGGCACCCGACGAACTGCTCCCCGGGACGATCGCTGCGCCGCCGTCGGCGACCCGCAAGAAGCTCCAGGGACGGGCGGCCGCCACGCCCGCCAACCCGGTGGTCATCGACGTCATCGCGGGCTACACACCGAGGGCCGTGGCCGCGGCCGGGGGCGAGCAGCAGGTCATCAACACGATCAACTGGGCCGAGCGCAAGATGAACGAGGCCCTGGCCGACAGCAACGTCGCCGCCAGCATCGACATCATCGGCACCTACAACACCCGCTACACGGGCGACAACACCTCGGCCGTCATGCACGCGAAGCTCTCCGACCCGGGGAACGCGGAACTGGGCGCGACCGCCGCCGACCTGCGCCGCCGCTACGGGGTGGACCTCGTCACGGTCGTCAACAGCGTCAACCCCGGGCAGTCCTCCGGCCAGGGCAGCCTGCCCACGCTCGGCAGCTTCGACTCCAAGGACGCCTTCTCCGTCGTCGACCTGAACTCGCTGACCGGCTGGTACAACCTCGGCCACGAGATCGGCCACAACCTCGGCCTGTTCCACGACCGCCGCACCCTGGACCAGCAGATCCCCGACGGCAGCTGGCGCAATCTGCTCAACACCCCCTCTGGCACGGGCTGGATCACCCCGAACGAGGAGTTCCACACCCTCATGGCGTACTCCACGTCCTGCTTCAAGGCCTGCACGGCGGTGAACCAGTACTCGAACACCGAGAACACCGTCAACGGCCAGCCCCTGGGCGACCGGAACAACGACAACGCCTCGCTCGCCCGCCTGTCCACCCCGATCGTGGCCGGCTACCGCACCCTGACCACACCCCGGACCCGCTACGCCCTCACCCTGCTCGCCGGCGAGGGCGGCAGCGTGCGCCCCGCGGTCTTCGGGCCGTACAAACCCGGCACCGTCGTCGGCGTCACGGCCCGCCCGCAGCAGGGCTACCGGCTCGCCGCCTGGATCTACGACGGCGTCCAGTACAACCCCAGCCCCCAGGTCAACGTCACCATGAACGCCGCCCACACCCTGGAAGCGGTCTTCCTGCCGCTCTGACCGTCCGACGTGGCACCGCTCCGGCCGGAGGCACGGATACCCATCCGGAGTTCGATCGGGCGGCGGTGGTGGCGTGGCTGCCGACCAGCGACAGGATCGAGGTACCGGTCGCGATGCCAGCGGCCTCGCTGACGACGGAGGGCGCAGGGCGGCGTACGGTCGGGCTCCGGCTCGATGGCCCGCACCTGGTCCTCGCCGACGACGCCGACGGCGAAGACGTGCTGTCCGGCTGGTCCACCAAAGAGGACGCCGGCAAGCTGGCCGCCCCGTGCGTGGGGGAAGTCCGGGGAGACGATCGTCCGCCTCTCCGTGCCGGAGACGCTCCCGTTGGCGGTGGCGGTGGCGGGCCGGGTACGGGTAGTGGAGCGGGTCCGGTCGGGGTCGGGCGGTCTGAGGGTGATCCTGTCCTGGCCGACCAGCCTGCGCCACACTGCCGCGGAGGGATCGGCGGGCAGGGCGGTCCGGCACGCGGTCCCGTACGCCGGCTCGGGAGAGCAGTGTGTGTGCCGCGGTTACGACTGCGGCGGTGTGGTCGCGTTCGGCTGGTGCTCCGACCATGGTGATGCGGCCGGCCCGGTGAGGGAGTGGCACCCCGGCGTGGCGGGATTCGCCGCACTGCCCTGGCCTGGCGCCGGAGGGCGGCCGCCACCCTCAGCTGACTCGGCCGACCCCCGCACGCCTAGGGCGGGGGCAGCGGCGGCTGCCGTCACTGACTGGTGGTCACCACATGGAGGGGAAGCGCTGGTTCATCCACTCGTGGGCCGTCTCTGTGCCGTCCCAGCCGCCCATGGGCCGGCCGGTTTCCACCTCGATCACGGTCAGCGGCGCGCCGGGGTGGGCCTGGTCGAGGGTGTGGGGCTGGTCGACGGCGGCAGAGGGGCCGGGGGTCAGGCACAGGTCGCAGCGTGCGTGGAGGAAGGTGCCGGTGTGGTCGAGGGCGAACAGGTGCGTGGTCATGTGCTGCCCAACGACGGCCGGAAGCGGTGGGGGTGTGGTCTGCTCTGGGGTGGAGTCGGCTTGTCACTGCGGCGGTGCCGCCGCTGCTGTCTGCCTTCCCGTGTTGCGTTCAGCCTTACCGCCACAGCAGGAGCACGAGCGCACCACCACCAGCCTGAAGGTCGGTTGGGCCATCCTCTACCCAGCCGATTTGCTGGCCGGCTGAGGTGTGGATCTCGTTGACGAGCAATGCGCAGGGGTGGCGTGGGCGATGTCGCCCGCCGTGTCGCCGGAGTGGGCGAGCAGCAGACGCTGGTGCAGCTTCAGGTGGGTGGCGAAGCGCGGCAAGGACGGAGGGAGCTCCGCCAGCGCCTGGTCCTGGGCGTCGGTCGTGCCGCGTTCTTCACAACCCGCTGGTCACGGACCTCAGACGGTGACCCCTCTGGTGCGGTCTCAGTCGTCGGGCCCCGTACGATCGCATGCCATGATCACTACCAGGGCCGACGGTCTAACCCTCGATACTGACCCCGCACGAATCGATCTCGACCGCGTGCACCACTGGCTTTCCACTGACGCCTTCTGGGCATTGGGCCGGAGCCGAGAGACTGTGGCGCGTTCGATCGAGCACTCGCTCGTCTTCGGCGTCTACGCCTCGGACACCGCGGAGCAACTCGCATTCGCTCGAGTCGTCACGGATTACGCCACCTTCGGCTGGCTCTGCGACGTCTACGTCGCCCGGGAGGCACGTGGCCGGGGCATCGGCACTTGGCTGGCGGAGTCGGTCGTCGCGGCGCTCGCGCCCTACCAGCTGAAGCGGCTGATGCTCTCCACGTTGGACGCGCACGAGGTCTACACACGTGCTGGCTTCTCGGCTGTGTCCGAACCGGAGAAGCTGATGGTGATCACCACGCCGGCCTCGTCGGCGGCTCCGACCGACCCGGCGACCGAAGCCGTAAAGCCACTGGCCACGGACCTGAAACGGTGACCCGCGAAGTACGGGCCCCGTCGTCAAAACGGACCCTGGGCCGATTTCACCGCTCAACTCTACATCGCCTACGACTTCGGGCGCCGCTCTCCACACCCTCTATCTTGAGCGGACCGATCAACTCTCCCTCACGGACGCCTTGGGCCGTTTGGAGGAGCCAGACACGGCGCTCTGCACAATGGGCGATGTGCCGAAGCGGCTAGGTTTCGATACGCGTTGAGTGATCATCTCCTCGGCGGCCACAGGAGACGGGCGTGAGGATCACGCCCGCATGAGGCGTGGAGCTCAAGGCACCAGGGCCAGTCGTATCGCGAGTCAGGCACCGCCGGAGCGGCACCCGAACATCCTCACAGTCGTATCGGATGGCGCTTCCGCGCCACTGCTTCAAGCGGTTGAAGCACCGCTCCATGACCTTGTGGCGCTTGTGCGTCTCGCGATCGAAGGCCTGCGGGCCCGCGGCCTCCCTGGCGACCCCGCCGAGCCCGGCTACGGACCTGGTCGGGCCGCTCGGGAATCGTGTGCGGGATGCCGCGGCGCCGCAGTCAGGTGCGGATGGCTTTCGAGCTGTAGCCTCTGTCGCCCAGGACGTGACCGGGCCGGATGCGGGGCCGCCGGGGACCGACACGGGGCACCCGGATCGCAACGCGGAGCTGTTCGACGCTGTGCGCAGGTCATGGCTCTCAGCCCGGCTGGCCGTGGGTTCCTGCCTCTAGGGACGCGCGGAGGCTGGCCAGGGTCGCGGCGATGTGGCTCAGGTCGTCATGAGAGACGGCCGCTGTCAGTGAGGTGAGTTCGCCGGCGACGAGGGGGCGGGAAGCGGCCAGCTTCTTCTCACCTTCGGGTGTGAGGTGAAGGACGGACGAGCGGCGGTCTTGGGGATGCGCGACCCGCACGCACCAGCCGGCGGTCACTAGCCGGTCGACCGCCTTGCTCACGGCTCCCACAGTGATCGCCAGCTCGCCGACGATGTCCAGCACGCGGCATCCCGGCACCCGGTCGATGAGGTCAAGGAACTCGAACTGGCCGAGTCCCAGACCCTGCTCGGAGACCAGTCGGGCGTTCACGGCGTTGTAGAGCCGGGTCTCGACACGGACGAGATCGGTGAAGACTGATGTGACGTGGCTCACGAAGACCTCCAATAGATTCCTGGGAATCATCTTCCTTGGAATGTGGTTAACCGTGACAGATGGATTCCCAGGAATCTACCCCGACACCCCGATCCGTGGAGGTCCCCATGTCCCGACAGCAGCGCGACGCCTTGGACGCCCTGTACCGTTCCGCCCCGCGCGCCGAGACGCCGCCCACCGTTGAGGAGCAGCGCATCGGGTTCGCCGCAGGTGTGTCCAGGACCGTGCCGGAGGGCGTGGCCACGCGTAGGGCTGTCCTGGGTGGTCGGCCTGCCCTGGAACTCATACCGGCCGGGACCGCCGGTCCCGGCCGGCTGCTCTACCTGCACGGCGGCGGCTACGTCATCGGCTCGCCGGACACCCACGCCGGGCTGGCCGGTGAACTGGCCCGCCGCACCGGGGTGCGGGCGGTGTCGGTGGATTACCGTCTGGCACCCGAGCACCCCTTCCCGGCGGCCGTCGACGACGGGCTCGCGGCCTACCGGGAGCTGCTGGCATCCGGCACCGACCCGCGGGACATCGTCGTGGCCGGCGACTCCGCCGGTGGCGGCCTGAGCATCGCCACGCTGATCGCGGCCCGGGAGGCCGGACTGCCGCAGCCGGCCGCCGTGGTCGTCTTCTCCCCGTGGGCCGACCTGACGCTCACCGGTGGGAGCATGCGTTCCAAGGAGGACGCCGACCCCGTTTTCACCGAGCCCGACATACGTGCCTACGCCGATCTGTACCTCGGCGCGGCCGACCGCGCGCACCCCCTGGCCAGCCCGGTCTTCGCCGACCTCACAGACCTGCCCCCACTGCTCGTCCAGGTCGGGGCCAACGAGGTGCTCCTCGACGACGCGGTCCGGCTGGCTGGTCGCGCGGGCGCCGACGACGTCGAGGTCACCCTCGAAGTCGGGCCCGGCCTTCCCCACGTCTTCCAGTTCCACTACGGCCGACTCGACGAGGCCGACGCCGCACTCGACCGCGCCGCCAGCTTCCTCACCGCCCACCTGGCCCGGCACCCGGACGCTGCCCGACTCGAACCGGTCCGCTGACTCTGCCGACTCGGTCGGACCTTCATGCGGTGTCGGTACCGCCCGCGGCAGCGCCAGCGCCGACATCGCCGGTTCAGCTCGAGCCGGTCGGCGCTCATTCCGCCACGTGCGGTGACCAGCCCGATCGGGTCGACCGTACGCCAGACCGGGGTGAGGTCCGCAGCCGCGTAGTGGATGCCGAGCTTGTGTCCGGCGAACACCGCGCGCCGGACCTCGGTCAGGACGGCGTCGGGCACCTCCTCGGTGGGCGAGCGGCGCGCGAGGAAGTCGGTTTCCGGTTCGACGAGCAGGCGCTGGGCGGCCCCTGCCGCGGTGGCCCGGGAGCTGTCGCCGAGCGCGTCGACACCCTTCCGCATCGCCGAGGCGAGGGCCGTGCCGGGGCCGGACGCCTGCGCGTCGCGATCCGGCGACCAGCAGGGCGAAGCCCCCGTGCCGGCCGCGTTCTTCGTGGACCGGGACGCCGGTCGCCGCCATGGCATCCATGTCGCGCAGCACGGTACGGGTGGCTACCTCGCTGGGAAGGGCAGCGGCCTTCGGCGAGGCGCCTGGAGCAGGAGATCCAGGCCCGGATGCCGGAGCGTTCCCTCATGGGGATCGTGGCGAGGACCTCGTACTGGGTGGACTCGTGGCAGCGAGCCGAAGCTGGACGATCCCTTTGGCCGCTACGTCATCACGACCTCCGTCAAGGGTGCCAACATGGGCCCGTACGAGGCCGCCCGGCACATCCCCGGCGTCTCCGGCCACGAACCGGCGTACGTGCCGAACGGCACTTCTCGATGGTGCTGCTGAACGAGGCGGTCGCCGGCCTGGTCAACGCGCACCTGGAGGTGAAGGCAGGGGGAATCGCATGTCGAGGAGCACAGCAAAACGCCGAGCAGGTGCGGGATGCTGGCGACGTGGACGACGAGTACGGGCAGGAACGCTGAAGCACGACCCGCGGACCTGGCGACCCCGCAGCGGCGGCTCCGCCGCTTACTCGCGCCGATGGGCCGATTTGGCCCGCATGCCGATGATCAGTCACCGGGCCGGCCCCCGCGCCCTGGCCAACCGTCTGACGCGGCTGTGCCCTTGTGGCAGACGGGCGGGGCGCCCGAGCCTGGAGCCACGAAGCCTGGTGTTAGGCCAGCGGCTTGCCCGGAACGTCGCGCGGGAGTGGCTGGAGTCCTGGACAGACGTGTCGGGCGTCGAACGCATCCTGGCAAGCCCCTGCCCCTCGGCACCGTCGAGGCCCCCGGCCGCAACGCCACCTGGAACCTGCGCCGCGCCACCCTCTACGGCACCGACCGCTTCAGCCGCCTGCAATCATCTCCGACACCCCCCACGCCTGCGGTCCCCTGATCACCGACATCAAGGTCATCGAGGACTAGGGAGGTTCAGGCGAGTCGACCAGCTCAGCTCACCTCTTCGTCACCGGCATCTCGGACGACGGCCACGACGACGGGCAGGACTTGTCCCCAGCGAGCTGCACCATCGTGATGGGGGACTGGTGTAGAGGTCGCCCCCGCCCGTAGGCACATGTGCCGGCCCCCGGCACGGGCTCGTGCCGGGGCGCGGAGAGAGATCGCAATCAGTCCTCGTCCTCGTCCTCGTCCTCGTCGTCCGTGCGTGCCTGCTTAGCCGTGTCGGACTCTGCGGGTTTCGATTTGTCGGGGGCGGTATAGGGCCCCATACCCCAGTGTTGGGTCGGATCGTCCCGGCCTTCAGGATTTTGGGGGTTCTGCCACTTGTCGGCCATGGGTACCTTCTCCTCGGGGCGATGGCTGCCGCTCCCAGCAACTCACAACACCCACCGTTCAGCATGCCCCGACCACCAGCCGAGTGAAGTGCGCTGGCCGTACGCGAAGAGCTCCTTCGGTGTCTCCTCCTTGCGTCACGGTCAGCTGCGCCGCACGCACAGCGGCCCGCTGTGGGTCCTTGCCCAGGCCGTTCGCGTGGAGCAACCGAGTGACAGCCCACTGGTCCGGGGACTGGTCGCCCTTCGACCGGTTCGACGCCGCCGAGACCGCGATCAGCCGGGGGCTTCGGTCTCGCTCATCGCACCCACCCGGCGCAGTCGGTCGTTCGTCCCCGTCAGCGCCCCTCTTCCAGGGAGGCGTTCCACGAGTGTCGTGCGCAGAGTAGATGTCAGTGGCGCGCAGAGTTGTGTCAGTGGGATGGTTCTCAGCCCATGGAAGGGGCTGCGGTGTGTCTGCCGGGTGCCTGACCCTGCGGTCCGTCAGGTTGGATGGCACCGTGGCGAGACGACCCAAGACGAAGAAGAAGCGGCCCCCCTTCGGCATACCGAAGGAGATCATCCTGCTGACTGGGCAAGGCGTGTGGCCCTACACGTTCATCGCCGACGACTCGGGTGGCGGATGCGGCAAGGTCCCGATGCCCGCGGACGCGGCCCTTGAGGACGGACAGACGGCGATCTTCACGCAGCTTGCGGACCTCACCCGCATATTCCACGGCGTTGAGATCGACGTTGAGTGGTCCTCCCTGACGCCGGATTCGTGGGTAGGCCACATCCGGCGTGTCACCACGGAGGAGCCTGCTCCGCCTGGCGCGGTACCTGAGGTCGGCTGACCGCGGGTCGGGTCACCGCAGCAACGCAGGTGAGCCGTCGCCGTGATCAGACGTCCGCCGCCGGGACCTGGTAGAACCGGGTCCTGGTGGCACTTGGTCCACGAATGGGGGCGGTATGGCGGGACCGGCAGTTGGACTGTGGCTCTTCGAACAACGCGGGTTTGCGGACATCCTGGCCGACGTGGTCCCGTGGTTGGAGACCTTCTGCGACCCGGTGGAGACCAAGGCTAGCGGCGATGTGGACTTCTGGGTGCGCGACGGTTCGGCCTTGGGCCTGCGGGCCTTCGATCCAGCCGGCGTCGGCGTGTTCTTCCTCTCAGAGGACGAGGAGATGCCTGCCGAGGACGAGGACTACTCATCCTTTTCGCGGCCACCGGCGCAGGGGCTGGTAGTCGGCGCCGGCTGCTCGGGTTCGGTGAACCATGTGCTGCTCGGTCACCTGACGCTCGCTCTGGCCTGCCGCCTCGATGCCATGGTCGACTTCGACGGCCTCTTGAGCAGCCGCCCTGGCACAGGAGAGGACACGGGGATCGAGACCGCCCTGGCCCGGGGGAGAGCACTGGCGTCAACCCTGCCGGGAACACTCGCGGAGGTCTCCTATGACACTGGGGGCGGTGGGCGGTGGCATCGACACGTCGGGGACGTGGGGTTTCTGAGGGCTTGGCTGCGGCATCCTGATTTCCACTTGATCAAGTAGCGGCGCGGCGTCGTCAGGCGACTGGCTCAGTTCGGGTGTCATGGCCTCAGAGTCGGGTGCGCCGGACCTCATGAACATGCATCGGCGGCCGTCCGTTCCATCCACTCCCGCACCGTCACTGCTTGCTCGATGCGGTTGATGATGTCCTCCTTGAACTCCGTGTCCAAGGTCTCCGGGATCTTGTCGAAGGTGTCGGGAAGGACGTCGCGGAGGCCCCAGATCTGTTCGCCGGTGCTGACGGTCAGCAGTTGCTGGCACCTCCACTGCAGCGGCACCTCGGGACGGTGCGTGAGCCGCTGCACGAGCGTCGGGAACAGGTAGTGCGTCGCCTCTGCGACGAGGTGCTCTCGTAGCCAATCGACCGGGAGCCGCTGGCTGAAGCCATGCATGGCGGCCGCCTGGGCCAGGTCCAGGAGGTGAGCGGTGTCGACGGCTCGGACGGTGCGGGGAAGGGTCGGGGTCATGCCGCGATGATGCCAAGAAGCCTCTGCGGGACCGAGCGGTCAGCCAGGCCGGGGTGCAATCCGGCGACGGGCAGACCCCCAGACTTCCTCGAACTCCTCGAAGGTGAGTGGGTCGGGGTCGTGGCCTTCCCATTCCGAGACGGGCAGCTCGGCGGTGATCCCGAACCTGTTGTCGTACTCGTTGAGGCGGCCTGCGTCGCGGGCCCCCTGCCACTCGGGAAGTGAGGCAGCTGCGATTGGGATCAGCTCAGGTCCTTTGAGTTCGACCTGCCGGATCACCCAGCCTTCGGCGTCGACCTCGAAGTAGAACCAGGTGTCTTCCTCGTCCCAGTAGCAACGCATCCAAGTGGTCACCAAACCAGGATGCCAGGCCAGATGCGTCGCGCTACTCCTCTCATGGCTGGGCGACGAACGGCACCCGTCGGGTGTCGGAGCTGGGCGTTAGCCTCGGCGCATGATTCCTCCGCAGCATCTGAAGGCTGTTACCCGCCACCGCGACGGGTGGATCCACGCCTACGTGATCGACTCCGGTGCTTTCGGGGTGCTGGACCCCGCCGCGGTGTTCGAGCCGCGGGCCGGCGACGAGGTCGTGGCGTCGGTGGTATGGCCTGATCTGGAGCGAGTCGTCTACACGACGTTGAACCGGGTCGTCTGCCTCACGCGCGCGGGTGACCTGGTGTGGGCGTCGGACTTCGAGCCGCACTCCGACGTGCTCCACGGCCACCGGCCTGGCTGTGCGCTGTCCCTGGACGGGCGGACTGTGTGGGTCTACCGGCCGGACGTGATGGCGCGGCGTGGGGGCGGGGACCAGTGGGTCGTGTACGACGCCGACAGCGGGGCCGTCCTCTCCCGCCGGGAGCTGGAGACGGTCGGACACGGTGCCGGCCACCACGTGCACCCCGTGGACGGCAGCATCTACCTCGACATCGGTGAGGGCCAGGACGGCTCGGTCATTCTCCGAGGTACGGCCGGGGCCGACGGCGAGGTGGAGTTCGTGACGTACCCGTGGTCGGATCGCTGCCTGATCGACCTGGCGCCGGGCGGGGAGCAGTTCATGACCGTCGACCACGGGCAGGCGGACGTCTCCTTCCACCGCCACCCCAGCGGGGACGTGCTCTTCACTCTCCCTGTAGAGGCCTTCGGGTACGACCCGGAGGAGACCTTCGTGGAATGGAGCGGCGGCTACCTGGCCCCGGACACGGCTGTGGTCACCCTCGGCAGTGAGACCGAGGACGGGGAGGAGTGGTTCCGCTACCACCTGATCGACGTGCGCACGGGCACGATCAGTGGCGAGATGGCCGTCGAGGCGGCCCACCCTTACGACCTGGAGCCCATGGGTGACGGCTCCTGGCTCACCGACGGCCCCGTCCGCTGGTCCCGTGATTCGTTGCCGACCGCACCGCCGCACTCGGCAGGGTGACGGAGCCCGTAGGCCGTTGACGAGACGGGACGTGACGCGGTGGACGTGCTGCCATGCCCAGCCGCATCCGACCTCACGCTGGGTGGCGTCGAGGAGTCCGCAGTCGAGGTTGTGGGTCACCGCGCCGGTTCCCGGCCGGTGGCGATGGCTTCGTCGTACGCGGCCAGCGTCCGGTAGAGGGTGGAGCGGCCGATGCCGAGGTGCCGGGCGATCGAGGTGACGGACTCTTCGGCGTCGCGGCGATGCAGGGCGACGGCGAGCATGTCGCCGTCGACGGCCGGCGGCCGCCGTGGTTGCCATTGGCCGCGGCGGTGTCCAGGCCGATCAGGGTCCGCTCGTGGATGAACTCCCGCTCCACCTCCGCCATCGCGGCGAACACGACGAAGAGGACCTTGCCCGCGCCCTGCGGGTCGTACATCCCGGCGAGCGGGCCGGAGAGGATCTCCAGGCGGTGGTCGCGCTCGGCGAGGTCCTGCGCGCTGGTGATTAGCTCGATCATGTTGCGGCCGAGCCGGTCGAGCATGGTGACGGTGAGGGTGTCGGCCGGGCGGAGGTCGGCGAGGGCAGCGTTGTACTCGGGGCGGATCTTCTCCCGGGTGCCGATCTTCTCGACGTAGATGCGCACGCAGCCGGCCTTCTTCAGGAGGCGGACCTGTTCGGAGAGGTCTTGGCCCTTGCTGGAGACGCGGGCGTAGCCGATGCGGTCGCCGGTCCTCGCGAGGAGTTCGGGGTCGAGGTCGGGTGCGGGGCCGGGCTGCCAGGTGCGGCCGGGGCCGCGCGCGGCGGGGATGCGGATCGCGGGGCCGTGGTCGACGGTGACGGGACCACCGCCGGCGCCCCGGTCCCCGACTTCCTGCGCGACGGCTGGGCGGACGCCGCCCCCATCGCGCTGCGCGCGATGCAGGTCGCGTTCAACCGTGAGCTGACCCCGGCCGAGCGGGCCGCGTGGAGGGTCGGCGAGTCCGGGCGCCGGGCGAAGTCGGTGTACCTGCGGCGCCGGACGAGGTCCGGGGCCGGGTGTGGGAGATGGACCACAAACAGCTGCCGATCCTCGTGCACCCGCCCAAGGGCAAGCCGCTCCCCCCGTGGATGACCACGGTCGTCGACGACGGCACCCGGGCCCTGCTGGGCTGGTCCCTCGCGGTCAGCCCGCACGCGGGCACCGTCCTGACCGCGATGCGCATGGCCCTGGTCCACGACCCCGACGTCTCGCCGTTCGGCGCGGTCCCGGCCCGTGTACGGATCGACCGCGGCCTTGAGTTCGCCGCCGCCACCATCAAGGACGTGATGGCCGCGCTGTGCGTCACCGTCCACCGCCTCCCTGCATTCACCCCGCACCGCAAGGGCAAGGTCGAGCGGGTCAACCTGACCATCGAGCAGACCCTCATCTCCCTGATGCCCGGCTTCACCGGCGGCCCCCGCGACGCCGCGGGCCGCGTGTACGGGCCGGTCGACGACAGCCCGGCCGCCAAGCGCGCCACCAGGAAGGCGGGCGGTGGGCCGATGCTCCTCGACGACTTCGTCTCGCGGCTCGCCGCGTGGGTGCGCTGGTACAACACCGAGCGCCCGCACCGGATGCTGGCCGGCCGTACCCCGCTGGCGGCCTGGCAGGAGGACGAGGCACCGCTGCACCGGATCGACGCGGACAAGCTGCGCCACCTGCTGCTGGCAGGCGACGAGCGCACCATCCAGAAGGACGGCATCCACCTCAACGGACACGCCTACGTCGCGTCCGAGATCCACGGACGGGTCGGCCAGGTCGTCCAGATCCGCTACATGCCCCGACGACCGGTCCATCGAGGTCTACCTGGGCGGCAAACACCTCTGCACCGCACTGCCGACCGGAACGCTCACCGCCGAGCAGACCGACGCCTTCCGCCTCCAGCAGCGCGAGGAGGCCGCCCGCCTCGGCCGCGAACGCCGCAAGGCGTCCCGCCGGGCCCGCCGCGAACTGGCGCCGATGACCGGCGACGGCACCCCGGCCGCCGAATCCCGGCTCGTGCCGGAAAAGGTCGGCCGCGGCTCCTCCCGCCAAGCCTTGGACGCCGCCCTGCGCGCCCGCTCCTCCACCTCCCTGCTGGGCATCACCCCGATCACCAAGAACAACGAGGAGAGCTGAATGCCCCGGCACTTCGCCGACCTGACCGGCGCCGCGACGCTGCCGACCGGCACCTTCCAGCTCGCCCACCGCGTCGTGGAAGACCTGGTCGCCAACAACGCCACAGGCGTCATCCACGGCCCGGCCGGCACCGGCAAGACGTACGCGGTCGAGGCCGCCCTGGAGGACCAGGCCCGCCGCGGCGGCCCCGCGGTGTGCGCGCTGTCCTTCACCGCCCGCCCGACCATGCGCCTGGTAGCCGACCACCTCCTGGCCGCGCTCACCGGTATCGAGGCCCCCAAGTCCCGCAACCGGTTCCACATCACCAACCGGCTCCTGGCAGGATGGGGCCGACGCCTTCGGACCCACCGGCTTCGGCCTGATCACCTGCGGCAACACCGCCCCCGACGGCAGCAGCGTCCATGTGCCCGTCACCGGCAGCCCGTACGAGCCCGAGGAGACCCGCTACCTCCGCGTCCCCTGGAGGTGGAAGTTCCACCACCACACCCCGCACGAGCTCAACGCCCTCCAGGTCCTCCACCTCGAATCGGAGGACCCCGTGCCCCTGCCGACGCACGCCGCCCCGCTCGTGGCCGCCCATCTCGCCTACCGGCGCAGCCAGGGCGCCACCGACACCGACCCCCTGTTCATCCACGACAAGGCCCCGGGCAACAAGAGTCCGGAACTCCACCTGCGCGAAGCAGTCATCCGCACCTGCCACCGCATCCACTTCAACCCGGCCTGGCTCCACCGCTCCCACTGCCGCCACGGCGACGAGACCGCCCACGACGCCGCGGCCGCCGGATGGATGCACTACCGGGGCCTGGACCTCATCGCCCTCAGCGACAACCTGCGCAGCCGCCTGTGACCGAGCCGATCTCCTCCGGCCGCCGCCTTCGCCGCGAAGGCCCCCAGAGGCGCCGCGACTCGGTGCAGAGATCGCACGTCATCAAGCGGCGCCTCCTGGCCGCCGGGATGACCGGCTGGCAGCTCGCCGATCTCCTCGGTGTCCACGAGCACCAAATCGACCTCGAAGAACTCCCCGACCTGCCCGTCCGCGTCCATCGAACTCGCCCGCCGCCTCGACATGCACCCGGCCGACCTCATGCCCGGCTCCGACGACCTCTTCGAGCTGCCCCGCCACCGCCAGGTCATCGAGCGCCGCCCGGCCGGCGCCGACCACGACGCGCTCACCGTCCTCACCGCGCTCGCGTACGCGGACGGCCTCCTCACCGCCGACGCGCTCGCAGCCGCCCTGTCCTGGACCCGCCACCGACTCGACGCCGCCCTTGACCACGCCCGAGCTCACCCCGACGCAGGCGGCGTGCTCGTCCTGCGGCACGTGCCACCCGAGGCGTACACCGCCACCCCGCGCCTCGACGTCCTCGACTCCTACCAGGTCGACGCGCTCACCGGGCGGAAGAGGCCCCACGCGTCAGTACGCGGCCCGATCCAGCCCGCCGAGGCCGAGGTCCTCCTCCGCGTCTGGGTCGACGGCGGAATCGACCCGCACGACGCCGCCCAGCGCCAGGCCCTCGAAGACCTCGCCGCCGCCGAGATGGTCACCCGCGGCGACATCATCGACCAGTTCCACGACAACGTGCTCTACAGCCTTCGGATGCTCTCCGAGCCGTCGCCGCCTTGACACGGACTCTGCGATCCCACTGTCATAACCCTGCGCATCCCGCTGACATCCACCCTGCGCACGACAACGAGAAAGTATTTGACCGATCGTTTCATTATCGTCTAGGGTTCGAACGTGGCCAGAACCAAGGAATTCGATCCGGAAGCCGCACTGCAGTCAGCTCTGGAGCTGTTCTGGCGGCGAGGGTACGAGGCGACGTCGATGGCGGACGTCGTCGAACACCTCGGCATCGGGCGTGCCAGCATCTACGCCACCTTCGGCAGCAAGCACGAGCTGTACCTGAAGGCGCTGGACCGGTACAACGAGAATCGCGACTCGGGCCTGCTGGGTGAACTGTCCCTGCCGGGTCCCGCCCTGCCCGCCGTGCGCACGGTGGTGCGGCGTTTCGCGGCCGAGGCGAACTCCCGCGAGCGGCGTTCGATGGGGTGCTTCGTCACCAACACGGCCGCCGAGCTGGGGGCACACGACCCGGCGGCGGCCCGCCGGGTCGAGGCGAGCTGGGGCCACATCGAGACCCTGCTGCACTCGGCGCTGGTGCGGGCCCAGGCGCAGGGCGAGCTACCCGCGGACCGCGATCCGCACGGGCTCGCACGGATGCTGTTGGTGCTGATGCAAGGCCTGCGGGTGGTCGGCAAGGTGTCGGACGACCCGCGCCGGGTGCGGGATGCCGCCGAGCAGGCATTGAGGCTGCTGGACTGACCAGAACCTCCTGCGGGGAGGTGCCTTCATGCCCAAATTCTGGAACGTTCAGTCAAATACTTGGGGGGAGAAATGTCCGGCATGCATAGCTGGAACACCACGACCTTAACCACCTCGCCCGGAAATCCGTCCGGGCCTGCGCCCGGCCCTGCCTTCGCGCTGCTCGGCACCGTACAGATGTCGCTGATCTTCACGCTCACCTCGCTCGTCGTGCCACTGCCCCGGATCGGCCGCGAATTCTCGCTCGAGCGGGACGACTTGATTCTCCTCAGCGCCGCCTACGGGCTGACCTTCTCCGGCCTGCTGCTCTTCGGCGGCCGCGTCGCCGACCGGTTCGGCGGGCGTCGCGCCCTCACCGCGGGGCTGCTCGTGTTCACCACGGCGTCCGTCGCCGCCCTGCTCGCCCCGGGGCCGCAGACCCTGCTCGCCGCCCGCTTCGCGCAAGGGGCCGGCGCCGCGCTCACCGCACCCGCCGCCATGGCCGTACTGCGCACGGTCTTCCCCCAACCTGCCGCATACGGACGGGCCATGGCCACCTGGGGCGGCCTCTCGGTACTCGGTGCGACCGCCGGGAACCTGCTCTCCGGGGTCATCTCGGCGCTCGTGTCCTGGCGGCTGGCCTTGGGCGTCCCGGTGGCGGTGGCCACCGTCGCCCTCACCCTCGCCCCGCGGCTGCTGCCCGACACCCCTGTCGGCGCCGGCCGCTCCCTGGACCTGCCGGGTGCGCTGCTCGCCACCACCGCGATCACCCTGGCAGGCTACGGGCTCGTCCTCACCGACGCCCACCCCTGGGGATCAGCAGCCGTCCTGACCCCCTTGCTCACCGGGATCGCGCTCCTCCTGGGATTCCTCATCGCCGAGCGCCGCGCCCACGACCCGCTCCTCCCCCTCGAATTCCTCCGCGACCGCCGCCGGGCCGTCGCGCTCGCCGCCATCGCTCTCACCGCCGCCGGAACGGCCACGACGTTCGTCCTGCTCTCCCTCCATCTTCAGCAGGACCGCGGCTGGTCGGCACTGCAGACCTCCGCTGCCTTCGTGCCCTTCGCGGTGGCCCTGCTCATCTCCGGCCGCACGGCAGGCCCCCTCATCACCAGGTACGGGGCGCAGGCCGTCACCACCTGCGGGCTCGCGGTAGCCGCGACGGGCCTCGCGCTGCTCGCGATCACCGGCCTGGCACCAAACGACCCGTACGCGTACGGGCTCCTCCCCGGCCTGCTCCTGTTGCCCGCCGGCGCAGCCGCCGGCTTCGCGGGGGCGGCTGTCCTCGCGACGGACGGGGTGGAGCCGCAGCAGACCGGCCTCGCGGGCGGCGTCATGAACACCGCGATGGAACTCGGCCCCACCGTCGTCCTCGCCGCCCTGCTCACCGCCGGCTCCGACACCACCTCACTCGCCGCGACGGCACTCGCCTTCTTCGCCGCCGCCTTCCTCAACACCCGCTCCGAATAACCGATTACCGACCAAGGGAGTCATCGCCATGACCGCACGCTTCACTGGTAAGACCGTCCTCGTCACCGGCGCAGGTTCCGGCATCGGCCGGGCCATCGCGCTCGCCTTCGCAGCCGAAGGGGCCTCGGTCGTCGCGGCCGGACGTACTGCCGACTCGCTCGAGGAGACGGTAGCCCTGATCGAGAAGGAGGGTGGTACGGCCGCCGCCGTCACCGCGGACGTGAGCCGCTCCGACGACGCCAGGGCCCTGGTCCGCCGCACCGTCGAACACTTCGGCAGCCTTGATGTCGCCGTCAACAACGCGGGCGTCTTCCGGGGCGGCGCGCCCATAGCCGACCTCCCCGAGGAGGACTGGCGCACCCTGCTCGACACCAACGTCACCGGTGTTCTCCTCGGCCTCCAGGCCCAAGTCGCCCAGATGCGCCGTCAGGCCGCCGGGGGCGCGATCGTCAACATCTCCTCCAACCTCGGCGCGCACAGCCGCATCCCGGGCGTGGCCGGCTACATCGCCACCAAGGCGGCCGTCTCCGCCCTGACCCGGGCCGCCGCCCTGGACCACATCGCCGACGGCATCCGCATCAACGCTGTCAGCCCCGGTCCGGCCGCCACCACCATGTCGCTGTGGCCGGGCGAGACCGACGCCGACCGCGCCGTCCGGATGAAGGGCGCGTTGCCGCTCGGGCGGGTCTCCTCCACCGAGGAGGTCGCGGCAGCCGTGCTGTATCTGGCCTCGCCCGATGCCGGTTCTGTGGTCGGCAGCGACCTGGTCATCGACGGCGGAGCCTCTGCCTGACCTCGGTCCCGGTCCTCCATCGCTCCCACGCGGCTGGTGGTGAGAGCGCTGCCACCAGCCGCGCAGGAACGGCGTCACTGATCACCGTCCGTTCGCGGGGGCGGAGAAGCAGCACCTTAGGTGATCAATTCCATGGGGTGGCGGTGGAGATGAGTACGAGGGTGTCCACGACGGTACTCAAGCAGAGGTGAGTACGTGAACTCTGTTCGGTGACAGGGTGAGCCGGAACGGTTGAGCCATGCGACTACGACTTCGGAAACTCGGCCCCCAGGTGTTGGCGATCCCCGTGCAGGCTGTGGTGGCGGTAGCGGTGTGGGCTGTCTGGCTGGGCTGGGACCAGCACCGTGACGTGCAACCTGATGGTTCGGTGACCGGCCCTTACGAGGCGTGGCAGGTGATCGGGCTGGTGCTGAGTCTGCTGGCACCGGTGTACTGGGCGGCGTCGCGGCGCTACGTCGCAGGCGCTGTGCTCGGCACCACTGTCGGCCTCACCGTTGCTGCCTATTGCGACTGGTCGGATGACTCCAGCGGCCTCTATATGGTCGGTGTCGGATTGGTCATGATGGGGAGCCTCGTCGTGACCGCCGTCGTTTCCGCCGTGATCGTCTCCGCAAGACGAGACGGACGACGGGTCGGAGCCTGACGGCGCTCTGTTGGTTTCAGCGCGCCCACAACCGCGGAATGCGGCCGCTCACGGAGCCACAGCCGCTTCTTCTGGGGTCTGCGCTGGTGTGGGCGGACCCCGCCCGCACGCCGGCGCCGCAGCACAGTCAGCGATTCCCGAAGGACCGCGGACTCAGCCCGGTGAACGGAGCTGCCCAGGACGGCTCGGACACCGTGATCACACCAGCTGCTCGCCTGATCATTCCCCTGAGTCGGGAGTTCCTTCGGCCATAGCGGCCCGGCAGTGTTCCACCTGCCGCTCGGATCCTCATCGGGAATGAGGGCCACCAGGAAAGCGGCTCCGGGCAGGTGGGCCGCGGAGTTCGGAATCTCGCTCCACGCCGTCGGCGCAGGAACAGCCTCGCTCAGCTCCACGGTCCAGGCATCGTCAGGGAAGGGCGTAGTGGAACAGGATGGCGTAGTGGCGGCCTGCGTATTCTCGCAGCTCTGTTGGCATGACGGCAGGTTGTCACATCCGTCTGGGTGTTTGTCTGCTCCTCCCGATCCGCCGGAAACCTACTTGCCATTGCGGCACCGCCCGACCACGTACATCGCCTTCCACAAGCGGATCCTGGCACCCACATGGATGGCTGTTACCAAACACCCCCAACCGGACAGAATTCCCCTTCGGCCGCAAACGCTCCGTCAGTGAGAACGGGGATCACCTTGCAAGCGTTGAGTTCCGTCGCGATGGCGACGTCGTCGGCGTAACCCAAGCCCACAAGCTCCCGCCCGGATGCGCAGGCCGTGACAGCGTGACCGACATCCTCGGTGCCCTCGAAGGCGGCAGCCGCCATCGCAGCCTCCGGTGAAAGCCGGTCTATGCCGCTGTCACGCAGTGCGGCGATCACAGCACCTGCACCGAGAAGATCCTCAAGCGCTGGCCTCGTACTGCCGTCAGGCCAGCGCTCGCCCGAGGCGATGACGGCAACGGGCCGCTCGACCGTCCCGAAGCCCTGTCCCGCAACCCACTGCCCCACGGCAGTTGCGTTCCGCAGAGATCCCGCGACGACGACGCGGTCTCCCGCAGTCGCGGCGATGGTGGATCCGTTCGGTGAGGGAAGTACCAGACGCGGGGTGAAGGGCGAACGCCGCAACGCGGCGGGCGACAGCGACCAGGGTGACGCCTCCGTGGCCGCGCTCCGTCCCACCGCCAGACTGGCGTTCATCCGGTCCGCAAACACCGCAGCGGTCTCATCGCGCCAGCGATAGGGGAAAACCCTCACTCCGGCCTCGACCGCGACCGTGACCGATGTGGTGAACGACAACACGTCCACGACGACAAGGCATGCGACCTCCTCGGCGAGGACGGATGCACCAGCAGGGCCCCAATCGAACCGCACGCCATGACCTGTTTGAACAAACCATTGCTCCATGGTTGCCGATCATGCCAGCTGTGAATGGGTGACTTGGCGGCGCTGGTTGGTGCCGGCGGGGAGTGGGCGCGTCGTATGACCGCTCTGGGTGGAGAAGAAACACGGGTAGGTCGGGCGCATGATCGATAGTGAGCAGGGCACCAGCGGTTTCGGAGGTTGATAAC
This sequence comes from Streptomyces sp. NPDC001594, assembly GCF_042893675.1. Classification (NCBI taxonomy): domain Bacteria; kingdom Bacillati; phylum Actinomycetota; class Actinomycetes; order Kitasatosporales; family Streptomycetaceae; genus Streptomyces; species Streptomyces sp. NPDC001594. The sequence goes on along the minus strand of NZ_JBIAVB010000001.1, from coordinate 115,417 downwards.
CATGGTTCCCCTGCTTCTTGTTCTGCTGCTGGCGCTGGTCCTGTTCGGGGCTGGGTTCGCAGTGAAGGTCCTGTGGTGGGTCGCGATCGCGGTCCTGGTGCTCTGGCTGGTCGGCTTCGTCGCCCGCCCGAGGGGCAGTAGCGGCCGCTGGTACCGCTGGTAACCGTCGGAACGCCTGCCGTTGGCCCGCCCCCCGCTCGTGGGGGCGGGTCAGTGGCATGCCCGCGGCTTGGAGCTCGTTGATGGACTTCGATCCGACCTGCGGATTCGAAGGAACGCCGTCGCCGCTGTGCGCGACACCCGAGCCGGTCTGCCGCAGGCACACCGGCGGTCCTGAACCGGTGGCCCTGCCCTCTGCCGCAGTAGGGGCCGGTGGGGCTGGACGCCCCTCACTGGTCGCGGTGGTGCACGGTGGTCGCGGTGAGCGCGTGGACAAGCAGGCGTAGTGGTTGAGCGTGGCGCCGTCATGCCGGCACCGCGCCCCGCCAGGATTGCCTGGGTGACGAGGAACGAGGCCCCGGCAACGAGCGCCCCGAACCCGGCGGCGACCACCGACACGACAGCCACCTTGGCCGCCATGACCTAGCGGCGGGCCGGCACGGCGGTGAAGGTCGTGCGGATCTTCCCGGTGCTGTACCCGCCGGTGACGGTCAGCGTGCCGATGGCGCCGATCACCAGGACCACGCTCATCCCGGCGAAGCTGGTGGTTCGCGTTGAAGACGATGACGGCGAGCGCGATGGCGGCGAAGGCCCAGGCAGTAGAGCGCAGGGACGGGACCACAGCTTGATCCACTCGATGGCGATCAGGTCGCGGAACCGGGCGCGCGACTCGTCGATCGGGAAGCGGGCCGACCGGTTCGACATCGTGGTGGTCATCGGCGGTCTCCTGCGAGCTATTCGACACTGTCGGCGGCGCCGCCGTTCGCAAGACCCTCACCCGTCAGCGGCCCGCATGCTCCTCGCCCGGACGGCCGAGGGGGCCGGACGGGCGGCGAAAGGCGGTTCCCCGGTGCGGGCCGGGCTCGCATACTGGGGCTGTGATTGCCTATGCCAAGCACCTTCCCGCTGGGGCGGCCCCGGCAAGTAACGTGCGTTCTTGGGGTGTTGAGGGGGTCGAGCGCTGGCGCAAGGCCCGCGTACCCCTCATCTTCGCTCCCGATGCCGGGAGTTGGCTCCTCGGTGTCCTGGTGATCGCCGCGTTCGTACTCGGTCTTCGCGACGAGGGGCCGGCCCAGCCGGTCGGTACGGCGTGGCGGGACTACCCCGCGGTGGTCCTGCTGGCGGCGCTGCCCCTGTGGTACCGGCTCCTGCCGGCCGCGGCCGCGGTGGCCGCCGCCGTAGTCGTGGGGGAATCCGCCGTCGGCTGGGACGGACCGGCCGCCGTGCCCGTATGCGTGCTCTCCCTGTGGGCGCTGGCCGGGGCGCTGCTGCGCCTGGTGGCCCGGCGCCGGCAGGAGCGGCTGGCCCTGGCAGCCGCCGGAGCGGCCCGCTACCCGCTGCCGGAAACGCTTCCACGCGGACACGACCGGCGCGGCAATGCCCGGATCGTGTGCGGCGCGCTGGCCTGCCTCGCCGCCGCCGGCATCCTCGTGGACGGTCTCGTCGCGGACCTCGGCTCGCCCGACGGTGCCCCGTACGACGCCGCCGGCCAGCAGGGCGTCGCCCTGGTCCTGCTCGTGCTCGGGACGACCGTCCTGGGCTGGGGATGGAGCGCCGACCTGGGCGTGCGGCGGCTGTACGCCGATGACCAGCCCGCACTGGTCGTCGGCGTACGGATCTCCCCCTCCGGGCACTTCTGGCTGCTGCCGGACGCCGACGGGACGACGGCCCGGCCCCTGATCTGCTACCGCCCGGTCCACGGGGACACCCTCGACTGGGGACGCCTGCTGGTCAGGGGGCCGGCGGCCCTGCCCCAGGACGGGCTGCACGACGTCGACGCCCGCGCCGAGCCCTTCGAAGCGGTGCTGTACGGAGTGCCGCGCGAGGGCGCCGAGGTCGTCCTGGAGTACGCCGTGTACGACAGTTTCGGAACCTCCCTCTCCTCCCAGGTCGCGGCCGTCCGGCTGCTGCCCCGCCGCCGGCACCGGCTCGGCCCCTGGAGCCCGGCCGGCGTCTCCTACCGCGAGAGCACCAGGGGCCGGCGCGAACGCGAGGAGGCGCACCGGCGGGAGCGGGATCGGGAGGCGGCGGCGCGCAGGCGAACCACCCGCCCCGGGAAGCGGACGAAGGCCACGGCCACGGGCACCGCCGGCACGACCGCGGCTGGCAGCTCCAGTGGCTCCAGCGGCTGCGGCGGCGGAGGCTGCGGTGGCGGAGGGTGCGGTGGCGGCTGTGGGGGCGGCTGCGGTGGCTGCGGCTGCGGCTGACCAGTCCCCGTCTCGATCGGCAACGCGCCAGGATCAGGTCGAGAGAGGCTGCCCGCTTCCCCCGCCGCCCTTCACGCCCCGCTCGCCGGATGCCCCGGTTCCGCGCCGCCGGCGGCTTCCAGGGCCGCCCAGAGGGTGTCGGGGCGGAGGGGGAGGGTGGTGAAGCGGATTCCGGTGGCGTCGCGTACGGCGTTGGCGAGGGCGGGGGCGACCGGGTTGAAGGGGAGTTCGCTCATCGGCTTGGGTACGGCCCCCTCCGGTTCGGGGGGCGCGGCGAGGTGGACCTCGGTCGTCGGTACTTCGCCGAAGTGGGGGATGAGGTAGGTCCGCAGGTCGGTGGCGGTGAGATGGCCGGCGGGGTCCGTCGGCACGTCCTCCCGGAGCGTGGTGCCGACCCCCTGGACGACGGCGCCTTCGATCTGCGCCCGGCACCGGCCGGGGTCGAGCACAGCGCCGGCGTCGGCGACGTGCACGCTGTCGAGGATGCGGACCAGGCCGGTCACGCGGTCGACCACGACGCGGAACCACTGCGCGCAGAACGCCATCGCGGGCGTGGTGTCGTCCGCGAGGGCGGTCGCCTCGGCGCGGACCGGTGTCCCGGTGGTGAGGGCGTGGGCGTACAGGGTGGTGAGCGGGACCGCGAGCGGGGACCCGGCGTAGGGGGCGCCTTCGGCGTCGTTTTGTCGCGAGGCGGGAAGGGCATCGCGGTCCGCCCCCGGCAGGGCGGCGGCCAGCGCCCCGAGGCGTTCGGCGAGGGTGCGGCAGGCGCGCTCGACGGCCCGGCCGGTGAGGATGACGCCGGTGGAGCCGAACGCCCCGCTGTGGTGGTCGAGGAGGCCGGTGTCGGCGGCGGTCAGGTGGACGTGGCCGGCCGGCGCACCGAGCGCCCGGGCGGCGATACCGCGCAGGGCGGACCCGGCTCCGCTGCCGAAGTCCGGGAGGCCGGTGGCCAGGTCGTAGTGGCCGTCGGGGCGGAGGGTGACGGCCGCTCGGGCGATGTGCCCGTCGGCCGGAACGGTGTGCCGGGTGGCCACGGCCATGCCGTCACCGACCAGCCATCGTCCATCGCGCGGGGCATCGGATTGCGGACGTCGTGCCCTGGCCCGGCCGAGGAGGTCCAGGCACGCGGCGAGACCGCCGTCCATGACCGGGTGCCGTCCGCCCGCGCCGGGGAACGGGGCCCTCTCACCAGGACGCAGGTAGGCCCGCTCGCGCAGGGTCAGCGGGTCGAGCGACAGGCGGCGGGCGACGTCGTCGAGGGCGGACTCGACGGCGAAGGCGAGCTGACCCCCGCCATACCCACGGAACGCACCCGCGGGCACGTTGTGGGTGCGTACGCAGTACCCCTCGACGGTGACGTTCGCGCAGCGGTACAGCGCCACGGCTTCGGTGCAGGCCACTTCGAGGACCGAGGGGCCCTGGTTGCCGTAGGCGCCGGTGTCGGCGACGACCCGCAGCTTCAACGCAGTGAGGGTCCCGTCCCGGCGTGCGCCGATCGTGACCTCGACGTGGAAGGGGTGCCGGGTGGTGGTGGCGGTCAGTTCGTCGGTGCGCGTGTGCTCCAGTTGCACGGGGCGGCCCGTGTGCAGCGCGGCGAGCACGACGACGTCCTCGGTCTGCAGGTCCTGCCCGCGGCCGAAGGACCCGCCCAGCCGTCCGGCACTGACGCGGAAGCGGTCCGGGTCCAGCCCGAACACCTCGCACAGGCGCCGCCGGACCAGGTGCGGGGCCTGGGTCGCGCAGTGGAGGCGGAGCCGGCCGTCCGGGTCGAACCAGGCCCGGCCGGCGTGGCACTCCAGGGCGGTGTGCCGGACCCGCTGCGTGCGGAAGACGGCCGTGTGGACGATGTCCGCCTCGGTCAGGCCCCTCGCGGTGTCCCCGACCGTCTGGTGGACCTCTCCGGCCAGGTTGCCGTCCTCGTGCACGCGGACCGCGTCCGCGAGGAGCGCCGGTTCCGGTGCGGTGACCGCGGGAAGCACCTGGTACCTGACGTGCACCAGCTCCGCTGCCCGCGCCGCGAGGGCGGGGGAGTCGGCGACGACGACGGCGACCCTTTGTCCGACGTGACGTACGACGTCGTCCAGGACCCGCTGGTCGGCGGGGTCGTCGCCGGTGTTCTCGTGCAGGGCTGTCGAAAAGCGGACGCGGGGCGCCTCCCGGTGGGTGAGGACGGCATGCACGCCCGGCAGGGCCAGCGCAGCGGTGGCGTCGACATCCAGGACCCGGGCGTGCCGGTGCGGGGAGCGCACCAGCGCGAGGTGCAACAGGCCGTCCGGTTCCGGGTGATCGAGAGTGAAGGGCTCCCTGCCCGCAACGAGGGCCCACGCGACCGGATCCGCCGCTTCGTCGGCCCGTCCCACCGCTTCCCCGCGAGCGCCGTGGGCCGACCGCACCGCCTCCCCGATCGGCCGGTAACCGGTGCACCGGCACAGGTTGCCCTTCAGCGCCTGCGGCAGATCGGCGAGTTGCCCGGGCGTCAGGGCCGCGGCGGTCATGACGAACCCGGGCGTGCAGTACCCGCACTGGAACGCCGCTGCCCGTACGAACGCCTCCTGCACCGGATGCGTTCCGTCCGCGCCGCCCAGCCCTTCCACCGTCGTGACGGCGCGTCCGTCCGCGCGGTGGGCCGGATACAGACAGCTGTGCACGGCCAGCCCGTCCACATGCACCGTGCAGGCGCCGCAGTCGCCCGTGTCGCAGCCCTTCTTCACCCCGGTGCACCCCTGCTCGCGCAGGTACGTGCGCAGGCACTGCCCCGGCCGCGGCGGCTCGTGGTGCTCGCGCCCGTCGACGCGTACGCGGAAGGTCATGGGCTATCGCCGCTCCGTCAGTTCCGTACGTACCTCTTCCGCGAGCACCAGCGCCAGGTGCCGGCGCCAGTCCGCCCGCCCGTGCGGATCCTCGAACAGGACGTCCGGGGTCAGGGAGTCCAGCAGGACGCGCCGCAGCTGCGGCGCGGCCGGGACACGGCTGAAGGAGACGGACACCGGACGTGCGGTGGCGGCGGTGACGGTGACGGTGCAGGCCCCGCTCACCGGGTCGCGGGAGCCGGTCACCAGGGCGACGGACCGGCCCCACGGATGGGTGCTCACCCTGCGCACCGTATGGGGCTCCCTCAGTGCGGCGGCGGGCAGCAGGGCCGAGCGCAGCAGCTCACCGGGGAGCAGCACCGTCCTGCCGGCGCCGGTGACGAACCGCCGCGCGGCCACCTCGCGTTCGCGCCCGTCGAGGCCCATCAGTCGCAGCGTCGCGCGCAGCGCCACCATCAGGGAGATCATGGGACCGGCCGGCAGCGCGGTGCACAGGTTCCCGCCCACCGTCGCGGTGTTCCACACCTTGAAGGAGGACGAGAACGCCCGGCAGCAGTGCGCGATCAGCGCGCGCCCACTCGGCCACGGGCCGTCCGGCGTCTCGGCGAAGGCCAGCAGCTCGGCGACGGTACAGGTGGCGGCCACCTCGATCCCGTCTTCGGCCACCGTCAACGCCGGCCAGCCGAATCCCGCGAGGTCACGCAGCCGCCGCAGACCGGGCCGCGGCTCGGCGAACAGCGTGGTGCCGCCCGCGAGCCAGGCGTCACCGGCCCGCCAGAGCAGAGGGCACGACCCGTCGACGGCCTCCTCCACCAGCACGTCCACGTACCTCCACCACCTCTCCTGACGGGACTCGGTCGCGCCGCGGCACCACCAACCGGGCGCACGCTGGTCCGCGGGGCCCGGGACAGGTGTCACGCGGGTGGGGCCGGGGCCGCGCGGCAAGCAGCCGGCAGGCCGCGACGAGGCTACCGCAGAACCATTGTGGCGGGTGACACCACCGACACGGTACGTGACCACCCTCCTCGCCCTGCACCGTTCTCCTCACTGTGCGTTCTCATGCCGCCGGCGCGGGTGGGACGGGTTCGCCCAGGGCGTCGGCGAGCGCGGCGTTGATCAGGTTCGCCGGTGCCTCGCACGGGCGGTCGCGGCGGTTGCCGGCCGAGGTGGGTACCTGCGGCGGGCACGCTCCGGACGCGATGTCGCTGTTGACCAGGACGACCACGGTGGCGTGCAGCCCGGGGTGGTAGAAGGGCGTCGCCGTGAAGCCGGGGATCTCACCGGTGTGCCCGATCCAGTCGCGGAGCCCCATGAGCCCGAGGCCGTAGCGGGCTTCCGGCCTTCCGGGTTCGGGCAGCAGCGAGTCGAGTCGCTGGGCCTGCTGTGCGGGTGGCAGCAGGCGCTTGCCGGTGCCCATGGCCTGCCCGAACGCGAGCAGGTCCTGTGCCGTCGACGTCAGCCCTCCGGCGGCCCAGGCGACCGAGGGGTTCCAGTCGGTGGCGTCGACGGGGGCCGCCCCGGCGGCCTGGCCGAAGAGCGTGTAGCCGCGGGGGTGCGGTGGGGGGATGGCGGGGTTGGCGCCGGAGAAGGCGGTCCCTCGCAGGCCGAGTGGCTGCAGGATGCGTTCCCGGTAGAGCTTCCAGCGGTTTGCCGGTGACCCGTTCCAGGACGAGGCCGATGAGCACGGTGTTGGTGTTGGAGTAGCGGAAATCGCTCCCGGGCGGGAACAGTGGTGATTCCTCGATGCCGAACGACACCAGTTGCGCCGGTGTCCAGGCCCGTTCGGGATCCGCTTTCCACTGCGCGACCCACCGGTCGTTGGATTCGTAGTTCCCGATACCGCTTCGGTGACTGGCGAGTATGCGCAGGGTGATCTTGTCGCCGTTCGGGATGTTCGGGTAGTAGCGGCTGATCGGGTCGTCGAGTGACGGCAAACCGTCGGCGGCGGCCTGCAGCAGCAGGGTGACGGTGAAGATCTTCGTGACGCTGGCGATGCGCGTGTGCATGGCCTCGGTCATTGCGGCGCCCGTGTTCGTGTTCGCGACCCCGACCGCGCGGATCCACGTGTACTGGGGCGTCCGGACCGCGGCGACCACACCGGGAGCGCCGGTCTGCGCGAGCGACCGCCGCAACGCCGCGTCAAGAGCAGCAGTGGTCGGCGGCTCGTACGCACTGGCCGGGCCGAAGCCGAAGCCGGCCGGCAGCGAAACCAGAACGAGAACCATGGCGCACAGCCGCGTGCGGGGGTTCATGACGTCTTGAAGGGTTTCGGCGAGACGCCTGCCACGCAGCTCGTCCCCGGCGCCAACGGGGTGCGGAGGAACGATGCCACGACCTGTTGCCCGCAAGAGGAGAAGATTCCGGCTCCGTGTCCGAGGCCGGGTATGGTGATGACCTTCGACTTGGACAGGGTCCGGGCGGCGTGCTCACCCCATTGCGCACCGGTCTTGGCATCGAAACCACCCGATATCACCAGGGTCGGAATCGCACACCTGGTGGGCACGCGCACCGACGCGGGAGCTTTGGATCCAGTTGACCAGTGCCCCGCCGTCGAGGACCACCTTCACCGGACTGCCGCTCGTGGGCAACTTCACCGAGACCTCGACGGGGTTCGCCTCCAGCTTGCGCACCAGCTTGTTGAACGTGGCCTCGAGGCCGGGATAGCGATGTCGGCATGCGGTCTCGGCCTCACACGCACGGAACAGCGCCTCGCATCCCTCGTGGGCACTCCTCCAGAACCCGCCGAGGGTGACCGCGTCGGGTGGGACGATGCCGTCGATGATCACCGAACGGATCCCCTGGGGGCGCTCCCGCATGAGGGTCAGTGCCAGATCCGTGCCGTAGGAAGCCCCGTAGACGTTCCACTGCCCGATGCCCAGCGCCGTCCGCAGATCCGCGACATCGGCGGCGTTCTCGCCGGTGTTGTAGGCGCCCAGGTCGGCGCCGCCGCCCACCAGCTTGCCGCGACATGCCGTCGCCGCTTCGAGGTGCCCCCGCTTCGCCACAGCGGAGTCATAGGCCACACCGACGCTGCGGGCGCGGAACGCGTCGAGACCCGCACAAGTCAGCGCCGGCCAGCCGGCACGATCGCCACCGCGAGCCGGATGGTGCGCCCGTTGGCCGCGGCACGGTTCTCCGGCACTACGAGGTTGCCGCAGCGCGCCTTGTCGTAAGACGGATCGGGCTCGAGCGTGGGCGGACAAGGGCCCGGCTCGAACGTCGCGGCCCCGGGTGTCGCGGCCGGCGCTGCTGCGGAAGACCCGCCCGAAGAGATACTGCCGAGGACAGCCCCGCACTCACCAACAGGGCCATGGACCGCATCGCCTTGGTCACGACGGAGCCCTTCCCGTGCGACACCGGAATCCGTCTGAACCGACCTCTGGAAGTCAGGTGCCGAAGGCAGCTCGCACGTCATGTGGAGATCGCCCGTACTGGTTTCCGGGACTTCCGCTCAGATTCCATCAAAGCAGCAGGGCCAGCAGTGCACCAATCGGCGGCTGCCGGGCCCCCCGGCAGCCGCGCAGGTAATTCCCGCGTACTTCCGGTTCAGCGCCTCAACGCCCTTGTGGAAGGCCTCCACACCGTGCCTGGGCGGGGCATCTTCGTGCTGCATACCGGGATCGCGGGGGCACTGCCGCAGAAGCTCGGCCTCGGCTCGGGCATGACGTGCTGACGTCGCCTGGCCGAGTGCAAAGACCGAGGCTGACGTGCGGCCCAGGCTGCACCGAGAGCTCCTGTCGCGGCTGGCCAGGCGGGCGTGTTCGTGAGCAGCGACAAGGCCGCCTCTGCCCTTCCCCTCACCGGACGAACCCCACCTGGCCCTACCTGCTTCGTGCCACGATGTAATCCCTGACGTCCCGGTAGACGGTCGGGTCGACCGGGAAGCCGGTGTGCTGCACACAGCTTGCCGTCCGGGTGTTCCGGGCCCCGTCCAGCACCACGGTGTTTTCGGGCTTGACGATGCCGTCGCAGGAGGAGCGCCAGGTGGCGTAGCGGACGCTGCCCGGTGTCTCGTCCCCGGAGTTCAGCTCGTTGAGGAACGCCGACCCCGGCCGCATCTCCGTGCACGACGCTCCACCGCACCAGTAGGCGGTGCCCGTGCCGTGGTTGGGCCCCGCCAAGGACACCCACCCGTCGACCTTGGTGTCCCCGCCCAGGTTCTTGAGGTAGTAGCGGGAGGACAGGCTGCCCATGGAGTGCGTGACGAGGTCGACCTTGGCGGCGCCGGTGGCGGCCAGGACGCGGTCGATCTCGCGGGCCAGTGCCGAGGCGGTCGTCGCGTTGGACTGGCTGGTGGGGTAGCTCCACTGGTGGAGGCGGTCGGCCGGCCAGCCGTCGGCGCGGAACCGGTCGGCCATGGTGGTCCAGGTCGACCCGTCACTGTTCCAGCCGTGGACGAAGACGATCGGATCGGGTATGGCCGCCGCACGGGCCGCGACGGCCGGCGCGACAGCCACCTGGGGCAGCAGGGCCAGACAAGCCAGGGCAACGACGCGGGATGCGTACCGGATACGTGAGGTCATAGGCAGCGTTGTAGTGCCGTCCGTCTTCGCCGACCCCGCACTGCGCGCCGTCCATCACCCGACTGGCCCGCCCGCGTCACCCCTGGAACGTTACTCCCAGCAGTAGAGGCACCGCGCCGCACGCATGGGCATCCAGGCGGCCGGGCCAGGACCGCCCTGGAGATACTGGCCGTGGCCATCCCGCCCCCCGGCTCGCACCCTAGGCGGTCGGTCCAGGACTACGCCGAGGTGTGCTATGTGCGTACTTCATCTTCTAAGCTCGTCAGCGGAGTTGGCGGGCCCGGCCGCCGACTGAGGAGGCGCGATGCTCCGCGAACAGGGACCCGGCGGCTATGAGCCGGACGATCTGCACGACCCGACATGGGCGGAGGTCGAGGAGGAATTCGGCGGACCGCTGGCGGAACTCGCCGACGCCCCGTCCAACTGGGTGTGCTTCTTGGAACGCCACTACACGGACGGCTTCCTGTACCAGGTCAGCGCCTGCTACCACCAAGGCAGCGAGCCGGCCGCCGTCGTGTCCACCGCCCGGCGCGTCCCTGAGTCGTTCCGGATCCGCAACCAGCCGCAGGTCGCTGGCGAACTCATGAGCTTCTTGTACAACTCTGGCCGCGCCGAGCCCCCGGGGCTGGACAGCTCGGCCTTCGGCCCGGCGGGCGCCGTCGTCAACGTGAACGGCGTGGAGACCCCGGCTCCCGGCACCGCCGAACTCGGATGTACAAGTGTGGAAGTCGCAGCCGGCAACGTCTCCGTGTTCGTGACGGCATCGAGTGATCTGTTCCAAGAGCCGCCGCTTATCACCCTTGGGCCGCCGTTGCCGTCGAACCGTTAGGCACCACGCGGTGCTCTACCGGGTGCGGGCCGGTGTCCAATGGCGGCACCGGCATCGGCACCGGCACCGGCTGCGGAGAGGCGGGTCGGCTACCCGGCCTGACCCGGCTTGCCGTCCTCCGAGTTGTCGTGTTCACCCTTGCTGGCGGAGTGCCGGCGCCGCCGCACGTGCCACACGATCAGGGTTGCGATCACGAGGGCGGCGAGGAGCACCGCGATGACCCGACCGACCTGGTGTTCGACCCTGGTGTAGGCGGTGCCCGCGAAATAGCCCAGCAGCGTGAAACCGATACCCCAGACCAAGCCGCCGAGGGCGTTGAAGAGGAGGAACCGGCGGTAGGCATGCGGGAAATACCGGCCAGGGCGGGCATCATCGCGCGGAAGAAGGCGATGAAGCGGCCGAAGAACACAGCGGGGGCCCCACGGCGGCGGATCATGTCCTGGGCCGCTTCGACGCGGTCGCGGTGACGGCGGAGCGGGCGGGTTTCCAGAATCCGCGGGCCGAAGCGGTGGCCGATCTCGTAGCCGACGCTGTCCCCGGCGATGGCGGCGAGGACCACGGCCACGGCGAGCCAGTACACGGAGACCTTGCCCTGACTCGCGAGGACCCCGCCGACGAACACTGCGGTCTCGCCGGGCAGGACGAAGCCGAAGAACAGGGTGTCCTCGAAGAAGACCAGGGCGGCCACGACGGCGTAGACCACGGGGCCGGAAAGGCTGCCCAGCCAGTCGGTGATCGTATGCATCAGCCGTCCCTTCGGCGTTCGCGCCCGTGGACTGCCCGCCCAAGGGGGAACCGAATCCGACGCTACAGGGTTGGCTGGCCGGGGGGTGGGCGGCAAGCCTCCGATCACCACATCCGGGAGGCGCAAGCGGTCATGCTTGTCCGCTCGAATCAGCTGACCTTCGTGTTATCGACGGTGAAGCGCCATCGCGTGAGGAGGTCGTTGATGCCGGCGAGGAGACGGCGGGTCACCTGGGCCTGGCCGGCGGCAGCGGACCGGAGCTCGGCGATGCCGATGTCGACGACCTCCGACCATCCGGGTGCGGCTTGGAGGAGCCGCACCCGGCCTGCCCGGTCGTGGTGGGGGACCGGTCCCAGTCGTTGGGTGGCGAGGATCGCCAGGAGGTGCACGATGCGGTCGAGGCACTGCACCGCGGTCGTCGGGTCGTTCTCCGCCGGCGACAGCGCCCGCAACGCGATGTCGGCCAGCTGCCTCAGCGCGAATCCCCTGTCCTGCAGCGCACTGCGCTCGCTGCCCACCCACGTCACCGCTCCCACGGCGGTCGGGAGTGCGCCGCGATCGCTGTGTACCGCAAGCAATGAGATGCCGGGCAACGAGCCGAGCCAATAGCCCAGCCGGTCCGGTCCGCTCCAGCAGCTCGGCGTCGGCCTCCAGGCGGGCGATGACCTCCGCGTACGGCCAGTTGGGCCGGGCCGAGGAGGCGCTTGCGGCATTGGCCGCCGCGCAGCGTCTTCGCGAAGGACTCGCGGCCGACGGGGATCTGCCCGGCGGCATGATGGCGTTCCCCGTGGAGAAGCAGCTCTTCTATGCCAGCAGCACCCACCTCTGGCTGTCTGGACGCCGGAATCAGGTGGACGCAGAGGCTCGTGCTGACGAGGCCGTGGCGATCTTCCAAGCGGCTCCGCCCGCACGACAGCGGCTCGGCGAGATGTCCCTGGCCAGGATGGACCTCGCCATGGCCCGTCTCGGGCGGGGAGACATCGAAGGCGCTGCACAACAGGTTCACACGGTGCTTGAAACCAACGCCCGCCGCCGAACGGAGAGCGTGGACCGACGGATCGGCCACTTCAGCCGTCAGCTGGCGGAACATCCCGGTGCAGGATCCCCTGTTGCGATCGGCCTACGGGAGTCGATCATTGCCCACAGGGAACGTCCCATTGCCGAACTTCCACCAGGAGGCAGCCCGTGACCACCGTGACCGTCTTGCACCCAGGCTCCATGGGCGCTGCTGTCGCCGCCCAAGCCGTGGCAGCAGGTCACGAGGTGCTCTGGGTGCCCGACGGGCGAAGCGAAGCGACCCGTGAACGGGCCCTGCAGGCTGGAGCAGTAGCAGTGGACAGCCTGGCCGTAGCCCTTGACCGTAGCTCCGTGGTCCTCTCCGTGTGCCCGCCCCAAGCAGCCGAGGACGTGGCCATGGAGGTTGCCGGTCACGACTTCTCCGGGGTGTACGTGGACGCCAACGCCATCAATCCCCAGAGGATGAAGCAGATCGCGGGCGCGGTCTGCCCGGGTTCGGTCGTCCTCGACGGCGCGATTTTCGGGCCGCCGCCGGGCGGTCAGCGGACGGCGCGCCTATACCTCGCCGGCGACCAGCAGGCCGTCGGCGTCGTTGAAGGACTCTTCAAGGACACCCACCTCGAGCCGCGGCGCGCGAGCGGGGACATCGGCTCCGCTTCCGCGCTGAAGATGGCGTTCGCCAGCTATCAGAAGGCTGCTCGGACCCTCGCCGGCGTCGCCCACGCTCTTGCCGCCACGCACGGGGTGGGTGCTGAGCTGACCGCCGAAGCAGCAACCATGGCCTCGAATATCCTCTCGGATCCGGAGTACCTTCCCAGCGTCGCTGCACGGGCCTGGCGGTGGGCACCGGAGATGGAGGACATCGCCGAGACCCTCCGAGCGGCTGACCTGCCGACGGAAATTGCGGATGCCACTGTCGCCGTGCTGACCCGCTGGGAGCAGGACAAGGACCGCTACGACTTGTCCGTCGCAGCTACCCTTGCCCACCTGCGAGGTAGGGGTTTGGCGTCCTCCTGACGACAGGGTGCACGTGCGCCCATGGATCTTTGCAGGGACAGCCGGTGGAAGGACCACGGCACTGGCGGACGGATTGTGGCCGGTCACGGAGTGACAGGCGACGCGGAAGCCTCGCCTGCCTCCCAGGGCAGGACGACCTGCTGGTGCATCCGCGATAGCGTCTCAACCAGGTCGGAACGGTGCAAGGAGTGGCCAGACGCCAGGAGCAGCCGGACGTAGGTATCCAGTTCACGCAGGAGCTCCTCCGGGACCCCGCGCGCGGCGGGAGCTTCCCAGACGCCGGTGAGCACCTTGTCCGCCTCCTCCCCGGTCACACGGAAGAACGAGTGTCGGTCCCAGGGGGCCATGCGCTGCAGCGTGCCTCGGTCACCCCGGCCCTTCCGGCCCATCAGGCGGTTGCCTGCCAGTTCCAGTGCCCGGACCACCGCCATCTCGGATACCGCGACTACGGCTGCTGTCGGCTGAGCCATTGTCTCTCCCCAGCTGTGCGTCGTTCGCGCCGGGCCGCGATTTCACGGCCCAGGTTGGGCGACGTGCTTAAGCGCCCTGCGGGTCTTCCCATGGCAGCCGGGCCGCACGTCTCTGGCAGTCTGTCAAATCCCCCCACAAGCGCTGGGTCGGCTAGTGCTCGATTCGCCCACGGCAGACGACAACGATGCCCAAACGACTGGAACCTGCCGTTCGTGCATGTCAACGTACAACGTCCCTAGTCAGACGGGTGGCGGAGACGATCCGACGGCGATGCCGACCCGAGAGTGCCCGAGGAGGACGACTGTCCGCGCACTTGCTTAGCTCGCTCCGCTTCACCGCGCCCGCCCTCTTCACCCTTGGCCTCCTGAACGCCATCACTGCCCAGTTGGGCGGAGATCGGGAAGCCCTAGCGACCGCGCTCTGTCTCTGCGTGTGCGCCGCCGGCCTCTTCGTGGAAGACCAGCTCCAGCGCGGCCTCCGGCGTGATCAGAGGGTCCTTGCCTACATGGGCGCGCATCCAACGGCAACCGTGTGTGGGGTCTCCCAGGCTGTGGGTATTTCCGACCGCCAGGCTGAGGCGAGCCTCGCGCGGCTTGCCGGGCAGGCCCTGGTGTCCTGCGCGGACCCGGACGCTGCAGTGCCGATGTACTCCGTGTCCGACTGACGCCGCTACTGCAGTGCGCAATATAGCGGGCAATCCCCGGTTTCCGAAACCGGGGATTGTCCGGACCATTTCCTTCGTTCGCGTGTCGCTGCGCTTGGCGGTGGGGCGATGCGAACGCAACAGTCCACTCGCTGCGCGTGTTGGGGCAAGCAGCCATCGCATGGCCATGCGGTTGTGCGTTTCCGTTGTCTGCCATCGCACTAGTGCGGCCATGTCGTGAGTTTGCGTGAGGAGAAGGAAGTGGCTCGTCCGCCTGCCTTGAAGCTTGCGGAGGTCTTGGCGGAAATCCGCATGAGTCCGTCCGCTTTCTATCGGATGCGTGCACGCGGGGATGCGCCCCGCATGATCAAACTGCCAAATGGTGAACTCAGGTGCCGTCGCTCGGACCTGGATGCCTGGTGGGAGGCTTGTGAAAGGGATTCGGACACTTGGCGCTGAGTTACAACGTTCGCTTTTGGGATATCCGCGAGCGCCCTGATAGGCGCAAGCCATTCATGGTGCGATGGACAGTCAGCGGGCTCGAAAAGTCAGAATCGTTCATGACTTTCGGCCTCGCCGAGAGTCGGCGTTCCAAGCTGATGACGGCAGCCCGAGAAGGTGAAGCCTTTGACGAAGCGTCGGGGCTGCCCGCGTCGGAACTGCGAGCCCTGCGGCAGAAGAAGACATGGTACGACCTCGTGCACGAGTACCTCGAACAGAGGTGGGCGCGGACTCCCGGCAACACGCGGCGAACCCTCGCAGACGCGTTCGCCACCGTCACCCCTGCCTTGGTTCGTCCAGGATCGGTCTACGCGGAGCCGCGAGTGCTGCGGAGGGCGCTGTACTCCTACGCGTTCAACAAGAACGCCTGGGAGCACGAGCCGCCCGAGGAATGGAGGAAGGCGCTCGCGTGGGCCAAGAGGAATTCCCTGCCCCTTGGTTCCCTGAATGACGCCGCCGTCATGCGTCGAGCGTTGGACGCGCTGTGCCTCAAGCTGGACGGCAAGCCTGCTGCTGCCAAGACCACGCGCCGGAAGAGGTCAGCGTTCAGCGAAGTGCTCAACATGGCCGTGGAGAATGGTTACTTCGTCGACAACCCCCTTGCGGGGATCAGGTGGAACCCTCCGTCGGTCGAGGATGAGGTCGACCCGGCAGCCGTCCCCAATCCCCTCCAGGTCGCTCGCCTCCTGTCGGCGGTGGGAGAGCAGCGGGGCCGTGGTCCCCATCTCGAAGCGTTCTTCGGCTGCATGTACTTCGCGGCCATGCGGCCAGCCGAGGTCATCCACCTCCGTCTCGAACAGTGTCACCTGCCCGAGACCGGCTGGGGCCTGCTCAACCTGACGGGCGGCGTTGTCACCGCGGGCAAGGACTGGACGGACGACGGCGAGGTTTACGAAGTCCACTCGCTCAAGCGTCGTGCCGCGACGGCGACCCGACCTGTGCCCATTCCGCCGGCGTTTGTTCGCGTCCTGCTTGACCACATCGAGCGCTTCGGCGTCGCCCCGGACGGGCGGCTGTTCCAGAACCTGGCAGGCAACTACGTGGAGGCGGCGGCGTACGGCATCACGTGGTCGAGGGCGCGGGAGTACGTCCTGACCCGCACGGAGCTCGCGGCCGGCCTGGCGAAGCGACCGTACGACCTCCGGCATGCCGGGATCTCGTTCTGGCTCCACTCGGGTGTCGACCCTGCCGAATGCGCGCGGCGGGCTGGTCACAGCATCCATGTCCTGTTCAAGTACTACGCCAAGTTCCTGGACGGTGTGCAGGAGCAGGCCAACCGTCTCATCGAGCAGTCCATGGAGGAGTGGGACCGCGTCAGTAAGGGCGGACCACCGGCCCGGTGAGCGCGGTTTGGTCCGTGACTGGTCCGGAACAGCCGGTCTGGAGTGGGATACGGGTGGGAGGAACTGGGAGGAACAGTAAAAATCAGTGTCCGCGTGGAGCGGGTCGAGCCGACGGCGCCTGACGGGTAAAAGCCCAGGTCAGGCGCCGTCGGCCGGACGAGCCGGGCCCTGGCCCGGCGCCGGGCCGCCGCGCAGGCCCCGCACCCTCCGGACATCGACCTCGATCCTGGTAGGCGCGCCCGAGGAGCACGTCAGCCCGGCCGGAGACCGACCGCCAGCGTCAGTTCGAGAACCCGGTGCGGCGACCCGAGATCCGGGAACAGCCCCCGCAGCTGCGACATCCGGTACCGGACGGTCTGGGGATGGACGAACAACGCCGCCGCCGCCTCGTCCCGCCTGCCCTGGTGCAGCAGCCACGCCCGCAACGTCTCCTCCAGCCGCCGTGCGGTCCCGGCCGGCAAGGTCCGCAACGGTGCGAGGGCTCGGGCACGCAGGTCGGCGAACGCGTCCGGGTCGGCGCTCAGTACCAGTTCAGGCAGGTGGTCCTCGGTGTCGCGGATGTCGGCGGAGAGGGAGCGCGCGCGTACGGCTCGTGCGTACGAGGCGGACGCCCGCGTCCATGGCCGGGCGGGGCCGACCACGGCGGTGCGGTCGGGCAGCCGCCTCAAGAGATGTGCTCGGTCGGCATCGGGGACGAGCAGCACGCCGGAGGCGTCCGGTAGATCGTCGAGGACAAGGGTGCCCGGGTCGAGCGTGCGGTAGACGGGCCGGGCCTGCTCGGCGGGCAGCAGGACTGCGGTCAGTGACACCGGTGGCTGCCACCCGGCCCGCCCGGCAGCGGCAAGGAGCAGGTCCGGGCCGGCGCCGGCGAGGAGGTCACGGGCCAGTTGTTCCAGGTGGCGCTCGTGGGCCCGGCCCCGGGCGGCCAGTTCGTCGGCGTGGCCCGCGGCGCTCGCGGCGGAGAGCTCGTCGATGTAGGCGAAGGTCAGCTCGGCGAACTTGGCGACCTCGGCAGCGGGCAGACCCGCGGGTACGGCTCCGGCGGCAAGGCCTCGCCAGGCCACGCGGGCGCCGACCCGGTAGGCGCTGAGGAGGGCATCCATCGAACGGCCGTCGCGGACCTCGCCGCGGCCCAGCTCGTAGGCCGCGTCGCTGGCGTCGCCGCCCGTGGCGTTTCCGCTCGCGAGGTCCAGGTAGAGGCCCAGGGCGGTGCGGACGGCTCGGCGGATGGTGGCGCCCATGCGGCCGGAAAGGGCGTTGGCGTAGGGAGGGACCTCGTCGATGATCGCCTGGACGACCTCGTCGGCGGTGGTCCTCACTGCGGCCCGGAGCGCGGTGACCGTCGTCTCGTCCAGGACCAGTTCGCTGGCCCTCCGGATGGCATGACTCACGTCTTTGTTCCCTGCGCACAATTCAGCCGAGCAGATTCACGTCCTACGGATAAGACTTTACCCCCCGAAGCGCATCAAGCTGGGGTCATGACGAGTGCAGCCCTCCGTAGTGGGGCGTGGAAACTACTGGAGATGGTCACGACGCCGCTGCTGCCTTCGGACTACCTCGACCTGGTCAGCCCGCTGCGTGCGGGCGGCGGCCTGCGGGGGCGCATCGAAGGCGTGCATCCCGAGACGGCTGACGCCGCGACCATCGTGATCAGGACGGGGCGGGGCTGGCGCGGCCACACGGCCGGCCAGTACGTCCGGATCGGGGTCGACGTCGACGGGGTGCGCCTGTGGCGCGCCTACTCGATCACCTCGCCGACGAACCGCGGGGACGGCCGGATCACGATCACCGTGAAGGCGATCCCGGACGGCAAGGTCAGCAACCACCTGGTCCGCAGGGCGCAACCGGGCACGCTGATCCAGCTCGACCCGGCGACCGGTGACTTCGTGCTGCCGGAGGCCAAGCCCGCCAAGGTGCTCTACCTGACGGCCGGCAGTGGCATCACGCCCGTCATGGGCATGCTGCGCGACACCGAGATCGACGACGTCGTCATGGTCCACTCCGCACCGCGGCCGCGCGACGTGATCTTCCGCAACGATCTGCACGACCTGGTCGCGGACAAGAAGCTGCGGCTCACCGAGGTGCACACCGACACGGACGGCATGTTCGACGTCGCCCGCCTCGACGAGCTCGTGCCCGACTGGACCGAGCGTGAGACCTGGGCGTGCGGTCCCGCCGGCCTGCTCGACGCCGCCGAGGAGCACTGGAGCGGGCGCGGCGTCCCAGAGCGCCTGCACACCGAACGCTTCCGCCCCGGCGTGGTCGTCGTCGGCGACGGTGGCGAGGTCACGTTCGGTACCACCGGCAAGACCGTCGACGCGGACGGCGCCACGCCGTTGCTGGACGTCGGCGAGGAGGCTGGCGTGCTCATGCCGTCCGGGTGCCGCATGGGCATCTGCTTCGGGTGTGTCGCGCCGCTCACGGCGGGCGCCGTGCGCGACCTGCGCACCGGCGAGATCACCGAGGCCGGGCCGGGCGTCCTCATCCAGACCTGCGTGTCCGCCGCGGCGGGCCCTTGCGACATCGAACGGTAGGAGCACCTTGACCGCCATCGACCCCACCGCCCACCTGACCGCGGAGCAGATCGAGGAGCTCGGCCGCGAGCTGGACGCGATCCGTGACGAGGTGATCGCCGGCCGTGGTGAGAAGGACGCCGCCTACATTCGCAAGGTCATCTCGGCACAGCGCAAGCTCGAGCTGGCCAGCAGGGGCGTCCTGCTGTTCTCGTTCTTCCCGCCCGCGTGGCTGATCGGCACCGCCGGCCTGTCCGTGGCGAAGATCATGGAGAACATGGAGATCGGCCACAACGTCCTGCACGGCCAGTGGGACTGGATGCGGGACCCGAAGATCCACTCCAGCACCTGGGACTGGGACCACGTCTCGCCGGCCGACCAGTGGAAGCACTCGCACAACGAGCTGCACCACAGGTACACGAACGTGATCGGCAAGGACAACGACCTCGGCTACGGCATCATGCGCGTCGACGAGGACCAGAAGTGGCACCCGTTCCACCTCGGCCAGCCGCTGTGGAACTTCCTCAACGCCTGCTCCTTCGAGTACGGCATCGCCGCCTACGACCTGGAGCTCGGCAAGAACCTGAACAAGCGCCGCCGCAAGAACCCGGAGTTCCGGGCGCGGGCCAGGGCCGTGGGCCGCAAGATCCGCAAGCAGGTGCTCAAGGACTACGTGATCCACCCGCTGCTGTCGGGCCCCTCGTTCCTCACTACGCTCGCCGCCACGTTCACCGCGAACCTGGTCCGCAACATCTGGTCCCACTCGGTGATCATGTGTGGGCACTTCCCGGAGGGCGTCCAGGTCTTCGAGCGCCGGTCGATCGAGGGCGAGACGCGCGGCCAGTGGTACCTGCGCCAGATGATGGGCTCGGCGAACATCAGCGGCAGCAAGGCCATGCACTTCATGACCGGCAACCTGTCGCACCAGATCGAGCACCATCTGTTCCCCGACCTGCCGAGCAACCGGTACGCCGAGGTCGCGGTGAAGGTGCGTGCGTTGTTCGAGAAGTACGAGCTGGAGTACGTCACCGGGCCCCTGCCCAAGCAGGTGTTCTCAGCGTGGCACAAGGTCTTCCGGCTCTCGCTGCCGAACAGGAAGCCCAGGATCACGACGCCGGACCGCGAGCGGGAGCTCGTCGCGGCCTGATTCCCGGCGTGGGCCGGCGCCGTTGTTGTCTGGAGCGGTAACACCGGCTCCGGGCAACGGACTTCACTGCTCCAGGCGAACGATGCATGGTGCGGCTCGCGTTCGGGGACTGGTCCGGAAATGGTCTGGATCTTGGTGTGCCGGCGCAGGCTCGGGTCGTGCCCGGGTTGCAGTGGGGCCGATTGGGGGCGAACGGGACCGGACGGGACCGGACGGGTCTGGTTGTTGCCTGCCCGGACGCCGGCTATCCGGGGTCGAGGGTGTGGTGGTGGGCCCGGATTGGTCCAAGATCGGCATCGGCCTCTTTCATACGGTCCGACCGACACGCGTAGGGAGACCGGCCCGGCGACCCGACAGTGAGTCCGGTCGGCGTGCTGGCGAGACGGGGCTCGCGGAGGCGGACATGTCCGCACGCATTCCAGATCAGGAGCCGCGCAACACGTTCCGGCGTAACCCGGGGGCGCCGCCAAACGAGACGCCGCCCGGTGAGTCGAGCACAGGCGCCGGCGCGGGTCCGTACCGTCCTCTCACCCGCGGCTGGGCCAAGGGCCCGCTCCTGGTCATCTGCCTGGTGGCCTTGGCCTGCGCCCTCTTCTTCCCGGCCTACGCCATCGTGCTGAACGTCTGCGGCGGGGCCGTCGGGCTGGGCTGCTGCTCGATCTCCGCCAGCGCCCGCGGTGTTCAGGGCACCGACTACTACTCCTGGGCCATCGCGGCGTGGCTCCAGCGGGCGCTCGCCGCCACGGACATCGGCTACCGGCACGTGACGGAGCTGACGCCGACGACGGAAAGGCGCCGGCTCCAGCACCGGCCGGTGGTCGGCCGGAAGGCTTGGCCACCACGAGCAGGATGAGGCCCGGGCGACTGCGGTGCCGACGGGGCGAGCGGACGTCTTCATGGCGGGTTGACGCGGTGGCCGACGCGGCGATAGCAGCCTCGGGGCCGAGGACCCTGCTCGGGTCTGCCCAGGATGCCGCGCATGGTGTCGAGCTTGGCGCGTGCCTGTCCGGCTTTCGCCGTTCCGCCCCGCAGGTCAGGCGGCGGCGCCGGGAGGCCTTCCCGGGAGCTGCTCGGCGGCTGTGGCGAGGACGTCGATCAGGCGGCGGAGCGAGTGCAGCGCGGGGTCGTCTGCAGGCACGTGGGCCAGGAGGATGTCGGCGCTCCCGCCCTCCAGGGCGTGGACCAACTGTCCCCCATACGCGGCGTCTTCGTCCTCGCGCATGGCGGCCCGCACCGACTCCGCGGTCCAGTGCGTCCGGGCTAGGACGGCGGCGAACTCCAGCGGCGGTCCTCGTACGCGGCGAGCAGGGTCGTGGCGTAGTCCTCCGCGACCCGCCACGCGAGGTCGGCCCCGAGGGCCCGCTGTCCTCGGCTGAGCGGGCCGGAGTGGCGGGGCTTGCACAGAGCCACCCGGGGGGACGCCGGAGGGATGGTGGTGGGCACGAGCCGGAGCACCCGGGCGCCAGGCATACGGGAGAGAGAGGAGCCTTCACCGGTGCCCAACGACGGCCGCGGCCTCCGGGCGCGCCTCAGCCGGGGACGACGCGCCGAGGCTGGGCGGTGGGCCCGGGGGCCGGGCTGGGCGTAGGCGCCTTGGCGAGGGCCGCGGCGGCTGTGGTGGTGGCGCCTGGGCCAAGGAGGTGCGGGGCGCACTCAGGGAGCGTCAGATTCGCTGCGGCCGGGCCACGGCGTCGGAGGCTTCGCGGACGCGGAAGATGCCGGGAATCGCAGAGCTGACTGGACCTCAGATTGCCCTCAAATCTCTTACGCAGAGCGGAAGATGATCATATTGTTTCCGTGAAGCGAAGGGCGGCCCTCCTGACCAGGGGGCCGTCTCACATCGGAGATTGGGGAATCTCACATGAAGCGTACGACGTCCGGCTTACTGTCGATCGCCCTCCTTGGTGGGTTCATTGTGGGGGGCGCGGGTACCGCGTCAGCCTCCACCACTGGTGGCCCGCAGGGGGTGGACCCGGTCGGTGAACGCCGGGCCATGTGCACCGTCTACAAGGACAAGAACGCCTGCGCATCGCTGATGCAGCACAGCAAGATGACCAATGCCGTGAAGGACTGTCTTCTCAAGGCCGGCATTGGAGGCGCGGCCGCGTTCATCGTTGGCCGCTACGTCAGCAAGGACGTAGCACAGGACATCGCGAGCAAGGTTGTCGTGGCGGGTGGCGCCGCCTGCCTTTCCGCACTCGCCTGATCGAACCTGGGGACCGGTATGGGCGTTAAGGTCATCGCGACACTCGTGTGGATAGCTGTGTTCATCGGAGTAGAGCATGCCCTTCAGGGCAACGCTTGGGCCGAGTACACCGCCGTAGCCGTTCTGTGTGGCGCGTACGCGGTGATGCTGGACAGAATCGGCAAGAAGCAGGCACGCAGCCGGTAGCGCCCCAGCTCGGTTGAGCGGCTGTTCAGCCTCAGGAGCCCCTGGCATTCGCCAGGGGCTCCGTCCGTCTCTACACCGCCGCTGCCAAGGGCGAGTCCGTCACCGACATCGCCCGGATCCTGCCCGAGCGGCGAGCAGGACTACCAGCCCTGGCTCCGGTGGGGAAGCCGTACCGCGCTCTCGCGGTAGGCGACCCACTCGCGGCGCAGGTAGGCGCGGGCGGCGTCCCGGTCGCGGTCCCCTGTCGCACGGGGCGGCCGGGTGCTCGTGCCGTGGGCGAGGTCGTATGCGACGAGTTCCTCGGCGAGGGTGGCGGCGTCGGTGCGGATCTCGATGTGGGCCAGGCGCGGCTCGAGGGCGTCCTCATAGGGGTCGTGCCGCCCCTGCGGTGCCGGCGCCGGGCCGACGCGAGCAGTCCCCGAGTTCCGCTTCGGGGAGCGGCGGGAGGTCCGCTCCGTGCAGGGTCCTGGTAGGCGTCGGTGAGCCGCCCGCGACGGCCCGCGCGAGGGGCGTCGTACCGTCCAGCAGGGCGAGGTGCGGGTCCGCGCCGCCGCCGGCCGGCGCGGCCGCGACGGCGGTGTCGTGGGCGCGGACGGCCAGGCACAGGGCGGGCAGGCCGTCGTCCGCGAGGCGTCCGGATCTGCGGCCGCCCCCAGCAGCGCGCGCACGGCTCCGCGTCGCCCCGCCGGACCGCGGCCATCAGGTCCCCGAGTTCCCGCCCGGACCCCACCACGGAACCACCCCACCCCGCCGACGCCGGTCCCGCATCATCGGCGCCGCGGCGGGAACCGGGAAGCTCAGGCCGTCACGAGGTCCTCGGCGGCGAAGCGTTCCACGATCTCCCCGGCGCGCCGGTCCAGGTCGGCGTACTGCGCCTCCCGTTCTGCGCCCGCGACCGCTTCGCCGACCAGCAGGGTGCCTTCGGCGTCGAAGCTCTGCGGGCGCTCCTCGACGTCGGTGAGCAGGCCGACGGTGGAACGGGAGAAGCCGCAGTAGTCGGCGATGCCCTCGTTCAGGTTGGTTTCGAGGAGCGTCCGCATGCCCTCCACGACGGGGTCGTCGGAGGTGGCGCCGGCCAGGGCCAGCCACAGCATGCGCTTGCCGGCGAGGCGGGGCTTGCTGCGGCCGTAGGCGAAGCCGTAGTTCCACACGCGGTCGATCCAGCCCTTGAGGATCGCGGGCACGTGCTGCCAGTACACCGGGAAGACGGCGACGACGACGTCGGCGTCGAGGATGCGCCGCATGTGGGCGTGCGTCTCGTCCGAGTACGCCTTCTCCCGGTCGCCCCAGTCCGGCTGGTCCGCCGCGTTCATCCGGGGGTCGAACCCCTCGGCGTGCAGGTCGAGCAGGTCGACGCGGTACCCGGCGGCCTCGAGCCGGGCGGCGGCCCGGCGGGCCGTGTGCGCGGTGAGGGAGTCGGTGCGGTGGTGGGCGACGACAACGAGGGCGGTCCTGGCGTCGCTGCCGTGCTGCTGCGTCACGGTGTTCTCCTGACTGGTTCGGTGCGGTGGGGTGTGGTCCGTTCGACGAGTCCAGTACAGCCGGGGGCAGGTGGATGATCCATGGGAGAAACGCTCCGGAACATTGGAGATCGTCTACGCTGCGCTGCGTGGACCTTCTGAGTTCCCTGCTGAGTGGCATCCGGGCCGAGGGCTCGGTCGTCAGCCACGCCGTACTGACGGCGCCCTGGACCGTCCGCTTCGCCGACGGCGCACCCCTCACCATGGTCAGCGTGCTGCGCGGCGGCGGCACGCTGCTGCTGCCCGACGGCACCGAACGGCCGGTCGCGGCGGGCGACACAGCCATCGTGAACGGTTCCGCGCCGTTCCACCTCGCAGAGGGTCCCGGCACCGTCCCCGGCGACCGTGCCGCGTACGAGATCGCCTGCTTCGGCCCGCGTGCCGAGTGCGCCGGCGAGGAACTCGGCGGCATCCGCTGGGGGGCGGACGCGCAGGAGGCGACCTCGCTGATCGTGGGCGCCTACCGGGCCTCGGGCCGTCGGCACGAACGGCTGCTGCGGGCCCTGCCGCCCGTCCTCGTGGTCAAGGAGGACGCGGAGGTCTGCGCCTGGCTGGAGGCGGCCGCCGCCGACGCCGCGCAGCTCACCGCGGGTTCGCAGGCGCTGATGGACCGGCTCCTCGACTGGGCCCTGGTGTGCACGTTGCGCAGCTGGTTCGACCGGGCCGGCGCCGACGCGCCCAGCTGGTACCGGGGCCTCGCCGACCCGGTGCTCGCCCCCGCCCTGCAGGCCTTCCACGACCGGCCGGCCGAGGCCTGGACGGTGGCGTCGCTGGCCACCCGGGCCGGCGTCTCGCGGGCGCTGTTCGCCAAGCGGTTCACCCGGCTGATGGGCCGACCGCCCCTCGCCTACCTCACCGCGTGCCGGATGGACGAGGCGGAGGCGCTGCTGACCGACACCGACCTCAGCATCGCCGAGATCGCAAGGGCGGTCGGCTACGCCGACGCCTTCGGCTTCAGCGCCGCGTTCAAGCGCCACAGGGGCCTGAGCCCCCGCACGTTCCGGACCGCCGCGGCTGCTGCCTGACCTCCGAACGCGGGGTGGACTCCGCGGAGCTTATGCCCGGGGCCGAGGTCAGGGGCGGGCAGGTCCTGCCGCAGACTGTGTAGCCGTGGATGACAGATGGGATGTGCGGCCCGACAGCGATCGGCCACAGTGGGTCGTGGACCCGTATCTGGGTGTGGGACCGTTGCGCTTCGGTATGAACCCTGACGAAGTATCGGCGGTGCTGGCCGACGTGACAGCAGAGGCCCAACAGTGCATCACCACGCACCTCCGTGACGGTCGGCAGGCCAGGGAAGAGGGCCAGTACTGGAAGTCTGGACTGTTCCTCTTCTACAGTCGCGACGAGCAGCTGGAGGGACTTGCTGTTGACGGCCTGCGGGGACCGCAGGTCCTCGCCGAAGGGGTACCTCTGACGGGCCGCGCGCCCTCCGAGGTGGAACGGTGGATGACCGCCCGTGCCGCAGAACGGTTCCCCGAAGACGACCTCGAGCTTGGTTACCTGGGAACCGGGATCCCGTGCTCGTGGAGCCTCGGATTGGTGGTCAGCGTCCAACGTGTGGCTGATCACTTGGTCACACGCCCGGTGATCTTCGCTGAGCACGTACTGGATGACCCTCACCACATCCTTCCCCAGCAGGCATGGATCATCTACTAGTTGAGAGCCGCACACGTCTGTGCCCAGTTACCGGCCACCGCACGCCATGTCATGCACGGCTCAGGAACAGGTACTCACCTTGTTCTTTATGGTCCGGCCTGGTCTCGTTCTGCGGTGCTTTCGGGGCGCCTGACCGGCCGGCCGAGGCGGAGGGGTGTGGGCGGTGATGATCAGCCAGGTCCAGGGGTCCGCGGCCTCGGGGGTGCGGAGTTTCGGGCAGGTCGAGCCGAGGGTCTGTTTGATCATCCGGAAAGTGTGCCCCAGGTCGAAGCGCCGCAGGAACGCCTGCCAGCGCAGATCGACGTCGGCGCCGGTCATGCCGGTCCGGGAGGACCAAAGCCAGACGGGCAGCGGGTCATCGCCGCCGGGCAGATGGTCGACCTTCAGGCGGATCAGGGTGCCCTCGATCAGGGGAAGTTCGCCCTCGTGGTCGATCCAATCGGGGCGAGGGATGGGGCCGGGCTGGCGGGCTGCACTCGTGGCCCTCAACAGAGCCTGGACGCCGGTTGGGCCGTGACCACCCCCGCGCAGACCAGGGAGGCTGCCGTTCTCCGGTGCTGGTGGCCCCGGGACCGGCCCCATCAGCCAGGACTCTAAGCGGCGGGTCTGACATCCGAGCCGGACCATAAAGAACAAGCTGAGCCCATGTCGTGCGGCCGGAGCCTTCCCGGCCTCTGTGAAGAGGATCAACCGCCGGTGGGCGGGGTCGAACAGGTGAGCCGGTGCGTCCGCGCGACGCCGCCGCCACGGCCAGCCTGTGCCTGCGCCATGCCAGCGGGCCCTGTTCGGGCCGTCGGTCTCCCGGTCGGCGAGGATGTGCCGGGACGGAGCGGGGGCGCGGGAGTGGCCTGGCCCGGCCGTACGCTGCCGGGGGCCTTCGCGGGCCGCCGCAGATCAGGACAGGGGCCGCAACCGGGGGGATCACTTCGCTGCCACGTCGGCCATGGCGTGGCCGACCTGCTCCTGGAGGACTTGCGCCGTATCCTGCCCCGACCGGACAAGCAGCACGAACCTCACCACCAGCGGGCGGCTGTCGCTTCGCCTACGGCGCGGAGACCAGAACCGGTGCCCGCGCGGCCGCCACTGACCCAGGCCACGAACCGCCAGCCCGACGGCTCGGGCCAACTCCTCTGGAGGAATGCCGTGTGCCGTCTTTTCGGCCTGAGCAGTGCCCCGCAACGCACGCACGCCACCTTCTGGCTCCTGGACGCCCCCGACAGTCTCAGTCGACAGAGCCACCACGACCCCGACGGCACCGGCCTCGGCTACTTCAGCGCCGACGGCACCCCCCTGGTCGACAAGGCGCCCATCGCCGCCTACCGCGACCGCGCCTTCGCCGAGAAGGCCCGGCAGGCGGAGTCGGCCACCTTCATCGCCCACGTCCGCTACGCCTCCACCGGCAGCCTCGACCTGCGCAACACCCACCCATTCGAGCAGGATGGGCGGCTCTTCGCGCACAACGGGGTCATCGAGGGCCTCGACAGGCTGGACGCCCATCTCGGCGAAGACCGGTCCCTGGTGAACGGAGACACCGATTCCGAGCGGTTCTTCGCCCTGATCACCCGGGAGACCCGGCGCCACGACGGGGACGTCACCGAGGGCATCCGGCGGGCCGCTGAATGGATCGCGGCGAACGTGCCCGTCTACGCCATCAACCTGATCCTGATCACCCCCAAGGAACTGTGGGCGCTGCGCTACCCGGACACCCATGGCCTGCACGTGCTCGAGCGCCGAGCGGGAGGCCAGCACGGCAGCCGGCACCTCGACCACACCGGCACCGACGGCCGCATGCGCGTCCACTCCTCCCACCTGGCCCAATGCCCCGCGGTCGTCGTCGCCAGCGAGCCCATGGACGACAATCCCCACTGGCTGCAGATGGAACCCGGCGAACTCCTCCACGTCGGCCCCGACCTCCGCCTCACCCGGCAGATCATCCTTCTCGATCCTCCGGCGCACCAGCTCACCCTCGATGACCTCCACCCCGAGGCAGCCGCTTCCCAACAGGCCGCCTGAGAGGCGTGACCGGCTGGAAAATGACGGTCACGGTGTAACTCCCATCAGGCGGTCAACCTCGCCGGGGGTGAAGACCAGTGCCGCGCGCAGGGCGCTGACTCCTGTGGCGGTACGGGCAGGCCAGGGCGGCGAGGTAGGGGGTCGGCTTGCGGTCACAGCCGGGTCGGCAGCGGTCCACGATGTCAGTGCTTCCTGACGATGTCGTGGTGAAGGGCGCCTGCGGCTGCGGATGGACGGCCAACGCCGCGCACCCGGTGGTGTGGGCAGACGTCCAGGCCAGCGAGGGTGAAGAGGCACAGCCGCCGCCGGGCCGAGGATCGCCGTACTGGTCTATGGCGAGGTGGCGTCGTCCGGGAGGGTTGAAGGTCGGCGGGGGGCGCACGTATGGGTTCCGCAGCCCGTGGGGACGGGTTGGGGTTCGTAGAACGTGCCGTCGCGGAGCATGGCGAAAGCTCAGGTGGGCGGCGGACGGGAAGCTGGATCCGTCGCCGACGTCGATGAGGATGCGTGCTCCGGTCCTGACGCCGATCCCCGGCATGGACGTCAGGCCCGGGGCCACTGACCACGGGGCCGCGGCAATGTGGTTGGTGGCCGGCTTCCCGCAAGGCTCCGCACGGCTCCCACCTGAACGGCCGTGTTGTCGGCGGCCCGGGATACGGTGCGGCCTTGGGGGGGGGTAGGGGCTCGCGCTCGGAGCGGTCCCCCTGCCCGCTCCGGAGACTGACCGCGCACCCGGCCGGGCGCGCTGGAAGGGCCGGGGGGACTGGGGCTCAGAGCGCCGCTTCGATGATCGCGACGGCGCGCGCGACGGCCTGGTCCGAGGTCAGCTCCGGCGTCGGCAGGTAGGAGTATGTGACGACCCGACGGCCGTCTGCGGTGGCGAAGGCCCCGCTGGTGTACTGCGCCATGCTGCCCGTCTTCCCCCATACCCGGGTGCCGTCGGACAGTCGGGCGGTCATGAGCCCGGCCGCGCTGAACGGCCGCTTGGCGGTCCGGGCGAGCTCCGGCATCTCGGTCAGCAGCGCCTGCTGCGCCGGCGGCAGCAGCCGGCCGCCCAGGAGCGCCTTCATGAACCGCTCCATGTCAGGGCCGGTGGAGATCATGCCGCCCTCGGCCCAGGCCCACGGCTCCTGCGGGGTGGGCGCGGCCAGCGACGGGACCGGCATGGAGGAGTCCCCGGACCGGGGCACGTAGGTGTGGTGCAGGCCGAGCGAGCGGGCGATGCGGCGCTGGACCTCGTCGGCGTAGGAGCGGCCGGTGACCTTCTCGATCGCCAGGCCGAGCAGGAAGTAGTTGCCGCCGTTGTACTGCTGGCGGGTGACGGGGTACTCCGGCGCGGGGCAGCCCGCCTTCGTCCAGGCCGCCACGACCCGCTCCGGGGTCAGGCCCGTGCCGTCCTTCAGCTCCCCGCAGGGCTTGCCCAGCCCGCTGGTGTGGCTGAGCAGCTGTCCGACGGTGATCGGGTGCCAGGCCGCCGGAACGAGCTCGGGCAGGACCTCGGCGATGGGCGTGTCCAGATCGAGGCGCCCCTCCGCGACCAGCTGGAGCACGACGGTGGAGGTGAACATCTTCGTCATGCTGCCGATCCGGAAGGAGGCCGCCGGATTTTGGGAGACGGCTCCCACCGCTTTCACCCACCGGGTGCCGGGGCCGGCCACCCGCACCATCGTGCCGTTCGCCTCGGAGCCGGGTGCCATCAGCTTCGCCAGCTCGGCCTCGTCCACCGGGTAGCGGTCGCCGACCGCCGCCGTCACGGGCGCCGGGAGCCGGGCACCGCCGGTGGCCGCCGACGCCGGCGGAGCTACGGCGGCGACCGCCACCAGGGTCGCGCCGACGGCGGCGAGTTGAATCGAACGGGCCTTGCGCAGAGCGGAGTTCACGGGGTGCGTCATGCCCGCAACCCTGCCGTGGCCAAGCTCCCCTGGCCATGGGGGAGCACCCCCACCCGCCCCTGACCCGACCCCGACAACGCCCGAGGCTCGGACCCCTGGGAGGGGCACGGGCCTCGGGGACGGACGGGTGGAACCAGCAGAGGACGTTGGCTAGGTTGGCACGGCTGGGTGCGGGAGGGTATCGACATCGCCGTCACCCACACGAGCCCTGCGCCGCCTCGCCGGCACCGGCGGCCGCGGCCGGCCGCTGGTGCAGTACCCGGCCTCGCAGGTGGAGATCCGCACCGTCCTCGGCGGCAAGGGCATCCAGGTCCACCTGGACCCAGGCGGATGAGCCAGCACCGAGGCCGCGGTCGCCGGCGCGCGTCCTGGCCGGCAGGTTGCGTCACCTCGCCGACATCGCTGGTGTCCGGCGCGGCGGAACCTTGGGTTTCAGGTGTGGTTGCGCTCTGGGGCGAAGGTGAAGCAGTGGCGGGTGCGGTGCCGTCGAAGAGCAGGTGGAGGTGGTGGGGGAGAGGGCCGACCAGGATGAGTTCGCGTTCGGCCCGCGCGTCGAGGAGGGTGTGCAGCAGCGTCGTGTCGGCGAAGGTGACCTGGCTGAGGTCGATGATGGCGCGTTCCCCGTCCAGGGAGGCCAGGGCGTCGCGTCGAACTCGCCCCATACCCGGATCAGCACGCCGTCGGGCTGCTTCTGGCAGACGACCTCGGACAGCGGCCCGGTATCGGCCGGGGCGCGGCTGCCGGCCGAGCTGGGGGGAGTATGGGGATGCCGGGCATTCATGGCTGCCGCCCTTGCGGGTTCGGAGCCCTCCCTTTCCGCGCGCTACTGCGGGAAAGAAGTGTGAGGCTTCTACTGCGGCCACACGTTGTTGAGGAGGCCCGTACCGGGGTGCCCCCGAGACCGGGGACGCGGCAGCGCGGATATCGCCAATGCCACCCCGTGCTCGCGAACGCTAGTGCCGGTTCTTGATGGCCCACTGGCTTCGTTGCAACGCCCGGCATCGCGGTCGGCGTCGCGTCCTGTAGTCGAGAATTGCGCAGCGTGACTGGCCCCGCTGCCTGGCGGCGCCGCTGCCGCTCCGGTGTGCGGTTCAGGTGTGGAGGTGACTGTTGGTGCCGTCGTGGTGGTCGGCGTGGTCGGCGTGGTCGGCGTTCGTGATGGGCGTGCTTGGGCCGCCGCCGGTCACCCGCCCAGGGCAGGAACTGCCGTCCCGCCCGCAGCCCGCGCGGCGCTCTCGCACAGCCGGTACCGCTCGCCCTACGGTGGCCGGCCGGTGAGAGGGGCAGATGCGCATGGCGGGAACCGTGACGGTGTCGATGGGCCTTCCACCAGGCGCTCCACGACGCTTTGGCCGCCGAGCAGCGCCCGCACCGGGCCGTCGTCGCCGAGACCGGCCAGGAGCCGCGCCTGCCCGGCCCCCCCGCCAGCTCCTGCGCCTGCTGGAGACGACCGACTGCGCGCAGTTGTTCACGATCGGGCCTGAACCGTCGTCGTCGGCCTGACCGGCTTGCTGCGCACCAGGTTTGGGGAGTTGTGTCGGGGACACATGCGTCGGTGACAGCGGCACCTCTCACCGGTTCAGCGAGCGCGCTGGTGACCGCAGACGGCACCCCTTCCCCCTGGGGCCGTCTGCGGGCCGCTGGAACGGTACCCCTCCGTCGTCCTGCCATCCCCGGCCCGGCCACGCCCCCGATGTCTGACAGAGCGCCCCGGGCCTGCGGGGGAACGTCGACCGCCGTCACCCAGACGGGCCCGTGGTCGGAACACCGCGCTTCGTGGGTCAGTTGGCCTCCATCTCAACCTCCACCGCCAGAGCGGCGTGGAGCCGGTGCGGTGGAGGATCACCGTGCCGGGCTCCCGTTCGGGACCGGCGCTGCGCTCTCCTCTTCCGCCTGATCTGCCGTAGTCGACACCACAGCCTCCTTCGCCACCGATGCGCCCCGCCGCGCACCCTTTGCCGCTAGCCAAGCGGGCTCGCCCGGTGCATCCGGGCAGGCCGGCCTTCCCCGGCCGGCGCTTTTGGCCGTCAGCCGGAAACAGCTGTGGGTGAACCGGTTCGGCACCCGCCTGGTTCGCCAGGATGCGACGGGCCCCGGAGGGCCGGACGTGCTGTTGCTTCTGGAGTCGGCCGCAACGCCGCGATCCGCCTGGGCAGGCGGTGCGCCGCCCTGATGCGGCCCGGCTGCCGTGGCCTCCCGCCAGGCACCCCGTACGGCCTGACGTGTCCTGCGCGAGGCCCCTGCCGGCGCGCCGGCACAGGCCGACCAGCTGCCGGACAGGGGAGGGGGCACCCTGTTCGCGGACACCGTCGCCGTCTACGAGAGCCTCCCACCACTGGCCTGGAAAACGGCTCTCAGGGACGCCGTCGGCACGCCCGCTCCACCTTCTGCGCGACGAGTCGGCCCGCCACCCGCCGGCCCGCCGCATGGCCCGCTCCTCCACCACATCCCGGCGTGAGACACACCGCGACGCCCCGCTCCGCGGCGCCGCCGCGGCGAACGGACCCGACTCACTCTCCGGGGGGAGAGGGGCTCAGGAACCGTCCGCCTTCTCCACCACCGGACGCAGCTCCGCGTGGGCCCACCCGGCCAGCCGTGTCGGCGTCGTGGTGAGCACATCGCGGGACTGCTCCGGCACCAGCCCCCGCGACCCGGCGGCCATCCCGACGATCCCCTCGACCGCCGACGCCGGCAGCCCGGCCGCGAACAGCGCCTGGCGCACCGCGTCGTCCCCCACCGGCTCGACCCGGACCGTACGCCCGAGTGCCTCGGTGAGGATCCCGGCGACCTGCTCGAAGCTGAGGTCCTCCGGCCCGTGCACCGCCTGCACCACCCGTCCCCGCCAGTCGCCGGCCAGCAACCGGGCGGCGACGACGTCCCCGATGTCCCGCGGATCCACCCACGGCATCGGACGGCTCGGATCGAAGGCCGTGGTCAAGACCCCACGGGCCAGCCCCTCCACATCGAGCAGCAGATTGGTGAAGAAGTACCCGCACCGCAGGTGCAGTACGTCCACCCCGGTGGCATCGAGCTCCGCCTCGATCCGGCCCAGGGCGTCGATGTGCCCGACCCCGTGCCGCTTCTCCGCCCCGACGCTGCTCAACAGCACCACGCGCCCCACGTCCCCCGCCCGTGCTGCCGCCGCCAGGGGCGCTGCCGTCGCCAGTGAGACCTCCACCGGATCAGCCGTCGTATGCGGAGTCGGATCCGCCCAGAAGACGTTCCCTGCCCCCGCCACGGCCTCCCGCACGAACCCCGCATCGGTCAGGTCCCCCTGACGCACCTCGACCCGTTCACGCGTCTCCCCGTCCAGACGGTCCGCATCACGCACCAGCACCCGAGGCCGCACCCCGGCCTGGAGCAGCAACCGCACCACCCGCGACCCCACATGCCCGGTCGGCGTCGTCACCACGATGGTCATGAGCCCATTCCTTCCTTCGCCTCCACACGACCCCACCATCCCGCATGCCCCGTCCACCCGACCGCACCCTTGACCTCGAGCAGGGTCGAGGTCCTACGTTCGTCCGTTCGGGGGTGCGCTCCGGCCCGTCGGCGGGGCGGCGGGCGAGGGCCGGCCGCAGGTTGTCGAGCCTGCGGCCGTGCCCGAGCGCAGGGGTCAGGACGGGTCGCCGTACAGGAGGCCGCGTCCGTTGGTGCCGATGTACACGCGGCCGAAGACGTCGGGGTCACCGGTGATGACGCCGGTGCCGCCGATGCTGCCCCACTGGTGCGCGTCGTCGTTGACGCGGAGCCAGGTGGCGCCCTGGTCGGTGGAGCGGAAGACGCCCGTGACGTCCTTGACGGTGCCGAGCAGGTACAGGGCCTGGTAGGAGGCGCCAGGTGCGGCCTTGCCGAAGCCGATGGCGGAGGCGGCCTTCACCGGGGCGAGCCTGGTGAAGGTGCGGCCGCCGTCGGTGGAGTGCAGGAGCCCCTGGCCACCGCCGGCGATCCACAGGTCGCCCGTGACTCCGGGGACGGCCTTGAGCCGGCCGTCGTCGGGCAGGTTGGCGGCCCGGGCGCTGAAGGTCGCCCCGCCGTCGGTGCTGGCGTAGAGCGTGCCGCCGGTCAGTGAGTAGAACGTTCCGGCCGAGGAGCGGTCGGCGACGACGACGGCGTCGGAGCCCAGGCCGCCGACCTTCGACCAGCTCGCTCCCTTGTCGGTCGAGCGGTACGGGGCCTGGCCGGCCTGCGTCCAGACGATGGCCGAGCCGTCGGCGGAGAGCGCCACCCGGCCGCTGTCGGCGCCGGCCACCGGTTCGGACGCGAAGCCGTTCCAGCTGCGGCCGCCGTCGGTGGAGTAGGCGCCGTCCTGTGCACCCCCACGGCCGACGCGGACCATCATCGAGGGGTTGGACTGCGCGAAGTCGATGGATGTGCTGTTGCTCATCATCGGGTTCTTCAGTCGCCCGTCGGGCACCTCGGTCAGGGAGTCGTGGCGGAATCCGCCCTGGTCGCCCATGGCCGTGACGACGTGGGCGCCGCCGGGCGGGGCGATCGCGTCCAGCAGTGAGGTCTCCTCCAGCCCGCGGGCCCCCACGCTCCAGTGGCTGGTGCCGCCGTTGTCGGAGGCGTTGGCGTCCTTGCTGCGCAGGATGCCGCTGCCGGTGCCGTACAGCACGTGCCCGGAGTCGAAGGGGTCGATGGCCAGCGCGGTCATCCAGTGCCCGGTCCCGGTACCCACGTACGGAGCGGCGGAGGCGTCCCGCACCGACTTTTCGGCCAGTGCCTTCCACGTCGTGCCGCCGTCGGTGGTCCGGTAGATCTCGTCCTGCGGCCACCAGCGGTCAAGGGTGGTGACCATCACCGTGGAGGGCTTGCGCGGGTCGACGGCCAGACCGGAGAACCCGTAGCCGCCCTGGGACGGGGAGATGTTCTTCCACGCCCCGCCGGCCGGCGTGTGCTTCCACACCGAGCCCGCCGTGA
The DNA here is from genome assembly GCF_042893675.1 of Streptomyces sp. NPDC001594. Lineage (NCBI taxonomy): Bacteria > Bacillati > Actinomycetota > Actinomycetes > Kitasatosporales > Streptomycetaceae > Streptomyces > Streptomyces sp. NPDC001594. The sequence continues at coordinate 81,093 of NZ_JBIAVB010000001.1, read as the reverse complement.
CGCCGTTGGGGCCGAGTGCGTTGGTGTACGTCAGGTACAGCGAGCCGTCACCGGAGACCACGCCGTGTTGCGGCATCTGGCCGGTCGGCTGCCCGACGACGGCCTGCCAGGTGCTGCCGCCGTCGGTGGAGCGGTACAGGGAGGTGGACCGGTCGGCGACGCCGACGTAGACCGTCCTGCTGCCGGCCGGTCCGTACGTCACGAAGGAGATGCCCGCGCCGCTGCTCGCCCCGTCCTTGACGGGGAACGAGGAGACCTGGGCCCATGTCGCGCCGTGGTCGGTGCTGCGCCACAGGCCGTTCTTGCGGGTGCCCAGCAGCAGGGTGCCGTTGTCCGCTGGGTCGATCGCCAGCCGTTCGCCCGCCCCGCGGCCGTCCTCGTTGCCACCCAGCTTGAAGGGCAGGTCGGTGCGCTGGAAGGTGCGGCCGCGGTCCGCGGAGCGCAGGATCGCACCGTTGCCCGCCCAGTTGTTGGTGTAGGTGCCAGTGGCGAGGTAGAGCCGGTTGGCGTCGACCGGATCGGTGGCCAGCGCGTCGACGCCCAGGAGGTTCCAGTCCTTCTCGCCGATCCAGTCGGTCAGCGGGATCCACTGCTCGGCCCCCGTGTCCCAGCGGTAGGCGCCGCCCATGTCGGTACGCGCGTACAGCAAGCCCTTCTCCCGCGGGTTGAACACGAGTCCGGTGACGTAACCGCCGCCCACCACCTGGGCGTTTCGCCAGGTGTACGGTCCGGCTCCGGGAGCCTTGGTCCCGGCCGTCCTCACGAGCCTCCACTGCTGGTTGGTGCTGCCATGGCCGGGGTACTGGATGACTGCCGCGCCGTCGGCTGTGGAGCCACCGGAGACGTCCAGGACCTGGCCGCTCCTGCGGGAGGTGAGGACGACGACGGCGTCGGAACCGCTCACCTCGTCCATCCGCCATTCCTGGGAGGCGGAAGAGGTGTCGGTCTGCTGCTCGGCGGCGGCCGCCAGGGCGGTTGAGTCGCCGGCTATGCCCAGTACTTGGCCGCTGTTGCGGTTCACCAGCTCGTAGTAGCCGTCTCCGGTGGGTCGCAGTTTCCACTGCTGGTTGGCAGTGTTCTGGTCGGTCCACTGCTGGATGCGGGTGCCATCGGCGGTGGAGAAGGCGTTGACGTCCAGCGCCTTGCCGCTGCGTACGGAGACCAGCCGGTAGTAGGCGTCGCCGTCCACCGTCGCGGCCTGCGAGTCGTCCTGCACGTACAGGAGGTACGGCACGAGGATGGCGGGCACACCGAGCAGCAGTCCGGTCCCGGTCCAGCGACGGCGGTGACGTCCGCGGCGCCCACCGTTCGGGGGGTTCTTCATGGGGGTGTTCTCCTTGCGTACTTCTGTGATCGGGGCGGGTCAGCGCTGCAGGGTGAGGAGGCCCGGCCGGTAGGGCAGCCGGTCGTAGGGGCCGCCCGCCGTGGGGGACTTGCCCTGATAGAGGAACCGCAGGTTGCAGGGGTCCACGGTCATGGTCTGGTCGGGGTTGTCGCGGACCAGGTCACCGTGGCTGATGTCGTTGCTCCAGGTGGCGCCGCTGTTCGCCTTGCCCGCGAAGGGGCTGCTTTCGCTGCCGGCCTGTGCGGTCCAGGGGCCGCTCAGGCTGGAGGCCGTGAACGAGCGGAAGTAGCGGTCCTGGTGGGCGCCTCTGGCCTCGACGATCATGAGGTACTGGTTCTGGCCCTGGACCGTGTAGACCTGCGGCGCCTCGAACAGGTTGTCCGGCGTGTCGCTCATGACAGTCGTGTAAGAGGAGCCGAAGTTGCCCGGGAAGTTCCCGATCGGCATGCTCGCCCGGTAGATCTTGCCGTTGTCACCGGCGAAGAACAGGTACATGTTCTTGCCGTCGGCGATCAGGGTCTGGTCGATCGGGCCGGTGGGGGATTCGGTGCGGGGGATGCTGCCGGTGAACAGCGGCTGCGGAGCGGACCAGCCGTTGGGGTTGGCCGGGTCGCTGGACGTGCGGTAGATGAAGGGCCACGGGCCCCACTGGTACGCCAGCACCCAGATCTTCTTGGGTGCGAAGTAGAACAGCGTGGGAGCCACCGCGGCCTGGTCCATCCCGGTCTGGCGGGCCGACGCCATGTCCGACCAGTTCGTGAAGGGACCGAACATCATCGAGCCGTACGAGGATCCCGAGAAGTCCGAGCCGTAGACCAGGTGCCGGCCGTTGTACATCACGGTGGTGAAGTCCTTCAGGGACGCCCACCCGTTCGCCGGCTGCGCCAGCGCACCCGTCGATGTCCACCGGTACGTCGACGGCAGAGCACACGTCCCGCCCGTCGGCGCCGACGTCGTGGGGGCCGACGTCCCGGAGGGGCCGGTCCACTTCTGGTTGCCGCCGGACCAGCAGGAGTACAGCTGGATCCTGGTGCGGTTGGCGGTGCCCGCGCCGACGGCGTCGAGGCACAGCCCGGACCGGACGCCGGCGATCGAGCCGTCGGGGTTGACGTTCCACTGCTGGCCGGCGCCGCCGGTGCAGTCCCCGATGACCACCGCGGTGCCGTTGGCGGTGCCGTTGGCGGTGCCGTCGGCCTTGGCGCTCAGGCACTTGTTGCCGTAGATCATCAGCTGCTTGCCTGCGGTGTAGGTCCAGCGCTGGTTCGTCTGCCCGTTGCAGTCCCACAGCTGTGCCTGTGTGCCGTTGGCCGTGCTGGAGTTGTCGATGTCGATGCACCGGCCGGAGGAGACGCCCTTGATCGCCCCGGTCCCGGTTCCTCCGGTCCCGCCGGTGGTGCCGGTGGCGGCCTTGAGGGCGTTCACGACGGCGGTGTAGGCGGCCTTGGGCCTGCCGTTGTCGTCGAACAGCAGGGGGCTCTCACCGCGACGCCAGGAGTCGCCGTCGCGGATGCCCCACACCGTGATGCCGGTACACCGGGCCACGGACAGGCAGGCCTTGACCGTGTCGGCGTAGTGGGCCGGAGAGGCCTGGGCGACGTCCAGCTCGGTGATCTGGACGTCGACGCCCAGGGCGGCGAAGGCGGCCAGGGTGGTCCGGAGGCTGGACGGCGGGCCTCCGGGGCCGAAGTGACTCTGGAACCCGACGCAGTCGATCGGCACGCCGCGGGACTTGAAGTCCTTGACCATGCTGTAGACGCCCTGGGTCTTGGCGTCCGCCCAGTTCTCGATGTTGTAGTCGTTGTAGCAGAGCTTGGCGGCGGGGTCGGCCGCCCGGGCCGTGCGGAACGCCTCCTCGATGAAGCCGTTGCCCAGCACGTTCTGGAACACCGAGTCACGGTGCTGGGTGGAGCCGTCGGCGAAGGCCTCGTTGACCACGTCCCAGGCGTAGACCTTGCCCTTGTAGTGGGACATCAGGGCGGTGATGTGGTTGTTCATCACGCCGCGCAGCGTGTTCGCATCACCGATGGATTTGACCCAGAGCGGGAGTTGCGAGTGCCAGACCGCGGTGTGGCCGCGCAGGCGCTGGCCGTGTGCCGCGGCATGGTCGACGATCCGGTCGGCCGCGGAGAAGGTGAAGTTGCCGCGGGACGGTTCGGTGGCGTCCCACTTCATCTCGTTCTCCGGCGTGACCATGTTGAATTCCCGGTCCAGGATGGTGGAGTACGCCGAGTCGCCCAGCCTGCCGGCGGCCACGGCGGTGCCGAAGTACCTGCCCGAGGGGGCGGCCTGCGTGCCCAGGGGGGTCGCGGCTCCGGCGGAGCTGGGCAAGAGCGTCACGACGCCCGCCACCAGTCCGGCGGCCGCCAGCGCTGTCGTCACGGTCCGGCGCCGCCGGGTGAGCCGGTGCGTGCCCTTGCCCTTCATGATTCACCTCGGGGGCCGCGGGCCGCCTTGGGTGCCGTGGTCGTGTGCGGACCGGGCGCCGTGGGTTGGGGGATGCGTCGCGTCATGGGGAGGCTTTCTTCAGGCGATACGTACGGTGGAAGCGGGGGAGTCTTCCGCGCCGGCACCTCGTGGTGAGCGGCGGGAAGGAAACCCCACGAAGTGGAGGCTTCCGAGCACGTGGCCTCGTAACGAAAAAGTCGCCCTGACCGGACGATCGCCCGGTGATGCATCTCGCAGACGGAAAGTGTTATGACGAGCCCGCCGGTCTGGTCGTCCCCGGGGAGCGGCTCAGGGTGCGGCTTCGGGAACGGTCCTCAGCCCTGGGCCTTGCGCACGATGAAGGAGGCCTGTCCGGCGAAGGTCCGCGTGCCGTCGGAGCCGTCGAGCCAGATGCCGCCGTCGCGGTGGCGGATGACCGATCCCGGATAGTTGTGCGCGTGCAGGGTCACCGACCCCGCGCCCTCCCCGGGGCGCGCACAGAAGGTGGCGTCCTCGCGGAAGAGTTCGCTGCCGTCGTCGGTGCTCAGCTGGAGGCGCAGGTCACGGTGGCGCAGATAGCGGCCGTCGGCTGCGCGGAAGGTCACACACCGTGTGTCGGCCAGACCCCGGACGACCGTGAAGGTGAGCCGCTTCCGTGCCTGTGCCGCGCTGCTCAGCGTCGCGAAGTCGTCCGCGTACGACAGGTACAGCCCCGGTTCGTCCACGGACTCCAGCGACTGCACGCCCAGCGGAACAGTGCCCGCGACGGGGGACGGACCCACCGGCGATGCGGACGGTGACGGCGACGGGGACGGTGACGGCGACGGGGACGACGCGCCGGCCGACGCGATGGTGGACGAGGGGACCGGCGCGGGATCGCCGGCCGTGCGGGCGGCGGTGACGCCGGGCTCCCGGGGTGCCGGATCGGGCCAGACCGCGTAGGTGGCGGTCCCCGCGACGAGCACCGCGCCAGCGGCGATGCCCAGCAGCGGATGAGCGGTCACCGCGTGCAGTTTGCCGGTCAGCGCGCCGTGCAGACCGCCTCCCGTTGTTGCCGTGCCGGCGGCGGCGGGTGTCATGGCGAGCCCGGTGGAGCTCGCGGCCGCTCCCGACAGCAGGCCCTTGGCGGCCAGCGCGGCGACGAGTCCGGCCGGGACGGCCAGCGGCGTGAGGGTGAGCAGCAGCAGTTCGTCGGCGGGGACGCGCTTCGTCGTCGTCGCCAGGCAGACCTGACAGTCACGGGTGTGCCGCGCGATCCGCTTGCGCCACACCGGCGCGTGGAGACCGTCCCAGCCGACGACGGTCTCGTCCAACCCCGGACAGCGCGGGTGGGCTTCCAGCGCGGCGACGATCGTCCGGCTCAGGTCGAGCTGCTCGCGCATGCGTTGCAGGCGCACGCCCGCATGGGCGACGGTGAGGCCCGTCGCGGTGGCGATGTCGTCACGGCTCAGCAAGCCGGCGCACTCCTGCCACCACAGCGACAGCAGCACCCGGTGGTCGGGGTCGAGCCAACGGCCGGCTTCGACGACCCGGCGGCGCTCCTCCGACATCTGCAGCCGCAGGATCGTCACGTCCTCGGGTTCCGCGCCGGCGTCCGGTATCACGAGCGCCTCGTCGAGGTCCGCGATCCGGTCGTCGAAGGCACGTCGACGCTGCCAGTGCGTGTTGATCTGACGGAGCGTTATCGCCACCAGCCAGGACCGGAAGCTCTCGGGGGCACGCAGGGCAGGCAGGTCGCGCACCGCGCGCAGCAGGGTCTCCTGGACGACGTCGTCGGCGTCCGCGCCGGAGCTCAGCGCCCGCCTGACGATGTTGTAGACCAACGGCAGGTACGCGGCGACCAACTCCTCGCGCGCCCGCTCGTCACCGGCCTGCGCCGCGACAACCAGCCCAGTGTGGTCCGCGTCCATGAGCCCCATTCCCACCCTCCTTCGGGGAGCGATCCGCCGAGTACGGCGTCAAACCCTAACCCGCGAGGAATGCGTCCGAAGCCCGAGCCTTGAGCCACCCGTCACCCCCGAGCATGCGATGCGGGCGCCGCGGGCGCTGTGACCACACCGCGGGATCAGGGGCGACGTCCTCAAGGAAGACCACGTCATGTCACGCCTCGGCCGGCCCGGGCCGGGAGCATCCCGCCGTGGTGCCGGAGATCCGCCGGTTCCGGTCGGCGGTGCCGGCGCCCTCGCCTGGCGCTCAGAAGACGACGGGCACCGGAACGGTGGTGTGCTCGGGTGCCGTCAGCCGGTCGGCTCCGTCGGGGACGGGGACGGCGCGGAAGAGGGCGTCCTGCTGGGCCTGGAGTTCCTTCTTCCGCTCGGGGCTGGTGGAGGGCAGGCGCTGCTCCTCGTAGAGGAGGTGGGTGGCTTCCTGGGCGTGCTTGCTGGCCGGGGTGTGGAACTGGATCTCGTAGAGCTGGCCCGAGCGGGTCGCGCGCCAGCCGGTGTTGAGGCCCTTGTAGCCGCTGGTGCGGTTCCAGGTGTTGGCCCACTTGGTGCTGTCGTTGCCCCAGGCCGCCAGGACGGTGGATGCCTGGGTGACACCGGTCGTGTAGTGGTCGTCGGGCCACTGCAGGGTGTAGCGGACGGCGTCGGTGAGCCTGCCGAGGACGCTGTCCACATCCTGCCTGGGGTTGTCCTTGAGGGAGGTGGCGACCTTCCGCTTGAGTGAGTCCGCGGACTTCAGCCGCTGGTCGAAGCCGATGAGTTCGGCTCCCGAGATCTGGGCGGCGGCGCGTACGTCGGTGCTGATGGCCTTCTCGGCCTGCCGGGCCCGGTCGAGGTAGGCGTCGACCTTCGCGTTGTCGACGCTGTTGAGAGTCAGGCCGCCGGCTCCCTTCCAGTCGTCGTCCCCGGCAGCCGCCATTGCGGAGCCGGCTGTCGCGGTGACGGCCATGGTGAGCGCTGCGGCGAGCAGGCCCTTGACGATGGGGGAGCGGCTGGTGGTGAGGGTCATGCGGTGTCCGCCTTCACGCTGGTCGGGGTGTGTGCCAGGCACAACCACCCCAGTGGCCAGCGGGTTACTGTCCAAGATGTGCGAGGACCTGTGGCTCGCCGCCGCCCAGGCGAGCCGCGCCCCGGTCCAGGCCGCCGGCTCACCCTGCCCGTGCGGTGACCGCCGTCCCGTCAGCGTAGGCGGGGAGCGGGTGTCACAGACTCTGATCGCGTCCGTCGCGTGGGGAGAAGGCGGCGAGGGCGTCGGCGTCAGTCGCGCGAGCGTGCAGGAAGTAGTCGGCCCACGCGGTGATGTCGGGGTAGGACGAGTCCTGGCTGATCCGTGCGGCCGCGGCTTGGAGGTCGAAGTGCGTGGTGCGGAGTTCGACGCCCGGCCCGAGGAGGGCCCAGTGTGCTCCGGTTCGTCCGTAGGGCATGCCGATGCTCCCGGGGTTGATCACGAGCCGGCCGTGGGCGAGGCGGACGAACGGCATATGGGTGTGGCCGCAGACCACGGTGCGGATGTCCGGGTCGAGTCCGCTGAAGACCTCCTTCCAGCGGTCGAGGCGGGAGTCGACCAGGACGACCTCCTCGTCGTCGCGAGGGGTGGCATGGCAGAACAGCACCTTGCCCAGCCCGTTCACGGACAGGGACAGTGATCGCGGCAGCGAGCCGAGAAGGTCGAGGTGGTCCTCGCGGAGCTGTTCGGCTGCCCAGGGGGCGATCGGGTCGGGGATCGTGTCGCGGTCTCCCCGGCGGTATTCGAGGAGTTCGCGGTCGGCGTTGCCGCTGATCCATATGACGCGCTCGCCGAGGCTGGTCAGCAGGTCGAGCACCTGGGCTGGTTGTGGGCCGGCGGTGATGTCGCCGGTGAGCACGATGTGATCGGCGGTGCTGACGTCCGGTTCGGCGAGTACGGCCTCCAGGGCCGGTAGGACTCCGTGGATGTCGGACAGGACTGCTACTCGGTTCGGCATGGTCACCATGGTGGGGTGGCAGCAGCCGAAGGGTGTGATCTTTCGCCGGGGGCGTAGTTCAGGCGCGGTGGGGGGACGCGTGAGCCCGGCCGGCAAGAACAACGACCTCGGGCCGACGGTCCGGACGGCGGTGTCGCCGGCCGGACCGTCTGGCGGGCACGCCCCGAACTCCAGGGCCGTTGGGCAGTACCGCGCACCGGCGCACACCGCGTCAGGATAGGCCCGACCACACCGCGGTACGGCGCTTGGTGAAGTAGTCCGCGTCCCTGGGCCGGGCCGGGTCGTGGGCCGGGGGACGGGGAGCCGGTTCCAGGTGGGGTATGTACTTCGAGCAGTGGATGTACGCCTCCTGGACCGTGAGGTGAACCCACAGCTGGGGCCCCCGCCCCGGGGCGACGTCGGTGGGCAGGCCGGGGTGGACCCGGCGCAGCTCCGTGTCCTCGTAGAGCCGCGCGACGCCGTTGACGTGCAGTCCCACGTGGTGGTGGGTGAAGTCCACGAAGAGCATGCCCAGGTGCGGGTTCTCGCTCATGTTGCCGGCGCTGGCCAGTACACCGTTCCCACGGAACTCCGGGTAGGCCAGCGTCCGGTAGTCGATGACGTGGACGAATCCCGGCGGCCCGGCGCGGAAACTGGCGTCGCACTCGCCGTGGCCGTCGGCGGTCGCCAGGAACACCATGCTCTGGCAGCCGATGAACTCCCGCATCTCGTCCGTCAGGTGGGAGCGTACCTGCTGGTCGTAGAAGCGGGCGGCGCGCTCGGCCGTGCCGAGCTGCTGCTGCAACCGGCGCTCACCGGCCGAACCGGACGACGGTGGAGGGAAGATCACGGGGCTGCTCCTGGGAAACTGAAGGGGGATCCGGCTCAGCGGGCGGACAGGACGGGGGTCTCGAACGGGTCGTGGTGGATACGGTCGGGCAACGTACCGTGGCGGGTCAGCGTTTCGCTGGCGGATGTGACCATTGCCGCCGGTCCGCTGAGGAACACGTCGTGCTGGTACCACGGCCCGTACTCGGCCAGCACCTTCGGCAGTGACCCCCGGATGCCGGGGATGTGTTCGTGGGAGACCGCGCCCCGCAGGGTCAGCCAGTGGTGCCGCTGGACCATCCGCAGCATGTCGTCCACCCCGTACAGTTCGTCACCCGTGCGGGCGCCGAGGAACAGGGTCACCTGGTGGTGCCCCCCGCGACGGGCGACCTCTTCGACGAGGGCGCGGATCGGGGCGAGCCCCGTACCGCCGGCGACGCAGAGCAGGTCCTTGTGCACGGCCGCGTCCAGGACCATGTCGCCCATCGGGGGGCCGAGCCGCAGCACGTCGCCCACCGCTGCCCGGTGTACCAGCGCCTCGCTGACCGACCCGCCGGGGACCGCGCGGACGTGGAAGGTCAGGGTGCCGTCGGCGCGGGGGGCGTTGGCGGGGGAGTAGTAGCGCCACAGCTTCGGCCACCACGGCGTCTCCATGCTCACGTACTGTCCGGCCTGGTACGCGTAGGGCAGGTGAGGGCGCACGGTGACCTCGGCGATGCCGTGTCCGCGGGGGAGGTGGTGCACCACCGTGGCGGGCCAGACGGCGGGCCGCACTGCCTCGTCCTCCTCAGCGGCGCTGATCATGACCTGGGAGACCACGCCGTACGCCTTCGTCCACGCGGCGGCGATGTCCTGCGTCCAGGCCGGCCCCGCGTAGCGGGCGAGAGAGTCCAGGAGGCACTCGCCGACCGCCGGGAAGTGCGCGGCGAGGGTGCCGAACTTGCGGTGGTCGCGGCCGAGGTGCCCGCAGAAGCGGATGAGGTTCGCCGGGTCGTCGACCACGTCCACGATGTGCAGCAGCGCGCGCAGGAGGCGACCGCGCTGGGCGTCCATCCCGGGCGGGAACAGCGGACGTACTTGCGGGTAGCGGGCGAACAGGATGGCGTAGAAGTAGACCGTCATCTCTGCGGCCACGGGAGCGACCACTGCTGCCGAAGCCTTCACCAGGCGTATCTCGTGCTCCGACAGGGGCGGTTCGGAGGCCTGGGGCGGCGCAGCGGCGGGGGTGCGATGGTCCGCCGGTTCCGTGGGCTCGTGGGCGGGCGGATTGTGGGGACGGCCGATCCGGAACCTCAAGGGACGAGCGCTCCTCCGCTCGTTGCCCGGACGGGTCTGCGTATCGGGGCGGAAGGATCGATGGCGTGTCGGGAGAGCATGAATCCTCATCGGGTAGGGGCGCCGGCCCTAGAAGCGGATGAGATGCTTCCGGACCGCCCATGATCTTTGAACAGATTGCCGATTGCGGGAAGGGTTGTATCCGCTAGAACTCGTTCCCGGATCTTGTCGCATCATGTGGGCGGCTCAGGGGATTCGAACGAGGAATTCGGGGAATAGACCGCGGCCGCCGGCCGGGCCTCGAACGCCGTGGTGGCCACGGTGCCGCACACCGCGTGCCGGACGCGCCCTGCTCGCCCCGTCGGGCAGCGCCCGCCCAGGAGGAGTCCGGACGCGGCCGGCTGCACGACTCGTCCGCGCCGAAACCGACCGCGGTCGAAGACCGGACGGCCGCGTCCTCTGCCCCGCACCGGTGCAGTAGGCTTCCGCGGCTTACCGATTCCCTAGCGACAAGGACTCTCGATGACTGTCGTGGAGCAGCATCGCGGTGACAGCCCGGCGGGTATACAGAGGCTGCGCCGCCGCTTGGAGCGGTTGATCGGGATTGCCGCAACGGAGGGGAACGCACTCACCGCACTGCGCAACGGAGACGAGATCTTCCCCGCGATGCTGAGCGCCATCCGTGACGCCGAGCACACGATCGACATGATGACTTTCGTGTACTGGCGCGGTGAGGTGGCCAGGGACTTCGCCGTCGCCCTGGCCGAGCGCGCCCGCGCCGGACTGCGGGTACGCCTGCTGCTGGACGGCTACGGCGCCCAGAAGATCGAACCGGAACTCCTCGCCGACATGGAGGCCGCCGGAGTCCAGGTCGCCTGGTTCCGCAGACCCCTGTGGCTGTCGCCCCTGAAGCAGAACCACCGATGCCACCGCAAGGCGCTGATCGTCGACGAGCACACGGCCTTCACCGGCGGCGTCGGCATCGCCGAGGAATGGTGCGGCAACGCCCGCAACCCCGACGAATGGCGCGACACCCACGTCAAGGTGCGCGGTCCGGCAGTCGACGGCATCGCGGCGGCGTTCGCCCAGAACTGGGCCGAGTGCCACGACGAGCTCTACGACGACCGCGACCGTTTCACCGAGCACGAGCAGCCCGGCTCCTCGGTCGTCCAGGTGGTCCGCGGCTCGGCCAGCTTCGGCTGGCAGGACATGCAGACCCTGATCCGCGTCATGCTCACCTCCGCGGAGCGCCGCTTCCGCCTGGCCACCGCCTACTTCGCTCCGGACACCTACTTCGTGGACCTTCTGTGCGCGACGGCGCGGCGCGGGGTGACGGTCGAGATCCTGCTGCCCGGACCGCACACCGACCAGCGGGCCTGCCAGCTCGCCGGCCAGTTCCACTACGCCCGCCTCCTGGAGGCGGGCGTGTCGATCCGCCAGTACCAGCCGACCATGATGCACGCCAAGATCATGACGGTGGACGGACTGGCGTCGCTGATCGGCTCCACCAACTTCAACCGGCGTTCCATGGACCATGACGAGGAGGTCATGCTCGCCGTCCTGGACGAGGACTTCACGGCCGGCCTCGACCGGGACTTCGACGCCGACCTCGAACGCAGCGTCACCATCGACGCGGGCCGTTGGAAGCGCCGCGCCCCCCTGCAACGTGTCCGGGAGGCCGCGGTCCTGCCCATACGCCGCTTCCTGGAGGCGACCGCACGGGCGAAGCGGCCGGACTGAGCGGGCGCAACACGCCGACCGACCCTTCGACCATCACCGTGCGGTGGCGGCGTCCCCGCACCGGCGCTCGGCGTCGTGCGTCGCCCAGCCGCGGCCGCAGCGGTGAACGGCCGCACACGCCTGGTCAGCTCTGGTGTCGGCGCTGCAGCAGATGTCGGGCGACGAGCGCTGCGGCCAGGACGCCGAGCGCGACGAGTACCGCGTCCTCGCCTTCTACCCCGGCGACGCCCCCCCGTGTGCACCGCACAGCTCGCCACCCTCACCGCCTGAACACATTCACACACACCGCCCCACCGTCGTGGATCTCCACCAATCCAGCCGCCCCGCCGCTGCGAAGTACGGGTGAAGCGCAGCAGTCGGGCGGCGTGTCGAGTGGCGGGAGCGGTTGTGGTGGAACTGCGGAAAGCGGCCGTCGTGGGAGGCGGGGTGCCTGACCGCGGCCTACGTCCTCGCCTCCTCCTACGAGGTCACCCTCTACGAGGCCGACGGGCGGCTCGGCGGTCACGCCCACACCCGCGACCTGCCGGCCCCCGGCGGGGGCGCGGTAGCGGTGGATTCGGGGTTCATCGTCCGCAACGGGCGCACCTACCCCACCCTGCTCCGGCTCTTCCGCGAGCTGGACGTCGGCACGCAGGACGCCGAGATGAGCATGTCGGTCCGCTGCGACGGCTGCGGCCTGGAATACGCGGGCGCCCGCGGCCCGGCCGCTCTGTTCGCCTCGCGGGCCTCCCGGCGCGGCCGCCACCTGCGGCTGCTGGCCGAGGTACCCGTCTTCCACCGCAGCGCCCGCCGCTTCCTCGCCCGCGCGGCCGACTCCGGCGTCACGCTCGGGGACTTCCTGCGCAAGGGCGGATTCTCCCCCTACTTCGTCAGCCATTTCGCCCTGCCGCTGGTCGCCGCGGTGTGGTCCTGCCCAGCGCAGACGGCCCTGTCCCACCCGGCCGCCCACCTGTTCACGTTCCTGCACCACCACGGCCTGCTGTCCGTCACGGGCGCCCCGCGGTGGAAGACCATCACCGGCGGCTCCGCCGCCTACGTCACCGCCGCCGCCAAGCACATCCAGCGCGGCCGCACCTCCAGTCCGGTCGAGGCGGTCCGGCGCACCGGCCGTGGCGCACGGGTCACCACCGGCGACGGCGGCACCGAAGCCTTCGACGCCGTCGTCATCGCCACCCACCCCGACCAGGCCCTGGGCCTGCTCGCTGACCCCACCGCCGACGAGAAGCGGCTCCTGGGCGCGTTCACCTACTCCCGCAACCCCACCGTGCTGCACACCGACACCGCCGTCCTGCCGCGCTCGCCCCGGGCCCGCGCCTGCTGGAACTACCGGATGACCGGCTGTGACCCCGCCACGGAACCCGTGCGCGTCAGCTACGACATGCGGCGCCTCCAGCACCTGCCCGACGGCGCCGACTACGTCGTCACCCTGGGCGCGGCCGACGGCATCGCCGCCGACCGGATCGTGGAACGGATGATCTACGAGCACCCGGTGTACACCCCCGCCTCCGTCGCGGCGCAAAAGCAGCTGCCCCGCCTGAACGACGGGGTCACCGCGTTCGCGGGGGGCCTGGCACGGCTGGGGCTTCCATGAGGACGGCTGCCGCTCCGGCGCCGCTGCCGCCCACGGACCTCGAGTCCGGCGTCCTCCAGGAGGTCCACGGTCCGGCCCACGGGGCGCATGTGCATGTCGGGGGCGATGTAGGTCTCGATGAAGGCGCCTCCGCCGGGGGCGTGTGGGCCGCGGGACATCTGCTGGATCAGCAGCCGGCCCTCGGGACGCAGTGCGAGTTACCGCCAGGCGGTGCTGGTGGCGATGATTGCCTGGGCCAGGGCCATGGGCTGAGTGCGGGCAATGAGGTGGCCGGCCCCACGGATGGGCCGGATGGTGGTGTGAGGAGCCAGGTGCAGCAACTGGTCGATGTCCTCGTCAGTGAGCGACGACCCGTGGTCGCCATGGACGAGCAGGACGGGCAAGTCGAGTTCCGCAGTGACCTGCCGTAGCCGGGGGACCTGGGCAAGGATGTCCTCGACGAGCTCGGAGTGGGTGTTGAGGGGGCCGACGGAATCGAGGAAGCGGCGGACTCTGGAAGGGTCGAGGCAGGGGACGACATCGACCAGCACCAGCCCCGCCACCCTGGCCCGCGCGGCCGGATCCGTGAGGGCGGCGACGGCCGCGAGCCCGCCAAGTGAGGCACCGACGACCACGCTTGCCGGTGGCTCGGCCCGCACCATCGCGGCGACGTCGTCCGCGCACGCGGACAGTGTCCGCGCCCTGCCCTCGCTGTCGCCGTGGCCTCGCTGGTCGAAGGCCACACACCGGTACCCGGCATCGACGAGGACCTCGCTGACCGGTCGCCACACCTGACGACGTTCGCCCCCCGCGTGAAGGAGCAGGTAGGTCGGCCCGGCACCCACCTCCTCACCGCGCAGGACCGCATCGGGGCGAGTGATCCGCCGTACTCGTGGGGCGGCAGGACCGATCATGAAACTGACACCTTTCCTCCTCCTGCCAGCACGGGTCCTTGGCCAGGCCGCCAGGGCCGACCGGTGGCCCAACGGAATGCGACACTGGGTTCTACCCACAGGACACGTCGGGAACGGTACTCGCACCCTTCCGCACGCTCGACATGCTCGACGTCGCACCCGGCCACCGCGTCCCGGAGACCGGCACCGGTGCCGGCTGGAACGTCGGCCTCCTCACCCACCGGCTCCGCCCTCGCCATTCACCACGATCGAGGTGGACGGCCTGAAGGCGGTCGCCCGGGAGCCGCACGTGATCTTCGGCGACGGCCGGCCTCGGCCACACGGACGCCAGCCCCTACGACCGCATCCCCGCCACCTGCTCAGTGCGACCATCCCGGCCGCCTGGCTCACCACCCCGCGCCTGCTGCGGCGCCGGTGCGGGAGGCTGCGGGGCGTGGGCAACACCCGCCAGCACGGCGGCCAAGCCCTCCTGGAGCCCGCTGTCGCAGGACGCCGGCGCAGACCCGGGTCGGCACCGCGCTCGTCGGGACCCCGACGCACGGCGTCGCCTGGTGTGGCCCAGCGCTCTTCCAGCGCGGCCACTACGCCCTGGTCCGCGGGCCTCCGCGGGTCCGCACGTGGGACGTGGGGGCGGTCACCCGCTCCGGGCGGGCGTGTGGTTCCCCATCCGCACCTGGCAGCCCGAAGTCGTCGGACGCGCCCTATGCGGGGCGGCGAACGGTCGGTAGGGTCCCGCACATGGCTGAGATCGACGCAGATGAGCTGCTGAGGCGAATCCGTGCAGCGCGGGACTGGGCCGCTGCGGAGGATGAACGGCTGCATGCCGCCAGCACGACCGGTGGATCCGACGACCAACGCCTTGCAGATGCCACGGCATCGCGGATCTACAACAGCATCCGGGCAGTCCTCGACGAGATCATCGAACCGGGCAAGCACTCCCGGGGGAACTGACTTCTGGGGCCGATCCGCTACCGCGCCCGCTGCTGCGCGATGTGATCATGCGCGGCCACGCGCTGGTGTTCAGCCGCTGCCACGCGCGGCTCCGGGTGCCCGGTCTCACCACCCCTGACCGTCGCCGGGGACGGAGCCGCTGGCAGCGCTGGGGGAGGTGCGCATCATCGACTGGTTCCGCTCAGGGGCGGGCGGCCTGCGGGTGACGCTGGCGTGGTCGGCCATGCCGCGGGGCACCGCGGAAGGGGCTGCGGGCGGGGTGCTCCGGCACGCGGTGCCCTACGTCGGCCCGGGCGAGGAATGCGTCTGCCACCACCATGACTGCGGCGGCGTGGTCCCGGCCGACTCCTGCTCCGAGCACGGCGCCGCTCGCCGCTGCTTCTGGTTGGCGCTCCAGACCCCGGTGCGGTGTTCGGTCCCGTCCGGGAGCCGCTCAACATGTCCTCGCCCGGGGGCGGGCCTGGATGCCCGTCTGGAAGTCGGCTGCGCCCCGCCCGGACCCTGAGCCGCGCTCGTCTTTGCGGGCGCCTGGTGGGCCCGCACGGTACGTGCCGGGGGTGACGCCGAGCGCGGCGAACCGGGCCTGCTGCTCGGCGTTCAGCCGAGCCCAGTCCCGTCGTTGGGCGGCCAGCCACCGGCCGACGTCCTCGCCGGGCCGGGTCACGCCGGGGGTGATGGCCTTGAGGCGGGCGCCCTCGTCGAGGAGCTGGGTGAGGTAGGCGTAGTGGCGTTGCCAGTCCACCCTCCACCCCAGCGTCGCGGGGTTCCAGTCCTCGTCGATCGCGGCCAGCGCCTTCGCCCGCCGTGCGGCGGCCCCCGGGTCCATCCCGAGTCCGCCCGGCCGGCGGATGTTGGTGAGCCACTGCCCGATCTGGACGACGAGGATCGCCGCGCCCCGCGGCGCCGCCGGCTGCGATGCGCCGGTTTGGTGTCAGTGGGCGTTGGCAGTGGCGGATCGTCAGCTGGGCGTGTGTTTGCTGGTCGGCTGACTAGTGCTCTGACCGGGAAGGCTCCCCGGGTCGCGGGTCTCCCGCTGTCTTGCACGGGGTCTTCTCGGTCGCCCAGGAGCGGAACATCGTGAGGGCCTCGGTGAGGTTGCCGGGGCCGCACGCGGCGTGGAATGCCTTGTCGGATGTCCATGTCGAGACCCAGTCGTGCGTGGTGCGTTGGACATCCTGACGCGGGTATTCGTGCTCTGCGAGGTCCGTTTCCTCTAGATCTATGCGGACTGTCCAGCCTGGGTTGTCAAGCGTGTCGATCTTCACGCCCCACTCGTGCTCCCAGTCACCGTCGCACTGCGCCATGTACCAGTCCTGCAGCCAGCCGAGGACATGTCCGGAGTCGCTCATGGCGGGGATGTCAAGTGGTCGGCTCCGGACGCATTTCGGGGGTTGACGTAGAAGTGGTGCTGCGTGAGGGCTGCCGCTGGGGCGAAGGAGGGGCGCTGAGGGGCGTGTGGACAAATAATCTCCGCGCAGATAGTCTTCTCGAAGAGAATCTTGCTGACCAGGAGGCCACTGATGTGGACGTACGAGCACAGCACCGAGACCGACGCCGCACCCGAGGGGATCTGGCGCCTGTGGGCTGACGTCGAGAACTGGGGAGTCTGGAACACCGACATCGCGAGCATCCAGATCAGCGGCCCGTTCGCGGCGGGCGCTGAGATCGTGATGACGCCAGCCGGCCAGGACCCGGTGCACCTGATCGTCACCGAGGCGACCGTCAACAAACTGTTTGTGGACGAGGCCCGGTTCGACGGGCTGCTCCTTCGCACCATTCACCGGCTCGACCAGGGCGAGCGAGGCCGCACTCGAGTGACGTACCGGATGGAGATCACCGGCCCCGGCGCCGACCAGCTCGGCCCGCGGATCGGTCCGGCCGTCACCGCGGACTGGCCCGAGACCATGGCCGCCCTGGTCAAGCTGGCACAGGACTGATGGCCCTCAGCCCCGGCGACAGCCCCGGATTCCTGCTCTGGCACGCCACGCTGCGCTGGCAGCGCGATATCGCCGCGGCCCTCGGCCCAATGGACCTCACCCACGTCCAGTTCGTTCTCCTTGCCTGCACCTGGTGGCTGAACACGCACGGCGAACACCCCAACCAGCAGGCCCTGGCCCGCCAGGCCGGCACCGACGTCAAGATGACCTCGCAAGTCCTGCGCGCCCTGGAGGCCAAGGGTTTGATCGAGCGCGAGGTCGACCCCGCCGACACCCGCGCCAAACGGCTGCGTGTCACCAGTGCCGGAGCCGAGCTGGCTCCGCGCGCGATCGCCGCCGTCGAGAACGTCGACGCACGTTTTTTCCAGCCGGTGGCGCACGACGACGCCGTAACCATGCTCAGCCGCCTGGCCAACCCCGAATCCTGAAGCCCCCAACGCGGACACCGACGGCCCCAAATCCGTCGCCCGACGGTGTCCGCGTGACACCGTCGGGTCCGCCCCAACGCCGAGGAACGGCGACTCCTTCGCGTGCCTGCGAGCGCCATCGGCTGAAGAAGATGGCCTACGGTCACAAGCCCCCCCCATCAACTCCGCTGCCGGGCTGGGGTGGTGCTCGCTGCGGCCCGTGGACACTCCAACGCCCGGATCGCCCGCGACACCGGCCTGCACCTGGACACGGTGCGCACCTGGTGGGGAGGCTTTGCCAATGGAGGACTGCCCGCCCTGGCCGACCGCAACTGGTCCGGCCGGCCGCCCAGGTCAAGGCACTGGCCCTCCAGTTACCCGCCGAGAGTGGAGTGCCGCTGGCACGCTGGTAGTGCCCGGAACTGGCCCTGGCGGCCATGGAACGGGGCATCACCGCGTTCATATCGGCCTCCGCCGTGCGCCGCTGGCCGGCCGAGGCGGCACGCAAGCCCTGTCAGAACCGCTCCTGGATCTTCCTCACCGACCTCGGCTTCCGTATCAAGGCCGGACGCGTCCTCCATCTGTAGGCACGCCCCTGGCAAGGCCACCCACTCGGACCGAACGAGTACGTCAGCAGCGCGGACGAGAGGGCCTCCGTCCAGGCCCGCTGCCGCTGCCACCCCACCCTGGCGCCCGGACAGGCCAGAGCCATGCGCGTGAACCACACCTACGGCCGCGGCGGCGCCCTGGCCTACCTCGCCGCCTACGACGTCCACCACGCAAAGGTGTTCGGCCGAGCCGAACCACGCACCGGCATCGACCCGTTCATGAACCTGGTCAACCAGGTCATGAGAACCTCGTTCCGCCTCGCCGGATGATCAACCCCCAAAGGACTTCCGGAGCCGAGCACTTAGCCCCCGACCATCACGGGCACCGTCGCCCGCCCTCAGCTCCTCATTCTCGGCCGCCACAACCAGGATGGTCGGCTGCGCGCGGTCGGCCGCACGGTACCCCTGAGCCCGGACATCTCCCGGCAGGTTGTTGAGTACCTGGCCGCGCCGGCCCGGGGCACCCCTGGACGGGTGTCAGGTTCGCGGCGGCGTGGGGGAGCCGTGACGTCCTGGACGTGATCCTGGTGCGTCCGGAGTCGAGACGGAGATCCCCGGCGAGGAGGCTGAGAAGATCATCACCGTCAAGGCGGCAGAATCGGCTCAGAACCCCGCTCCGACATGAGGCTGAGTCGGGGCGGGAGCCTGCCACACCGGCCGGGGGCCGGTCCCGCGCCGCCTCCTGCTCGCCGTGCCCCGCCGGGTGGGCCGGCTGTTCGAGCCGTTCGCTGTTGCGGCGGCGCAGGCCACCGGCCGCCTTCACACTGTGCCCGTCTTCACCGCCTCGCAGCCCGCCGAGGGTGCGTCCGCCGGGACCCGGCGCCGTCGGCGATACCGACGGCGCGCAGTGGTGGAAGGCCGGTACGGGCCGGACAGCCGGCGGGAGAGCGGCCACCGGCTTGGCCTCCGGCGGTGGGGACGAGGGGCGGGCATGTCGGAGGCATGCCGTGGCCGAGGAGACGGGGCGGCCGTAGGGGGTGTGGCTCACACCCATCACCTACCCGCGTCGGGTACAAGGCCACGAAGTTGAGCGAGAACGGCGCACGTCAAGAACTGCGCTTTCGCGCTCTGCGCATGTCAGTGGGGGCTGACAGGATGCGCTGCATGACTTCCGCCACCGCAGCCGATTACGGCTGGATACGCTCCCCGGCCTCGCCGTTCGCCTACGGGCTGGAGGTCGGGTACACCCTGACGCTGGTACGAGGGGTCTCTCCTTCGGAGTTGTTCCGGATCGTAGGAGCCGAGCCGCGCGATGAGAAGTGTGAGGGGCTCAGCGATCTCATCTCCGAGCAGCAGGAGTTTGTCGACGAGTCTGAGGAGTGGCCCGATGCCTTCCTTACGGGAGCGTTCACCGTGCCGGGCGAGGGCGGCGAGTGGACGCTCGCGCTGGAGTTCGGAGGCGACCTGGGCACGCGCCCGCGCCTCATGGAGACATTGTCCGCCGGGACGCGTGGTGTCTCTCATTCGAGCAACGGGGGCAAACCCATGGACTTCTTCCACTGGTACGAGGACGGCGAGCTGCGGACCACCTTCGAATGGCCGATGGTTCGGACTGGCAGTACCCCCGATGAGCTGAACGCCTTGATGAGGGAGGTCGGCCTCAACCCGGCAGGGGACACCGATCCGGACGTCGACAGGAAGGCTGCGGTCATGGCGCTGGCGGAGCGCCTTACCGGCGTGCGGGTGACCGCGCAGCTACTGGCGGAGTCCGAGTACCAGCTCGGGGTAGTCCCGGAGGAACCCGTCGAGGATTGGGAGAGCGTCACCGTCGACATCACGGACGCGCACGGCGAGCAGACGTATGCACAGCTGCGACGAGATCAGCTCTGACACACGAGGGGTCGGCAACCACCGACATTTCGGTGTCGCCCAACAGGGGCAGGGTGTAGGCGCCTTGCCTGACCTTGGCGATCCGTCTCTGTCGGGACCATGTGGCCACAGAAGCTGTTCACGTTGTCGACTTCGACTTCTGCGGCCAACTCCTGGGCGTCCCAGTGGCGACCGGGTTGGAGCGCAGAACATCGAGTCCTCGGTCGATCAGGGATGGCGGCCGGGGAGCCGACTGTGGCGTGACGGTCGGGAACGGGTGTCGACGAGGCATGAACGGAGCGGTCGTCGGCTGGATGGCGTGGACGCTGATCGTCACGGAGTCGTTTCGTGTGCCGCTGCGAGGTCTCGGGTCCTCGGGGTTCGCGTAGGTGCAGCGGGAGATCGGGCACTTCACCTTGCGCAGGCTGATCCGCGCTCGGCGGGCTGGCAGCAGGTTCGAGAGCACGGCCCGGCCTATGAGGGTGTGGTGCAGGGCGTAGTAGGCGGATTCGATCTCCCAGCGTTCGTGGCAGAGCCGCACGAGCGCCCCAGCGGGGTCCAGATCGGGATCGAGCAGGGTGGTGGCCAGCCGGTATCCGTCGTGGAGGCGGGTGCCGTCCGCGCAGGTCGCGGTGATGTCGGCCTCGATGATGCGGACCGTGACGCCGTGGGTGTGAGCCAGTAGGGAGCCGTCGTGCACCCGGCCCACAGTGGGTGGGCGCCGGCTGGAGGTGATGCGGACCAGGAACTGGGCGCCGGCGGCGGCCTTCGCCAGGAACTTTCCGTCGTCGAAGTCTCGGTCGGCGAGAACGAGCTCCTGGGGCCGAACCCGTCGCCGAGGAGGCCGCGACTTCCGGTCTCGACCAGGGCCATCAGCCGTAGGAGCGGGTAGCCGGTCCAGCCGTAACGGTTGCGTGGCCGGCCGAACCGGCCGCGGTTGCGTTCGGCGTCCAGCACCGTGATCGAACTTCACCCCTCGAAGGCCACGATCTCGAACAGCGCCTTCACCGGTGCCGCACCAAGACGTCGGCGCAGGTCGCGGAGTGCCTTCTCCGACGGCGTGGGCACCGGCAGCCCGGTCAGGCCGACGACGTGTTTGTCCCAGACCTTGGCGTGGCCCAGGTGCGGGGACAGCCCGAGGGCAAGCACGAAGTAGACGCCCACTCGCGGGGGCAGGGACCGTAACCGGCTTTGGACGGCCCCGGTCTCAGCCAGGACGGCGGCGACCGAAGCCCCGTTCGCGGGTGAACCAGGAAGGCGGGCGTTGAGTTCGGCGAGGATGGGCGCCGGCTTGAGTGGCCGCCGGGCGACGACGTTACCTGGCCGGTGAAGGCGCGGGCGGTGAAGGAGCCCGCGAAGTACTCGTCGCCGTCCTGGTAGGTGATGAGGGCGGCTGCGGGGATGTGGCGGCGTACGCGATGGCGGACAGCAGCTGGCCGGCGCGGCCGGACACCCGCGTACCCCCGGAGTCGGGGCCGGGCAGGTCGAGGTGGAGAGGCTGGCGCATGCCGGTGAAGTGCAGGGCGAGGCGGCCGGAAGCAGGCTCCACGGCCACCAGCCGGTCGGTCCTCATCCGCGCCTGCCTGACGCACAGCCACACCGTGGACCGTCCACCCGACCCCCTCACCCCTTCACGTCGGCCGGTCGCCGCCAGCCCCCAGGGTGGCAGGACGGGAGATCTGCTTCCTCCTCCCAGGGGCTGCGGCAGCCCGGGGCCTGCCCCGTCCATGCATGGCCTGGCCCGTGTCCCCCGACTACGCCGAAGCCTCGGCCCCTGCGCTGGCGGCGAACCCGCTCCCCTGCTCGGCGAACACCTTGATTGCGGCGCCCAGGAAATCCACCATCCCGGGGTGGTAGGAGTCGTGGAACGCCCTCATGGCCTCGTCCTCGGCGTAGAAGAGCGACATGCCGACGTAAGCCTCCCTGGAGGGGGTGTAGAACCGGCTGACGATGTCGAAGTGCCTGCGGACGAGCTCCTGGATCTGCTGGTCCTCTGGCAGGGAGCCGCCGTCCAGGAAAGCCGTGATCTCGCGGTACAGGACGTCCCAGTCCTGGTGGACCCGCTCCCTGTCCACATGTTCCCAGTGGTTGGTCCCGGCAAGGCTCTTCGCCTGCTCCTCGGCCAACGCCCGGCGACACTCGTCCTCGTACATTTTCCCCACGGCACCGGTTCCCATCGTTTCGTCACCTCTCCGGTGGATCCCCGAGAGGCCGCCGACATGTCGACGTCGACCGGCTGCCGATGATCAACTGCCGGTCCAGGCCGAACGGTGACACACAGACACCGGGTCGGCAAACCATTTCTTGGACCCGCCGGCGCTCCGTCCCGGTCGGCAGGCGGCAGAAAGGCGCAGCTCGAACGGCGAGCCGTCGCCGCTTGAGAGGGGCGGTAACAGGCTCCGGGGTGCGGGAGCCGGTCCGAATGTCGCGGGCGTTCCATGCCGATGTGCTGGGCGGGCAGGTGGTGTTGGAGGAGAACCCGTGCATCATCAAGGCTGCACCGCGCTGTACTGCTGACGGAATTCGTCAGATGCGACGGACCGGGTCCGTGATTCCGCCGGGGCACGCAAGCGCCGCGATGTCCCATCCGGCGCGTTGGGCCCCGGCCTGGTAGGCGCTTTCGTAGAAGGCGAGCACGGCGGCACGTGGATCGGCCTCGGCGCGGGCCGCGTCGTAGCGCAGCACGGCCAGGTGGCTGTCGCCGCGCGCGACCCACTGCGCGGACGCCGGGCTGAGCGGCGCCTCGGCCAGGCCGGCGGGCTCGGGGGCGGTGTACGAGTAGAACGCGGGCTCGGCAAAAGCGTCGTCGCCGAACCAGAAGCCGAAGCTGATCACTTCCGAGGAGTACGCCTCCCGGGTGACGGGGTCAGCCTGCCTGGGCTGGTCGACCCGGCGCCCGGAGAACCGGCTGTGGGCGATGTCGAAGGTGTGCCAGAAGTGGTGCACCGGGCTGGCCTTTCCCGAGAAGCCCGCCGCGAACTCCTCCAGCACGGACGTCACCTGGCTCAGCACCCGCCAGTAGCGGTTTGCCGCTACCGGGTCGTAGGTCGCGTGCTCGGTGTCCTCGGCGAACGGCCGGTCGGTGTCGGGTAGATCGAAGGGTCTGGGAACGGCGATGTTCACCTGGACGCCGAGCGCGGCCAGAGCGGCCAGGGTCTGATCGTAGAAGGACGCGACGGACTGCCCCGAAAGCGGAAAGGACCGCTCTGCGCCGTCCAGCGTCATGACGGCGAGCCGGTGGTCGACGAAGTCGAAGTCGACCGTGAAGATCGGATTCCTGTCGACCTGACCCATCGGACGGGTGGTGATGCCGCGCCCAGTGACATGGAACGGAACGTTCCACCAGTGGTTGCGCCGAGTGCTCGCAGCCAAGCGGATCTTGCCGACAATCTGCTCGAAGCGGTGCAGCGTCTCCTTCGTGTCCCGCCACTCCGGCAGCGGCGCCGGCGGAAACAGCTCCATCGCCTGCTCCTTCCCGCCCGGCGCTCACGCGGTGGCCGGGCCGTCTCATCATGGCCCCGCCGGGGACATCCCGCACGCCGCCGAGGGGACCCTCCGGCCAAGGTGGGAATTGGACAGATCCAGTGCTCAGTCACAGGTCCCTGGTGTGGCTGTGCATCGAACCTGGCCATTGAGCATTGGAGTTGCCCATGTGCATTCCGGCTTGCGGCCGGGAGCGGCTGGGGGACTCAGCCTGTGGGGGTGTGGAGGATGCCGTTGATCAGGACGTCGAGGGCCCAGGTGTCGCGGTCGCCGGGGGAGAGGAGGGCGTGGCGCAGTGAGGTGATCATGGGGTAGCGGTCGGCGGGGAGGGCGGCGTAGTGGCGGTCGGCTTCGGCGATGGTGTTCTCCTCGTCGGCCTGCTTGGTGTTGTAGGTGCTCTGTTCGGCGGCGGCTGCGGCGATGTGGAGCCACAGGAGGTCGACGGCCCAGGCTGCGGCGGTGTCGGTGAGGCCGCCGGTCTTGAGGAGGGCGAGCAGGCGGTCGAGGACGAGGAGGGCGTTCTCGCCGGTGGGGATGGCACCGAGCGCGACCTGGGCCAGGCCCTGGTGCCGGCTCATCGCCTCCACCGCTGCCCGGGCCAGGGTTCGCAGCTGTTCCCGCCAGTCGCCTCGTGGGGGGAGGGGTGTGTGGGGGGCGGGGGCGAGGGCCTGGTCGAGCATGGCGGCCATGAGGTCGTCGCGGTTGGCGACGTAGACGTAGAGCGAGGCGGGGCCGGTGTCGAGCTCCTTGGCGACGCGGCGCATGGTCAGGGCGTCCAGGCCGTCGCGGTCGAGGATCTTCAGCCCCGTGCGCACGATGACGTCGCGGCTGAGGGGGGCCTTCGCGGGCCGCGCGCGGCGGCTTACCGGTTGCGTGCTCATGGGTGAATCCTAGCCCGGGACGAACAACGTTTGACACGAACAGTGTTCGTTCCCTACCGTCGGAACGAACGCTGTTCGCGACGAATTATGTTCGTCCCGCTCTGGAAGTACCTCCCATGACCAGCACCACCGCCGTGACCGCTGGGGCGGGCACGCTCTCCCCCTCCCGCCGCTGGGCGGTCCTCGCCGTGATCCTGGCGGCCGAGATCCTCGACCTGATCGACGCCACGATCACCAACCTCGCCGCCCCCACCATCACCGCCGACCTGCACGCCGGCCCGTCCTTCGTCCAATGGCTCGGCGCCTCCTACGCCCTCGCCCTGGGCGTGCTCCTGGTCGTCGGAGGCCGGCTCGGCGACAAGTACGGCCGCCGCCGGGTATTCCTGACCGGCCTGGCCGGCTTCACCGCCGCCTCGGTCGCCTGCGGCCTGGCCACCGGCCCCGCAATCCTCATCGCCGCCCGACTGGCGCAGGGGGCCTTCGGCGCCCTGCTGATCCCGCAGGGCTTCGGCATCCTCGGCGCCGTCTTCCCCCGCGACCAGATCGGCAAGGCGTTCAGCGCCTTCGGCCCCGTTCTCGGGCTGTCGGCGGTCGGCGGTCCGATCCTCGCGGCCACCCTTATCGACACCGACCCCTTCGGGCTCGGCTGGCGTTCCATGTTCCTGATCAACATCGTCCTCGGCGGCGCCGCCCTGATCGCCGCCCACCGCTTCCTGCCCTGCGACACCGGCGAACCCGCAACCGTGATCGACCCCCGCGGCTCACTGCTCCTGGCGGGCGCGATGTCATGCCTGCTGTTCGGGCTGATCGACGGCTCCGATCACCACTGGCGCCCGGCCTCCTGGGCCACACTCGCCGTCGGCGCGGTGTTCTTCGCCCTCTTCGCCCGCCGCCAGGCCACCGCCGTCAGCCCATTGATCCAGCCGTCCCTCTTCCGCAACCGCGGCTTCGTCTCCGGCCTCACCCTGGGCATCGCCTTCTTCGCCGCCGTCTCCGGCCTCCTCTACGTCATCTCCCTCTTCCTCCAGGGCGGCCTCGGCTACACGCCCCTGCGCACCGCCCTGACCGGCAGCGCGCCGATGGCCGCGGGCATCGTGATCGCCTCGATCGCCTGCTACCAGCTGATCGCCAAACTCGGCCGCACCCTGATCCTGATCGGCCTGGCCACCACCCTGGCCGGCACGCTCGCCCTGGCCGCCGCCGTCCACATCTGGTCCACCACCACCGGCCCTGCCGTGATCGTGCCCGCGGTGCTGGTGATCGGACTGGGCATGGGCACCTGCTTCGGCACCGTCTACAACATCACCTCGGCGACGTCACCCCCGACGAAGCAGGCTCCGGATCCGGCTCCCTGACCGCCGTCCAGCAACTCGCCAACGCCCTCGGCGCCGCCGCCGTCACCACCGTCTACCTCCACACCCCCCACCACCCGGCCCACGCCATGACCCTCAGCCTCCTGATCGTGGCCGCCATCACCACCGCCTGCTGCGGCCTGGTCCGCCTCCTGCCGAAGAACGCCCAGCCCCAGCGCCACTGACCCCCACTCCACCCGCTGACCAGCACAGACAACCAAGGAAGCATCATGATCCTGATCACCGGAGGCCGCGGCGCGGTCGCCACCCACCTCACCCACCTGCTCCACCACGCGGGCCTGCCCGTCCGGGTCGGCTCCGCCCAGCCCGACCGGCTCACCCCGCCCGCCGGCGTCGAGACCGTGCGCCTCGACCTCACCGACCCGCAGACCTTCCCCGCCGCCCTGGCCGGGATCACCGCGGTCTTCCTCTACGCCAGCCCCGACCACATCACCGACTTCACCAACCACGCCCACAAGGCCGGCATCGAGCACGTCGTGCTGCTGTCCTCCTCCACCGTGCTCGGCCCCGACCCGGAAAGCGACCCACTCGCCACCTCCCACCTCGACGTCGAGAAGGCCCTGCTCGCCTCGCCACTCACCACCACGATCCTGCGCCCGGGTTCCTTCGCCTCCAACGCCGGCGCCTGGGCCTGGCCCATCAAGGCCGGCGAGCCCGTCAGTCTCCCCTTTCCCGGCGCCCACAACGACCCCATCCACGAGAAGGACGTCGCCGAAGCCGCCCACGCCGTCCTCACCGACACCCGCCACCACGGCGGCCAGTTCACCCTCACCGGCCCCCAGTCCCTGACCTTCACCCAGCAGATCGACCAGATCGCCGCCGTCACCGGCAACCCGATCACGGTCAACCACGTCACGCGCGAGGAGTGGAAGCAGGAGATGGCCGACCACCTCCCCGGCCACTACGCCGACGCCCTCCTGAACTGGTGGGAATCCAACGACGGCAAGCCCACCCCCACCACCCGCACCGTCGAGGAACTCACCGGACACCCCGCGCGCCCCTTCACCACCTGGGCCGCCGACCACACCGCCGACTTCACCACCAGCTGACGCCGGACCGCAGGCGCCGGGTCACGGCTTGTCGTGACCCGGCGCAAAGCACCGTATTCGTCCATCGAGGCCAAGTACGGTGCTCTCTCGCGCCGGGTGCCCAACAACGACCCCGAGCTCCCGGAGCTGACAGGCGACGTTCTCGCACTCGCCGAGGACGGGCCGGTGACCTGGGCCGTCGACCTGAACGCCGGCGGCGGCGCTTTGCTGATCGCCCTCCTGACCAGCCACCATCAGCGGCTCCACTACATCCCCGGCCGCACCGTCCACCACGCCTCGCGCGGCTACCGCGGCGACGGCCAGGCACGGATGCGCCGGGACTCGCAACCTATGCAGGACTGGGACGAGATCGCGGTGGACCTGAAGATCCTCACCGGCCCCCGCTACGACCTCGCCGCCGACCGCACCCGCGTCATCAACCGGATGCCTTCGGCGTGGGGCGCCAGCAAGCCAGTCCCCAGGCACTCCAGTTCCCGCGGGACTGGTGCTGCAGGGAGGCAGTCCCCGCCCGCCAGATGGGTGTCCGGATCCGGTGCGAGCAGCGGATACGGGTTGACTGAGCGCGAAGGGTAGCGGGTTGAATGCCCTGAGCGGGCCGTCCGCTCAGAAGCCGATCCCACACCGTCCCGCAGCAGTTCTGCGTGATCCAGGCGTGGCGGCCGTCCGGCGTCAGCGCGATACGGGTCGGCCCTTGGACGTCGAAGGTGCCGGTCGCCCTGTTCGTGCTCGTGTCGATCGCGGACACGCTGTTCGAGCCCTGGTTGGTGACGTAGGCCCGGGGCCCGTCCGGGCTGAGCGCGACGTCCTGCGCCGAACCGAGGTAGATGTGGGCGGTTCGCTGCAGCGTGTGCGTATCGATCACCCTCAGCCCCGGTTGCGGGTGCTGCCGGGCGCGGCATGCTGGAAGAGGGGCAGGAGGCGCCCATGAGTACCCGCTCAGAGATCCGGTGCGGCCTCGCCGCAGCCCTCCTTGCTCTGATGGGCTTGGTGCTGTCACCATGCGCCTCGGCGTCGACCGAGCCGTCCCCGACTCCCTCTCCGCCCCGTCCTTACATAAGTGTTCCCGGCCATCCGTACGGCGTCGCGATATCTCCGGACGGCGGCCACGCGTACGTCACCACCACCGGGTGGCCCGAAGCGCTGGTGGTGACCGATACGCACACCAAGCAGCAAAGCGCCCGCATCTGGACCGGGGGAGTGGATGTCGGGATCAGCCCCGACGGCCGCCGGGCCTACACCACCGTCCAGGCGGCCTGGTCGGCCAATGATTGGCAGCTCCGCCCCGGGTCGGTGAAAGTGTTCGACACGGCCACGAACACGGAGATCGACTACATCAAGGTCGGCGTCAATCCCGTGGGCTTGGCGGTTGCCCCCGACGGCCGCCGCGTCTACGTCGCCAATTCCGGATCCGATTCCCTGTCCGTGGTGGACACGGCGAGCGGCAAGGTTGTCGACGAGGTCAAGGTCGGCAGCGACCCGGTCCATGTGGTGGCGTCCCCCGACGGCCGCCACGTGTACGTTGCCAACTCCGGCTATGGGACACCCGCCTCCCTGTCCGTGATCGACACGGCCACCGACAAGGTCGTCGGCTGGCCCGGTCGCCTCGGCGACTTCACGTACGGCCTTGCGGTGACACCAGACGGACGCCGGCTCTACGTCACGGACCTGTTGGGCACGGTGTCCGTCGTCGACACGGCGACCGGCAAGGTGACCGGCGGGCCCATCCCCGTCGGGTGGCACCCGAAGGACGTCGTGGTGAGCGCTGACGGCCGCCGCGCCTACGTCGCCAACGAAGGCGCGGACAGCCTGTCCGTGATCGACACGAGCACGAACAAGGTGACCGAGACCATCAGTGCCCACCATCCGACCCGTATCGCGCTGACGCGGGACGGCCGCCACGCCTGGATCACGGAGTACTGGGGTGGGCGGGTGTGGGTGGTCGACCTGTGAACCGGTCAGCGGAGCGGGCCGGCTTCCTGCACCTGTCGTGACGGCGTCGATGGCCCCACCGTCCGCGCGCGACGGCGGGCCTCGGCCCGCGCCGCCAGCGACTGCGCGAGCGCAAGGGCTTCACTCCGCGTCGTCGTCGTTCACCGCGCCGGCCCGACGGTGCGAAAGCGGGGGCGCTGCCGCGGAGGGTTCGCGACCGGGACTACTTCTTGTTCGTCGTTTCGTCCGCCAGGTCTTGCCTTCCTCACCTGGCTGGACTACGAGAGCGACTGGAACACCTGGCTGACCGCCGTGGGGTCGGGCGCCTGACCCCCCGCAGGGCCGCCGGCCGGTCCCGCCGGATCCGGCCGACGGCCGCCCCGAGAGCACGGCCGCGGCCGCCCAAGTTCCGCCTCGAATCGTGTTTCTGACGACCACTCACGCCGCTCGGACGACTCCCTGCACCATGCGCACCGAAAACAGGCAGTGGATGCGGGCCGAGCCGCCTACGATCACGCCCATGTCCCTTCGACGTGCGATACACATGTTCATGGTCCTGGCCGTGACGCTGGCCGGGTTGGCCGGCGCCACCAGCGGGACCGCGTCGGCACAAGAGGAAGGTGCGCCACCCACGAGTCGTCAACTGCTCTTCTTCAACCACGCCTACGGTGTCCTCGACCGGGAAACCGCCGATGCCATCGAGCACTCCGCCTACCTGCGGGACTTCGCGGACTTCCAGGTCCGCACCACGACCGGCTCGGGTGGCGAGACTTGGACCGGGCGCTATCTGAGGGGGCGCGAGACTTACCTCGAGCTCTTCGGGGTCGGTGACGTCCCCGGACAGGACGGAACGCTCGGCGCCGGCGGAATGGGGATCTCCGCCGAACGGGCCGGCGACCTCGCCACCGTCACCGGCCGCCTGCGCGACCAGGGCGTGCAGAACCCGGTGACCTTCCGCCAGACCCGCGACTTCGGCGACGGGGTACCGGTTCCATGGTTCGACGCCGTATTCACCAGCGGCCAGTACGACGGCTTCGGCGCCTGGGGCATGGAATACCTCCCCGAATACTTCGCCGACCCGCGCAGCGACACCGAGCCGGCCTCGTACCCCGGTGATGTCAGCCGCGAGCGGTACCTGCCCGACGGCTACCGCGGCCACCTGATGCGGGACGTGACCTCGATCCGCCTCGCGGTCACCGCCCGTGACCTGGCCAACACCCTGCCCCTGCTCAGGGCAGGTGGCTTCACCGTACGGGAACTCCCGGCCGGCAGCGTTCTGGCGCACGGTGGCGGCACCACCATCCGCCTCGACACCGTCCCCCGCGAGCAGGCCGGCCTGCGCCAGGTGGAGATGTCCCTCAACCACCCGGCTCCATACCGCCACGAGGAGCGGATCGGCCACTCGACCCTCGTCGTGGGACCGGGCGACCGCGCCGTGTGGACCTTCGCTCCCGCGGCGTAGGGCACGTCCCGCCTGAGCGGACTTCTGCGGCCGGGGCGGTGGCGCCGGCGGTCGGACCGGGTTCGGCCGGCCCCGCGGACTTGCCCCGGCCGCCCTCAGGGCCTCGTTCTCTGCCGCCCGGCCTCGGCCACCACAGGCGCGCCCAGCTCCCCCCGGCGACCGGGCCTCCGGCGCCGCGCCGAGGGCCAGCCGTACTACCGGGATCAGCGGTGCTCGCAGAGGCAGGCGGTCCCGACCGGTCATGGCCGCGGCTGTCGTCCGGCATCCGGGGGCCTGCAGTGCTCCCTGATGCGGTAAGACAGGCCGGAGGGACGCCGCGGTACGGACGAGCGGTGCGGACGACCCCGCCGGGTAACGGATCCGCTCCGCCGCCCCCTCCCACGGCGGGCGTCAGCCGGGCGGGCGGCCATCGCGTGCGGCCCATGAGGCGGGCGGCCAGACTGGGCCCATGCCCGTGAAGGCGCGCCGGTCGCCGGCCCCTCCTCCCCACAAGTCGTACCTGGACGTGGCGGCGATGATCGCGGCGCCCGGGACCGTCGTCCTCGGGCTGCTCTACTACTTCGGCAACCAGTACAACGAGGCCTACTACCGCGCGTTCGGCGTGCCGCTCAGCGACCTTCCCCTCTCCATCCAGGCCGTCCTCGCGCGCAGCCCTCAGGCCGTCTTCTTCCCGGTCTGGGTCCTGCTCGTCTGCGGCCTCCTCGTCCTGCTCGTCCTCGGCTGGCTCGGCCACGCCCTGGCCCGCCCGGAGAACGCGGGGCGCCGCCGCACGGCGTACCGCGCGCTGCTGGCGGTGGGCCTGCTCCTGGGGGTCGTGGGGGGCTACCCCGTGTTCTTCCGGGACGACCTGTTCACCTTCCTCCCCGCGGGCTGGCCGCGCGGGCTGCTGCCGACCCTCGTCGTGGCCCTGGGCGCCAGCCTGGCCTTCTTCGCCGTCCAGGTGCGCCTCGGGCAGCACGATCCCGGGCGGCGTAACCGACGGGTCCGTGATGCCGACCGGCTGTGGCTCGTGTCCGGCGCGCTGCTCTTGGGGCTACTGATCCTGAGCCTGTTCAACGGCATGTCCCGGTACGCGGCGATGGCGGGCGGCACTCAAGCCGAGTCGGACGCGGACAGCGGGATGAGGCGGTACCCGGCCGTGGAGGTACTGTCGCGCCTGCGACTGGTTCACCACGCCACCGACATCGACTTCGAGGACCTGGGAGCCGGGGCCGGGCCCTACCGTTACCGGTACAGGAACTTCCGCCTTCTGCTGAAGACACCGACCCGCTTCTACCTGGTCCCCTACTACGGCGGATACAAGGACAGCGTGACGGTCGTGCTCCCGGACGACGACGGCACCGTACGGGTCGTGATGAAGGGCTCTGTCAGGTGAGCCCCGGCTCAGGTGTCGGGGTCTCGGTCACCTCGGGCGATTCCGAGGTCCCACTGGGCTCCGGCGTCGGGGATTCGGAGGCCGGTCCCGTCGTGGTCTCGACGGCCTCCCCGGTCAGGGTGACCGAGAACGTGGGCCCCTCGGCGGTAGGAGCGGTGACCGTCCCCGTCCACGGGCCGGGTTCCTGAGCGGTGTGGCTGACCCGGACGCGGCACGTCTCCTGGGGTTGCAGCGTGACGCCCGTGCAGCCGTCCTCGACGATCGAGAGCTCCCCGCTCTCGGTCGTGGCCCTCAGCGGCTGGACGGTCAGGGGAACCTGCTGGTCGTTGGCGAGCTCCATGGTGCCTGCGGCGGGCTCGTCGAGATGTGTCCGCGGCACGGCGAGCGTCGAGCCCTCGGCAGAGCCGCCGCCGGTGCCGGGGAAGACCTTCCCCAGGTCCTCGCCCCCTGGCGTGGGGGGAGTCGGCGGGACGCGCGTGTTCGTTTCGGTGGTCGCGGTGTCGCGCGTCGGGACGGGCTCAGGCTCGGACCCCCCGCACGCTGTCCCCGTCGTGATCAGGACTGCCAGCAGTGCCACCGCGGCGCAGCCGCGTCCGATGTCCGGCATCAGGGTGTCCGTCCCTCCGCTCCGGGTTGGGGCCGGTGTCCAAGGTGGCACAGCCCCTCGCCGTAAGCACGGACCCTGCGCGGTGACATCACGTCAGGGCCCCGGGCGGCGGAACACCTGGGCGATCACAACGACGCGGTGGCGCAGAAATGGGCCGCCGCCGCGGCCGGCCAGCACACGCTTCAGCATCGTGGACCAACCAGCGACCCTGCTGCCCCCTCGTTGCCCAGGCCCCGTCGTGGTCGGACCGGAAGAGTGGGTGCGCAGACCACGGCAGGACCCACGGCCCCCGCGGAGGCGCCGCCGCTCAGCTGCGCGATCGCCCGTTCGGACGGGAGCGGCGGCCTCAGGTCCGGTGCCGTCCGGCGACCGTACGACCCCCTTGACGCCCCGCCCCCGCGGGGGACGCTCCGGGGCCTCCGGACCCGCCCCCGCTCCCGCCACACCGTCTTCCATCCCGCAGGTCGGGAGACAGGAAGGGATGTCGTCGTCGGCGCGCGACCACG
Organism: Streptomyces sp. NPDC001594; assembly: GCF_042893675.1. Lineage (NCBI taxonomy): Bacteria > Bacillati > Actinomycetota > Actinomycetes > Kitasatosporales > Streptomycetaceae > Streptomyces > Streptomyces sp. NPDC001594. The sequence goes on along the minus strand of NZ_JBIAVB010000001.1, from coordinate 48,734 downwards.
TTCAGTGCACGCCCTCCCGCCAACGCCATACCGCCCGCCCGGACAGGCCGCACAGGGCTGCCTACCAGCCCGCTACCACATGGTCGCGCCGGCCCCTCCCTAGCAGCTGGCACCGGCCTTACCGCACCACATCCGCCCCCCGGTCGATGCGTGTAGCGGAGGGCGCACAACGGGGCTGCAGAACACCCGCAGGCGCTGGCGCTGCCGTGGGGGGACGGGGCATGCGAGGAGCGGTTGCGGAGCAGCGTGTGATCAGGGCACGCCGCCGCCGCTGTGGCCATCTGGCTTCCCGCATGATGGGCGAGTAACGGCTCCAAGCTATGCCGTCGATCACTTGCGCTCTCGTGAAAGCGGTCGCCCCGCGCTATGCGGGGCGATGAACGCGATCGATCTCAGCGGTCGCCCAGCCGTGTGCCGAGGGCCACGAGATCAGCTATGAGGATGTCGCCCCGCCTGCCCCCGCTGAAGTTCAAGAACCTCAACGTCCTGGGCCGATACAGCTTCACCCCTCCACCCCGCCCCAGGGTTTGCGCCCACTGCGCGACCCGGACACGCCCGAGCTGGACGACGACGAAGGCGTGGACTGACCTGCGCTACGCGGTGTCCTCGACCTCGGCCCGCAGCTGAGCGGCGAGGGCACGGGCTTCCTCCGCCTCGACGACTGGTCAGGCGACCGCGGCTCGCGCCCGGTGCCTGCGCACGGCGTCGCGATTGGCGCAGCGCTGCGAGCAGTAGCGCTGTCGTGCGGTGCGCGAGGTGTCGGCGAAAGCCCTGTCGCACTCGATCACCTCGCAGCGCCGCAGCCGGTGTATGCCCCGGCCCGCCAGATGGAGTGCGGTACCGACCGCGAACAGCGTGAGCAGTACGGAGCCGAGCGGCTGGTCCGCGTCCCGGTAGTGCAGATGCCAGCCGGTACCGGAATGGGAGGTCAGCCGCGGGTAGGCGGCGGCCTCGGCCAGCATCCGGTTCAGCAGATCGGCGCGCTCCTGCTCTCCGTCGGCGTCGACGATCCGCTCCCAGGCGTCCAGTGCGGCCTGGGCGCTGCCGAGATCTTCCGCTGTCACTCGGCGCTCCAGCCTGAGCCCGGCGGCGCGGCAGCGGTCTGCCAGCTCATCCGCGCTCTCAGGCCGGCGGTTGGCCAGGTCCGCGGCCAGGTTCACCGCATCCTCGCCGTAAGGGTTGAGGTGCATAAGACTATTACAACAGTGTGGTCGCCATGACACAACAAACCGCCTTGTGCGCCGGATCCCAGGCCCGCGACCCGTGGCGCTATCGCTGGATCGTGCTGGGCATTGCCACCTTCACCCAGGCTGCGTCCGGCTTCTTCGTGGGCGGCATCGGAGCGCTCGGCGTCCACCTCCAGAGCGCCCTGAACTTGAGCACGGCGCAGCTGGGTCTGCTGGTTTCGGCGGCCCAGCTCGTGCCGCTGGCCGGGTTGTTGGTGGCCGGCGAGCTGCTGGACCGCTACAGCGAGCGCTGGGTGGTCGGGATCGGGGCAGGCGTGGTCGCGCTGGCTCTAGGTGCGGGGAGTCTGGCGCCGGGATACACGGCCCTGTTGGTCGCGCTCCTGGTGGTCGGTACGGGGTACAGCACCGTCCAGCCGGGCGGGAGCAAGTCGGTGGCATCCTGGTTCGACGCGTCACAGCGCGGCTTCGCGATGGGTATCCGGCAGGCCGGTCTGCCGCTGGGTGCGGCGCTCGCCTCGGCCGTACTCCCGCTCGTCGCTGAGGGGTTCGGTTGGCGGGCGACGCTGCTGACCGGCGGCTTCGTCGCGCTGCTGGGAGCCGGCCTCTTCGTGGGCTGCTACCGTCGGCCGCCCGGCTCGCCCGCCTCGCCCGCCTCGCGGAGCAAGGAACCGTCAGAAGCGCTCGCGGCGCAGCTTCGCGCACGGCTACGAATGCTGCGTGAACCGTCCATGGTGAAGATCATGTTGTCGGGGACCAGCCTGATCTCGGTGCAGTGCGGCGTGGGCATCCTGACGGTGCTCTCCCTTCACCAGGCGTCATCAGTCGGCACCGGACAGGCAGCCTTGATCCTGGTGGCATCCCAGGGTGCGGGCGTTGCGGGCCGGATATGCCTGGCGGCCTGGAGCGACCGGACCAGTTTCGGACGCTATGCCATCGTGCTGGTCTGCATGGTCGCTGTGATCACCGGGCTGGTCGTGCTGATGACACCGATCGGGCGGGCACCGGTCGTCGCTTCCGGCGTCTTTGTCTGGCTCGGCTTCTTCGGATTCGGCTGGTACGGCCCGTGGGTCGCCTACGTCACCGAAGCGGCCCCACCGGGCAGAACCGGCTTCGCCCTGGGGCTGGCCATGTCCGTCAACCAGATCGCCATCGTCACCGTGCCGCCCATGCTCGGCCTGCTGGTCGACCTCACCAACAGCTTCACCCCGGCCTGGGCAGTGCTGTCCCTACTGACCGTCGTCGCACTGGCGGTCACCGCTGAGGCGGAACTCCGCACCCGCCGACGCATCTCAGGCCATTGACCGACCCGCACCCCTGTTCCGTTGGTCCCCAAGGCCGGTTCCCCGACCCCGTCCGGACGCCACGGCGCTCAGCTCATGACCGTGATCAAGTGCGTGGCGTTAATGGCTGTACCGATGTTCCAAGCGCCGCCAATCGCAACTGATGCGAACTCGCGACGGTTCGCGGATCGTCGCGGCCAACGGCGTCCACCAGCGTGCTGACCATGGAAGTTGGCCCGGCCTGCTGGTGGCGACGGTAGCGACGGACGTGCGGGCCAGAGGAACTCAACGGAGAAGCGGTTGAGGCAGCGAAGCAGTTCCTTGGCAAGAGGCCTGCAGCCGAGGCGGGGGACTCACCCGGGGCTCGTTCTCGCCATCGGGATCGGTCAACCGCGGGCTGATCCACTCACTCAGCGTGGCGCACCACAGCACCTGAGCCAGAACCCGAGTTTTGACGGCACCGCCGCGGCGCCGACGCGGCGGGGGCCGAACCTAGGAGTTGCGCCGGAGTCTCTCCGCGGCTTCAGCAGGTGTGTCGTAGTAGCCGGGGCGGGCCAGCAGGACCGTGGTGAAGTAGTAGCCCTGTTCCTCATCCGGGTCATCGTCGGCTTCGAACGGGCGCCAGAAGCTCAGCAGGAGGTCGGGGGCGATGAACGAAGCGGGGTCCTCCGGATCCGCCTCGATCGTGGTGTGTTCGCGCATGCGGGTGACCACCTCGCGGGCTGGCAGGGCGAATACGTCCACGTCGTGGAAGAGCACGCGGTCCGTTGCGGCCGTCGGGCGTGCGAGCTCGACCGCCTGGAGCTGGCCCTGCATGCAGTGAATGCTGACCATCAGTCCGCTCGGGCGGAAGATGTGCTGCCCTGGCCGGTCTGATTCCGAGAGCGCGGAAGGGTCGCGGAGCGAGTCCAACGCGGCATCGGCTTCGTCCCGGGGCATACCGATGCGGAGCGGGCCGATGCCGGTCGGTGGTGCGAGAAGGAAATCCATGCGGGCATGATGCCAAGAGGCACTGTCAGTGCTGGCTGGGCCCTGCCCGGGGTGCGGCTCTGCCGGGACCAGAGTTCACAGCCCGCCGACTCTGGCCTGATGCCCGTCGGACTCTGGCTGTGGCCAGCATGATTCACGCGATCGGGCTCGCCGTGGGTGGCCGGGGCGCGTGCCCGGCTCGCCTTCGCCGCCCACAGCCCCACCGGATCCGGCACCGGTACCACCGCCGCGTCCGCCACCGCCGGATGACGAAGCAGGACCCGCTCCAGCTCCAGCGGGGAGATCCGGTGGTCGAAGGACTTGAACATGTCGTCCGCCCGCGCCATGTACGTGAACGAGCCGTCCGCCGCCCGTACCACGAGGTCACCGGTGTGGTAGTAACCCCCGGCGAACGCCCGGGCGGTCTTGCGGGGATCGTCGGCGTAGCCGCGCATCAGCCCCGCCGGCCGCTCCGTCAGGTCCACGCACAGCTCCCCGCCCTCCCCGTCCGGAACCTCCCGCCCCGTCCCCGGGTCGACCACCGCCAGCCGGTAGCCGGGCAGCGCCCGCCCCATGCTGCCGGGCACCGGAGGCCGGCCCGGGGGAGCGCCGATCAGGCCGGTGGTCTCGGTCTGCCCGAACCCGCCCCGGACGTCGACGCCCCAGCCCTCGCGCACCGCCCGCGCCAGCGCGGCCTCCATCGGCTCACCCGCCGCCACGGCCTCCCGCAGCCCCTCCGGGCGCGCCCCCAGCCCCGCCGAGACCATCGCCCGCCAGGTGGTGGGCGGGGCGCAGAAGGTGGTCACACCGCGGGTGCGCAGCACCTCCAGTACCGCCCCGGCGTCGGCGGCCGTCGTGGAGTGCAGGGCGAGGACCGTGGCCTCCGCGTTCCAGGGGACGAAGAACGAGCTCCAGGAGTGCTTGGCCCAGCCCGGCGCCGAGACGTTCAGGTGCACGTCCCCCGGGCGCACCCCGTTCCAGTACATCCCGGACAGGTAGGCCCACCGGGTAGCTGGTGTGGGTGTGCTCGACCATCTTCGGCGCGGAGGTGGTGCCCGAGGTGAAGTAGCGGAAGAGGGGGTCGTCCGCGCCCGTCGGCCCGTCCGGGACGAACTCCTGCGGGGTCGAGCGGGAGTCCTCGTACGAGGTCCAGCCCGGCGGTGTCGGACCGCCGACGGCGACGCCCCGCCAGGGGTGCGGTCCCGGCCCGAACCCCCCGGCGAGCGCGGCCTCGGCCACGACGAACCGGACGCCTCCCCGGGCTGCCCGGTCGGCCAGTTCGGCGGGGGTGGCCGTGGTGTAGGTGGGGATCAGTACCGCGCCCAGCTTGATCGCGGCCAGCATGGTCTCCCACACCGGCACCCGGTTGTCGAGCAGCAGCATGACCGGGTCCCCGCGTCGCAGCCCCTGGCCGCGCAGCCAGTTGGCCACCTGCGCCGAGCGGCGCGAGAGCGTCTGCCAGGAGACCGTGACGTCGCCGTCGGGGTGCCCGGGGCGGGCCAGTCGAAGGGCGGGCCCCGCCCGGTGGGCGGCGACGGCGTCGAACCAGTCGAGCGCCCAGTTGAAGGTGGCCGGGCGGGGCCAGCGGAAGCCCCGGTGGGCGGCGTCGAGGTCGTCGCCGTGGGCGAGGAGCAGGTCCCGGGCGGCCCGGAAGGCCTCGGTGGGGGAGGGGGTGTGCGGGTGCATGGTGTGGTCCGTCGTCTTTCGCGGGGAGGGGAAGGGGTGTTCAAGCGGCGGCTGCGGCGGCGGTCCCGGCCGGGGCCGGGGCCGGGTAGGCGGTCTCCAGCAGGCCGCGCGCCACCGTGTCGGCGTCCCGGTGGAAGAGCGTCTCCACGCCGGGCCGTCCGCTGCCCACCTGGGTGAACCAGCGGGTGTGCTCGGTGGGGATGCCCAGCGCCAGCACCCCGGGCAGCGGATCGCCCACCGCGTCCACCACGTGGAAGGAGTCCGGAGTGACGTCGAGGCCCCCGGTCGGGTACCGCAGGCCGTCCGGACCGTCGGCCGTGTACTCCCGCACCAGGCCTTCCGCGAGCAACTGCCGGGTGAGCGGCGCGGTGTCGCGGTGCAGCGCGGGCGACGGGATACGGGCGTCCACGAGCACGTCCACCTTCCGCGCCGAGCCGGGGACGGACGCGGAGGAGACGGTGAAGCGCCCGCCGCGCACGTCCGCGGCGAACTCCGTCGCCGGACCGGCGATCTCCACGGTGCCCTGCCGGACCAGGGCGGCGAGCTGGCGCACCCTGCTCGCGGGCGGACCCGCCGAGAGCAGGGAGTTGACCGGCAGGAAGCGCCCGTGGAAGTCCTCGGCATGCGACCGGGGCAGCAGCCCGCCGTGGTCGACGGCGTGCCGCAGCACGCCCCGCACGTCCCGCAGGACGTCCAGCGCCGCCTTGAGCGGGCCGCCGGCGTTGCCCAGCGCGGCCTCGGCCAGGTCGGCCTCCACGACCTGGAGCAGCCGCTCGCGGAAGGCCTCCGGGCCGGCGAACCGCTCACCGTCGAACGGCCGGGCCAGCGCGGTCAGGTCCAGTGGCGCCACCCCCGCGAGCCCGGCCTCCGCCAGCACGGGGCGCGGGTCCCGGCCGGCGTGCAGGGCGGCCGCGTGCCGGTCGGCGAACCGCTGCGCCGCCGCGACCCCCGAACGGGCCCGTACCCGCGCGGTCCAGTAGACGTGGTGCACCTCCTGGAGCAGCAGCGGCAGCACGTCCCGGCGGAAGTCCAGCCGGTCGTCGCCCGTGGCGGCCGCGCGGCGGGTACGGGCCGCGGCCAGGGCCGCCGGGGTGAGGAAGAGGGGCCGGTGCGTGTGGTCGGCGGCTTTCTCGTTGCGGCCCCGGGCCGGGATGGGCAGCCCGCTGCGCGAGCCCGCCACGATCCTCGGCTCCCGGCCGGAGGGAAGGTAGTCTGGTCCCGCGCCGAGGTCCTGACCAGCAACGACCAGATCGCTCGAGACACGCAGCCGACGCGCATCTCAGGTGATCTGGTTCCCGCAGGTACTTCATCAGCTGGAGGGACTGCCCGCCCAGGGGGCGCGACTCAGGTACCCGGAGCGAGTTCGAGGACTGCGCGGAGGGCGGTATCGGCGTTGTCGAGGGTCGTGCCGAGGTGGTGCAGTTGGGCACGCCGGTCCCCGTCGCCGCGTTTGATCAGTGCTCTCGCCCACTCGGTCCTCTGCTCGTCGGTCACGGCGACCGTTTCCTGGAACAGCGCGTACAGGGCGTACCAGCGAACGGCCTCGTCCTCGTCCTCGGACAGCTTCAGGAGGGCCTCTACGACTCGGTCCTGCGTGCGTTCGGGATCGGCCAGGGATGGAAGTGCGGCGGCGACCGCGAAGCGCACCGGTTGCGCGGTGTGGCCCTGATAACCGAGCACCAGGTCGAGGGTCTCGCGGGCGTTGTGATAGCCGAGGACGGAGATCAGCCAACTGAGGACCCCCGGGTCGGGTTCACCGGGTATCTCCCTCAATACGGCCTCGATCGTCTCGGGGGTGAACGGCCGTCGGCCCTCGGTGTCGTAAGGGCCCAGCTCGCGCAGAATCCGTGCCCCCAGTTCCCGTTTCGCCGGCTCCTCGCACGCCAACAGGCCTACCGCACCCTCGAAGACGTGCCGGGTCGGCCTCCCGTGCAGGGCAACCAGACAGGGGGCTGGACCCTCGTCCATACCGATCTCGTCCAAGGCTCTCGCGAACAGGTCGTCCGTAGCCATGTCGCCTTCATCGAATCCCACGTTGCTTCCCCCTGTCTCTCGACACCAGTGTCGGCTCCGAACCGCGGACTCAGCCTGTCCCCCAAGAGAACCGCACCCAAAGCGATTCGGACCAGTTCATTTGAGACAGGGGCCAGGTCGTCAGAGACGGGATACCCGCCGAGGTCCCACCAGCTTGGTCCTTTGTTGTCCTGCGTCATCGATTCCTCATGCGGTCTGTCAATCCGCGAGGGGCGTCGGTGGCGTGAGTTCGTAGAGTCGTCCGTCCCGCAGCGGCGTGCGAGGGCGAGGACGGCTTGGGCGTGTCGTTCCTCAGCCACGGCGACACATCCACCGCCAGCACCAGGCGACCACCATCAAAGCGCGCCAATGGCATGTGGGCCAGCACGGACCGCAACCTGTCGACGTCGATCCGGCCGTGGTTGAGGGCTCCGTACAACGGTCCGTGCCCACGACGATGCTCGGGCACCAGCGTCAGGTCCACCGGCGAGGAGCGGCGGACCGTTAGAGGTGCCCGGAGGCTTCGCCGCTGGCACGGAGTCGGGCTTTAGGCCAGGTGGGCGGGGCGGGGGTGACGGCATGGGGGGGCACGGCGGACGTAGGCGGCCCGGGCGGTGGCCACGCGATGTCGTCCACGGTGAGGAACGGCTCCTCGACCATCTTCGCCGGGGTTGAACCCGTGAACGCCATCACGTCCCGGTGGAGGTGGGACTGGTCGGCGTAGCCGGCGTCGGCCGACACCCGGGCCGCTTCTTCGCCCGCGACCAGCCGGTGGACCGCACGGTCGAAGCGGACCAGTTTCCCGGCCTGCTTCGGTGGCAGACCGAGCTGGGAGCAGAAGCGGGACCACAAACGCTTACGGCTCCATCCGACTTCGGCCGCGAGTGAGCCGACACGAACCGCGCCGTGGCTGACGACGATCCGGTGCCAGGCCTGCGCGACCTCCGGCTCCACCGGCGGCCCCGCCTCCCTCCGGCGGGCGAGCAGGGCGTCCACCAGCGCGAAGCGCTCCTGCCATGACGAGAGATCGGCGAGCCGTTCGCAGAGCCGCGACGCCTCCCCCCGCCCCCACATGTCGTCCAGCGGCACGGCCGCGCCGTCGAGGTCGGCGGTGGAGGAACCCAGGACCGCGCGGGCGATCACCGGCGACAGCCGGACCTGGATGCACTCGAGGTCCTGCCCCCACGCCCGGACCGCCCCTCCGGCCCCGAGCCCGGGCCCCGTGACGAGACTTCCCCGCTGCTGCCCCCGGTTGTCGTCAAGGACGGGTGAACCGGCGCCGAAGTCGAGGAACAGCGTCACGGCGGGATGAGGGACGATCCGGAGCGGGGCCAGGTCACGGACCCGGAACCCGGCCATGCCGACACCGGCCAGCCGGCTGGTCCGGCGCGGACGCGCCACGTCCCACATGACCGCACCGTGTTCGAACGCATGCATCGTGCCATGCTACGGCGCGGCGCCCGGGAACATTCGTCCAATCCTTGGGCGAGCGCGACGCCGACAGTGGACCCATGACCTCTTCAGACGACGACCCCAAAGCGAGCGGCGCCGACGCCACCGGGCAGCACTCGTTCCTGCTGCCCTTGGACGACGGCGACATCCACGTGTGCGAGGACGGCCCAAGTGACGCCCCCGCCCTCCTGCTCATCCACGGGTCCGCGTCCTCGACCCGCTCGTGGAATGAGATGATTCCGCTGCTGAGCCCCTCCCTCCGTCTCATCCGCGTCGACCTGCTCGGGCACGGCAGGTCGGGCAAACCCGCCGACCGCAGCTACGCGCTCCCGGACCAGGCACGCCGCGTCGGCCTCGTGCTCGACCGGCTCGGCGTCGAGCACGTCGTGGCCATCGGCCACTCCAGCGGCGGCACGGTCGCCGTCGCCCTCGCCGAGGACCGGCCCGGCCTCGTCACCGCGCTCGCACTCATCAACACCGGGCCCGGGCTGGACGCTTTCATCCCGGCGGAGACCGCCGCGATCGACCCGTCGCAGTGGCCGCTGACCGATGAGCAGCTCCGCGTGTTCGCGAGCACCAGTGTCAGCCGGGCCGGCTACCGGATCCCGGAAGAGCTCCTGGACGACGTACGCGCCATGACCCGTCACACACTCACCACGACGATGCTGGCCACCCGCACCTACCTGGAGCAGCGCCGGCTGCCGGACCGGCTGAGGGACCTGGGCAAGCCGCTCCTGGTGGTCTTCGGCGAGGAAGACCGCCGATGGCGTCCCTCCTCGGCATTCGACTACCGCGCCGTACCGGGCGCGGAGATCGTGCTGCTGCCTGGCCTCGGCCACTCGCCCCTCCTCGAAGACCCACCACGGACCGCCGCCCCTCTGCTGGCCTTCACCGCACTGCACGCCGTACGGGGGGACTGAATGGAAAGGGCGAACGCCATGCGGATCCTCCTCTCCGGTGCCGGCGTGGCCGGGCCCGTCCTGGGCTACTGGCTCACCCGGCACGGTTTTTCCGTCACCATCGTCGAGCGCGCGTCGACCCCGCGCAGGACGGGCGGCCACGCGGTCGACCTGTTCCGGCCCGCGCTGGAGATCTCGGAGAGGATGGGTTTGCTGCGGAGGATCGAAGAGCGGGCCGTGGGCACCCGCCGGATGACGGTCCACCAGGAAGGCGCACGCCGTCCAGTCCGGGCGAACCTCTCCAAGATCTTCCGTGCCACCACAGACCGGCACGTCGAGATCATGCGCGACGACTTGACCGAGGTCTACCGCGACGCCACGCGCGACGACATCGCATACGTCTTCGGCGACTCGATCACCGCCATCGCGCCCGACGGCGAGGTGTCGTTCGAGAGCGCCGCCCCCCGCCGCTTCGACCTCGTCATCGGGGCGGACGGCCTCCACTCCAACGTGCGCAGCCTCGTCTTCGGAGACGAGTCCCGCTTCAGCACCCCCCTCGGCGCCCACCTGGCGGTGCTCACGCTGCCGAACACCCGCGGACTCGACGGCGAGCTCCTCATGCACGTCGGCGTCGGCCGCACCGCCGGCATCTACGGCGTGCGCCACATGGGCGACGCCAGGGTGTTGTTCCTCTTCCGAGGCGCGCCCGAGTCCGAGCACCCCCGTGACGTGCCCCGGCAGAAGGAGCTGCTGCACGCCGCGTTCACCGGTATGCACCCGGACGTCGACCGCTGGCTGGACGGGCTCGACCAGACAACGGCGTTCTACTTCGACTCGATCGCCCAGCTGCGCATGGAAACTTGGTCGCGAGGGAGGGTGACGCTCGTCGGCGACGCGGGCTACAGCCCCGGCCCGGCCGTCGGAGGCAGCACCAGCCTGGCCATCGTCGGCGCCTATGTCCTGGCCGGAGAGCTGGCACGGGCCGGCGGCGACCACGAACAGGCCTTCCCCGCCTATGAGCGGGCGATGGCGGAGCACGTGCGCGCCGCCCACGCGGCCGCGCTCGGCGCGGCCAGGACCCTCATCCCCACCTCGCGCATGGGCGTACGCGGCCTGGCCCAAGGTGCCCGCCTGATATCGGCCTTGCCTCCGGGGCCAGCCCGCGCCCTGCTCCGCCTCGCCTCCGGGACGGCGCGCGTGCACGACTCTATGGCCGTCGACGACTACGCCCAGACCGGCTGAACCGGCTGAACCGGCTGACGGGGCGCATGGCCGAGGATGGAGTCATGACAGCGGAGGCGGGCGCGATCGCCCTGAGCATCCAAGAGCTTCGTGAGGTCACCGCATTCGCTGCCGCGTGCGCGGAGGTGGTGCTTGAGGTGTTCGAGGGCGATCAGCCCGACGACCCGCGCCCCCGCGAGGCCATCGCCGACGCCCACGAGTTCGCCCGCGGCGGCAAGAGGGGAAGGGCACTGCGTGACTGCGCGTGGGCGGCACTCAAGGCGGCCAAGGGCGCGGAGACGGAGGCCGCACGTGAGGCGGCTCGGGCAGCGATGTCCGCGGCGGGCTCCGCCTACCTGCATCCGCTGGCCCACGCCACCCAGGTCAAGCACATCCTCGGAGCCGGCGCCCACGCGGCCCGGGTGGCGGAACTCGTCGCCGGCGACGACCCCAGCGCCGGTGCCGACCACGTTGCCCAGGCGGCGTGCCGTGCGACCCCCGCGGTCATCCACGTGCTCGGACGGTTTCCGGCGGCGCCGAGCGGCGGCGGCCGGGTCGGCGAGCTGATCCGCGCGCTGGACGCCGCCCTCCGGGCGCGAACCCCCACCGGTCACCCGGATCGTAGGGTGTGATCACGGACCTGAACACTCAGCCGAGCCCGAGCACCGTGGCTGGTGACCACAGGTGGCACACCGCCCCCCGGAGCCGCCTGCGGGCCGTCGTCACGGCACCGCCCCGTCGCCCCGCCGCGACCCGCCCCCGGCCGGTCCACGCCTCCCCCCGCACCTGGCCCAGCAGTGTCCCCGCCGACCGCTGACCACACAGCGTCTCCCGGGTCCGCCGACGGGACGACGACCGCCCCTCAGGCGGCGTTCACAGCGCCGCTGCCGCTGCCGGCCTCATCGGGCGGGTCAGCCCTTGAAGGCGTCCTTGCCCCGTTCCTTCACCTGCCGGGCCTTTCCCCGGGCCTCCAGGCCGGCCCCCTTGGCCTCGGTGGTCCTGTTGCCCACGGCGTGCGCCACTTTTCTCACGGCCTTGCCGATCACCTGCTCGGCCCGGGCCTTGATCTTCTCGCCGGCGCTCATGACCGACCCCTCTCTCACTGGGGGCGACAAACGGAATAGGGCTACACCGTCAGCCGGAGCCGCCGGGGCAGCGCGGCACGGAACGCGATCCGCAGCGCGCGCCGCAGAGCCAGTCCCGCACCCCATGCCAGCAGCCGCACGCCCCACACCGTGAGCCGCAGCAGGATCAGGCGCCTGAGGGCGCCGAGGGGTCGACGGGTGGGGGAGCGGCGGCCGCCCCGCTTGTGTCTGTGTCCACGCGAGCCGGCCTTCACGAGTGTCTCCGACCGACGACGAGCCGGTAGACGATCAGCAGAATGAGAGAACCGACGATGGCGGCGATCCAGGTCGAGAGCTGGAAGAAGCCGTCGACGGAGTCGACCCCGAAAATGACCTTGCCGAGCCATCCGCCCAGGAGAGCGCCGGCGATGCCGATGAGGATCGTGAGGATGAAGCCGCCAGGGTCGCGGCCCGGCATCAGCATCTTCGCAATGATTCCGGCGAGAAGGCCAAGCACCACCCAGCCGATGATGCCCATGATTTCCCCTTAGCCACATTAAACACGACTTTTAAGTGCATATACACCGCCTGTCCGATTCCAAACATCGGCGGCTACAGGGCTTCTACCGGGCCGGTCCCGACACTGTCGAACCCGGTGCAGGGCTTGCTGAGCACCGGTTGGCACGATGACGCGGCCGGCACGCCCGTGCCCGGCAACGGCAGGGTGATGTGGTCTGGTAGGGACCAGGCTCACGGCAGGTACACGAGCCGGCGTGGTGGATGGTTACCCGGGCCGTCGCGCGGGCGGCGCACTGAACCGTGGTGGCCGAGCGCCGCCACGACACCGCCGGCCGACTGCGCCCCGGCGGCCGCACGGTCCCGCTGCGCCCGGGGCAGGACTTCGACAACCGCCGCCCGGTCACCCGGGCTCAGCCAGGACTCGTCCTACCCCGACATCGCCGAGTGGGCCGACTACTCCCTGCATGCTCGCGCGACCGACGCCGACGGCCTCTCAGCCTTCGCTCCACGGGATGGACGCGACCACACATCGTGACACCCGCTTCCCCCTCCACAGCAGGGGGGAGCCGAACACCGACTACACGATCAACGACGCCCACCCATCCGCACCCCCGGCTCCCGACACGTGCCGGGCGGCCGGGTGCCGGAACGGTGCTGTTGGTGCTGGCGGAGGGATGTGGAAGACGGCTGCCTGGAGGCGGCCGAGCGTCGGGCGCCGGGAGGCCCCGGGGCTCGCCCGGGTCGTCTGCCGGGGCATGGCAGGGTGCGATGACGCGCCCCCGACTTCGGTCCCGTCAGTCCCGGGTCGCTGCGAGGGATGGTGGTACGGGCGGAACGCCCTGGCCCCCTTGCGCGCCGTGACATTGGGCCGCCTCCCGGTGCGAGGCCGGGGCACCCCATCAGATCGCTTTCACCTGTGATGGACGCCGTCACACTGGTCCATCCGGTCGATGGCTGCGGCGAGTGGACTGCCGCAGTCGGCGATCTCGCGGCAGCCCGCAGGGACGTGTGCCGCCGGCTGCCCGGTCAGGACGAAGGCGAGGGGCGTCGGGTTCGTCCTCGCCCGCCCGTAGGCGGCCCCGCCCGACGGGGATCGGGGCTGTCTCCCCTTACCGCCCCCCACGGCCTGGCCTGCGCTCCGGGACTCGAGGCGCTTCCAGCAGATCAGACTCCCCAAGGCTGAGGAGGCGCTGCGGGGTTCGAGGGGTTCCCATCGGAAGGCGGAGCGTTTGTCTGTATGATCCTTTCGCTTCGGGACCGGAAGGTCCTCCAGGGGGAGGGGCAGGGCGTCATGCGTGCAACAGGGCTGTCCGGGCCGGCGCACATAGGTCCGTTCCGGGTGCTGGCGGAACTCGGGCAGGGCGGCATGGGGCGTGTTCTGCTCGCCGTCGCCCGCGACGGCCGTCTCGTCGCGGTCAAGCAGGTGCACCCCGAACTGGCCGAGGACGCCGGGTTCCGGGCCCGGTTCCGGCGCGAGGTGGCGGCCTCGCGCAAGGTGTCCGGTGCTTACACCGCCGCCGTGATGGACGCCGACACGGAGGCCGAAGAGCCCTGGCTGGCCTCGGTTTTCATACCTGGCCCCACGCTGAGCCAGGCCCTCGACGCCGCAGGCCCGTTACCTGCGGAAGCGGTGAGGCTTCTCGCGGCGGGCCTCGTACAGGCGCTGACCGACGTGCACCGGGCGGGCCTGGTCCACCGCGACCTGAAGCCGTCCAACGTGCTGCTCGCCGAGGACGGGGTACGCGTCATCGACTTCGGCATCGCGCGCGCCGCCGAGGGGTACACGAAGCTCACCCATACCGGCGCCATGGTGGGATCGCCGCCCTTCATGGCGCCGGAACAGGTACGAGGTCTCCCGCTGACCAGCGCCGCCGACGTCTTCTCGCTCGGCTCGACCCTCGTCATGGCAAGCACCGGCAGGCCGCCGTTCGCGGGTCCGTCGGTGCCGAGCGTGCTCTACAACGTTGCGCACTGCGCACCGGACCTCGACGCGGTGCCGCAGGCGCTGCGATCGTTCATCGAGTCGTGTCTGGCCAAGGAACCGGCGGAACGTCCGTCGCCGCGGGAACTTCTCACAGCGCTCGGCACGATGACGCCAACGTCCCGGCCGTGGCCCGAGGCGGTACACCGGCTTGCAGCCGAACAGCAGGCGAATATGGACCAGTTGGTCGCCAAGTCCGCCGGACCCGCCATCTCCGCTGTTCCCGCCGACACCGCGCCCGGCACGCTCCTGTCCCCGCCCGTCGCCTCCCCGCCACTGTTCCCGCCCGCACCGCTTGCCGCCGCAGCCCGTCGCAAGCGCACCTGGTGGCTTGCCGGGGCGGCCGCGGTGGTGGCGGTGGCCACGGTGACGGCCCTGAACTTCGTGCCCCCGGACGGAAACGGCGGAGGAGGGGCCGGAGGCCGGACGAGCACACCCCCGGGGAGGCCGGACGCCAAGGCGCCGAGCGACAGCGAAGCCGTCCCGACCCCCGGGACGACGCCCCTGTCGAAGGTCCCCGACAAGTACACCCAGCTGGTGCCCTCGTGCAAGGAGGCCAAGGGCAAGGTCGAGGTGCCGGCGGACTACGGAGATCCGAACGGCAACATCGAGGCCGTCGGTGAAGTGCCACAGGGATCGAACCAGTGCTTCTGGAGCAACCGGTACGGAGACAGGGTCTTCGTCTCTTGGACCCGGCACCTCTCGGAAGGCGGCAAGACCGGAGCGGAGCTGGCCAAGGAAAAGCACGAAAGCGGCTTCGCCTCCGCCCGCGATTCGTACGAGCGCGTTGACGTCGGCGTCGGTGAGGAGGCGTACTGGCAGCGGAACATGGCCAATCTGTTTGCCCGGGACGTCAACATGCAGCTCAACGTCATCGTGGAGAGCAGGCGCTACTCCGATGACGAGGCCAGGGACATCGCCAAGGTCGCAGGGAAGTCGGCCCTGAAGCTGGCGGAGGCCGCCCGATGAGGCCGCTGGGAACGGTCGACCCGGCCACCGCAGGGCCCTACCGTCTCCTTGCCGAGCTGGGCAGGGGCGGGATGGGACGGGTGCTGCTCGGCGCCGCACCGGACGGACGGCTCGTCGCCGTCAAACAGGTACACGCACGGTTCGCCGCCGACCCCGGGTTCAGGGCCCGCTTCCGGCGGGAGGTCACCGCCTCGCGAGGGGTGTCCAGCGCGTACACGGCAGCTGTGATGGATGCCGACGCGGATGCCCCCACACCGTGGCTCGCCTCGGTCTTCGTCAACGGGCCCTCGCTGGGCGCGGCCGTGGAGAAGGCGGGCCTGCTTCCCGAGGAGTCCGTACGCCGCCTCGCCGCAGGGCTGGCCGGCGCACTGGCCGAGATCCACCGGGCGGGGCTGATCCACCGCGACCTCAAGCCCGAGAACGTCCTGCTCGCCGAAGACGGCGTACGTGTCATCGACTTCGGCATCGCGCGCGTCGCCGAGGCCACGGAGGCGACTGAGCTGACGCAGACCGGCTGGGTGGTCGGCTCGCCCGCGTTCATGTCACCGGAACAGGCCGAAGGCCGCGAACTGACCACGGCCAGCGACATGTTCTCGCTCGGCGCGGTCCTGGCGATGGCCGCGACGGGTGACAGCCCCTTCACGAGTACGTCGATGGCGGGGACCCTCTACAACGTCGTGCACCGCGAGCCCGACCTGTCCGCCCTTACGCCGGGGCTGAGCATGGTCGTCAGGCCGTGCCTGGCCAAGGACCCGGCGGCCCGTCCCACCCCGGAGCAACTCCTCACGCTCCTCGGACCGGTCGCGCCCGCCGACCGACCGTGGCCACCTGCCGTGCACCGGACGATCACCGCCCAGCGGACCGACATCGACCGGCTGCTCGGCGACACGGACCGCACGCTTGTACCGGCCCTGGCCCCGGCCCTTCCGGCGGACACGGGAACGACCGCGTCGAGAGGGACGGTCGCCCTGACGGCACCCCTGCCTCCACCCCGTCGGCGGTCCGGAAAGATCACCGCTCTGGTCACGGGCTGTGTACTCGCCGTCGTCGGCATCGCGGCCGGGGTGTACGCGCTGAAGAGCGACGACGAACCGGTCCCGCTGCGTTATGCGAAGGCACCGATCTGCTCTGAGACGGCCGCCCAACTGCCGCTACCTGCACGAGCGGAGGAGCTTGACTACTACGGAGAGAGCGGCACAGGCGCCGAGACCAGCTGCGCTTGGGGAAAGATATTCGGCGACCCGACGAAGGTCAGGATCGCCGGCCTGACCGACAAGGTCCACGCGTTCGTCGGCTGGGAACTGAAGCGCGAAGACAACGGAGCCGAGGAGCAGCGCAAGGGATTCCGGGAGAAAGCCGCCAAGGAAACCCGGGCGACAGACCTCGGATTCGGTGAGGAGGCGTACTGGAGCGCCCCGTATGTCACATACCCTGATCCCGGCGAACACTGCAGCCTGAACGTCCGCGACGGCAACCTCGTGGTCCGCGTAGCTCTGGGCGGCGAGGAACACCCCGCATCAACCTGCAAGTCGGAGGCCATGAAGATCGCCCGCGCCGCCATCGCGGCCATGCCTCGCTAAGGTGCCGGGCCGGGCCCGGCGCCAATCAATCGCCACGGTGTCCGCCGCTTCGTCTCAGGGCCGTGTTCGGGCGGAGTTCAGGTCACCGCAGACGGTGCGCCGCCAGTCGTTGATCTGCGGTTCCTGCACCCCGAATCGGTGTTCGATGAACTGGATGAGGGAGGTGCGGTCGAGCACTTCCGAGCACACGAAGCCGCCGCGGCTCCAGGGGGGGACGAACGTGGGTACCTGGGCGCGAGACCTTAGGGGCCGGGCCCCCCGTCCTGGCCGCCGTAGATCTCGTCTTCGATGCTGACGGTCGACTTGCCCCGAGCGCGGGGCTGTGCGGGGGCCCTTCCCGGATCGCTCGGTGGAGAACTGGCAGGCGGTCCTCGATCTCGCCGAGGCGAGGGGCTGGAAGTGCCAGTACTCCGAAGGCGAGACGGTGCTGCCGGTGCCCCGCGCGGAGACCGTGCTCTCCCGCCCGGCGGACGCTGAGTGCCCGAAGCTGCGGATCTGGCCGGCCGCCGAGGTGCTGGCGATCTTCCGTTTCCTTGACGACGCGGTCATCGACTTCGACGTTGACCTGCGGGAGTTGCAGGGTCAGGAACGAAGAAGGTGCCGTCGGGGAGCATCGCGAAGAGGATGTCAGCCCGGCGTCGGGCGAGGCAGAGCAGGGCCTGGGTGTGGTGCTTGCCCTGACTGATCTTCTTGTCGTAGTAGGCCCGCGATGCCGGGTCGCCCAGCGCGGCGAAACGCGGAGAGGAAGAAGGCCACGGATCCCCGAACTGCGGGTCGCTGGGGCGAGACCGGCGAAGGCGGCGAGGAGACCGGCGGTGGGGAAGGCGCCGCCGTCGCCGACCTCGATCAGGATGCGGGCTCTGGTCCTGACGCCGATTGCCGGCATCGATGTCAGGACCTTGGAAAGAGGGTGGGCCTCCCGGAGTTCTTCGATCCGTCCGGCCAGCAGTCTCCGCTGGTCAAGGACGGCGGCCAGGGATCCGGCCAGGCTGGGGACGATCAGTGCGGCCGCCTCGGTGCCGGGCACCATTATGGTCTGTTCGTCCAAGGCCGTGAAGCTGAGCCGGTGACCCAAAACGTTCCAGCAGCGTGAGGACGGCCGGGTGCTGCAACCGAGGCCCCAGCACACGCTCCAGCGACGGATGGATCTGGGTCAGCAGGCCGTGGAGCCGGTTCGCGACGCTGGTCGCCTCGCCGGCCAAGTCGTCATCAAACCCGACGAAACATCTCCAGCTCGGCGATCGTCTCGTCCTCGCCGTCGATCACCCGCAGCGTGTGAGGCATTGCCCTGGACGCGTCCGTGATGATGAAAGCGTCCCTCGCGTCGGTCTTCGCCTCGCCCGATAGAGGTCGGCTGGTCGACCACGACCAGCACCGTTCCGTTCTTGGCCTTCAGTTTCGCGAACAGCTCGCGGAGCTCGGGTTCGGTGTTGGGCAGGCGCTTGTCGAAGGCCTTCTCGCCTGCCGGGGTGACGGCGGTGGCGTGGTGTTCGCCCCTGCCGACGTCCAGGCCGAGGAAGACGTCGATGGTGCTGGTGTCGATCACGTGCAGGCCTCTCCTCTCCCTCACGCTTTCGTCCGGCCCTGCCTCGGCACCGAGCTGCCACATCCACGTTACGGAGAGCTCTTCCGGCTCGGGTGAAGCCGGTGCCCAAGCCCCCCATCGGCGGTCCGTCGATGCCTCCGGGCCCGGTGACACCGCCCCGGATCATCAACAACCAGGGGGAAAGTCATGCTGGACCCGAAGGCCGGAGGCCCCATTGCGGAGCCACGAAAACGGTAACGGGGGGTGACGCCCCGCCCACCGCGCTGGTGGGCCAGACACCTGCCGCCCTGGCCGACCGCGTCGCCCGGCCCTGACCGCCTCCTCCGCGCGCTGCACGCCGGCAGCATCCCGGCCCTCCCTCGGGACGGGAGACCCAGGCGCAGGCTTGGAAAGTGCATGTCATAGCCTTCCCCTCCTGCCCCACCCTCTCAAGGAGTTTCAGTGCCACTCAACGTCAAGCGCCGGAGGCAGACCCTCGATGCCGTTACGCCGCTGTTGGCTCATGGGGAGTCCGTCGAGCTCGTAACCTGTGCCAACGTCGGCAGTGTCTCCGTGCGCAGGCAGGTTGCAACCGCCGTGGTGGTCGGCGTGTTCTCCGCCGGCACCATGACGGCGTCTGTTCGACCCCGGCAGATGTACATCGTCCTCACCGACCGGCGCCTGCTGTTCTTCGATGCCTCCACCAGCACAGGCAGGCCGGGCCGGCTCCTCATGGATCTCCCACGGCCCTATGTCTCGGCGGGCGTGCCCAGGAAGGGCATGTTGGGGCTCACGCTCGTTACCGAACTGGTTTTGGCCGGTCAGGATCAGGGGCTCAAACTGGCCTTTCCCACACCATGCCGCACCGAGGGCCGGCAGTTCACAGAAGCCCTGACGGCGGCCTGAAGGCACTCGCGCACCCCGGCGGCCGGTAGCCGCCGCCCCCCCGGGGGGCGCGGTAGCGTGACGGATATGCGTACGGCTTCTTGTGTGATGTGTGGGCGGCCTCCGCTCCCTGTCGGGTTCCCGGTCTCCGGCGCGGTCCGGGCGGACCGCGGGGTGTGGAAGGGGGAGTGGCTGGTCACACAGACCGGGTGACGAAGGTGGTGTGCGCGGACTGCGGCCGCACCGAGCCGCTGCCCACCGTCGCCTCGGCCGCGGGCCGGATTTGTCGATCATGCAATGTGAGTGGGCGTGGATCGCCGAGGCAGAAGGGCCGCTTGCCATGTCGGACGCCATACCGTCGCCGGTGCATCTCGACACGGTGGTGGACGGGCTGGCGGGAAACCCTGCACTACCGTCGGAGCTGGTCCACCGGCTCCTCGGATACCGCAAGGGCCTTGGCAGGGTGGCCAAGCGGCCGGACCTGAGTGATGACGTGATCGCCGAGATCATTGCCACAGACGATCACTGGCTCACACACTCTCTCGCCCTCAACCGCAGCCTCCCACAGGCCTTCCGGATGATGCTCGCGGAGCACCCGGATCCCGCGATACGCAGGGCTCTGGTCGTTGCGGCGGACGGTGCACCGCGAGAGCTGTTCGAGCTGCTGCTCGACGACGGCGACCCGCAGGTCCGCGAACACTTGGCGGAGAGCAATCACGTGCCGGCAGACCTGCGCACCCGGCTGGCGGCGGACCCGAACCCGAAGGTCCGGGCGACGCTTGCCCAATGGTGGACGACGGCCCCGGAACCGGTGCGCCGACTGCTGCTGACAGACCCCGACGACTCAGTACGAGCAGGGGCCTGCGCCACCTACTTTCGTCGGCTTCCCCATCCCGTTCCCCCGGCAGACCTCGTTCCGGACCTGTTGGCCGACCCGGTCACGCGCGCCGGGGCGGTTCGCCACTGCACGCTGGACACCGCCACCGCCCTCCGGCTGGCCGAAGATCCGAACGATGAGGTGCGCGAGGAACTCGCGGAACACCCCGACCTGCCGCCGGCACTGCGCGACAAGCTCGCCCAGGATCCCAACCTGCGCGTTGCACTCCGTGTCTTCGCACGTCAGGACACACCGGAGCCGATCCGTGCTGCGATCCACGCACAGATCGTGTCCGACGTACCTCCACTGGACTGGCTCGCAAACCATCAAGCCCTGGACGACGACGCACTCGACCGAGAACTCACGGGCGAGATAGCCCGCGCGGAGCTCCGGACACTGCGCCTGCCGTGGGTGACGGCCGACCCCGTGCCGTACGTGGACTCGCCATACGTCTGCTTCCGCGCCTCGGCCGCGATGTCCGACCACCTTCCCCCGCCGCTCGTCGCCCAACTGCTCGACGACGAGGAGAGCAGCGTCCGTACCACGATGGCTCTTCACGCCCGAGACCAGATCGATCCCGAAACCGCCGAGCGCATCGACCGAACCTACCGCCCGGACAAGAGGGTCCGATGGCGTCCGGCCGACGATTTCCCCCTTCCGACAGACGTACTTCGACGCCTGGCCACAGACCCCGACCCGAGAATGAGGCAGCTGGCCCCGCGCGACCCCGACCTGCCCGTGCAACTCGCGCGCCGGCTGGCGGCTGACCCCGACCACATGGTGCGCCGCACCATCGCGACCCATCCCCGACTTCCGGCCGAGGACCTGACGCGGCTGCTGGCTGACCCGGCGGAATCCGTCGCGGCCGCTGCAGCCGCAAACCCGACCCTGCCAACCACAGGGATGCAACAGCTGCTCGCCCTTGCAGGCTTGTGACGCTCGATTGTGCGCGGCCGGTACCGGATCGGGACGCTGAGGGCCGTCGAGTGGCCGCGCGTGAACGTACCCGCGAGGTGCACCGAAGCCCTCCAAGGACACGCTCTTGCTGCAGGCAGGGCAAGCTGTGCTCGACCACAAGTAGGAGGTATTGCGCAGGTACGCAATACCGCAACTTCACCAGTGCGCGTCGGACATCGCAGAGGCCCTGGTGGGTGGCGGTGGCGTGACGGGAACCATGCTGCGGCCGACGTCGATGCTACTCGACCGGTACGCCGAGGACGGGGGCGTGATGCTCGCCGCCCGCATGACCCCGCGGCACACCGGCCACCGGGCCCAGGTCGCACCGCTTCTACGCCCTGGTGGCGCAGGCCACGTTTGCGAGGGGGTGCGGTTCGCGGCGTCCTGGGGCAGCACGGACCCTCTGAGCCTGATCTCGGTGGCGGTGCCGCTCGTGGCGGGGTACTCGT
Source organism: Streptomyces sp. NPDC001594 (assembly GCF_042893675.1). Classification (NCBI taxonomy): domain Bacteria; kingdom Bacillati; phylum Actinomycetota; class Actinomycetes; order Kitasatosporales; family Streptomycetaceae; genus Streptomyces; species Streptomyces sp. NPDC001594. The sequence continues at coordinate 27,221 of NZ_JBIAVB010000001.1, read as the reverse complement.
TCATCCTGCTGCGCGGGCCGCTCCTGCAGGCCTCGGGCCGCGTCGCCATCGCCGCGATGTGCCTCGCGCTGGTGGCCATGTACCGCACGGACAAGAAGACGACCCTGCGCTGAACCACGCCATCCGCCACCCGTCGCCCGGCACCGCCAGGACCTGGACCTGCTGAGCGCCTGGCGGGCCGGAGGGGTGGGGAGCGAGGGGCCGGTCGCTCAGAAATCGGTGGGCGGCAGCGGCAGCGGCAGCCCGGGGAGGCCGTCCAGGCTCTGCGCGATGTGGTCCTTCTTGGCGAAGTAGGCGCTGAGCGAGGCATCGTCCTCGCGCGCGAAGCGCTTGCCGTGCAGATCGCGGTCATCGTCGTACGACATGAAGGGCACCCCGTAACCGCAGGAGTCCCGGACGAGGTCGGCCGTCACCACGATGATGGCGCGCAGCCCGTGGAGGGTCGGGTCGATGTCGGGGAAGTGCGCGAGGAGCTCCTTGAAACGCGGGTCGTCCCGGAACACGGGCTCGCCTCGGCCGTAAGGAAATCATTCGCCTGTCTAACGACATCCCTGTCCTGCGGGTCGGGCCCGGCAGCTTGCCTAGCCGCGTCTGGGCACCGAGCCGGGACCGGGCGCTAACGGGTCCCGGCGGGGCGGTCTCAGCGATCGGATGCGATGGCGCGTTCTCTCGGCCTCGTGGCCCTTACCACGGTGTCCGGGCAGCCTGCGGTGCGCGGACCGTGCCCGTGATGCGGTGGAAGGCCGTCGTCCCTCGTGGCTCGCCTGGGTGGCCCGGGCGCCTGCACGCCCGGACCATCCAGGGGTCTGCGGGGGAGGGTTCAGGCGGTGGTGACGAGTGCGTCGTACATGGGTGAGGTGCCGTTGCTGACGTAGTCGCGGATCGCGGCGAGGTACTCGTCGCGGCCGATGCGTCCGTTGCCGTCGGTGTCCAGGGCGTCGAACGCTGTGGCGGCGTTGTCGGCCGTGTTGCCGAGGACTTCGCGCAGTCGGGAGAACTCGGCCCGGTCCAGGGTGCCGTCGCCGTCGGTGTCGGCGAGGTCGAAGAGTGAGCCGAGGGCTTCGCGGCAGACGGTGTCGAAGGTCTCGGCGCCCGCCCACGCGGCGTACTCGTCGAAGGTGACCTGTCCGTCGCCGTTGGCGTCCATGGCGGCGAAGACGCGTTCGTGCAGAGCGCGGGCGGTGGAGACGAGCGGGTCGTTGGGGTCGCGGCGGAGCGTGGCCGCCGCCCGGTCGGGCCGGGTGAGGTATTCCTGGCGGGAGATGACGCCGTCACCGTCCACATCGAGCATGCGGAAGACGTGCTCCCTGGCAGCGGTGATGTCCATGGACTGCTCCTTCGGTGAGGGGGTGAGTGCATCTCTCCGTCTCTCCGTTGTCCGCCCCGCCGCAGCACCAACCGCAGCGGAGCCATAGATCACCCTTTCGCGCCGGTGCGGGCGGCGCGGAGGCGAGCAGGGTCGAAGCCGTAGGGGGTGTGGCTGGGTGTGGCTCACCCTCTTCACCTACTCGCCCCGGGCATACCCGTGCTCATCGTCCGCGGCTCCAGCTCCCAGTCCTACGCCGACGTCATCCGCGACCGCGTCGCCCACGAGCAACGCGAAGCCCACCTTGCGAACAACAGCAAGCCCACCGTCACCTCGCGGGGCCGGCCATCGGCTGCGAGGGCCGATCGGTGTGACGGAGCCGACCTTGGTTTGCGGGGTATCAGTACCGTCGGCCCCGTGCGCGTATTCGGCGATTGCGGGCCGCTCGCCGTCGGGCTTCCTCCCTGCGCGCCCGCTCGGCTTGTGCGCGGGCCTGCTCAGCCACTGCGTGATTGCGCTGGGCTTGCGCTCGGGCTCTGCGCTGGGCCTCGCTGTCCGGGTGCTCCGCGGCGGGCGGGGCCTGGGAGCGGGTCTCCTCGTCGGGCGGAGGAGGCGACGCGTCCGCCCGCCAGGCCTGCCCGCCGGAAGGCGGCATCTCTTGCTGGGCTCGCGTGTACGGCCCGGGAGGAAGCGGATCGCCCGGACTCCCGGCTCGCTTTCCGGCAATCCACCGACGCAACGCGACGCAGGCGATCAGCGGTCCGAGGGACAGGGCGAGCAGCCACAGCGTGAGGACCGTGGACCAGAGGGTGCCGTGGGGCCGGGGGCCCGGCAGAAGCGGTACCAGCAGCACCAGCAGTACGAGCAGGGCCGGCCAGGTGGCGACGGCCACAGCCGCCGCCCGGACGGCAGCCGCCACACGCCCCATGGCTCCCCCTCCAGGCGGTCCGGCACCGCGGCGTCGGCGCTCCCAACTGAGCGCCTGCCGGTAGCCCTTACCCCCTGACCCGGCGGCACACACCGTGTCTTACCGGTGTGGGTGGGGAGGGAAATGGGGGTGGGCGGCGGGGCCTCGCGGACAGGCTCAAAAGGCGGTCCGGGCACGGCCTCGACCACGTCGCACTCTGCTGGCTGCGACCCGCGGTGCGGCGAGCACCGCGGCAGGTCACTCTCAGGTGGCAGCCGTCGGCCAGCCGACGCGACCGTATGGAGGTGTGGATGTGGTGGCGCGGATGCGGGCGATGGCGTGGCCGGTGTCCATGTCCCATCGCTGGATCACGTGCGGTCGCCTTTGCGGGGGTCGTCTGGCCGGGGTTCCCCGACCGAGGAATGACCGTGTGGACCGCAGCACACCCTGCTAGGGTCTGCGGCATGAAGCGCGCTGCCATGACGACGACGCCGGAGAGTGTCCCGGCGCGCTGACAGATGATCTGATGCGAAGCCCCGGGGCGAGTGCCCCGGGGCTTCGTCGTCGGCCCGGTCACTTGCTCCGCAAACCAGCGAGGAGACCGTGATGACCACCGTGCACGACCACCGCAAGCTCGGCCGTGAACTGGGCCTGTTCGACACCGATCCGCTGATCGGGGCCGGCCTGCCGTACTGGCTGCCCGACGGTGCGGTAGTGAGGCACACCCTGGAGGAGTACATGCGTGCCGCCGAACGGCGGGCTGGCTACCAGCACGTGTACTCACCCGTACTCGGCAAGCGGGAGCTGTACGAGATCTCGGGACACTGGGCGCACTACAGCGACGACATGTTCCCGCCGATGGACCTTGGCGCGGAGCAGGTCGTCCTGAGGCCGAGTCTGTGCCCCCATCACGCGGTGATCTATCGCTCCCGCTCCCACAGCTACCGCGAACTCCCGTTGCGCATGGCCGAACTGGGCGGCATGTACCGCTCCGAGCTCTCGGGCGTGCTCGGCGGACTGACCCGGGTTCGGGCCATTCAGCTCAACGACGCACACATCTTCTGTACCCTGGACCAGGTCGCCGACGAGGCACAGGCGGCGCTCGAAATGATCCGCCAGGCGTACGAGGCGCTCGGCATCACCCCCACTCGTTACCGGCTCTCCCTCCCAGGGACCGGTGGCAAGTACATTGCCGCACCGGAGAAGTGGCAGCGGTCCACCGCCCTGCTGACCGACGTCCTCGACCGCTCCGGTCTGCCCTACGAGGCGGCCCAGGGCGAGGCCGCGTTCTACGGCCCCAAGATCGACGTCCAGGTCACCGACGGCGCGGGCCGGGAGTCCACTCTGTCCACCGTCCAGGTCGACTTCCACCAGCCCGAGCGGTTCGACCTGCACTACATCGGCGCGGACGGCGCGAAACACCGCCCGGTCATGGTCCACCGCAGCATCATCGGCAGCGTGGAGCGAGCCGTCGCCCATCTCATCGAACAGCACGGCGGTGCCTTCCCTGCCTGGCTCGCCCCCACTCAGCTGGTCGTACTCCCGATCTCCGACACCGAGCTGCCGAACGCCGCAGCCTTCGCCCAACGCTGCACCCGGCTGGGACTGCGTGCCCGGATCGTGGGACCGGACCGCGGCAGCCTGGGCGCCCGGATCCGAGAGGCCCGCCTGGTTCCCTACCAAGCCGTCATCGGCGCCAAGGAAGCCGCTGACGATCACGTCGCACTGCGCTTGCGTGACGGACGCAGACTCGGCCCGCAGCCGGTCGGTGACGCACTCACCCACATCAGCGCACTCGTCGGGGACCACAGCACCGACCTGTGGGCCGACCCCGCCTCATAACAGGCGCCGCGATCATCCCTTGCCGCCGGGCGCGGGGCGATAGGGCGGCCTCGGGTGTGTACGCGTACACACCGGAGGCACGGTTCCGCCGCGAGGGCCTGGGCGTCGCTGCCGCCCAGGCGGTCGCGAACCGTCTCGGGTCCTCACGTCCGTCGGCCCACGGACCGCCGGTTAAGGTCTTGCTTTGGGGTTGATGACGAGTCACGAGGGAGGCGCCCTGCCGGCGCAGGGCCCGATGGGGCAATTCGGTCCGCTGGGCCAGTTCGGTCCGCTGGGCCAGTTCGGTCCGCCGGGGCAGTTCGGTCCGCTGGGCCAGTTCGGTCCGCCGGGCTGGCAGGCGCCGAGCGTCATCGAGCGCAGACTGTACGAGGCGAAGGAGCGCGGGGACTGGCCCGCCTACTACGACCTCCTCGTCCGCGCGGACCTGTACATGCTGCAGTCCAGGGCCCACGTCGACGCCAACCCCGGAAGCAGCCTCTTGCACCGTACTGAACCCGCGGACAGAGACGATGTGCCTGGCCGTCTGCACGGCCGGCATGCTGCCGCAGCCGCTGTCCGACCCCGTCTACAACGCCTACGACCTGGACTGGTTCGCCGAGGTGTGGACCACGCGGGACCCGCCGTACCTCGTCGTCAACCCGGCAGTCCCTGCAAGGGAGTGCTGCCCGCCGGGCCCGAGGGCCGGGCGCTGTGGCGGCACCACCGCGACGCCCTCCAGGCCCAGGAGCCGGCCGCGGATACCGTCCACACCCTGGAGCAGGGCGGTCCCCGCACGGGGTGCGTCGCCTTCTGTCTGGCGGCCGGTGCGCACATCGCCGTGGCCAACGGCCGTTCTGGAACGCCATGGCCTACCACGGCGGCGGCTACGCCGTCGAGAAGCGGTCGCTGGAGCGGTGGTGGGGAGTCACCACCCGCGAGCAGTGGCAGAGCAGCCTGCAGCAGCTGCTCGCCGCAGACATGGTCAGCGGGGTCTGGGAGTTCGTCCTGCGGCTGCGCTGCGGCATGGTGCTGGACTTCGCCGGCCTTGTCGAAGCCGACCACTGGTTCCAGGCCGCGGCGAACGTGCTGCGCCGGCGCGCCGAGGCGGCGGCACAGCCCCGGCTGACCCCGGACGGCATCACCGAGGGCATCCCCGTGGCCCCGGCCGAGCTGGAGGGCCAAGTGGCGGGGGTGCAGCGGTTGATCGGCCGGATCAGCGCTACGAGGCCCGTTTCCGCGCCGACGGCCTCCTGCCCGACGGCGGATACGTCCGCAGCGTCGAGGCCTGGGACTACGGCCGGGCCTCCGGCATGGCCCGCTGGGGCCTCGGGGCCCGGCTGTGCGCCCCAGGAGAGGCCGAGGCGGCGGTGGTCCGTGCCCGACGCCTCGTCCACGACAACTACCGCTCCTGGGAGGACTTCTCCGCCGGCTACATCCTCGGCCGCTGCCTCCACTTCGACGACGAGGAGTTCGGCGAGTGGTACGAGTCGGTCCTCGCCGTCCACCGCCTCATCACCACCGACCCCACCAGCCCCTGGCGCACCCTGCCCTGGGCCTAGAATCAGGTACATCCACCCGCCTCTCTTCCCGGGCCAGGTGCCCGGTGGGCCCGCCGGTCCGGCCGCAGGGCCTTCCCGGGCCAGGTGCCCGGTGGGCCCGCCGGTCCGGCCGCAGGGCGGCGAGCCGGCGGCGCCTCGGGGGCCACGCGCCGTGCTACGACTCGCCGAGGCCGAGGCCATGTGCCATCTGGTCGGCGATCCAGAGGGTGTACTCCTGCTCGCTCCAGCCGCACGCCCCGACCAGGGACCGGTAGTGGGAAGGGTCGTTGTAGACCCACACGAGGTCCACGGCGCGCCGGCGATCGAGGTCGTGCGGCCCGGCTCCGAGCGCGCTGATGAGATCGATCACCATGGTGGCTCCCGTGCGCCGGTTGCGCTGCATCGTCTCCCACAGCTCCGCCATCTCGGCACCTTCGTCAGCGGCCCGGCGCGCCACCTCGAAGACCTCTGCGGCACGCCCGCCGATGAGGCGGCAGACCTCGGCATAGGCGTTCAGGACCGCCCGCGGTGTCCTCCCTTCCCGCACGGGCCGGAACCAGGGGCGATCGGCCACCGGCACGGGATCGTCGTCCCCCGCCAGCGCCTGGTCCACCACCTCGCGAAGCAGCGCGGCCTTGGATCCGAAGGCGGCGAAGACCGTCGGCCGTGCCACCCCTGCCTCCGCAGCGATGTCGGCATGGGAGGTGGCCGCGTAGCCGTGGAGGACGAAGAGCCGGGTCGCCGCCGCGACGATCGCCTGCCTGGTCTGGCGAGCCCGCTGGTCACGCAGCGGAGAGTCGTACCGTCGTCGCCCGCCGTCGGCTGGTCTGCTGTTGACGCCCACGAAACGGCATACTAGCGTCATATTCGCTAGACGATGGTCTATCCAACCTGGAGGCGGCCATGACGTCCGTCAACCGTCCCTACGTCCTGACAAGCGACGAGGGCCGGGCATTCTGGTTCCTCGGTAACCTCGTCTCGGTCAAGGCCGCGGGCACGCAGACCCGGGGCCGGCTCACCGTGGCCGAATTCCTCAACCCGGCCGGCTTCGCCCCGCCCCTCCACCGGCACCTGGACGAGGACGAGATGTTCTACGTCCTGTCGGGTACGGTCCGCTTCCGGTGCGACGGGGAAGAGCTGGCCGCAGGCCCGGGCGACTTCGTCCTCCTGCCGGTGGGCCTGCCCCACACGTTCGTCGTCGGCTCCGAGGAACCCCTGCGCTGTCTGCAGATCACCACACCGGCCGGATTCGAGGATTTCGCCATGGATGCCGGTGCCCCGGCCCGCGAGCGCCGTCTCCCCGCCCCGGGACCGATCGACCCTGCGGCGCTCGGCCACACCGCAGCCCGCCACCACATCGAAATCCTCGGCCCTCCGCCCAGCATTCACACGGGCCCATAGCGGCTGCTCGGTCGTTCAGAGGACCTGGGGCATCCGGGGAGCCGGCGGCGGCGGTACGCGCTGTCGGGACCGGCGGCCGGGAACGCCGAGCCCGTCAGCCACCGGGTACGTCAGGTCCGCTCCCCCGAGAGGAGCGGCTCGAAGGAGCGGTAGGCGGCGTAGTTCCTGAAGTGCCGGGCGTACAGCTCCGAGCCGTCGGTGAGGCGGTCGTCGAGCACCTCACCGACGTCGACGACATGCCGCAGCCGCCAGGTGATCAGCTCGCCGGCTTCGTTCTCGTAACTCGTCTCCAGGCTCCTCCCGTGCGCTTCGGCCTTCTCGCGGGCCCGTGCCTCGTCGGCCGCGGTCAGCAGGACGAAGCTTTCCTGGTAGAGCGGAGCGTGATCGTGGGTGTCGGCCGAGGTCTCACACAGCAGGACGGCGATGTAAGTGGTCATGGTCCCGGCTATTTCTTGAAGCGGTTGTCGTTCAGGAGCTTCCAGGCGGTGTTGCACGAGCTCGCCCTGCAGCCCTTGAGATAGCCGAGCGTGTCGCCGTAGTGCTGCCCGGGGAACACCTGCCGGATGGAACCCCGCCGACAGCGGGAGATGAAGTTGGTGGCGACCTCGCCCAGGCTCTCGTTCGCCACGCAGGCGTCATCGGGATGGCGCGCGGTGGTCAGGTGTGCGGGACCGGTGGCCGCCTCCGCGTCCAGAGGGAACCCCGTCAGCGCGCCGCCCGCCAGGACAGTGGCCAGCACGCAGCGGATCGCGAGCTGTCGCACGTGGCCCAGGCCGCCGTTGCAATGGGTGCTCATCGGATCAGCAGCCCACCATCTTCGCGTAGGCGATCCAGACCTCACCCTTGTTGTTGAGGCTGACGTTCCCGGACTTGTGGAGCCCGGTGTACTTTCCGCGGTACTTCCGCAGTTCCCCGACGGGTGATTCCAGCGTCATGTAGGGGGAGTCGGGCTTCCAGTCCCCGGAGAACTTCGCGTAGACCTCGTTCGTCCCGTCAGTGCCGCTCGCCCAACAGGGGCGGGAGCCGGAGTAGAGCACCAGGTTGCCGTCGTACTGCATCTCCAGGCGGTAGCCGCCGTTCCGGAGACAGTGGCCGGGGATGAGCCGGTCGCTGAAGGAGGTGCCGTCACTCCGGCACTGGTCGAGTACCCGGCCGACGCTGTGAGCGGCCTCGACGGGCGCGGCCGTGGCCTGCCCCGCCACTGCCGCGAGGGCGGTCATCAGGTTGACCGCGGCAAGTACGCACATCCGGGAGACGTTCCTCATGCAAGCAGCCTTTCGTGAGTGATCTTCACCTGTGATCACAGAACGTATCGACAGCGACACTAAGAGTCGCCAGAATGGGACGAACTCTCACCCGAAAGGGCATAGGCTGCGGCGAGGGCTTCGACCCCTGTTCAGCTTCGATGGGCGCGGCGCCAGGCCCGGACCCCGGTGCCGGATCCGACGGCTCGCGCAGGACACCGATCACCTCGGCGAGCCGGTCGACGGCGGCTCCCGCCCTGGCGCGGATGTCCCGCGCGGTGGCCCGGTGGTCCTCGGACAGACCCGGGGCCAGCTTCAGTGCCCCCGAGGACAGGGCGATGAGGCTCAGGTCGGAACCACCAGAGTGTGACCGGGCTCCAGCGGGTTCAGCGGAGTGAAGGCACAGGCCACCGGACCCCGGTGCACCCAGCTCGCGGTGCCTTCGTGGATGAGCCCGCAGAAGATGCAGTCCATGCGGCCGACCCTGCCAGACGCGGGGCCTGACTCGCCAGCCAGTTCGAAGACCGTGACGCCTTCACAGCAGCTACGCCGGCCGCGGCGCTCGGTGACAGCCGACGTGGCTCACGACTGGATCTGTCCAACGCGCACTCGATAGGTCGTGCTCGGCGTCCAAGCCGGCGGGCGGGTAAGCCGGGCAACTCAAGGGGCGGACGTGATGATCGGCACCTCTGCCCTGTGAGTTGTTCGGGTTGCCTGACGGCACTGGCCGACGTGCCGGCCTTGCTCGTTGGCGCCGCCTGGGCATTCCTCAACGAGTCGGGCTACTGGCCGGGTTCGTCGATGACGATCGCCTGGGAAGCCCCGCGCGACCGTAAGGCCAACGCCGAAGGCAACCGGGCATGGCTCGTCGGCGACACCGTGGTCCGCAGCCGCTTCGACGCGTTCACGGCGTTCGATGCCAGGTCGGGCGAGCGGCGCGGGGAGCACGTGCCCGACCGGGCCGACATCTGCGCCACCAGTCCGACCGCCGACCAGCGCCGGCCCTGTTCGAGTACCGCGACCCACGCTCACCACCGGCCGTGAGCTGTGGCACAGCACCCCGCAGCCGCCTCCGTCGAGCCGGGATCCGGGCGGGACTCCTGGTCGTCGCGGTCGCCGGCGGATGGCGAACGGGGCGGAGGCCGCCGGACAGGCCGGCAAGCCCCGCCTCCCGCCCGGGTGCGCCGGCCGTGGTGCTCCCTCTCCGTCGGCAAGGACGGGTGACCGCCTCGCCGGCGTCCTGGCGGTTCCCACAGGCAGGGCCGCTCCCCCGTGAACGGCCCTGCCTGTCGGGACCACCAGGACGCCGCCCCTGCCACCTCGGCTCGTCCTGCTGCCCCCCACGGTGGCGCACGGCGCCATGGTTCCGCCCCGGGATCCCTATGGCATGCCCATGGCCGGATGCGGTCGGTGTGGTCACCGGCCGGCAGGCCTTCTGGCACAGTGCATGCGCCGGGGAGGGCAGGGGGGCGGGGGAGTATGGAGTTGCAGCTGCTGGGGCCGCTGGCCCTGCTGGATGACGACCGGCAGCCCGTCGCGCTTCCCGGCGGGAGAGCCCGGATCGTGCTCGCCACCCTGGCCATGCACTCAGGGGTGACGGTCTCCGCCGAGCGGCTCGCCGAGGCGGCGTGGGGCGACTCCCCGCCCGCCACCGCGCGCGCCCAGGTTCAGGCCCTGGTGTCGGCGCTCCGTCGCGCCCTGGCCCGTGCTGGTGCCGAACCGCAGCCACTCGAGACCCAGGGCTCCGGATACCTGCTGTCGCAAACGACGCTGCGATGTGACCTGTGGCAGTTCACCGAGCAGGTGCGGCAGGGACGCGGAGCGGCCGCACGGCATCCGGCAGAGCAGGCGCGCCGGCTGCGCGCCGCACTGGCCCTGTGGCGGGGGCCGGCCTTCGAGGGACTGCCCTCCGCCCTCCTGGACGCCGAGGCGGCCCGGTGGGAGGAGACCCGGCTCGGCGTGCTCGAAGAGTGCCTGGACGCCGAGCTGCGCCTGGCTCCCCGTCCCGATCTGGTCGCCGAACTGCGGGCCCACGCAGCCGCGCACCCGCTGCGCGAGCCGGCTCACCGGCTGCTGATGTTCGGCCTCTACCGGGCCGGACGGCCCGCGGAGGCGCTGACCGCCTTCGACGAGGCCCGCAGGATCCTGGTGTCCGAGCTCGGCGTGGACCCGGGGCCGGCCCTCGCCTCATTGCGCCAGCAGATCCTCACCCGCGACCCGGCGCTCCCGGCGGCCGAACCGTGCGGGGACCCAGCCCCGCCGGACGCGGGAGAGGCCGTCCTGGTCGCCCTGTTCGGCCGGGACGCCGACGTGGCGCAGACGACGGCGCTGGTGGCCGCCCGGCGGCTCGTCACGCTCGTCGGCCCGCCGGGCGTCGGCAAGACGCAGCTGGCCCGCGCCGTGGCCCGCCGCGCGATGGACACCGGTATGCCGGACGGTGGCTGGATGGTCGAGCTCGACGCGGTCACCCGCCCCGAGCTGGTGCCGGCGGCCGTGGCCGCGGCTCTCGGAGTGCACGCCGGACCCGACCGGCCGGTGGTCGAGACGCTGACGGCCGCCCTAACCGGCCGGCATGCCCTACTGGTCCTGGACAACTGCGAGCACGTCCTGGACGCGTGCGCCGAACTCGCCGGCCGGCTCACGGCCGGCTCCGGCGACCTGCACGTGCTGGCGACCAGCCGGGAGCCCCTCGTCGTCGCTGGCGAAGTCGTCCGCCCCGTCGAACCGTTGACCGTTCCCGACGCGGACACCGCCGAGGCCGTACGCGAGTCGTCGGCTGGGCGGATGTTCCTCGACAGGGCCGCCGCCCAGGCGCCCGGCCTCGTCCTCACCCCCGAGAACGCGCCGGCTGTCGCCCGCATCGCCCGGACGGTCGAAGGGCTGCCCCTCGCACTCGAACTCGTCGCCGCGCAGCTGCGTCTGCTGCCCGTCACCGAACTGGCCGCACGCATGGACCGGCAGCTGGACGTGCTCGCCCGGCGCCGCTCGACCCCGTCGCGCCACCGTTCCCTGGAAGCGGCCATCGACTGGAGCCACCGGCTGCTGAGCGGGCCCGAACAGCGGGTCCTGGCCCGGCTGTCCGTCTTCGCCGGGGGGTTCACCTCGTACGCCGTGACGGCCGTGGCCGCTGACACCACCGACGACGGGCGGGCCGGCATGCGACCGCCCGGCGCGGCGGAAGCCGTCCTACGGGACCTGGTGGACCGGTCCCTGGTGGTGTCCGAGCCCACAGCCGGGCGCTCCGGCCGGTTCCGGCTGCTGGAGCCGGTCCGGGAGTACGCGGCGCAGCGCCTGCGCGCCCTGGGCGAGGAGCGGACCGTCCGCGCCCGGCACGCCGCCCACTACGGCGCCATGGCTGCCGGCGTCGAGCAGGACACCACGGCCCGCACGGCCGGCGCGGGAGCGGAAGCGAAGCAGCGGGTCCGGCGGGAACTGGCCAATCTCCGCTCGGCACTGGACTGGTCTCTGGGCCCGGCGGGGGACCCGGAGTCGGGTGTGAACCTGCTCGCGGCGATGTCGTGGCTCTGGGTCGGACTGCCCGGCGAAGGCAGACAGTGGGCGGGCCGGGCGCTCGCCGGACTTCAGGAAGCACCCCCGGCGGTGCGCCCGCGCGCCCTCCTCGCGTCCGGGCTGATCCTCCACAGCACCGACCTGGCGGAGTCCGCCGCGCTGCTCGGCCGGGCGGCGTCCCTCGCCGGGGAAGCCGGGGACCGGCGCACCCAGCTCCAGGCGCTCGCCCAGCTGTCCGTCGCCCGCTGTCTGCAGGGCCGTTGCGCCGAAGCCGTCGGCATCGCCGAAGAAGTACTCACGGCGGTCCTGCGGTACGGCAACGAGTGCGAGGCCGCGCGGACCCGGATGGTTGCCGGCCTGGCCCGGTGCGGTGCGGGTGACGTCACGGCCGCGACCCGGCACCTGCTGCGCGCGGAGGAGGTCTTCGTACGCCTGAGCGCCCGCGACGACCTGGCCACGACCCGGTGGGCGCAGGCGGAGGTCGCCTACTACTCGGGCCGGCCCGCCCAGGCCGTGCTGCTGTCCGCCGCGGCCCTGAGTGACACCGCCGAGGGCGAGGACCTCTTCGCCACCGCGTACCGTCACGCCCAGCACGCTCGCAATCTGCACGCGGCCGAGGACCGCCCCGGCGGCCGGAAACACCTGCACCTCGCGCTTCGGCACTGCCTGGACGAAGGGTTGTGGATGCCGGCGGTCGACGCCCTCACCACGGCGGCACGGATCGAGGCGGACGCAGGGGACGCTGAGCGGGCCGTCACCCTCCTGGCCGCCGCGAACTCGCTGCGCACGTCCACCGGAAGAGAATCCACCCCGATGGAGCAGCCCGCACTCCGACAGCTGGAACAAGGGTTGCGACAGGTGACGACCCCAGAACTCTACGCCTGCGCGGAGAAGGCCGGTGTGGCCCTCGCCCCTGAGGCGGCCCTCCACTACGCCCTGGGAACGGCTGCGGCGCCGCGGCCGGCCGACCGCCGATGACCCCCGCCGCCCCCTACCTACGGTGACGGCCACCCCGACACGATTCGCCGCCCCCCTATACCCCCAGACCAAGTCTCCTCGAAATGCACTGCCACCCCCATGTCCGCGAGCAGCGCCCTGCCCGTCCGCCTCCGGGAACCGGAGCGACGTGCTGTTCGAGCTGTGCGACGCCTTGCTGTGCACCGGCGGCCCCGTCCGTACCCTTGTGGACCTGGCTCTCGCGCCCGAGCACCGGCCTGGCCACGGTGCCTTGTACTCCGGGCTGAACCGGGGCCGGATCGATGTGGCTCCTGGCGGGGCCCTGCGCCAACACAGGTGGATGTCTCCCCTTGGCTGCGGCCGGACGCCGACACGTGTTCAGACCGCTCGTTCTGTCACACCTTCGGCCGTGGCCTGGGCAAGCACCAGATGGTGCCCGGCTGGCCGTACTCGATCGTCGCCGCGCTGTAGGCGGTCGGGGCAGGCCAGTGGCGGAACGGCGATCCGGACGTCCTGGTCATGCTGGACGCGGGATACGACGTGCCTCGCATCGCTCACCCCGGGCTGACCTGCCGATCGAGGTGCTGGTCCAGCTCCGGTCCGACCGCGTGATGCGCAAGCCGGTCCCGGTGCCGTGAATCTGGCCGCCGCAGGGCGGGCGCCCGCCCAAGCATGGCGCTTCATGCGGCGCCAGCTCGGTGAACACGCCACCCGGCGGTTCCTTCTGCAGGTCACCCCACTTCCGGGCCCCGGCCGCGTGCTTTCGCCTGGACATGGACAAACGCCTCGACCTGGGGCGAGCGGTGCGCCGTCCCCGCACCCCAGCGGACGCCGCTGACCGATCGGCCACGGAGACACGATGAAGGACTTCGCCCCCCGGGGTCCGCTGCTTGCAGGTCCCCTGGGAGTTACGGGACGACATCCACTAGGCATTCCTCACCCTCGTGTGGGCGCTGGTCTGCTGGGGGTGCCTGGGCTCACTCTTCTGACTGGTCGGGTGGGTGGGGGAGGGGGTGTGGGGCCTGTGTCGACGCGACTACTTGAGGTCTGCGAGGAGCGCGTCGAGCGCCTTGGTCAGGGCCTCGGCATTGGCCGGGTCGAACCACGTGGTGCGAAGGCTCTCGTTGAGTCCCTTCGGTGTCTCGTGGTCGCCCGCGAGCTGCTGCAAGGAGCGCGTGTGGTCGCCCAGCGCGCGTCCGACGCCCTGAAAGAGGCCACGGAGGTAGCGGTCCGCCCCCTCGGGGGAAATGCCCTGCCGCACGGCCCAATCGGCGAGCGTGGCCAGGTACCAATAATGGGTGGTCAGCGTGCCCGTCAGCATTTGGAAGACGTTGAGGGTCGCCTCGTCCGCGACAGGGAGTGTCCCACCGAGACCATCGAAGAGGTCGTCCACGGCCGGGTGGAAGGGACATGTCACGGTGACGGACCGCCGCTCGCGCGCGGATGGCAATGGGATGGCGCGCACCACGGGGGCATCGGTGCCCAGCAGGCGGCGCACCTCGCTGATGGCGACACCGGTCATGACGCTGACCACGACCCTGTCCTCGCCGACGCGGAGCTCGGAGAGGGCCTTGACACGGTCCTGGGGGCGGACGGCGAGGATCACCAACTCTGAGCGGTTCAGCACGTCCTGGTTGTCGGCGCACGCATGCACGGTCGGATACCGCTGCGACAGTTCGGCGGCTGTACCGGCGCCCCGGGGCGAGAGGTAGAGCTCCGGTGGCTCCTCGACGCCATCACACAGGCCGTCCACGAGGGCCCGGCCGATCTCACCTACGCCTATGATTCCGATGCGTCGCACTGTGCCTTCCCGTCGTCTTGCCAAGTGATGACCTCGCTCCGATACGCGGGCCGCCGAATGTAGATGTGACAGATCCTGCCTGATGTCCCGGCGACGGATGTGCGGGGCTGCTTCCGCGGCCTTGTCCGTGCCACTCCACGGCACCCTGGATTCTTTTGGTCCCAGGGGCCCCAACAAGCTCGAAGGTCGTTCGTCAGGAGTTCTTAGCGGGTGCAGAGGCAGCAGCGTGATCGGGACGGGTGGGGGTGGGGGTTCGGTCACGGTCTGGGGCGGTTCTGCTGCTCCTGCCGGGCCTGCTGGCATGCCGGGCATGGGGGGTTCTCTGGGGGAGGCTCTGTGGTGTGAGCCGCGGTGATGGTGGTTGGTACAGCTCAGCGATGGTGTGGTGAACGCTAGCCGGTGCGACAGGTGTGGCGCTATCGGTGATGCGAGTGACCTTGAGCCGGCCGATTTCAAGGCGCCGGGCTTGTGCCGTGTTCCCATGCGGGTGTGCCGGGTTAGACGGGTAGGTGCACGGCGAGTTGCTCCCACTGCCCTACGGGCGGGGAGTGAGGGGTGGTGGTCACGAGGTGGAGGCTGACGTGGTCGGCCCCGGCGTCGAAGTGCTCTTGGACGCGGTGGGCGAGGGTCTGCCGCACGATCGGGTGACATCTGAACTGGCTTGCCCTGTGGGGCAGGTGGGAAGGATGTCGCTGTGCCCAAGCCCTATCCGGAAGAGTTTCGCCAGGACGTCGTGCGGGTCGCGAGGAACCGCGGCCAAGGTGTGACGGTCGAGCAGGTGGCCACCGACTTCGGGGTCCACCCGATGACGTTGTGGAAATGGATGCGCCGGGCGGACATCGACGACGGCTCCAAGCCCGGAACCTCTAGCCAGGAGAGCGCGGAACTGCGCGAGGCACGTCGGCGGATCAAGCTGTTGGAGCAGGAGAACGAGGTCCTTCGCCGGGCCGCGGCCTATCTGTCGCAGGCGCATCTGCCGGGAAAAGGATCTACCCGCTCGTGAAGGAGCTGGCCGGGGACGGGGTGCCCGTCACGGTGACGTGCCGGGTGCTCAAGCTCGCCAGACAGCCCTACTACCGCTGGCTCGACAAGCCGGTGCCCGAAGCCGTTTTCGAGGAGGCGTATCGCGCGAACGCGTTGTTCGGTGCCCACTGTGAGGACCCGGAGTTCGGATACCGCTTCCTGGCCGATGAGGCCCGCAGCGTCGGCGCCGTCATGGCGGACCGGACCGCGTGGCGGATCTGCCGGGACAACCGCTGGTGGAGCGTGTTCGGCAAGAAGCGCGGCCGGGGTAAGAAGGCCGGCCCGCCGGTGCACGACGATCTCGTCCGTCGTTACTTCACCGCGGCCGGCCCGAACCGGCTCTGGCTCGCCGACATCACCGAACACGCCACCGGCGACGGCAAGCTCTATGTCTGCGCAATCAAGGATGTCTTCAGCAACAGGATCGTGGGCTACTCCATCGACACGCGGATGAAGTCCCGCCTGGCCGTGACCGCCTTGGACAACGCCGTGGCCCGGCGTGAAAACGTCGACGGATGCATCCTGCACACCGATCGCGGATCGCAATTTCGATCCCGGAAATTCGTCCGGGCGCTCAACCGCCACCGGATGGCCGGGTCGATAGGGAGAGTCGGGGCAGCCGGTGACAACGCGGCCATGGAGTCCTTCTTCAGCCTCCTGCAGAAGAACGTTCTCGACCGCCGGAAGTGGGCCACCCGCGACGAACTACGGATCGCCATCGTGACCTGGATCGAGCGGACCTACCACCGCCGTCGCCGGCAAGCCGCACTCGGCCGACTGACCCCCATCGAATTCGAGATCGTCATGACCACACCGGCCCTCCAAGCCGCGTGACTCAACCTGTCACCCGAACCTGCACCAGACCCCCCAGCACCAGGCCGAGCTGGCCGACCACGCCCGCCGCCTCCTGGCCACCTGCACCGACCGGCAGCACCGAGACTGCGTCCTGGACGCGCTGACGACATGGGGCCACGACATCAGCGGGCTGGAGAACGAGTCCGACATCGTGGCCCGCGAGCACTACACCCGGCTCAGAGCCGCCCGTGCCTGGGACGGAAATTGGACGGGCGGCAGCTACAGCGACGACCCGCCGTTCTGACTCAAGACCCACGGCCCTCTGAAACCTCCATCGATCACTCAGAGTGGTCGCACCACAAGAAGTGGACCAGAGCCGAAACTCACCAACAAAGCCACCATCACCAAAGAGTCCATCGCCGCGATCCCCCTGGACCACCTCGCGCAGTCCCTGTCCCACACCGCCACCGGAGCACGCCGGTGAACGACGACCTGTCCGGGCCGCTTGCTCCGCTTCCGGTCAACGTTCGGCCCCGGCTCGGCGAAACCACCATCCACTACGTCCAGCGACTCGCCCATGCCAACCACCTCAAGCCCAGCTACCTTCTCTGGATCCTCATCCGGCCCTCCCCCACAAGGACCCTCAAGCCGCGGCTCGATCGGCTCGCCGCTCTCAGCGGACGCTCCGCAGACATACTGAAGATCACCCTCGTGGACGCTGCCCCGCCCTCATTCCCTGCTCAGCCGACCGCTTCCACTCTCCGGCTGGAACGCGTCGCCTCCGAGATGGCCCACCGCCGAAGCTTCAACATCATCGGTCAGATCAAGCAGCACGCTCGAAGAAACAAGGGCACCCTGCGTCAGATCGCCGACATGTGGACGATGCCGCACTGGCTCATCCGGAAGGTCCTCAGCCCTGGCTTCCCGAACCGCACTCCGGTGGGCAAACAGCTTCTTTCGGAAGACCAACACGCCAAACTCACTGCCTGCTACGAGCAGGGCATGACGGCCGCGCAGGCTTGGCACGACCTCATCGACAACCAGGACACGTGGATCACTCAGTCCTGCGTCCAAGCCCACTTCGCTCTGTTCGACCGCGCCCGGGGCAAAGCCCGGCTCGCGCCGGAGGAGTGAGCCGCCGGTGTGGCTGTCAGTCACCCGACGCACAATGCGGCCATGAGCTACGACTTGGCTGTTTGGGAAGGTGTCCGCCCCGCCGGCGATGCGGCGGCGACGGCGACCTTCGAGGACCTCTACCGCAAGCACATGAGGCACATGGGAGGCCAGAAGACTCCGCCGACCCCCTTGATCAGGCAGTACGTCGAGGCGCTGGTGGCGCGCTGGCCCGACCTGAGCCCCGATGACGACGAAGAGGACGAGGACGCCAGCCCCTGGTCCGACGGCCCGTTGATCAACAACGCCAGCGGCCCGCTGTTCTACTTCGGCATGGTCTTCAGCAAGTGCCAGGAGGCCGCGTCATTGCTGCAGATCTCGCCCGAACTCTCGGTCTCGTCTGCTTCGACCCCCAGGACCAGCGCCTGACCTCCTGACCAACATCACCCGTTGGTCACGGTCGAGCACGAAGAGGCACCGCCGCGCTAGCCGCATCGATCAAACTTCGATGGCACAGGCTCAAACTTCGATGGCACAGGACACTGAGCACCGAGTCTGTTCAATGAGCACTGGATCTGTCGGGCGGTGCATTTGAGATGGCGGGGCAGGGCGGGGGCAGGGGCTGACCTGGGCCGTTTCGCTGGTCTGTCGACCGCTGGTTTCGTTTGGGACGACTCCTGACCGCCGTGGACTTCCGCACCGGTGAGCGCCGCTGGCGGCAACCGACCGGTACGGGGCCCCTGTACGACAACAGTTGGGCGCCGATCACGCTCGCTCCCGACGGCACGGCCTACGTCGGCGTGTTCAACAGCATCGTCGCGGCACGCGACGGGAGCTGACGGGCCCGGGCGGCGGGCGACGCCGTGGGAGCGCCGCGCCCGTCACCCGCCGTGCCGCCACAGCGGGTGTTCGCGCTCAGCCCACGCGCGGTCGACGGAGCCCGTGCGCAGGCCGCGCCGGGCCTCCGGATCCCGCATGGCCATGCCGATGTGCCCGGCCAGGACGATGCCCAGGGTCAGGGCCAGCCAGTCGTGCAGGAAGGTGGCGCCGGTCCGCAGGACCAGCGGGGCCAGGCCTGTCTGCCACATCAGCAATCCGGTACCCGACATCACCAGGGCGGCCCCGGCCAGCCAGCCCGCGTACAGCTTCTGCCCGGCGTTGAACTTCCCGGCCGGCCGCCGGTCCTCCGATCCCCGTCCCCGCCCGCGCACCCGCCGCAGCGCGCCACACAGCCAGACCCGGTCGTGTGGCCCGAACCGCCCCAGGCGGCCGAGGTCGGCGCGCAGCGCGCGGGAGACGAGGCCCAGCAGGACCGGGACCACCAGCAGGAGACCCGACCACTCGTGCACGGTGACCACCAGGTGCCGGCGCCCCACCAACTCCGCGAGCGGCGGCAGGTACAGGCACCCCGCCGAGCCCACGCACACGCCCATCAGGGCGGCCGTGGCCCGGTGGACCCACCTCTGGGACGGGCCGAACCGGTGTACGCGTCGGGCCGCTTCGGCCGGCAGCGCGCCGGCTCGTGGTCGTTCAGACGGTGGGGGCATCGTCGCGTCCGTTCGATCTGCCGACCCACGCGTCGACGTCGTAGCCGAGCCGCTCCCAGTAGCCCGGTTCCACCTTGTCGGTGACGGTGATCCCGGAGAGCCACTTCGCGGACTTGTAGAAGTACATGGGGGCCACGTAGAGCCGCGCCGGCCCGCCGTGGGAGTGGCCCAGCGGTTCGTCCCGCATCCGCAGGGCCACCATCACGTCGTCCCGGCGGGCCTGCGGAAGGGTGAGGCTCTCCGTGTAGGCGCCGTCGAAGCAGCTGAAACGGATGGCCCGCGCCTGCGGGCGCACCCCTGCCGCGTCGAGAAGCATGGACACCGGAACGCCCTCGAAGGACGTACCGGGGACGCGCCAGCCGGTGACGCACTGGACGTCCCGGACCACGCGGGTCTGCGGGAGCCTGCGCAGGGCGTCCAGGTCGTACGCGGCCGGTCGCTCGACGAGCCCGTCGACGGTCAACCGGTAGTTCTCCGGGCCGCGTTCGGGCACGGAGGAAGCGACCGAGTAGTACCGGAAGCCGCCGCCGTTCGGCAGCAGTCCCGTGAGCCCCGTCGGGTCCTTGTCGGCGGCCGCTCCGAGCGCGGTCTCGACACCGCGCGGCAGGAAGGGCGCCGCCAACAGGCCGGCGGCGCCGAGCCCGACCATGCCGAGGATCAGCCGTCGGCCGATCGGGCTGCCGGTCCCGTCGGGGTCGGGGCCCAGGTCCGGGTCGGGGTTGGTTCCGGGCGGGGGCGGCCCGATCTGCTCTTCGCTCACGCGCCGATTGGACCACCGAAGTGTGCCCGCCACCAGGGGCGACGCGGCGACGTCAGACTTCCGTCACATCCTGATCCGACGCCGGTGCGAGATCCCGCAAGTGCTACCCGAGAGTGTCGATTCACGTCGTAGATGCGTTGCCGTAGGCCTGTGAGAGTCCGCAGGCGCAATGCGGATGAGGGCGGCGAACCGGCCGTTCCGTATCCGACTCCACCGCCCCGGGGCCCTTCCCCGCGGGTCGACACACCGGCTCGCCCGCCCTCACCGACCGCGCTCGGCACCTCCGCGGGCACGGAGTCGCCGCACCCGCCGTCCGTACCGCGTTCCCCGCCGCGCACCCCCAAGGGAGACTCCATGAACAAGGGGCTTCTGCTCCGCCGTGCAACCGGGAAGGCGCTCGTCATCGGCGCCGCACTGGCCCTGGCCATACCGGCGACCGCGTACGCCAACACCGTGAGCGTGACGGTCAGGACGCCCACGTCGGGACCGGCCGCCGCCTTCGCCGAGATCTCGCCCACGCGGACTGTTCCGGCGGCCTCGTCGCCGGCGGCGGCGTCAACGAGGCCATCGGCACCGGCACATCGTCCAACGGCAACAAGATCAACGGCACTTCGCCGAGCCCCGACGGCTCCACCGAGTACACCGGCTCGACCGGGGTCGTCGGGACGGAGGTCACGCATTGGCTCGGCAGCGGCGGCGCCGTCAACGCCTCGTTCTCCTCCACCCCGTACGCCATGTGCTTCACCAGCAATATGATCAACCACACCCAGGTGTTGATGAACAAGGTGGCCGGCCCGACCTCCCCCTCGACCGTCGGCCTGGTCACCCCCACCTGCCCGGCGAACACGCGCCTGCTGGGCGGAGGCGCCCGGACCACGCCCGCTGACGTCGGCAGCCTCAAGCCGATCGCGAGCTTCCCCACCTTCGACGACGCCGCCCACGACCACGGACGGAAGGCCGCGGCGAACGGCGAGACCACCCCGGACTCCTGGACGGCGGTGGGCTGGAACGGTGGCGGCGGCGGCACGAACAACGAGACCTACGCCTACGCGGTCTGCAGCGGGAGCGGCATCAACGTCGGCGGTGCGACCGTGACGGTTCAGTACACCGAGGTGAGCGGCCCCACCTCGGCCACCTCCGGGCAGACCGCGACGGCCGGCTGCTCGGGCAACGACGGCAAGCTGATCAGTGCGGCGGCGCCGCCGTCAGCGGGGGCAGCGCCACCACCACCGACTTCACCGATCCGGGGGCGGGCGGAGACCACCTCAACGGCCCAGCGACTCCAGCGGCAGCCCGGTCGCTGACGGAACCACCACGGCGGCGTACTGGAGCGCCTGGGCCCACACCGGCGGCGGCAGTTCCCCGGGCACCTACACCGACGTGTGGGCCCTCTGCGCCAACGACGGGATCTGAGCCGTGCGCCAGGAGACGTCGAGAAGGACCCTGGCGGCCCTCGGTGCGGTCTCCTCGCGGCCCTGGCCGCCCCCGTCACCGCGACCGCCGATCCCGTCGGCGCGGTCGGCCCCTGCGGCAGCGGCGGGGCCTTCACCGGGGCCTCACCCTCCTGTGTCTACACGACGGCACCCGCCCGGAAACCTGTCGGGGGCCAGCGGTCCGACTCCGTACGGAGACGGCGGTACCCACTGGCCCCCACCCGTCAGCAATCCCGAAGGAGAGCGACCTGTACGGCAGTCTATCCACATCACCACCCCTTCCCCCGGCCGTGCGCGGCCCCGGACGAGCAAGGAGCGCGCCATGATCCCGCGCGGCCGACCCGCCCTGACCGAAGCCGACATCGCCGCGCTGCGGACGAAGACGCTTAAGGCCTGGCAGCGCACCGAGGGTGATGCGCTGCCGGCACGGGTGCCGCTGGTCAACCTGGGCGGTTGCCCCCGCCTTTACGACGAAGAGCAGGTCCACGCCCACCTCCGCGGCGCCCCGCGGCCGCCGGGATCCGGTGCCGTGGCGACGGGCGAGGGGGCGGACGGTGGCACTTCGCGCCCGGCCGCAGTGCCGCCGGGCGAGGAGCACCCGGACGACCTCCTCACCGACCAGGAGGCTGCGTTCGTCCTGGAGACGCGAGCCTCCACCGTCCGGGACTACGCAGCGAACGGGTACCTGCCCGTTGTCCAGCGGCACGGCCGCACGTGGTTCCGCCGCGCCGACCTGGATGCCAGGCGCGGCGCAGGCGATCAACGCCAGAATCCCCACCTGACGGGAGCCGGCCGCCCGAAGGGCGCAAGGACCGGGTCCCCGCCGCCGACCGGATCCCCGCGTGGCGGAGATCGCCGACGCCCTTGCGCTAGCTGCCAGAGGAGAGGCCATGCCGCTCACCACTGCTGAGATCGCCAAGCGCTACGCCGTCGGTGAACGCACCGCCTAGCGGCTCCTCCTGGCCGTGCGTTAGCAACTTCTGGGCGGCGCCTGATTGAGGGCCGTTCCCGGGCCGGGCACTTCGGTGCTCAAGCCCGGGACCACCGACGAAGCTCAACAGTGGCAACTCCCCGGGCAGGCCACCAACCCTGCCGGCGATGGCGAGCGGACTGCCTGCGCGGAAGTGCAGGCTGCCCACCCTGCTCGGAAGTCGTCGGCGGGGTAGAGACCCCTGCCCTGGCATCAAGGTCACATTCCGGCCTCTGGGTCCACCTCGACCGGGGGGTCGTTGTACAGGTCATGCCATGTCCACGGCGCTGCGGTGGTGCCGTCCGTCTCTCTGCCGAACTGTGGAATGGCATCTTCGTCTCCCACGCCCGCGTCCATAGCGCGGCGCATGAGAAGTTGCTCGTCCCTCGCCGCTGATTCTTTCGTGCCAACCGTCTCAAGGGCCGACAGCAGGCGGGAGTGCTCCGCCCGGCCACCCGGCAGAACGTGGGTGGCAGGCTGCCGTGCCAGGAGCTGTTGTACGGCCTCCTCGGCCCCCACCCCCGCTAACGCCGACAGGAGACGGGCAACCCAGGACGAGTAGGTCAGGTCGGCATAGGCGGCGGGTTGCCGTGCCAGCACCTGCTGCACAGCCTCTTCTGCCCCAACCTGCGCGAGAGCCGAAAGCAGGCTGGCGACCCCCGTAGGGTGCGTCAGGTCAACATATGCGGCGGGTCGTCGTGCCAGCAGCTGGTGCACAGCTTCTTCGGCCTGTGCTTCCCTGAGGGCCGACAGCAGACGGGCGACGCCGAGCGGATTGGCAAGGTCTCCCTGCGCGGCCGCTCGCCCGGCCACTTGTCTTAGTTCCTTCTCTGCCCCGACCTTCTTCAGTGCTGACAGTAGCTCGGCCACGTCGATCAGGTCGGTCAGGTCGGCGTGGGCAGCGACCTGCGTTGATAGCTGTTGCAGCAACTCCTCCTGCCCAGCCTTCCTCAGACCCACCAGCAGGACACCGACTCCGGAAACAGAGGCGAGGCCGGCGTGGGCTACGGCTCGTGCCGCCAGTTGTTGTGCCGCATCCCCCGCCCCCACCTCCTGCAACGCTAACAGCAGGCTGACGGTGCCCCACGGGACCGTCAGGTCGGCCTGAGCGGCGGCCCGTGCCGACAGGTGTCGTGCCGCATCCTCGACCCCCACCTCCTTCAGCGCCAAGAGCAGGCGACCACTATCGGACGGGTCGGTCAGTTCCGCCTCCGTGGCGGCTCGTGCCGCCAGTTGTTGTACCGCCTTGTCCGCCCCGACCTTCTTCAGAGCTTGCAGCAGGGGTGGGAGGCCGAACGGGTTGGCTGCAACGGCGTGGGCGGCAGCTCGCGCCGACAGGTGTTGCACAGCTTCTGACGCCCCGACCGCTTCCAGCGCCAGCAGGAGGTCGGCGACCTCGTACAGGTCGGTCAATTCGACGCGGGCGGCGGGTTGCCGTGCCAGCAGTTGCTGCACCGCCTCCTCCGCATCGACCCCCGCGAGGGCCAGCACAAGGCCTTGGACGCCGGATGGGTCGGTCAATTCGGCGTGGGCGGCGGGTTGCCGTCCCAGCAGCCGTTGTGCTGCTCCCTGCGCCCCGGCCTTCGTTAGCGCCGGGAGTAGGTAGGCAACGGCGTGCGGGTTGAGCAGGGCGGCATGCAGGGCGACCCAGTCCGCGGCGTGATGGTCGGGGTCAAGGCGGCGCCTGGCGAGGAGGTCGGTGAGGAGTGCTGGGGCGAAAGCCTCGCCTGCCAAAGAGGCTTGGCGGAAGAGGGCGACTGCTGCTTTGAAGAGGCCGCGTTCCTGGGCGGACACAGCGAGACGACGGAGATCTCCCGGATCGGTGGTGTGGGAGATCAGAGCGTCCCAGAGAGCGGGCGGACCAAGTTGGTTGCCTCGGTCACCCCGGGTGTGTTGGTCGAGGTAGTCGGCCGGCTCGAAGTTGGGAGGTGTGCCGGACCGGGCGACGTGCCGGGTCAAGGCGGTGAGAGTGTGGCGGACGTCATTTCGGTCGCCGGGGTCGGCGCCGCGGTAGCCACGGGTCAGATCGTCCAGCGCCGTGGAGGCCCAGTCGGCTTCGCTCGGGCGGATGCGAGCGGTCAAGTAGCCGTCGGCGGCCTCGGCCAGCAGCTGTGTGGGGAGCGGCTGGTTGTGGCCCAGACGGCGCAGGTCCAGTGCGGCGGTGATCAAGGCGTGCTCAACGGGAGTGAAGAGGGTGCGGTTGCTGTACGCGGCGAGGAGTTCCGGACCGCCGCTGAGATGTTGGATCACCTTTCCGCCGTCCCTGATCCCGGCCTCGACTGCTTCAAGGACTCCCCGGCCGGCCGACCCCTCGCCGGCCTGTGTACGAAGGTCTTCACACTGCTCGGGGGTGAGGGTGTGGGGGACGTCCAGAACGAGTGCGTGTGCGTGGAGCAGGTCCCGGATGGCCCCAGGGTCGAAAGTGCGGCCTTGGGCGGTGAGGTCGGTGAAGTACGGGGTACGCCACATCGCGCCGACCATCACGACGCCTGTCACCTGTGTGAGACAGCGGATGAGCTGCTTGGCGATGACCGCTCCGGCTTTGCCCTGGAGGTAACGCTGGGTCTCGTTCAGCCAGAGCACGGTGCCTGGTACGACGACGCCGTCCGTGAAGAGCTGTTGCAGGTCTTCGGCGTCTGTGGGGTGCAGCAACCTGTGGTCAGGTGCCTGCTCCAAGAGCGCCTCGTACAGGGCTCGGGTCTTGCCGGTGGTCGACTCGCCGAGCAGGACGGCGAACGCCGACGATCCACCCTGGGCGGCGGCGGCCAGGTACTGCCGCAGCAGGCGGTCGTGCTCACGTATTAGGTACGGAGTCAGCCGACCGCCGCGGAGGTGCTCCTCTGCGGCGGACCCCGGTTGGGGTCCGACTGCGGCAGCGCGGTGCACCCCCAGGGCCGTCGGGTCGGCCTCGCGTATGGTCGACAGGCCAGCGGGTGCGGCCGGGCCGTGGGCGGCCTGGAGCCACTTGGGCCAGCTCTGCTCGTCCAGCAGCCCCTTGGCATACGTACGTGCGGCCCCGCCCTCGCTCACCAGGCGCTCGTCGATCCGACGCGCGTGTCTGATCAGGACGCGCGCCAACTGTTTCAAGGCCGCCTGCGGAGGCCGGTTCGCGCGCCTGACCCAGGCGCTGATCTGCCCGTTCGTGATCGCGACCGGCGGGGCACCCGCGCCGGCTGACTGGCGGCTGGCCAGCTCGGCAGCTTGCTTCTGCGTCAGCCCGGATGCCCGCAGCAACTCCTTGAGCCGTGCCGCGAAGAAGTCCCACGGATCAGCCACCTGACCCAAGACGAACCCCCTCCTCTTCCGGCGGCCCTGCCGAAACAGGACCCCAAACCCAATTTATCGCCCCCACCCGCCACGACCTGCCGCAGCGAAGGAGGCCGAGGGACGAAACCGTTCCCACAGAGGCCCACTTGGAGAGTCCGACCCACCGATACAGACTCCAAGGAGCCACTTCGTGGACGCCACCACCATGCTCGCCGCCATTGGCACCTTCGTCTTCCTCCTCGGGGCGGCCGCGCGTCTTCCAGCAGCCGCCGCCGAGGTCCTACGCGCGTGTGCCGTGCTCGTCGAAGCCATCGCCGAACTCCGCAGCACCATCCGTCGCGCCTTCTCCAACCGGCGTTGACCTCCGCCCCTGGCCAACACACCGCGCGAAACCCTCCACCCATGTCCTTTCTTGCCGCAATGTTTTCATGTCGGAAAGCGATCGGTACCCGCCCCGGCACCCGTCAGCACAACCCATCGGAAGGACTCCAGCATGGACTCAAACGCGCACGACAAAACCCACGAAAACCAGTGAGCCGTCCCCCCATCCGCGGCCAGCGCAAGCCCTCCGAGCCCACCACGGAGAAGAAGATCCCGAACCAGCGCGACCAGTAGCCGAGCCCCCCGACGCCAGTGCGGGCCGCCCCGAACAGGGGCGGCCCCCACTGGCATTTCGCGGCCGCACCGCCGCTACTGAGGCTGTAGGCGTGATGTAGTGAGGGTGAGGCCGGTCGCGGCGAGGCAGCCGTCAATGACGTCGCTTCGGTATTGGATCTGGCGGAGACCGATTCGTAGTCGGCGGATGAGTTGATCGGGGTCGGCGAAGGCGGTGTTGGCCTGGCTGGTCCGGCGAAGCACCGACCAGATGCCCTCAACCGGGTTGAGATCAGGTGCGTAGGGCGGCAGATGGTAGGCGGTGATCCAGTCGTGGGTGTCGATGAACTCGCGCATCCGCCGGTCCTTGTGGACGTTCAGATTGTCCCAGACGAGGACGATCGGCCCTCCGAGCTGCTGGTGGGCGGCGATGAGGAGGTCGCGGTACTCGGTCCAGGCGAAGCTCTTGCGGCCGCCGCTCTTGTGATCGGCGTGCCGCTTGGGCCGGTAGATCAGACGGGATCGCATCCCGGGTTTGTAGCAGCACAGGGCTGCGATGGAGAAGCGGCGCTGGGAACGGCCCCGGACCCGGATGACCGGGGTGGTCCCGCGCTTGCCCCAGGTGCGGGAGGTCGGCGGCGTCATCGAGAATCCGGCCTCGTCCTCGAAGACGAGCCAGGCCCCGAGTGCCGCCGCGATGGTTCCAGGTGCGGCCATACCTCCTTCACCCAGCCGGCCACCGCCACCTCGTCGCGCTCCACGGCACGACGGGCCGGAACCTGATGACTCCAGCCGTGCCTCCGCAGCATCTGGGAGATGCCCGACAACGTCATGCTCTTGTGGAACCGTCGGCCGATCAGCGTTTTGATCCTGGACAACGTCCACCGTTGATCGGGCCAGCCGTGCGCGACCGGGCCCTTGGCCAGCTCCTCCTCTAGTCTTCTGAGTCGGGAATTCTGTTCAGATGTATAAGCTTGCCCTGTGGTACGGACGGGACGGCCGAAGGCCGAATTGACGTTGTCGGACGAGGAGCGGGCCGCACTCGAGGGGTGGGTGCGGCGTCGATCCACGCCGCAGGCGTGGGCCTTGCGGTGCCGGATCATCCTGGCCTGTGCTGAAGGCGCGTCGAACAAGGACGCGGCTGCCCGGCTCGGGTCCACAGCCCATGCGGTGGGCCGCTGGCGGGCACGGTTCGTGCAGTATCGGATCGCCGGCTTGGGTGACATGCCGCGTC